>JAFUFP010000048.1 GCA_017469845.1 Bacteroidales bacterium | reverse complement strand
CGAGGCCGAGGCTGAAGTTGGCAACATCGTCCCCCGCCATATGGAAAAAAGGATAAAGAGGGTTCCGGAGTATGACATGGGGACCCTCAAAGGAAGGATCAACATCGCGATGAAGCTACTCAAGGAGACCTTCCCCACTACCCCCATCGTCATCCTCACCCCTCTGCACAGGAGCACCTTCGACTTCGCCGACAACAACCTCCAGCCCGATGAATTCTTCCAAAACGGGATAGGCCTGTATCTCGACGAATACATAAATGCCATAAAGGAGACTTCCACCGTATGGAGCGTGAGCGTGGTAGACCTCGCCGCCCATGTGAACATGTTCCCTTCGCTCGACTCCCAGGCCTTCTTCTACACCGACCCCGCCAAGGACAGGCTCCATCCCGGAGCGCTCGGACACAAGAGGATGGCCGAAGTGATAATGTACCAAACCCTCGGAATCCCCGCAAGAACCACCGAATAACAAACTGATGGCCATATGAAAAAGACACTTCTAGCAGTTCTCGTAACGCTCATCCCGCTCCTTTCGGGAGCACAAGGCATGGATCCTGCCGCCAGGGCCAACTTCGCCATAATCTTCTGGAGACCCACCGCAAAAACCGTCAAGCTATATGAAAATGACGGTCCAGTAAGGAGCACACCCCAGAAAGCGGACTTCACTGAAGCCCTCCTTGAAATCTACTCCCCGAGGGAAGACGAAAACAACGGACTTTGCGTCATAATGTGCCCGGGAGGAGGTTACGCCGGTGAATCCCAGAGCTACGAAGGAAGGGATTTCGCACCGTGGTTCACGTCAAGGGGAATGACCTACTGTATGCTCCAGTACCGTCTTCCCAACGGAAACCACACCATTCCCCTTTCTGACGCTGAAGCGGCAATGGAATATCTCCGCTCACATGCCGATGAACTCGGCATCAGAAAGATTGGAATAGCCGGATGTTCGGCCGGAGGTCACCTTGCGTCCACCCTCGCCACGCACTATTCCTCCACCCGCACAAGACCGGACTTCCAGATTCTCCTGTACCCGGTCATAACGATGGACGAAACCTTCACCCACCAGGGTTCGAGGGACAATCTCCTCGGAACGAATCCTTCACAGGAACTCGTGGACAGATACTCCAACGAAAAGCAGGTGACGAAAGACACCCCCGAAGCCTTCATAGTCCTCGCCAGCGATGACTTCCTGGTACCGGTGAAGAACAGCACCCGCTACTACGAAGCACTTGTCGAAAAAGGCGTCGGAGCGACCCTCCTTTGCTACCCCACAGGAAACCACGGATTCGGGAACAACGACACATTCAAGTACAGAAACAACTGGCTTGACGAGCTGGACACCTGGATATACAAGACACTCCTCAAATAATCCTTTCTTCACACGAACGGAAAAGACAAAAACATCAAACGCATATGAAAAGATTCCTCACCTTCTTCGCGGCAGTGATACTGCTCGCTTCATCCCTCAGCGCAGGAGCGCAGGAGATGAACTCCCTGATGTTCCGCCGCGGCGTCACTTCCCCGGAACTCTCCGAAGGGAACATAACCTTCCGTTTCATCGCTCCGAAAGCGAGAAAAGTGGAAGTTTCCCCTTCATGGCTCGGTTACACCAAAACTCTCCCGATGGCCCAGGGAGAAGACGGAGTATGGTCCGTCACCGTCCCGCAGCCAGATCCCGAACTCTACACATATACCTTCATGGTGGACGGAGTGTCGATGCTCGATCCCGCGAACATATTCGTCCAGAGGGACGGATCCCGCTACATGAACGCGGTGCTCATCCCGGGAGGATATGCCGATGATTACGCCGAGTGCAGTAAGCCCGGCAACGTCGAGCACGTATGGTACTATTCAGCCGAGAACGGGATGACGAGAAGGATGTACGTCTACACTCCTTACGGATATGACCGCACCGACAAGAAGACGAAGTACCCCGTCCTTTACCTTCTCCACGGAGGCGGAGGTGACGAAGACGCATGGGCCACACTCGGAAGGACATGCCAGATCCTCGACAACCTCATCGCCAAAGGTAAAGCGAAACCCATGTTCGTCGTGATGCCCAACGGCAATCCCAACCAGTACGCCGCGCAGACTCTCGGAATACCGGTCAAGCAGGACGTCAAACAGTACGCCTCCGGCTTCGACAACTACTCTTCCCTCGTTTCAGACATACTCCCATACATCGAGAAGAACTATCCGGTCATAAAGGACCGTAAGGGAAGGGCAGTCGCAGGCCTTTCCATGGGTGGAGGACAGTCGTTCTACATCGCATTCAGGAACGTCGACACCTTCGCCAATGTCGGAATCTTCTCATCCGGACTCATCGGTTCATCCGCTATAGGCGGAGCACCGTTCAATGCGGAAGAGCATTTCCCCGGGATGTATTCCACACCCGCGAAATACAACCGCTTCGACGTCATCTACCTTTCCTGTGGAGAGGAGGACAACCGTATCGACGGAATGAAGGATTTCTGCGGGAAACTCGGCAGCAGCGGATACAAGGGAGTTGTATGGCAGCAGTATCCCGGAGGACATGAATGGAAAGTGTGGAGAAGGAACCTGTCGGACTTCGTTCAGCTGATATTCAAGAAATAGCATCCTACAAGATACCAGATAAATCACCGATAAAGTAAAGAGGAGCACCAATCTTGTTATACCTTCATTGAATCTTTGCAGTTGTGCAATATAGATAAATATTTCTATAAAAAGATTTTTCTATAGAAACACTTTTTTTGCGTTATCTTAAGAAGATTCACCCGGCCATAAGCCTATGGTCGGGTGAATATCATATAAAAAGATCCTTACGGAATCACTCTCCGAGAAGTGGCAGCAGCAAACGGGAACCTTTCCTTCCCCCTACGAACACGTTCTGGTGGGCGACCCTCGTCTCCGCCTGTTCGGACCACACCCCGGCATAATTGCTGTGGACGGCGTATTCCGGGAAATTGGAGGACTTGATGTCGAGACGTAGGCGATTCCCCTTCTTCACCTTCCAGATGATGGGGAGGCCCTCCAGTTCAAGTTCCACTTTCTTTCGGGGCCTGTACTTTACCCTCGGCTTCAGAAGCCCGTCCCTGTAACCCAGAGTCGCGATGGAAGTACGCATATTGTACGCCACGCCCTCGGGAGTGACTTCACTCAGAGTGAAGGAGAAGCAGGTGTCATCGACATCTGTGCTCACCTTCAGAAGCACTTTGATCGCTCCGGCGATCGTCATATCCTCTTCAAGCGGCTCCGTCTCGAAATACAGCACATCATTCCTGCTGCCGACAGCGGGCTGGGGATGGCTTCCCCTACGGGACGAAGTCGTGAAAATCGTCTCACCGCCGGTGGCGTATACGGGATCCGTGGGATCGTACGAATACGTCAAACGGTCTTTTTTCACCCTTTTACCCTTCTTTTCCTTGAGGGGTCTGGAACCCCTTCCGTCGGGAGAGCCTCCCGAGAGGAAGAATTCTTTCTTTTCTCCGCTCTTTATCGGCCAATCTTCAAGATTGACCCAGCGGTCATCCTCGATGACATATGCCAGCACCTCATGTTCCGGGTCCTTTTCCTCGACAAGAAGTTTGTAGAACCACTCGAACTGGTCGACCGTCGTGTTGAAATCCCTCGCATGGGTCATCGGCACATGGGTCGGAGTAGGCTGGAAGCTGTGATTCCAGGATCCGAGGATGAGACGGCTTTTCGCACGGATTTCAGGGCGGAGTCTTTCATATCCGAGGATAGTGCCCTCTTCGTGGTGGTCGAACTGGCCGGCTACTATGGTAACCGGAACGTCCATCTCACCGGGCATCCTTTTCAGGTCGCCCCACACACCCTCGTTCCAATAAGGGTCTGTATAGTCCGTATGGGTTATCCAGTCCCTGTAGTAATCCAGTCTCTGTCCAAGGACGGCGACATCCGCCTCCACCTGGGGACGGTAGAGATAGAAGCCGTAGTAGTTCTCCCCCACCGGCTGTCCTTCCGTACGCTGAGGCCGCAGGATATCTTCCTCGGCATTGTCAATGAGCCAGCCGCTCATGATATCCTCACGGAAGAGTCCCGACCTGTAGCATGAGATGTGCCTGTCTACACCGTAGTGGGAAAGATACATCCCCTTGAGTTTGTCCGGAACGGAATCCGCGACTATCCACCCCGTCAATGCGGTATATGAAGAACCGAAGATCCCTATGGACTTGCACCAGGTCTGGTCGCAGAGCCAACGGTACAGGGCTATTCCGTCCTCCCTCTCATAGATGTTCGGGCTGTAGAATCCTTCCGATCCCCCCTTGCCCCGGCAATCCTGCTGAATGTAACCGATACCCCTCTTGGCGTATTCCCGTCCGAGAGCGTTGTTGTCACCCGTACCTCCGTAGACGTACGGTGTCCTTGTCACCACCACGGGCCATGGCCCTTCCCCTTCGGGAAGATAGATGCGTGTCATAAGCTTGGCCTGCGACCCGCCCAGGACCATTTCCTCATGGTATGTGTAACCATACTGAGCCGGAACAGAGAAGAGGGAACCGTAATCAGGTGCCCTGAAAGACCCTGCCGCCGGCCTCACCGGGGGCGAGACACTCTGCCCCCGGGCCATAATCAAGCCGGCTACACCTATTATTAATAAAGAAACAAGTCTTTTCATTCTTCACTTCCTTTTGTTCCGCTCATTACCAACCCGGATTCTGGGTGAGATTGGGATTGGACCTCATTTCCGAACTGCTGTACGGCAGAAGGTAATGTTTCTCCTTGAAGCCGAACTCTTCGAATCCGTTGTCATACCAGATGATTTCAGGATGGGAGGCATAGTCGCCGATGAGGGTATATACCGGATACTTGACGAACTGGTTGCCACACCATTTCTCACCGAGACGGTAGCGCTGCATATCCTGGAAGATAACTGGAGACTCTCCCCAGAGTTCGACCCTTCTCTCGACGAGGACGTCATCGATGGTGATATTGTCGGCAAGGGGAGCCGCCGCGCGGCTTCTCACCTGGTTGAAATACTTCAGCGCATTGGTATTGTCACCGCTTTGGAGATAGGCTTCAGCAGCCATCAGAAGGACTTCCGCATATCTCATGTGGGGGAAATTCTGGTGACCGTACATCCAGCCGGATGAACTGACGTACGAGAAGTTGTCCTCCTTCTTGAGGAGGAGCTTCGTCTCGAACCAGCCTTCATTGTAGAAATGGTTCCTGGTCGCGGTGGCGCCGTACTCCTCGACCATATAGTCCCATGTCACGAAATAATTCTTGAAACGCTTGCCGTTCTCCCCTTCGACGCTCTTGACCAGATTGACGAAAGTGAGGGTGGGATTTACGAAACCGTATCCGCCTATGGCGTACGGCCACTTGTCCTGATTCTTGTTCAGAACGATGGAGTTGGAGGTCTTCCATCCCCAGTAGTAACCTGAGAAGTTGTTCTGACGGTTCCAGTTGTTGACGTCATTGAGGCTCTCGGCCTCGGCCAGATACTCCCGGCAATGGTCGCCCGCGGAATGGAAGAGGATGCCGAGGTCATCGACAAGACCATACTTCCCGGAATCTATCACCTGCTGGAGGACTTTCGCCGCATCGGCGTACTTCTTCTCCCAGAGGTAAGCCTTGCCAAGATACGCGAGGGCGCATTCCTTCGTAAGGCGGAGCCCGGTCGTGGGATCGTCGATATCCTTCTTGGAAGGGAGCTTCCCGGAGGAAATGGCGTCATTCAGGTCATCCTCTATCGCCTTCCAGAAAATGTCCGGAGACTCGGCGTTGGGAAGCTGGTACTCACTGGAAGCGAGTACATGGTCCACGTAGTAGGGAGTGCCCCAAAGGGTCACCAGCATGAAATTAGAGTAGGCGCGGAAGAACTTCGCTTCGGCCTTCACCCTGAGTTTCTCGTCAGAATCGTCAGAAAAGCGTTCCAGAATGAGGTTCGCATTGTATATCATTGTATACAGCCGCTTGAAATATGATGACAATTGGCTATGTTCAGTAGTGTAACGGAACTCATTCAGTTGCTCTCCGGCCACGTTGTCGTTGCGGATACCGCCTCCATTGTATACGTCGGGGGACATGACGCCGAGGTTGCGCGCCCCGTCGAAAGCCTCGGCCTTCCATAAGTTGTACAGCGTCGCCACACAACTTACAGCCTCTTCGTCAGTCTGGAAGTATGAGGACTCCGCCAGGACACCTCTCTGTTCGATGTCCAGCAGGTCACTGTTGCAGGCGGACAGAAGCCCCGCCAGCGCACAGCATATCGTTATATGGAATATCTTTTTCATTGTATACGTTCATTAGGAGTTTAGAATGTGACATTTATGCCGAACATGGTTTTCTTGTAGTTCGGATATGCGCCGTAGTCCACACCCATACCGGTAGTGTTGTTGGCACTGATGGAAGGGTCCATACCCGCCTTGTAGGGCGTGATGATGAACCAGTCCTCGAGCGAGACGCTGAAACGGACGGACGAAAGGGAGATCTTGGAACAGATCGATTTGGGAAGGCTGTACCCAAGCTGAATCTGTTTGATCTTGAAGTAATCCGCATTGAACACATAGGCGTCGGATATCACATAGTAGGAGTAATTGCTGATGTTCATCGGAGACATTGTGGCGGTGGATTTCTTCTCGGGGGTCCAGGTCCTGTCGTAAAAATACTTTATGGTATTCTGCTGGTAGGGCCCCGTGGCACGGAAAATCTGGTTTCCGCCGACGCCTTGTCCGAATACCCTGAAATCCCAGTTCTTCCAATTCAGAGTGGCGGTAATACCGTACTGGTAGTCGGGAAGTCCGCTGCCCGCCTCGATCTTGTCCTCAACGTTGATCTGGCCGTCGCCGTTGGTGTCATCGATGTAGGCTTCACCGGTCTCCTTGTCGATTCCGGTGGTGTGATAAGTCCACAGGTACCATACGGGATGTCCCACCTCGAATGCCGTGATGTCGCCGTAATTCTGCAGGCTGTTCGCCGTATAACGGGTGACGGTACGCTGGATTTCGGTCACCTCGTTGTGCAGGGTCGAGAAGTTGGCGCTGATGTTGTAGCCGAAGTCACCGATCTTGTCCCTCCATGAGAGTTCGAACTCCCAGCCCCTGTTGAGGACGGAACCTCCGTTCATCACGGGAGCGTTCGCTCCGGCTCCCGCAGGAACGGTGATTCCCGAAGAGAGGATGAGGTCCTTGGTGGTCTTGCGGTACCAGTCGACTCCGAAAGTGAGGCGGTTCTTGAGGAACCGGAGGTCCAGACCGAAGTCCAACTGCTCGGAAGTCTCCCACTTGAGGTCTTCATTCGACAGTCCGGTCGTTGTTGCCGACACCGTGTAGGTACTGCCGTCGAAGGAGTATCCGGTGGCGGTGGTGGCTATGGTCGTTGCGTAGGAGTAGTTGCTAAGGGACGAAGTACTACCGTTCTGTCCCCAGCTGGCCCTCAGTTTGACGAACTCTACAGGGGTGTTCTTCGGGAACCAATCCTCGTTGGAAATCGTCCAACCTCCCGACACTGCGGGGAAATATCCCCACCTATTCTTTTTCGAGAGGATCGCCAGGTCGGCGGCATCCGCACGGAAGGTGAACTGGATGTTGTAACGGTTCTTGTAGGAGTAGTTCGCCCTGCCGTAGTAGGAGAGCTTGCGCTCCCAGTCATGGGTTCCGGTTACTTGATCGTCGGAATCAGAGGTCGCATAGGCGAGATCCCAGAAAAGAGGATTCTCCTCGATGTCGGGACGCAGTTTGCTCTGTGATCCCGAAAGGTTGTAGGTGTCCTGCTGCGAGTAGGACATTCCCACCATCGCGGAAATGTCATGGGCGCCGCCGAGTGTCTTGGAATAGTTCACGAAGTTCTCCCACTGATAATAAGTGGTGGTGTTGCCTCCGCGGCGGACGCTGGCGCTGTTGGTCTGCGTCCCGGAATCCGGAGCCGCATAGTAGTGGCGGGTCACTCCCCAGGTGTTGTTCTGATTGATCCTGTATCCCAGACGGCTTGTGTAGACGAGGCCCTTGACAAAGGAGGGGGTGAAAGTGGCGTACGCCGTTCCCTGGATACCCAGAGTCTTGTTCTCATTCTTTGCCGATTTCAGAGTGGCGAGGGGGTTTCCGGGGTTGGTCGATATGAGCTGGGACACTCCGTAGTAGTTGCCGTCGTCATCGGTGAGGATGACCTTGCCCTGGTCCAGGAGGGACTGCATATAGGTAGGCAGGGCGTTGGGGCTGTAGGTCGGGCGGACCGTAGGGTCGAACCAGTACACGGCGCCGAAGAAGGAACCGTTGAGGGATCCTCCTCCCGCTACGGACTGAATCGAGCTGTGTGAGAAGTTCGTGGAATTCCCCAGCTCCAGCCAAGGCTTCACCTTGTAGGTGACATTGAGGGTGGCGTTGAGACGCTTGAATGTATCATAGTCCCCCACCACGATACCATTCTGGTCGGTGTATCCGAGCGAAGCGTAGAAGGTGGCCTTCCCTGCGGCCGCCTGGACGCTGAGGGTATGCCTCTGCGACATTCCCCTTTCGGTCATGACATCTATCCAGTCGGTTGAGCTCCTTCCGTCCCAAAGACCCGCTTGAATGGTGGCGTCGATGTCATTCTGGGTGTACTTCTTGTTCAGAAGCAGCCAGTCGACGTACTCCTTGGCGTTCAAAGCGGCGGGCACTCTCGCCAGGTCGTTCAGGACGAGCTGTCCCTCATAACTTATCCTGGCCGTTCCTTCAGCACCCTTCTTGGTAGTCACCATTATGACTCCGTTTCCGGCCTCAGCTCCGTAGATGGCGGCGGATGAAGCGTCCTTAAGGACCTCTATGGACTCGATCGTGTTGGGATCCAAGTTATTGATGTTCCTGACTCTGAGGCCGTCCACGACATAGAGGGGATGTGAAGACCTGTTGGAAGAATAACCTCTGATGATCATGGTTCCCGACTCTCCGGGAGAGCCTCCGGTCGAGATGATGTTAACTCCGGCGGTCTTTCCGGCCATGGCGTCGACAACGCTCGTCACCGACCTGTTCTCCAGGTCGGAAGACTTCAATGATGATATGGCGCCGGTGACGTCGCTCTTCTTCTGGACACCGTAACCGACGACGACTGTTTCGTCCAGCTGCATGGTATCCTCTTCCAAAGTGATATCAATACGGCTCCTGCCTCCAACGGAAACGGTCTGGGTGACATATCCAAGGCAGGACACTTCCAACACCGCATCAGGGGAAACAGATAAGGAATAAGTTCCGGAAGCGTCAGTGACCGCTCCGACCGTCGTTCCTTCGACGAATACGGCGGCGCCCACCACGGGTGCGCCTCCCGCATCATACACGACTCCGTTTACACGGACGGACTGCGCCATTGCGGACACCGTCAGCATGATGGACAGTCCAATCAAAAACAATTTTTCGGAAAGTGATGAAATCATAACTCAATGGGTTGATAATAACATGACCCAAAGATAGATGCATATATTTACAAGGAATATCAAAAACGTTTTAACCGATACCATAATCGTCGGTGCCGATACAATAAAAGTACGTCCTCTATCATAAAAATCCACATTTGGCCGGAGGTCTTGTCAAGGCGGGGAAAAATTGATATATTTGAGTTCACGTATTCCCCGACAATCATGACCGCCCCCCGTCACTCACTTTGCGCCATCCTTCTTTCCTGCATTCTTCCCCTCGCTTCCTGCGAAAAGGGAGGGATTCCGGAAGACATTCCCCAATCATACGAAAGCAAGGTGGTGTCATCCGGTCTTTCGAACCGGAATGTCACCTGTTTCGCCGAAGACGCCGAAGGATACATCTGGATAGGGACCGAGAGCGGCCTGAACAAATTCAACGGGAACGAATACGTTCAGTATTATCACACGGAGGACTCGACCAGCATAAACACCAACAGGATAAAGACCCTATTCCTCTCCTCCGACGGAACCCTCTGGGTCGGTACGGCTTCCGGAATAAACTCCCTCGACGACAGCGAAAGGTTCATCCACTACGATCTCCCCTCCACCAGCAAACTTCTCAACGGGATATATGAGCATAGGGAGGAGCTGTACGTGACGACCCTCGGGTGCCTGATGAAATTCGACAAGGGGAAGGCGGCATTCGAGAAAATCGTGGACCTCCACTCTTCGGCCACAATCCAGCACGTGTCGTTCTTCGGGAATGAAATCGTCCTTTTCCTGACGAGGTACGCCCTCGCGTTCAACCTCACGACCGGCGAAATGATCCGTCAGACGAATTTCGAGGAAGGGATATACCATACCGCACCCGACGGAGACGGGGGGACATTCGTGGCTTCGCAGAACGCCGTCACGAGATATGACGGCCAGACCGGAAAGACCGAGACCTTCCCCTCCACGTTCAACGACATCCAGACGATCGCGGCCGGAAAGGATGAGGGGACCCTCCTCGTCCATGACGGGACCTCCCTCCTCCAAATCGACTGGAACGGGAAGTCCGTCCTCGATATAGACGACAACGAAACTGCGGCGGATGACGGGATATCGGCCCTTTTCATCGACAGCGTCGGCAACATCTGGAACGGACACCGGACACAGGGGTACTCGGTCATATACCAGTATGAACGGAACTTTTACGAAGGGTTTTACAGACTCAACCGGAGCCTCTCCGGCAAAAACATCACCTCGGTGGCAAGCGACTCCAAGGGCCGGCTCTATCTGGTGTCGGACATGGAGGAAATCTTTCTCATGGAGGGGGGCCACCTCTCCAGGATCGACCTCGACAAAGCGTTCGGGAGCAGGATTTCCGGAAACGCCTCGATACTCAACATCCACGTCGACCCTTCCGACCACATATGGGTGGACCTCAATTATTCCCTGGCCGAATGCACCTACGACGGAAAGACGTTCACCCTCCTGGAAAGGCACGACCTCTATGAAACAAACGGTAAGCTCCTGGTCGACGACCCGGTAATACAATCCATCGTGATTACCGACGACAGTGCCGGGAACCTCTGGCTAGGATGGCTCAACGGACGGATATACTATCTGGGGCGGGGACAGAAGACCCTCTCCTATTTCAATTCCCCCGAGCCCGACCTCACCCACATGGGCGACATCACCACGATGAAAGACGGGAACATCCTGTGCGGATTCCACGCAAGGAGCCTCTACGTCGTCGACCCTTCCTCGAAGACCATCACCGAAGAGATCCTCATCCCGGAAATCATAGACGACCACCTTTACATAACCTCAATCGCTGAAGACGACAGGGGTTACATCTGGGTCGGCACCAGGGGCGCCGGAACCTTCCTGGTGAATCCCGACCACAAGACTTACTCCAGGATGAGGGACATTCCGTGCAGGGACGTGAGCGACATCATCACCGACAGGGACGGGCATGTCTGGATAAGCAGCTACAACGGACTTTTCCGGTACAGCCCCGACAGCGGATCCGTCAGTTCCTACAGCACCAACGACGGGCTGGGAGGCCTGCAGTTCAACTACAACGCCGGCGCCCTGCTCCCCGAGGGTGAAGTGATCTTCGGCGGAAACCACGGGGTGTCGATCATCAACCCGAAAGACTCCCTGGACCGGAGCCTTCCCCCGCCGTTCCATTTCGACGAACTGTTCGTCAACAACGTCCTCGTAAAACCCTCCAAAGGCGGGATAATCGAAAAAAGGCTTTCCCTTTCGCCGTCGGTTCGCCTCAATCACCGTCAGCGGAACATAATGATCTCCTATTCCGCCCTCAAATACGGAAGGCGGGACCACATCCAATACAGGTACACATTCATGGATCCGGAGAAAGGGCCGTGGACGAACATCGGCTCCCTCCATAACATATCCTTAAGCAGCGTACCCTACGGGAAGAGGACGCTCACCGTCCAGGCCATGGACATCTCCGACCCAGGGTCAGGCCAATCGATAAGACTGGACATAAAGGTTCTGAGGCCTTTATGGTTCTGCACCTTCGCAAAGATTCTCTACCTTCTCCTGATATCGGTAGTGGCGGCGGCCATAGCGACTCTCGCCAGCCGGCTGTACAAAAGCCGGCTTGAGAAACAGGCCCTCGAAAGGACCAATGAAATGGACATGCGCTTCTTCGCGAACATATCCCATGAGTTCCGCACCCCTCTTACCATGGTGAACGGAGCCATCCGGCAGCTCAAGGAGGACCCCGACTCCGAAGAGAGGAAGCGCTACTACAGCATCATAGGCCGGAACTCCGACAAGATGATCCGCCTTGTGAACCAGATAATGGATTTCAACAAGATAGAGGCGGACGTCCTGCGCCTTTCGGTGACGAAAGCGGATGCCCTGAAGAGCATCCGGCAGACGATCGAAGACTGCTACTTCGGCGTCATCCAGAAGCACATCCGTCTGGAGCAGCGGTGCGATGTCGACTCCATCCCGATGACCTTCGACGAAGACAAGCTCGACAAGATAATCTCGAACATCCTTTCGAACGCTTTGAAGTTCACCCCCTCGGAGAAAGGGTCCATCAGCATCGACATAGCGAAGATATCCCCCGCCGAAGCTGGAAGCCTCTTCCCGGGATGGGATCCCGCGGAATCCGAATACCTGATGGTCAGGATATTCAACTCCGGAAGCAGCATCCCCCAGGACAAGCTGGAATATATCTTCGGAAGATACAGCCAGCTCGAAGAGGGGGCCCGGCTGGGAGGGACCGGAATAGGCCTTTACTATACGGCAAGGCTCGTGGACATCCACCACGGACAGATCAAGGCCGAGAACTGCGTCGACCCCCTCAATCCAGACGGCAACGGAGTGGCGTTCACCTTCGTCCTTCCGATCGATGAAAGCGCATACAGCATCTCCGAGAAGCAGTCTTCTGCGAATCTCAACCGGTACTCAGTACTGGAAGATGCGCCCCATCCGGAGAATTCCTCGGGAGAAAGCGACGGGATCCGTCCCGTCGTACTCGTCATAGATGACGACTACGAAGTCACCTACTACCTCAAATCCCTCCTCTCGCCTTACTACAAAGTCATCATAAAGCAGGACGGTACCACCGGATACAAGGCGGTCTGCACATTGAATCCGGACCTCATCCTCTGCGATGTCCTGATGCCCGGCATCGACGGAATACAGCTTTGCCGGATGGTGAAGGACAACATGTCCATCTGCCACATTCCGCTCATACTCCTCACCGCGAAATACACGATGGAAGACCAGATCCTCGGTCTCGACTCGAAGGCGAACGCATATGTGGTGAAGCCCTTCGACCCGGGATATCTCCTGGCGGTGATAAAGTCGCAGCTCCAGAACAGGGAGCTGATGCGCCAGAAACTCACCCACAACACAACCGGCGAAACCGCGACCGAGAACATGGAGAATGAACTTGACGTGAAGTTCATAAAGTCCCTCTACAAACTGATGGAGCAGTCCCTTGACAAGCCCGACATGAACATAACCGACATGTGCAAAGCCCTTGGGGTAGGCCGATCGCAGCTTTTCAACAAGGTCAAGGCACTGACCGGAGAGACACCGCACAATTTCTTCAACCATTACAAGCTGAACATAGCTGCCAAATGGATAATCGAGGGAAAATACAAGTTGGCGGCGATCGCCGAAGACCTGGGATTCTCCTCGGCTTCGCATTTCACGGCGCTCTTCAAGAAGGAATTCGGATGCCTCCCGAGCGAATACAGGTCAAGGAATCAGTACTGAGAAAGGATACACCCACACAAAGAAAGTCCGCCACATTGCCCGAAAAAGTCCTGTGCCACTCCCTGAGGTAATCCATCGCTTTACGGAAATATCTCAGCAGCACACATACCCCCTCCCCCATCAAAAATATCAAACATGCGGTGTAGCGGCTATAGGAACCAGTTCCCGTCAAACTTCTGCCGATATATCGATAACAGGAGGCACTGTCAATCTGCGTGAGCGGAAACACCATAGACGGAATCAGTTACGGTATCGCCCGCCGTTGGTGGGGAAAGATCACCATCATGAGCGAAGAAGGAAAACCTGAAAGCAGGGATGTCGAACTGGACGTGGTGGCCGAATCTTTGGATCACGGTACCATTCTGATCGGAGAGTGCAAATGGACAGGAAGCGAGAATGGTCGGTTGTTGACAAACGGATTGAAAAAGACGGCGTCTTTGCTCCCTTTCACGAAGGGGAAGCGGATAGTGTACAAACTTTTCACAAAAACACGTCCGGAAGAAGATGCCGGCAATTCTCTTCTTCCCGAAGATATACTGCAGTTGCTCTGATCTTCATGGCAATGGAGGATTCGGGAATTCGGACAAGCCTCAACTATGCTGCGCACGGGATCAATGGCTTGGCTTAAACGTTCTGCAGCAACTTGAGACATCCATAATTTGAATGGTTCGGTTTTTTAGGAAGGGATAGATTGTATGACACCAGAATCCAAGAAGCAGCACCGACATCGTTCTTGTTCCGTTTCCCATCTTCGGGAGAGATCATACGCAGTTGGCAACAATTTGATACCGACTCAAGCCCTTCCGCTATTAGCCTACCTTTCAACACTTTCCGGTATTACCTGCACCATCATAATCCGGTTGTTCAGTCAGACGCCACCAACGTCCGGCAATATCCTTCCTGCTCATACCCGCTCTGAAGGGAGTGGAGCAGCGAAACGACCTTCCGCAGTTCCTCGGTATCTTTCCCGGCGTCAGCGTATCCCTTGCCCATATGAAGTGAATACAGAGAAGGGTTCCCTCCCCTTCTTATCCTTTCCTCAAGATCGGGAGGAATTATGAACGAAATCTTGTCCCCCAGTTTTCTTTTGAACTCGGACTCGTATATCCTCAGGCCAGCAAGGTCAAAGTCCCCGAAATACTTCACTTTGTTGTCTATTTCCAAAAGCCACTTTTTTCCGTTCTCACTTTGGGGATACCGGCACATGATGAGATAAGGCCCTTCATCAGGGGATAAGCCGGTGTTCGCAATCCACCTATGGTCATACAGGCATTCGGCGTTTTCGACAACAACGACTGTCGCTCCCGGAGGTATGACCAAAGAAGTGCAATCCACGACATGGATTCCCGCCAAAGGGCCTACAACGTATTCCCTTCCCAGGTAATTCACCACCGTATCCCTGTCCGAGAGAAGGGTGAAGCCCTTCACCGCAGGGGAAGCACCGTCAACCTTGGAGTCCCCGAAAAGAATCACCTTTTCGCTACGCTCCCTGACCTGTCCTTCCGCCAGTTTCAATGCGGAATCAAGGTCGGAAAGAACCGGATCTATCACGGAACATTCCTCAAGGAAAAAGTTCTTGTCCAGGACCCTGTACCGGACCCTTACCTTTCCCACCCTATTAAGGAGGACCGCGCCACGACGGGTAAGCCTTTCGATAAGTTCCTTCGCCGATTCTGAAGAGAACTCCCCTCCTCCGAGGACCTCCCCGTCACGAAGACGCCTTAAGGCATTGATGGTTTTGATGCTGTATTTCATACGCTACATTTCTCCATTCGCAGCGTCTTCGGCTACTGCTTTGTCAGCCTCGGGAGAATCGGAAGATACGGGGACTTCAATCCTTTCGGCCGTCATGTCGACATGCTTCGACACCGACCCGTCGGGGTTCCTTTCGTCCCAGACATTGTAGGAATAATCCAACACCGACTGGGTATGGTGCTGCCCGCTTCCGAAAATGAACATTCCGGCCTTCGAAGCGAAGTAGCTCAGGGCCTCGAGATTGCTCGCCTCGATGGTGTTCATCTCGTCGATGGCGCAGATAAGGCGCGTGTTCCCGGACTGCTTTTTCTCAAGGACGAGATGAAGGAGAGTCATGTTCAGCATGGCCTTCAGGACAATCGCCGTACCTCTCGAACCGGGGTTATTGAAGCTGAGGAGGTTCTTGATAAGGTGTCCCTTCTCACGGATGTCCATACGGATTTCGAACATGGAGGACATGAGGATATTGTTGTCCCCGGACTGCTTCAGAAGGTCGTACAGCTTTTCCAGAAGCGAGATCGCCTCCTTGTTCACCGGATCGGAATCCCCCGAGAAAAGAGAGTCGAAACCAAGGACAATGTTGTTCTCCTGGTAGAAGCGGTTTATCTTCTTGAGGAGAAGGACAAGGTCGGTCGTATCTTTCTCGTTCACCTCCATCTTGAAAGAATCGATGCAGTCGGTCCTGTTGTTTTCGCTGAGGAACGCAGTAGCCCTGGAGCAGAGCTTCGCTATCTGGGAAAGCATCTTCTCGACCGGATTCATGACGGTCGAGATGTCCTTAAGTTCCGTAAGCCATGCATCGGTATAGAGGTGTATGAAATTGTCGATGCCGCTCTCCCCCTCTCCTCCGGAAAGACGAAGACGAAGTTTATCAGCCACCGAAAGGAAGTCCTCTATTCTGCTGAGGGAATCGTTGCGTCCTATGCCCAGCTGGAAAGTGTCGCTGCGGGAAAGAAGACCATCGCTGTAGAGTTTCGAGACGGCGGAAGGAATGGTTTCCTCGCCCCTTCGTATCTCTTCCCAAAGGTCGCTGTATTCCTGGGTGAGGGACGATGGAGAGGAAGTGTTTTCGATCGGATCGGCATCCTCCATAGCGGCCTTGAGGGAAGAGCGCCTTTCGATGAACTGTTCCGCAGCCGCAACTCCGGTGGAGAGTTTCTCCTTTTCCCTCTGATCATTGGAAAGGCGGGATTCCAAAGCGGAAATCGCCTCTTCGGTCAGGGAAGTCTCCTTCTTGCGTGATTCGGAGAACTCTTCGACACGCTTTGAAAGGGAGAGGATTTCCTCGCGGAGAGGAGTCTCCCTGTCGAAATAGTGTTTCTTGTCGGACACCACGGAAGGATATTTGTCTATAGTGTCGAGGACGTAGTTCACCCCCGCGATGCGGTCCTTGATATCCTTTATTTTTTCCTCCAGGAGGGGATCGTTTCCCCCTATCTGCACATCGTAGTCCTCCTCAAGCTGCTTCGCCTTGGACTCCTTCTCCCCGATGAGTTCCGTCATCTTATGGTCACGCCTTTTCTTTTCGGCGTCCTTCCTGCTTTCGATCGAGGCCACCTGTGCCGTTTTCCACTCCTGGAGTTCGGCCAGTTCACGGGCCATGTCATTTTCGAGGCCGGACTTCCTGTCAAGTTCATCGCTGAGGCGGGAAAGGGCGGCATCCACTTCTTTCCTGATGTTCTCCACGGAAAGGGCCGTCCCGTTTCTTCTGACGAGGATATCCGAAAGGACGGCCGCTATCGAAGGATAGGCCTCAAGGTCACTGAGGGCTCTGTCGGCCTCCTCGATCGTCTCGGCGCAGGAGAGTTTCTTCGAAGCATCCACAAGGGCATCCACAAGGATCATCTCCTGGGTTCTCCAGTCGCTCCCGATGATGGGGGAATACTTTTCGTCGATTTCATCCTTCCTCCTTTGGACCTCCGCTTCCACGGAAGAAATAAGGCCGTTCAGTTCACTGATCCTTCCGTTGTAAACGGTTTCCAGGGAATTGGCTTTGGAAAGGTAGAAAAGGCGGTTGTTCTCTATTGCCGCAGCCTTCTTCTCTTCGAGAGCCGTCCTGTCGTCCCCCTGGATGTCGCGCAGGGTCTTTTCCAGAGCCTTGAGTTCTTCTCTGTAGGTCGTCCGGTTACGTGTCCAGTCGAGTATGTCGGCGATATTGACGTCCTTGTACTCCTCCTTCTTCGAGAGGATGGTACTGAGTTCATTCTCGAGTTTACCCCTTTCAATCTGGGCATCTGTATAGATGGAGTCGAGTTCATCCCTCCGCTTCTTCCAGGAGGATTTCATTGAGGAAAGTTTCTCCGAATTGGAGGATATGGAGTCCGCAAGTTCAGCAAGACGCTTCCTTGACGAAGAAAGGCTGTAGGCGAGCCTCCCGGGAATGAGTCGTAGTGCGTCCTTCGCCCCGTAGTACCTGTCCACTTCGGTGAAGATGCCCCTTGCCACGTAATCCACTTCCGTCATTCCCCTTTTGTCCCTCCTGGTCATCTTCCTCATGTCGGAGAGATGCTCCACGAAATCCGACAGATTCCTCCTGTGCGAGGCGAGGTCGATTCCTTCCGAAGTGACCTGGTTGTCCATCATCACGGAAGCGACCAGAGCTTCCTTCAGGGTCTCCTGTGTGAAGGGCAGGTTCTTGAATATCGCCGAAATCAGCGGCCTTATCGAATCCTTGTTCTCCGGGGAGCGGATTATGGAGTACTGCTCCATGTACGCCCCTCCCCTTCCGAGGAAGATGTTGTTGAACTGTTTGGCCGTATCCTCGTGTCTGACGGAGATTCCCTCAGCATCGAGTTTGGATTTGATTTCCGACCAGGTCCTTACCTGACGCTCCCCCTCGTACAGCCACCCCTCGTCGTAAGGCGCGCTCACGAAATGGAAGTTCAGCGAAGCCCCGGTCTTGTGTATCACGATGCAGTATGGCACGTCCTTTCCGTTCACCACCTCGTAGATGACGAAGGAATTCGCCTTGGGGAAATAGTACGAGGAAAAGATCTGCTTTTCCTTGCGGTCGATGTCAATGTAACGGTCCTCGACGACGAAAGGATAGACGATGGCGTTCAGCAGGGTGGTCTTTCCCACTCCCTGTCCTCCGGCCATGTCGCAGTGTCCGTCAAGCCTCACTTCGGCGAATCCGTATCCGGCGCTGTTGACCAGCACAAGTCTCTTGAGATATCCCATATTCTAGTCCTCCATAAGCAGAAGTTCACCCGCATCCATGTCCTCTTTTCCGGAGTTCCCTTCAGACGGAAGTGAAGAGGGTTCGGCGGGAGTGTCGTAATTGTACTTGGCGTGTTCGCCGTAAAGGCGTATCGTGGTGACGTAGTCCTTGAGATAACGGAAGGCAGAGGTCACGTGGCAAGTGGAGTCATCGGGGGAAAAGTCCAGGAAGCCTTCCTTGGCCACCGCCTTGAGAAACGCAGCCACCCTTGTCATCATAAGTCCGTCATCGGACGAGGGAAGCATGGTCTGGATCTCCTCGTTCTGCTCGCAGTAGGACTGGAACTCGTATGTCTTGAACTGGTATCCGGGAGCGAGGTCCGCCCTGAAACCCACCAGAAGGGCGAGCATCGGGATATAGGAAAGGCTGTCGGTGCGGATCTTGTTCTGCACAACCTGCGAAGTCTTCTCCTCGCAAAGGTGCACGTATCCCGGGCCGTGCTCAAGGAAGTACCCCAACTGGTCGAAGTACTTGAAATACGCCTCGAAGTTCGCCGCTATCTTCCTGTAGTAGCGCTTCACGCTGTCGGAAAGCGTATCTTCGCATATGAATGCTCCGGTCCGGAGGATACGGAAGATTTCCCTCATATAGGGCATGTCCGGGACTACGATCTCCCCGGAGCTGTTGAAATTGTGTTCGCTATCCATTGGCTGAAATTATGTGTCCCGGGACTTTCTTCGGGAGTGAACGGTTGAATTTTATTCTCTTGCATCTGAAAGCGGACCCTTGTGAAGAATGGACCGAATACCCTTCGTCCGTCACAAGGCTCCTGCGGTACTGGTTGGCAACTTCGAGGAAGATTCCGATGCGTTCTTCGAAGGAGTGTTCCCTAATGAAGCCGGAATAAGACAGCACGTAATCCGAAAGGAGAGGATCCCCCTCCGCCTTCGAAAAATCAGTGAAGACTTTCCGGATATCCTCGAAGATATTGTAGGATACTTCCGAAGGAGCCCGGCGGAGAATCTGGGACCGGGGTACGCCCTCGGCATAATCCGGCTCCACTCCTTCACCGATGCGCATACCCCTCATCGCTATCTCTATGTTGCGGTTGTCGTCTTCGTAGAGGTCCTTCTCCAAAGAAAGGGCAAGGGTGGAAGGCTTCCGGACCCTGGGGCGGTACGCTTTCTCGTGCTGAGAAAAGTTGCTGTTGCTCTCGAGCATGTTGTTGCTCCACAGGCGGAAGATCTGTTCGATCTTGCGGGCCGGCTTGTCTATCCTCTCTATCCTGTCGAGATACTCTCTCAGCTGCTGGGCAACCCTTGAGCGCTTGGCCGGATAGAAGGAGGCCAGCTGGCTCTGGAACCAAACGTTCAGCGCGGAAAGAGGGCCGTTCCCGTCCTCTCCCCCTTCCCCTTCCGCATCGGAAAAAGCCGAATCGAGGAAGGATACAAGGCCCGTTCCCACGCCTCTTACCGCGCCTTCCAGCTCGTCGAGTTTGGAAAGATTCTCCTTCAGGATATCCACCTTCAAAGCCAGATCCGGTTCACTCACGTACGTATCCCTGATCGAATAGTCAATGGCATTAAGGGTCCGCTTAATGTTGGAGAGGATCGAGCGGAGACTCTTCCTTATCTGAATAAGGTATCTTCCCCCTTCACCTTCCCCTCGGGCACGGAGATAGTGCTCGAGATGGGTTTCCAGGGTCTCACGGTTTCCGATGATGGTCTTGACGTTCACTTCCCCGCCGACTCCGGAGAGCCCTTCCAGGAAATCGAACACGACCTGGCTGAGTTCCCACTTGCCGTCGATGGACTCGATCAGGCCGGCCTTTCCGAGGTTCTGGAGGGATTCTGGGGAAGCCTGGCTACGGCTGTTGCCGGAAAGAAGTGAGGCGGGGTTCTCCACCCCTCCCCTCTGCATTCCGCCGTAAAGAGCGAACACAAGGTCGGTGGAAGAAGAAAGCATCTTCCACTTCGAAAGGACATTGACTTTGCTCGTCTCGCTTCGCTTCATGGTCTTCTATATTGTACTGCAGATATGATTACAATAACTGGCTACAAGTGTGTTGTATCTGGATCCGGGAGTTGATATCCCGGCAAAACTGTCGAACCGGATAGGCAGGACCGATCCGGAGGAGAAAGTATACGGACAAAGGGAAAGGCTCATCCGTATCCTCGGGAATCGGGGTTGCGTAAAGTTAGTGAAAAGTGGTGAAGAAACAATCTCTTTGATTGATTTGTTTATATCTTTCCCCCGATGGAGGAATGGCAATATCAGGATACACAAAGAGACTGGAACATTTTTGTAAGGTTACCGGTATCGCCGCATCGCTGCGGAGTCTTTGATGTGCCAAATGCTTTGATAGCCGAAAGGATAGTGGTGCCAAGGGTGTTTATACCCTACAACCGGAATATTTTCTTCCCCCTAAAAAAACTTCCCCTTCAACCGTATATATACGCATATGGCAAAGAAATCAACAAACTCAGTAACTTCATCTCCTGCACCCAAGCAGGACTCCGGATCAAAGATCATGCGTCCGGACCAGATCAAGGAAATCCTTGACCGTCACGTAATCGGCCAGGACGAGGCCAAGAAAACCCTCGCAGTAGCCGTGTACAATCACTACAAGCGGATCCGTCACAATGACGAAGCAGCTTCAAAAGTGAAGATCGACAAATCCAACATCATCCTTCTCGGCGGAACCGGATGCGGAAAGACTCTCCTCGTCAAAACCATAGCGGAAGCTCTCGACGTACCCTGCTACATCCAGGACTGCACCAAACTGACAGCCAGCGGATATGTAGGATCAGATGTCGAAGACTGCCTCGTAGGACTTTTGCGTGCAAGCAACTACTGTATCTCCAAGGCCGAGATGGGCATCGTCATGCTCGACGAAGGTGACAAGATCGCCAAGCGTGAAGCCGGACCTTCCATCACAAGGGACGTATCCGGGGAATGCGTCCAGCAGTCCCTCCTCAAGATCGTCGAAGGAGACCTCGTCGGAGTCCCTCCGATGGGAGGACGCAAGCACCCCGAACAGCCTCTTCTGTATGTCAACACGAAGAATATCCTCTTCATCCTGTCGGGCGCATTCGTCGGGATTGAGGACATCATCGCGAAGCGTATAGGGAAATCGGGGGCCAGGATAGGATTCTGCACCACCGAAGAGAAAGGCAACAGTGAAGGGATTCTGGAGGAAGTGTCGGCACAGGACCTCAGGGACTTCGGGCTGATTCCGGAGTTCGCCGGACGTTTCCCCATCGTGACCCACGTCGATCCCCTTGACGAAAAAGCCCTCGAAAGAATTCTCATCGAACCTCAGAACTCCCTCATATCACAATACTGTGAACTTCTCCGTGAAGACGGCATCGCTCTCGCCTTCTCATCGAAGGCCTTAAGGGCCATAGCCCGCGAAGCCCTGTCCATGGGAACAGGCGCAAGGGGTCTAAGGACCATCTTGGAGAAGGTCATGCGTGACATAATGTTCGATGCTCCCAGAAAAGCCAAAGAGGGCTGCACAGAGATCCTCATTCTGGAGGATGACATCCTCCGGAAAGGATTCGGGAGAGAATACAGGAAGGCGGAGTGAAAGGAGAGATAACGCTACTCTCCCCGCAAGACCAATCGTAGATCCATATCGCAAATACCTCAGACCCAATGGCGAGACAATGTCTCCTTATCCGCCCGCAAAAAGGCGGAAAACACAAGGACAGTCTTCATCTTTCTCCTAAACACACGTCTTATATGAAGGTTTACATAAGCGGTAGTCATTACAACTTCGATCAGTTGATGGAAATTATGGAATGAGGGTAAAAAGAAGCGGAGCAGTATCGTCTTGGATACGGCTCCTTCTCCTTTTTTAAGTGCTAAGTTGTGAGACTTGGCCACGCATAGCACTTTCTATCTATCACAAAGATACAAATACTTTTCAAATCACAAAAATTATTGTAATCCTGAGGCTATTTGAATAGCCATGTAAAGTGCCTGATCATCTTTGCATTTGCTTATTAACTCTTGCAATTCTCCTTCCAAATCAGCCAAGCGATTGGCAGAAACAATACCGGTCAAATACTTGATAACTTCTATGACTCCACGGAGGTTCGTCCTATCAGGTACAGCTGACAAATCAACAGGACCATTGGTTGTCAGCGCCTCAGAGGCGGTGTAGTCAAACAAGATGCCTGCGTGAGCACAACGATTACGAACACGACGAACTGATGTCAGGTAGTTGTCAAATGTCTTTATGGAACGAATACCGTGAGCCTTGGAAATGTCCAAACGCGAAGAAACGTTGGAAATGGCATCATACAGGTCCACTATTTCGCCAATAGTCATAAACTCCAATGTCTTCCATGCCGGTGCATACGTGCAGGCGTGATTATGGTGATGCCATTTGATATAAGAAGATAGCCGGACTCTATCGTAAATACTATCGAATGACCTGACATATGCAGGAGAGACAATGGCGCTATCGACAAACCATGTGTCTTTATTGTGGTGCTTGACCGACATATAGTTGACTATGGTGGTTCTCAGATGGATTTCGATGTGACTAATATACTTAAGGAGGATTAACCGAATCTCAAAGTCAAAATAGTAAAGACGAAGAATCGTTTCCATCGATATGCCCTCCTTGATAGTATGGTCTCTTCCAGTTTTTACGGGATACGTCTTTTCAAATGGGAACAAGTAAAACCCCAAGCGATAAAACCCGATATCTGAAAGGATTTCGAATGCTTTAGCATCATCATGGATAATCAGCCCCAACTCTTTTAAGTGTTCTATTTGCTCTGGTATTGTCTTTAGATAGTCGTTCATGATTAGCGTTTTGATTGTGAGAATATCACCGGAGAGAGCATCGCACGATGCCGGTTGCCATTTTTCTTCTGATCCATTCCGCAAAGAGAGGATCTGCTATAATGTACTTTGAGTTTCTTTTCGCATAAGAGGTACGAACAATGATATTCCGGTCTACCATGAGTTTCATATATGGAGAAAGCATTCCGTCGTCATAGGAAAGATAGGGACGAATTTCGGCAAGCGTGGCCGGACTGTTTTCTCCGGACAGAGCATTCAGAATATTTTGCATCTGCTTCGGGAGCGAGAAATACTCCTTGGCATATACAGAAGAATAGATACCGAGTAAGCTGCCAAGATCATCTTCTTCTGAGGCATTGGTTCTTACAATCCTAAGTGCCGTGACTGCGGATTGTATCGTCTTGGGAAGATATTCCATCAGAGTTACGACTCGTTTACTCAGATGAGGGCCCGCCAGCTCGCCGATTCTTTCAACAGAATCAAAATCCGGAAAATATATAACATCGAAGGTCTCAAAAAAAGGATAGTCGTAATCCAATATCTGGGGAGGAATAGAGTTTGACGTACATACGAGAATAGGTGCCCCCGGCCTTGAGAGGTTTCCTCTGAAGACATACTGATCCTGAGATGTTGTCCTCGCAAAATATAGGTGAAAGTCGTCAATCAGCAGAAGGATTCTTGTTGAGTTCTTCTTTTGCCAATCCATAATCATATTGACCAGAGTTGACTCTCCACTGATATTCAACAGCAGAGCACACGTTTCCCAAATATCCTCTGTGCTGAAAATATCGAAAGCATTGAAATAGATCGGGAGTAAAAGCATGTCGCCTATCTTTTTGCCAACGCATTCTTTGAGTATCGTGTAAAGAAGGGACGTCTTTCCACAACCGTCATTCCCGACAAGAAGAAATGATTGAGCAATTGAGTCTTCTCTCTCTTTCTCCAAAGACGAGAGTACGTTGGAAGCAATCGGTTTATTGATTGACGAGTATTCGTTCTTTGTATTCATCAATATTGTCAACTCGACTTCAGCAAGTACTAATTTGTTCGATATTTGAATAAACTATTTATAAACAGTATCTGCCAAGGATTGTATCTGATTGATACCCCCCTTTGCTGGGCTGCCATTGGGCTCTATCAGTGACTTAGGAGTCACTTGCGAAAGTTGAGTCAATCCAATAGATCCCATAGATATCCTTTTTCTGCAAAATTATAAAAAACAGACTTACGAAAAAATATTTTCGCGAAAAATTATTTTCGTAAATTCACCGCCAGACCGGCTATCCCATAAACGAAAAAACTCTTTTCAAACTTCAACATCCGGAAGTGTTTCCCCGTTGCGCAGCCTTCGGATCGGAAGAAATGAACTTCAGGATCGCTTTTTAATCTGATTCCAGGGTATTTGACAGCCGCCCCGGCAAATCCGTGGAAGAATTCCCCTATCCGGACGTCTTGGCGAATTCACCCCGCACGCTATAACATAAATAAGTGATTTTTACTTATATTTGTCCTTGTCAGACTTCACCGCATGAAACATCACCACGTAGACAATGGTTCCCCGCTCCGGAGCCATACCATTCCGTTTTCACGGAAACCCCATCTTTTGGGCAAAGTCCTCTGCCTCGCGGCGGCATTTGCATTCATCTCCTCATCGTGTTCTCTCATCCAGAAAGAGCCCGAAGAGCCTGATGACCCGACCCCTCCATATGTGATTCCGGAAAGCAAGCTTACATTGACGGGCAATTCCGAGAAGATCGTTCTGTCCAAAACTTCGACAGGATCGGAAGGGAGCGTCCTGTGGGAGGACGGTGACGAGATCGCCGTATTCTCCGGCGACAAGAAAGGAAAGTTCACCGCGGATCTCACCGAACCTTCCGCTTCCGCCACCTTCGAGGGTGAAATAGGAGGATATGACTCCTGGCCGGACGAACTGGACATATGGGCCGTCTACCCATATTCCCCGGATATAGTCTTCGACGGACAGAGCGTCACAACGACTCTTTCCCCGGAGCAGACGGCAAAGGAGGACTCATTCGGCAATGGAATGAATCTCGCCATCTCACACTCCACTTCAGAAACCCTCCAGTTCCACAATGTCGGAGGAGGAATCAGGTTCTCCGTCACGGAAGAAGGCATCAACAAAGTGATCTTCGAGGGTCAGAACGGAGAGAAGATAGCCGGCAAGATAAAAATCGGCCTTGACGGTAACGGCATACCGAAAGTGGTCGAACTCACCGACGCCAGCCAATTCATAACGATACTCCCCCCAATCGGACAGGACACTTTCCGAAAAGGCGCATGGTACTACATCGTAGCCGTTCCGGGATCCTTGGACAAAGGATACAAGATGCGTTTCTACAAGGACGAGGAGTACGCCAGAAGGGTTTCCCAGGAAGCTTCTTCCATCCAAAGAAGCACATATGAAGAAGTGGGAGATGCAGACAAAGCCCTTCAATATGACGACATAACGACCCACGTTCCCTCTACGGAAGAAGAATGGACGGAGTCCATCACATTGTCAGAAGGTATGGCGAACACCCTGAGCGGCCTTGTCAAAGAATACAAAGAGGACAAAATCTCTCTTGAGAAACTCTTTCAGCAGGCCGGCATGGTCGACGGCATAATCAAAGTCGAGACCCTCGAAGACTCTCCTACGATAATGGTGATGCAGAGGGACAGCATCTGGATCAACTGCCCGCTGTTTGATGACCGCACGAGGGATGCTTCATCCACTGCGACCACCGCCCTTTCCGCCGGACTCTCCCCCGTCACCGCCTTCCTGAATACCCGTTCCGAAGCGGAAGGAAACGCTTTCCCGGGAATATCGGAGAACAGCTATTCCTTCTCCAAAGGGAAAAAAGCATTGATACTGTCCCCGTTCCATCGGGAGTTCAACACCCCGATAGACGAATGGAAGAAAACTTTGGAAAAAAGGTTCGAGCAGGTGGACATGTACTCTGACGAAAAAGCCGGAGTGAGCCGTTTCAGGGAAGATTTCCTGTCGCAATATGACTTCATCGTCATCGATTCTCACGGTGGACAGGGTCATCTCGCGGTCAATCAGATGCATCTTCCCCACTTTCTGACTTATCACATAACCACCGGGACAAGGTACACTCTCGGCTCTACCGTCACCCAGCTTCTATTGGACCGTGATCCCAAGGAATTGACTGTGACCCTGCATGACGGGGAATTGTACATGTGCATGACGCCGCATTTTCTCAAGGAAAAGAAATTCGACAACACCATTGTCATACTTTCCGCATGCCGTAGTGCGTTCCAGATGTTCAACTTCACGGAAGACGACGACAACGGATCACTCGCGGGAGCGTTCATAAACAACGGAGCCAGGTTTGTTACCGGGACGACCACGGATATGTATAGCGGCATCCAACGTGAATTTGACCAGATGATGATCAAATACATGGTGAACGGGCTTTCATTCCAGGTAGCTTTCGCTTACATCACCAATTCCGAGAAAACGGAAAAACTGGTCGACGATTACAGGAAGAAATATCCGGATACCATATATGAAGGATGGGACATGCTGAACAATTACCGTTACATTTACAATCCCAAAACCGGCAACGAGCCGTTCTTCTTCTTCGACCCTCTTCCCCGGAACCTGGGTTATGAGCCGGCCGAAGTCGGAGTCCTGCTTACATGGGACTGCCCCTTGTCTTCATTCTCGGTGAAATGGGAAAGTCCGATCGACAAACCCGTCTCTTACGATTATACCGTCAGCTACGATGTATATGTAGACGGTTCAAGACTCGGTAAAACTCTCGGCACGGACGACACCGACAAAAAGGCCCGATACAGCGGAACGGCCGGCGAACACTCCTGGTATGTCGTTGCGAAGGTCATGGAAGGCGACAACGTCCTTGCCACATACCAAAGCGACGAAAGCGTCTTCACGATAACTCAGCAGGTCATTCCCGTCGAAAGCGTATCACTTGACAAGACTCTTCTGGAACTTACGGTAGGCACCAAGTCCACCCTCATCGCCACGGTCCTTCCGGAGAACGCCTCCAACAGAAAGGTCATCTGGTCCAGTAGCGATGAAGCCATAGCGACCGTATCCGCCCAGGGTGAAGTCACCGCCCTCTCAAAGGGTGAAGCCGTCATAACGGTAAAGACCGAAGACGGCAGCAAATCCGCCACATGCAAGGTGAAGGTCAAGGATCCAACGGGAGGAGGAGACCATGAAGGAACGGAAGAAGACCCGTGGAACTAAACGACAGGAGGACAAAAGATGAAAACAAGACTCATTCTCATATCAGCGGCAACTCTTCTGCTGGCAGCCTGTTCACAGGAAATCGACTCCAACCTCTACATTGCCGGGGAATTCTCCTTCAACGCTTCTTCGGCTGAAAATGACACCAAGACCATTCTCCAGAATGACGGAAGCATCTTCTGGAGTCCTTCGGACTGCATCAACGTCTACTACGGTGACAAGTCCGGCAAGTTCACTTCCACGAACACTGAGGCCACATCCTCGGCGGAGTTCACAGGAACTCTCGGTTCTTTCGTCATGGACGGAAGCAAAGAGTTCTACGCCGCATATCCATATTCCGAAGGGAACAGTTATTCGGATAATTCCATCACCCTCACTCTGCCTTCCGAGCAGACGGCGGTGGAAGGGACCTTCGGGGATGACCTATTCCTCAGCGTCGCCAAATCCGGAGACTTTTCCCTCCACTTCTACAATGTATGCGGAGGAGTGAAATTTTCTCTCTTGAGGGACGACATAAAGAAGGTAGTCTTCAAAGGAAATGACGGAGAGCCCCTTTCCGGAAGGATCACCGTCGAGCTGGGCTCCGGCGGCATCCCCATTGACGAAAGCATAGCGACCGGAAGCACTTCCGTCACACTATACGCTCCCGACGGAGACACATTCAAAAGTGGGGCTTGGTACTACATCGTCCTTGCTCCCCAAGGCCTTTCCAAAGGGTACACGATGGAACTGTACACGGACACCCTTGCAGACACGATTTCATCCGACTCACCAGTCAATATCCGGCGCAGCGTCTGGGGTGTACTCAAAGATCTCGCAGAAGACACTCCCATGGAGTTCGAAGCCATAGATCTCGGCCTTTCCGTCAAGTGGGCCAACATGAATCTAGGCTCCGGCAAGCCCACCGAAAGGGGCGACTACTTCGCTTGGGGTGAAACGGTACCGTACTATGAGGACGGATACTCCCAATCTTCATCCCCCGTATGGAAAAGCGGAAAAAGCGCCGGCTACGATTGGGCATCCTACCGCTGGAGCAACGGCTCCGACAACACCCTCACAAGATACTGTTTCGACTCATCCCTCGGTTACAACGGATACACCGACAACAAAATCATCCTTGACCCTTCGGATGACGCCGCGCACTCACTCCTCGGTTCCGACTGGAGAATGCCCACCGATGAGGAAATGACCGAACTCCGTCAGGAGTGCTCTTGGAAGTGGACCACACGTGACGGGACTCCCGGATATGACGTGACCGGTCCCAACGGAGGAACAATATTCATTCCGGCAGCAGAGGCCCGTGAAGGGACTGACTTCGACCCGTCCGGAGCAAGCGGATTCTACTGGAGTTCGTCCCTTCATGACGGTACGGCAAATTGCGCCCTCGCCGTCACTTTCCGTGAAAGCGGAGTCTTCCGCAACGGATTTCTGCGCATTCTCGGAATGAGTATCCGCCCCGTATACGGGAAGGCTACGGTTCCCGTGGAAAGCGTATCCCTCGACAAGACTACGCTTGAACAGTCCGTGGGACAGACGGCCACTCTCACCGCTACTGTTCTCCCCGAGAATGCTTCCGACAAGACCGTCTCCTGGTCCAGCAGTGATGAATCCATTGTGACCGTATCCGGTAACGGCACAGTCAAGGCACTCTCCGAGGGAAGTGCGACAATCTCCGCCACCACCTCCGACGGAGGCCTTACAGCCAGATGTGAGGTAACCGTCGCAGAACCCTCTTCAACGGAGGTACCTGAAAGCATAGACCTCGGGTTATCGGTCAATTGGGGCTCATTCAATCTCGGAGCGACCTCACCCGAAGAGAGCGGAGATTACTACGCCTGGGGTGAAACCGAGCCCTATTACCGGAGCCTGAGTCCTCTGGATTGGAAAGAGGGGAAGGAAGCGGGATACGACTTTCCGTCGTACAAATATTGCGACACCTCGGATTTCCTCAAGCCGATGACAAAATACTGCACCAACCCGGATTACGGCTTAGACGGTTTCACGGACGGCAAGGAAGTTCTGGAGGCTGAAGATGACGCCGCCGTAAAGAAGTTGGGCGGAAACTGGAGGATGCCCACGAAAGAGGAGATCAGCGAACTTCACAACAATTGCACATGGGTATGGGAAAGCGTGAACGGAGTCGACGGTTACACCGTAACAGGTCCGAGCGGCAACAGCATTTTCTTCCCTGCCGTGGGAACGATGAACGGCAAGACCATAGGCGGCCGCGGAAGTTCTACGGCAGTATGGTCCTCGAGTGTGGACAGCAGCGCTCCTTCCAACGCATGGGCTCTGTCCCTTGTCAAGATAAGCGGCCAGTCATCGGGTAGATACAGCCGATG
>JAFUFP010000047.1 GCA_017469845.1 Bacteroidales bacterium | reverse complement strand
TTCCAACCATGGCCTTCCAGTTCGAAAGGGCTGCCGAACGCCATGGGACAATCCTGTGTCTGCGTCACAGATTGCTTCGGAAATGCTCCGAAATCAAAAATCTCTCTTTTGCAATAGGTATTTGATGCGTCAGTCCTAGTCTCTTCAGGAAAGATCACCTCAATCATAACCGAGTTCAGAGGACAGGAAGGCGTGGAAACGGTCCGCCTCGGAAGAATCGGGACCGCGGCCCTCAAGGGAGCGATAAGGCTATCGGCATCGGATGATCCCGAGGCCCGGGAAATCCTCCAGAGCATAAGCGGGATGAAGTCCCTTGTCGTATTCGACTTCGAAGACGCTTCTTCCTCCGTAAAGGAAAGGATCATTTCAAGGCTCGAAAGGGCCCTGGAAGGAGTTGAACTCCTGATGGAAGTGAAGGACGGTTCCGACACTATGCAAATGTATGGAGTCCTCTCGGAAGACGGGGAGAAGATATCGGATTTCATCATGCACTCCCCTTCCGACTGTGCCCTCATTTGCCTTTTCGGCTCAATCTCAACGGAGATCCTTTCTTTGGCGGAGAATGACTGAGAGCAGCTTCATAAAAGTCTTTCTGCCTCTCGGCGAATCCGTCTACAGGGTGGCTTTCCATATCCTGGAAAACGAGGAAAAGGCCAAGGACACGGTGCAGGAAGTGTTCTTAAGGCTCTGGAAAAACAGAGACTCCCTTGACGGAATACTGAACCCGAAGGCCTACGTGCTGATGATGACAAGGAACCTGTGCCTTGACTCCCTAAGGGATAGGAAAACAGTTCCCCTCGAAAGCGGGTCAGCCCTTGACAAGGAACCCTTTCCTTCCGCCGAAGAAGTTTTCACCGGGAAAGAAAGACTTGAAGGGATACTCGCAGCGGTAAAATCCCTTCCCGAAAAGCAGAGGCAGGTCCTCACTCTGAGGACGATCGAAGGTCTCTCCTACGAAGAGATCTCCAAAAGAACAGGAATGAGCGGACTCACATCCAGAGTCCTTCTGTCAAGAGCCCGCAACACTTTAAGAAAATTCAGGAAATGAAAACGATCGACAAGATAGAGAATCTCTCCCTGGAGGAGCTTGAGAAGATAGCCGGGGATACTTCCATCAAGGTGCCGGAAGACCTTTCCCGCAGCATAACGGAAGCCATCGCCGCACAGAAGGAGATGGAAAAGAAAAAGCCTGCACTTCCCTTCACCGCCATCTCGGCGGGAGCTGCCGCGGCCGCCCTAGCCATCGCCGTAGCTATACCCGCTCTCCGGAAAAACGGGATAAAGGACACCTACGATGACCCCATGCTCGCTTACGCCCAGGTCGAGCAAACCCTGAAACTCATTTCCTCCAAGATGTCCTCATCTTTGGAGAAGGCCAAAGAGGCGTCAGGCCACATGGAAAAGCCTTCCCAGATCATCGACAGAATCAATTCAGACAAATGACACGAAAATGAAAAAGATATTCACCATAGCCGTCCTCCTGCTTTCGATATGCGGAGCGGCACTCGCCCAGAGCGGCAAAAGCATCTACCAGAAATATTCCGACAAGGAAGGCGTAAGCGCGGTTTACATTTCACCGGCCATGTTCAGGATGATCGGCAAAATCCCCGACCTCAGCGTTGAAGGGGAGAATGTCAACCTCGCCAAGGCCATAAAATCCCTGAACGGACTTTACCTGATTGACAGCGAGAACTCTTCAATCAACGCTACGCTGAAATCCGAGGTCGAGAAGTTCATTTCCGGAGGGCAATACGAACTCCTCCTGGAAGCGAAGGATGACGGGGAAACCGTCAGGATGTACACAATGGGAAACGAAAAGACCGTGACAGGATTCGTGATGCTGGCGATTGAAGAAAGCGAAGTCACCTTCATAAGCATCGACGGGAACATGTCAAGGGAAGAGATGGAAGACCTTCTCGCAAGCCAGATGTGACGCTCTCCCCTCGAGATACACCCATACACCTTAAAACCGGAGACCCCACTCAATCGGGACCTCCGGTTTTTTACGCTTATCCGGGCTAGGGATTACTTCATCAGGAACGGATAGTTGGGTTCCTTCAGGGCGAGGCATGTTCCCCTTGCCACAGCCTTGAGCGGGTCTTCGGCCACGTGGAACGGGATGTTCACCTTCTTTGTGAACCTCTCGGCGATTCCGCGGAGGAGTGAACCGCCACCCGCGAGCCAGATTCCGTTCACGACGATGTTCGAGTACAGCTCCGGCGGAGTCCTCTGGAGAACACGGAGGATTTCGCTCTCGATCTTGTCGACGGTCTTGTCGATGCAGGAAGCGATCTCCTGATAGGTGATGTCAGCCTCGAGGGGAAGACCGGTGAGGATGTTCCTTCCCTTCACCCTGTAGGGCTCAACCGCCTGGTCACCCAGATCCACGAGAACCGATCCGACGTTGAACTTGATCTGCTCGGCGGTCGTTCTTCCCACGTGGATATTGTGCTGCTGGGACATGTAGTCGATGATGTCGTTGGTGATCTCGTTTCCGGCGACATGGATACTGGCCGACTCGACGATACCTCCGAGGGAGATGACGGCGATTTCGGAAGTTCCGCCTCCGATGTCGACGATCATGTTGCCGTTCGGAGCGGTGACGTCAAGACCGATACCGAGGGCCGAAGCCATGGGCTCGTAGACCATCACCACTTCGTGGGCACCCGCATGGGAAGCGGAGTCACGGATGGAACGCATGTCCACGGGGGTACTTCCGCCGGGGATACCGATAAGGGTTTTGAGGCTCGGGGAGAAGATGGTTTTCTTCTTTCCGATCGCCTTGCGTATGAAGCCGGTGAGCATCTGCTCAGCCGCGTCGTAGTCCGCGATGACGCCGTTCATGAGTGGACGGATCGTCGAAATCTTCGGAGGTGTATGCTCCTCCATCTGCTGGGCGACATGACCGAGGGCCATCAGTTTGCCGGACTTCGTCTCGACCGCAATGATACTCGGTTCATCGAGGACGACCTGATCGTCCTTGAAGATGACCGTGTTGGCCGTTCCCAGGTCAATTGCCAATTCCTGTCTGAATAATGCCATGATATTTTTCTCTCTGGCGGGCTCCCCTGCGGGAATACCCGTGATTTACAATAATTTCTTCATAAGTGAGGGACAGAGGGCGTTCCTAGTCCCAGTATTCAATCTCCCTTTCAATCTCATCGGCCAGGGCGCCCGTATGGTCCCAGACCTTCTTCGATATCCAGTTGCCTTCCTTGTCCAGTTCGTAGGTGTACTCCAGGACATCGTCTTCCGGATAGATCGACCAGGCCGGTCTTCCGGCGTGGTCGTACGAATGCATGACCGTCTCGATCACCGGATCCTCGCACGGACCCGAAATCCTCGTCAGGGATTCCTCAAGGAGGGTCCCGTCGGGATAATGCGCGTATGAATCCACCGCCGAGATTCTCCCGTCGGATTCATGACGGACGCTTTTCACGAGAAGATCATCCTTGTAAGTTTCCTCGAATCTCCAGTTCATCTTTTCGGAAGAGGAGTTCACTTCCTCCACGTCAACGGTGCAATGCTGACCGTCCTCGCTCCAATTGTAGACACTGGTGTTTGTGGCTTCGCCTTCGTTGAAGACCATCTTCACATTCGCTATCCTCCCCTTGTCGTCATACTCCATGAACGTGTCGAGGATGTCTTCCTCTCCGGTAACCGTATGCTTGCTCCTCAAAAGCCCGTCTTCCCCGTAGGAGAAGGTGCATTCGGTTATTGCATCGGGACCGTAAGTATCTTCATACTCAAGGAGCCCATTCTTCGAGTAACGGCTCTCCCGTTCCCATCTCGGCCAGATATCATCTTTCCTCAGTTTGGCCTTCTCTGAGGAGATTCGGATCTGCTTCATAACACACACAAGGTCCGGATTCAGGTGATCTTTCCCCTTCCGCGGTGTCCTTATCCGGTCAACGCCACCGCCAAGGAAACTTAATCCCGTCGGCGGACATGTGCCCCCCTAACGGGAATTCATCTGCAATATAGAATATTTATTTGGGATGGAAAATTTTTTTGCGGAAAATTCCCGAAAAATCAGAAAAATCGCCGGAACACAATGGAAAGCCGCCCCCATGGAGTGGAATCACATGACGGCGGTTTCCTATGAAAAAAGGCGGAGAATCTTCCTTATTCCCTAGAAGCTGAAGGTGTACCCTATTCCGAGCGAGAAATTAAGGTCCCTCTCGTAAGTGAGGGATTTGAGCTTAGTGCCTTCGGCGTTCGTGTCTACATTCTTTTCGTAACAGTAGTCCGTCAGGAAGAAAAAGTCAAGGGCGTGATTGGTCGAAAGCTTGTATTCCGCTCCGATCGCGCCGCGAAGGCGGTTGAAATACGTATCGGTGTATCCTTTGAAGGAATAGTCCGAGTACGAGGAAGTCGATTCATTCCATGTGGCCGTGCAGGCGGGGTCGTTCATCCTGGTCCTCAGCTCAACATAGGCATAGGGCTCGAAACGGTTCGAGAACTTGTATGCCGCTTTCAGTCGGCTCTTGAGTTCCACCACGTTCGGAACTTTCTGGTAGGGGTTGCCTATGTCCCTGTGTGTAAGCTGGAGCCTTTCCTTCAGGGAAAAGCGCCACCCGCCCGTCTTGTAACTCAGCATCACGTCCCCGTAGACCCTATGGCGCGGTTTCCAGATGTCGGAGGAATTTTTCTTGCTGATGTAGGTATACCCGGCCCCTATCTTCAGGAAATCCAGAGCCTTGTATGAGATTCCGGCGCCGAACTGGTATCTCCCGAAATCCTTCATGTTCTCGGACAAACGTCCTTCAGCATCGGCCGTTATGTGGAGCCCCTTCACAAGCTTCTTGTCAAGGGTGACGCTGACCCTCGCCCCGGCTTCCGTCTGGAGATCCTCCTTGGTGCCCTGGGCATATCCCCGGAAGGAGAAGAGGGTGAGCAACGCTCCTATTATGAGAAATCTTCTATCCATCTTTGAGAGAATTTATTGTTCCACGAAATCTTTCGCCCTCGTAAGAGAATCGATCGAACCGGTCTGGCCCTTGTCGAGGGTATAGAATATCTTGATGAAAGCCGAATCCTTGAGGAAATCGACATGGCCGATCTCAAGATTCTCGACCTTTACACCTATCCTCTTTTCGAGGTCGGCGATGAGTTCCTGCCTCCTTTCTGGGACGATGAGGTCGATCCTGTCATAGAGGACGAGCTTGGTCGAAGTGTGACGGACAAGCCTCTCGCTTTCCAGGACCCAGATAAGGCAGACAACCAGGGCGTTGGAAAGGACGGTGATGAGGACAGTGCCCGCCGAAAGCTCGTAATGGGCCGATGATGTCGCCACTCCCACCATCTTGTAGAGCGGAGCCAGGCCGTTCATCGCCGCCAGGGCGATTATGACGAAAAGATAGGTCATCTCCCTGATCGGGACAGTCTCCGTACGGTAGCGGATGACTCCGAAGATGGCGAAAAGTCCGAGCGTGAGACCCACACCGACTTCGACGTTGCCCATTATGTACAGGAGCATCAGCATCGCGGAGGAGAACACCATGAAGGTGAAGTAGTAGTCCCTTCTGCGGCTCTTGCGGTAGTAGAAGAACTGGACTATGATCCAGCAGACGAAAAGGTTCAGGAAGAACCTTATGGCAAGTTCGGTGACGGACTGGCCGGTAGTCATCATCGCGTCCGTTATCGTCTGTACGTCGAATATGTTTTCATCATCGAGGGTATAGTCCCCGAAATCCTGCATCGATATCATATTGCTGCAATGTGTTTATTTATAGTCTTTTCTATGTTGCGTACTTTGATCTTGAAGCGGTTGTGCTTCACCCCTCCGTCCGTAAGCGTCACGGCAATGCAGTACTTGCTTACCCTGACGGGCTTCACCCTATGGTCAAGAAGGATCCGCTTCATCGGGCTGGGAGCATGGCCGTCCTGCTTGAGTTCGATTATCACCGCATCCTCAAGCGAAGCCTTCTTCCCCGTCCGGAAATTCGTGAAAAGGAGCGAAGTGTCTATCGTGAGGCGCTCGGTTTTGGCGGGATTCACGAGGGTTATTCTGTTGAACTCGGTGGAAAGGACCGGGGAAATCATCTCCGCCTTGAAGTCCGAATGCTTCTCAAGGTATTCGACCGCCATGGGGTCGGAAGCGAAGCCTTCCATCTCGGAAAGCGGGATGGGGGTGCGTTTCTTCTTCGTCCTCCCGTGGTTGTTCTTCCTCTTTATCTCCAGGAAGGCGTCACCGGAGTTCACGTACACCCTCGTTCTCACCTTCTGCCGCACAAGTCTCCGGTTGTGATGGTCAAGGAACATCTTCATCCCTTCCGTATCATAATAGATGGAGTTATACGGACTGATCCTCTCCCCTTCCGCCTCCAAGGCCCTGTATCCCGCGGCGAGTGCGTCCTCAAGCACCCCGACCAGAGTATCCTCGTTGGTGAGGTACTTCGAGTCCACCCGGTTGAGGAGCTTCACACCTTCCATTTCCGGGAGGGAGATGGGCGGGATGGGCTCAACCGCGGAGGCTATCTTGTATGAGGGAGTGTCAGGCATCTTCTGAAATGTATTCGTAGACCTTGGTTGAAATGAGTTTGCCTTTGGGATCGTAAGTGTACTGGGTTTTCTTTTTTCCGAATTCGTTGAACTCGAACTTCTTGTAGTTAACGAGGCGGTTACGTTCATCGTAGACCAGCTCGCGGGTCATCTTGCCGTTCTCGCCCCACTCGAAGCGCTTACGCCACTTCTGCTTTCCGAAGGAGTCGTACTCCGCTTCCTCGATCTTGTTCCCTTCGGGGGAATAGATCGTGATATGGTCCATAAGGCGCGTTCCCTTGGCGGTGGTGTTCCATTCCTTGACCACCAGGTTCTTCTTGTTCATCTTCGGGGTCTCGGTCTGTGCGGAAAGGGAAAATCCGCACAGAATGAGAGCCGCCATCATAAGAATGATCTTTTTCATGACAATTTTTGCTTCAGTCAGTACCGTTATATGTTTCTTTCACTTGTCCGGGGAAGGAAGATCACCATCTTCCGCCGCCTCCCGGGCCTCCGCCACCGGGACCTCCACCGGAGTTGCCTCCGGAATAGGATGAGAGGGAGGATTCACTGCCGCCGGATATTCCGGAAGTGGCCCAGATCCCGTTGCAGTAGGTCGTTCCGCTAACGCTCACGCCCTTGTATCCCTTGGACAGTGACGGAGCCGAAACCACTACGCTCGACACTCCCGAAGGAGCTTTGAATGCGGCGATGTGCGAAGAGTTTCCGTAAAGGGAGTTCCATCCTCCGGAGGTGCAGCTCATCGTGTAGCAGCTCTGGGAAAGGGAGGCTCCGCTTTCAAGTCCGCCGTAGGCGACGACCGTCGCTCCTGCTTTGATGTAAAGCTGCGCACCGCCTTCCGTGTTTGCGTCGATGGCGACTTCAGGGTTTCCGGCAGACGTGACGGCGAAGACGTATCCTCCCGAAAGGATCATATCCCCGTTGGAATCCATCGCGTCGTTGGCCGTCGAATGGGCGTAGACATATCCTCCGGTGACATTCATTTCACCCTGGCAGTTGATGGCGTCGTCCCCGCTTGAGTAGGAATATACCTCTCCTCCCGATATCGTGAGGTCACCCTTGCACTCGATGCCTTCGCTCTTTGAAGCTGTCACAATAACTGAGCCACCGCTGATCTTCAGGTTGCCGGCATAGACGTAACTTTTGCCCGATCCCTCCTTATAACCAATCTTGATTCCTTTTGACGACACGTCATTGGATTCGCTGCCGGTCGTGGAGATGGTGAGGGTTCCGCCGGTGATGTAGCTGTCGGAAAGCGTATGCGAAGTCGCGTCGTAGTCATATGAGCCGGCGCTTATTCCCTTTCCGCCGGTGCCGGTATTCTTGATGGTGACGGTTCCACCCGTCATCGCGAAATAGTTGTCGGCCTTGATGCCGGCGCTTCCCTTGTACTCGGCGTCGTCGCTGTCGTAGGCGACTCCCCCGCTCACGGTGATGGTGGAAGTTCCTCCTTCGACAAGGACATAGTCATCGGAGCCAACGCCCTTTTTCATCGCGGCCGAAGTGGAGACGTTGAGAGTTCCTTCGGAGATCTGCACGTATTCCTTTCCTCGGAGTCCGTGTCCCGCCGAACTTCCGGCTGTTACCTTGATCGTGGGGCTCTTCATCACCCTGACGTAGTCATCCGACACGATGCCCGACTTGCTCTGCTTGTTCTGGGCGGTGACGCTGAGGGATCCGCTTCCGCTGAAGATGAGCTGCCCCTCGGAGAAGATGACGGCCTTCATGTCCTCGGTTCCGGTGGCGGAATACGCTGCCGAAGTGCCGTCAGAGACGGTGTTGGTCCCTTCGACCACGACGAAAGTGCGCTTTCCGCTCTGGACATTGATAGCGGCTCCGTCGGGGTTGGTGAGAGAAAGGCCGCTCAGCATAATGGCCTGCTTTTTCGAGCTGTAGAGCTTGAAGAAGCCGTCAGAAGAGGAACCGGTGAGCTTGTAGATGATGTTCTCGTCGTTTCCCGTATTGTTTACCGTAACATCGTTTCCGCTGACGGACACATAGCCGTAATAGTCTCCGGTAACGCTGGCGGACGAACTTCCGTAGGTGATGGTGATCATACGGGTGAAGGTTGTAAGGGAGATGTCGTCTTCCGAGGAAGTGTCCCCCGTCGAAGAGAACGACCATGTGCCGGCTCCGTCGTCCTCGCCGCTTGTGACGGCAAGAGTATATGAAGCCGAGGCGGCCTTATAGGTATCATCTCCGCCGAATGTGGCGGATATCGTGGTCGAACCAGTGGAGACAAGGGTAACGTTTCCGTTCTGGTCCACTGTCGCAACGGAAGTGTTGGACGAAGAATAGCTTACCGTTATTCCTGCATCGGAAGGATCGACCGAAAGGGTGGGGAAAGTGTTGCTGTCCTCGAGTACGGCGGTGCAGCTTGTATCCGACCATGTCAAAGTGAGGTCATGCTTCACTATCTTGAGGATGTACGACACGCTGGCGGAGGAATATGTATCAGTCTTTTCGGAAACGGCCGTTATGGCGACGGTTCCCGCGGCCACCATTGTGACATTGCCTTCGGAGTCAATGGTAGCGACATTTTCGTCACCGGAAGAATAGCTCACTTTCACCCCGTTGGGATTGGAAAGGGTCGGGAAAGTGTTGGACGAGGCAAGAGTCGCCGTGAAAGATGACTCCGACCATGAGATGCCGGGATCCTCGAGGTTGCTTCCCTCGGCCTGCACGATAAGGGTATATAACACGCTCGCCGCATCGTATGAATCGTTCTCGACCGAAGTCGCTATGATGGAGGTAGATCCTTCGGCGACAAGGGTTATTTCACCGCTTTCGGAGTCAATCGAAGCCACCGAAGTGTTGCCTGAAGAATATGTCACCTCCTGGTTTCCGGGATTGGAGAGAGTGGGGAAAGTGTTGTCCGAGGCCCCTATCGTGACGGTGCATTCTTCCGCTGACCAGCTGATTCCATCTGATGACTTCACGACAGTAAGGGTATACGATGCACTGGAAGCCTCGAAAGTGTCGTCCTCTTCGGAAGAAGCCGTGATCGTCGCCGTTCCCGCAGATACAAGTGTCACTGTTCCGTTTGAGGAAACAGTAGCGACGTCAGCGGAGGACGAGGAGTACGAAACGTCCACTCCGTAGGAATTGGTGAGGGTCGGGAAAGTATTCTCCCCTCCCAACGTAGCCTCATATGAAGAAGCGCTCCACTTGAGCGCGGGGTCCACCAGGGACGTCGACGAAGAAGACCCGCCGCTTCCATCTCCACTCACGATCTCGATTTCATCGGGATCGCAGGCTGTGAATGCGGCCATCGCAAGAATAATCGCTAATGTTCTTTTCATGGCGTGGTTCTTTTTTCGGTTCATTATTCCAGTACAGTCTTTTTTTCCCTCTCGGGAAATCTTTGCGCAATATTAACAAGGTATCCCCCCTTCGGGGAAATCTTTTCAACGAACGGGAGCATATTTCCGGCGAAAAGCATTGACATATTTATGGGAATCATATCAACAAGAGAATTTTTCCCTATTTTTGTCGGAGTTCCCGTCCTCCAAGACAGGCCCCTATAAACCCCTCCTCCAATGAAAAGAACAGCATTCCTTTCCGTCAGTGCAATCGTAATTCTTTCGCTGTGTGCCGTTTCCTGCTCCAAGAAAAAGGAGCCCGCATACTCCACCAAGGCCGAAAAGGTCGTCGCCGCCCTGCACGATCCCGATTCAAGATATGTAGTCGTGGTCTCCCACAGGGGCGACTGGAGAAACTACCCGGAGAACTCCCTTCCGGCCATAGAATCGGTGATAAGGATGGGGGTTGACGTGATGGAGCTGGACATCAAGATGACAAAGGACAGCGTCCTTGTCCTCAGCCACGACCAGACCCTCAACCGCTGCACAAGCGGGAGCGGACTCATAAGGGACTATACCTACGAGGAACTTCAGAAGTTCAACCTCAAAAGCGGACACGGAATCGAAAGGCCGGGAATCAAGATCCCGACACTCAGGGAAGCCCTCCTTCTGTGCAAGGACAGGATCGTCGTCAACGTCGACCACGGGTATGACCTCTATGAAGAGGTACTCGCCCTCACCGATGAACTGGGGATGACGGACGAAGTTCTGATGAAAGGAAGCGTATCCTATCCCCAATACAAGGAGAAGTTCTCAGCTTTCGACCATAACATGATGTTCATGCCGGTTCTCGACGTGAACTCCGATACGGGAAAGGAAAGGTTCGACGGGTACCTTTCTTCCGGAGAGACGCAGATGGCCTACGAAATCTGCTTCTCCTCTCTCGACGACGGGGTGAAGGACATCGCCCGCAGGATAAAGGAAAGCGGCTCGAAGATTTGGGTCAACACGATCTGGGCTTCGCTTTGCGGCGGATACGAGGACGACAAGGCGTTCGACTCGGAGAACCCCGACTCAGTTTACGGGCCGATCCTGGATCTGGGCACATCGATAATCCAGACCGACCGTCCGGAATTCCTCATCAAATATCTGGAATCTAAGGGAAGAAGATAGACTCCCCTATTTTTTCATGCTGGAAGGCATCTTCCCGTAGCGTTTGCGGAAAGCCTTGGAGAAGTACGACAGGGAATTGAACCCGGTCGCGTCGGCTACTTCCCCAACCGTCATAATCCCTTCGGAGAGCATCTGCGCCGCTATCTTGAGGCGGTATTCGTGGATGAACCGTTTTGGGGACATCCCGACAATGCCGTTGACCTTGTTGTAGAGTTTGGTCCTGGAGATGTGGAGCATTTCGCAAAGAAGCGGAACGGTGAGGTCCGGATTGGAAGCCTGCTCCCTGATGACGGAGCAGAGGGCGTCGAAAAGAAGACGGTCCTCTTCCGAAACTATGGCGGTGTCGTTCCCATGGGAAACCATCCCGTCGGGGTCGATGAGGTGTCCCTTCGCAAGGTCACGGCGGCGAAGGAGCGAAGTGATGAGGGCGGAAAGCATCGCCGGCTTGAAAGGTTTTTCGAGCATCGCGTCAACGCCCGACTGCAGGGCGTCAATGTTTCCTTCATCCTTCTTCTCGTCCGTAAGCAGGATGAAAGGTATCCTGCAGGTAAGGTCATTTCTTCGGATGGCGCGGCAAAGGTCTATCGCCCCTCCGGAAGGATTCCTGACATCGGATATGACGACATCCGGCATCCTTTCCGAAATCGATTCCATGGCTCCGGCGTTGTCACTTTCCTCTACGACGTTGTATTCCTTGCCGAGAAGGATCGAAAGGTAGGAAAGCATGTCGTGGTCCTCGATAACCAGAAGGATGGTCGGAAGGTCCGGTGAAAGTCCTGAAGGCTCCTCTCCGCTCTCAGGCCCGGAGGCCTCCCCTAGTGCGGTCTGAGATGAGGGCGAAGACACCGAAGGCGATTCTTTTTCTTCCCGGGCGTCGCCGTAGTCCTCCTCAGCGTAGAAGTCCCCGTCCACCGGAAGGGCCAGAGTGAAGTTCACCCCGAGTCCGTCATCCGAATTCGAAGCCCAGATGTATCCCTTGTGCGTACGTGTAAGCTCCCTGACGTAATAGAGTCCCACTCCCGCGAATTCCCTGGAATCCAAGTAGAGGTACTCCCTTCCGAAGATGGCCTCAAGGGCGTCCTCGTCGAGTGTCTCACCCGAATGGAAGATATTCAGCATGAAATACCTCCCTGCCATCGTAGAGGAGTCAGTCCTCGAGTGGCGGGAGACTTCCTCGCCGGAAAGGATTCCGGTGCGGACACTGACTTCCCCCTCCCTGAACACGAATTTCAGCGTAGAGTACAGAAGGTTCTGGAATATGCCGTCGAACTTCTCCAGATCAAGGGGTATCCTGAGGTCACCGTCGATTCCGCCGTCCTCTATCTTTATCCCGAGAAGATCGGCGTTCGAACGGAAATACCCCATATCCTGACGGATCTTCCCGCATACGGGATAGTCGCGGCTGAGGCACAGCCTGAGGCCCCTGAAGTCCGGCTGCGAGAAATCCGACAGCTGGTCGACTATCCTCTCCATCCTGCCGACAGCCCCCTTCATCACCTGAAGCATCTTCCGGTCCTCGGAAGAAAGTGAAGTGCTGGAATCGAGCTGCTCCACAGGACCCGAAAGAAGGGTCAGCGGGGACTTGAGGTCCTTCACCATCCTTATGAAGAAAACCTCATCCGGACGGCGCACCATCTCGAGGTCATTGATCGCCCGGATGGTGGAAGGAGAGGTCTCGGAAGTGACCGTGCGCATCGCCTTCTCCTTCCTGTAAAGGCGGGAGAAATGCAGGGCGTATGCCGCCGCGCAAAGCGCGACCACGGCCAGAATTATGACAAGAAAAATCATCACGGAACGAAAATACAATTAATTCGGGAAAGAATTACAACTCGCCGTCGGAGAATTTGTAAAAAAAGTACATTATTACAAATTTTCGGATTGAAAGTTTTACCTCCCGCACTTCTTTTATAATCATCTTTGACCTCGGAATCCTTTCTGAACCAAAGGATAACTGATTACCGTATTTACAGGAACAAAAAGACGTGAAAAAATTTCCTCTCTACCTCCAGATCATTCTCGCGCTGCTTCTCGGAATGGCTTGCGGGAGTTTTCTGCCCTCCGTCGTACCATATATAAGATGGATCGGCAACCTGTTCATGAATGCCCTTTGCATGCTCATCGTCCCGGTGATATTCTTCTCCGTTTCGACGAGCGTGGAAGGCATCTGTTCGGAAAAGGGCGGATCTTTCGGAAGAATCGGCGGCAAGGCCATGGGGATGTATGTCCTCACGATGATTCTCGCCATCGCAACGGGACTTCTCCTTGTCTGGGCGATCCGTCCCGGAGCATCGGTGGAAGGGATCACCCTTCCTTCCGACATGCCATCGCAGGTGGGGCAGTTCTCCCCCACCGACATCGTGTCCGGGTTCATCCCGTCGAACATATTCTACGCCTTTTCGCAGAACAACACGGTCCCCGTGATCTTCGTTTCCATCCTTGTCGGATTCTTCGTCACCAGGATATCCCCCGAAGGGAGGAACGCCCTTCTTCCAATCCTCAAGGGAGGTTACGAGATAACCCTCAAGATGATGACCTTCGTCATCCGCTTCGCCCCCTTGGGAGTTTTCGCGATCGTGGCCAAGCAGTTCGCCGACGCCGGGGATATAGGAGCTCTTCTTGGCGGAATGCTGATGTACGTCCTTACGGTCACCGCGGGACTTCTCATCCAGACATTCATAACGCTTCCCCTGCTTCTTCGTTTCCTTGGCAAAGTCCATCCGATGAAGCACTTCCGCAATATGGGGCTTCCGCTTCTCACAGCCTTTTCAACCGCATCCTCCGGAGCGACCCTTCCCCTTACGCTCCAGGCCGTTAAGGAAAAGGACGGGGTGTCGTCCAGGGTTGCTGACTTCACCGTATCCCTCGGAGCCACAATCAACATGAACGGGGCCGCCCTTCTGGAGTGCGTGGCCGTCATCTTCGTCGCCCAGGTCTACGGAGTCCCCCTCACCTTCTTCCAGACAGTGATGATATCCCTTATGAGTCTTCTTTGCGCGATCGGCTCCGCCGGTGTGCCGATGTCCGCAATGGTGATGATGGCCATAATCCTCTCCGTTGTAGGCCTACCCGCAGAAGGGATCGGCCTTGTGATCGGAGTCGACAGGATTCTAGACATGCTGAGAACGGCGGTGAACGTGTACGGAGACACCTGCGTCGCGGCGATAGTCGCCCGTTCAGAAGGGGAACACCTTACGATAGATATAGACAAAAACAACAAATAGACAATAAGTTAGCGTGTACATGAAAACATTTTTCAAAACTCTCTTTCCGAGTCTCATTCTGATCCTCACACCACTCCCCGCCTTCGTCGCATATGCCGACGGCCCCGATGGTCCAGACGGAGGAGACGAAGAGACGAAAACAGTCATCATCAAAGGAACGGTCCTCGACGCCTACTCCAAGCAGCCCCTCACCGGAGCAGCCATCGCCCTTTCGGACAAGTCGGGAGGCGCCATAGCGGACTTCAACGGAGATTTCTCCATCCGCTACAAGGGTGAATTCCCCGTATCGCTTGAAGTCACCTTCCTGGGATATTCAACTTCGACCGTGACCCTCCAGAACGCCGATTCCCCGGTGAAAGTCCTTCTTGAAGAGGACGGCCAGAAAATCGACGAGGTCCTCGTCGTGGGTTACGCCAAGACCGTGAAGAACGCCATGACCAGCGCCACTTCCACGGTCAAGGGCGGAGACATCGAGAACATCCATTCATCCGACATCAACGACAAGATCCAGGGCTCAGTCCCGGGCCTTCTCATCTCCAACAACTCCGGAATCCCCGGATCCTCGGCGATGGTGAGGCTTCGCGGAGCGACTTCGATTTCGGCGTCGAACACCCCCATCTACATAGTGGACGGAGTGTTCGTCTCGACCGACAACCCAGCCCAGACGGACCTCGGAGGCTTCGCGATAGACCCCCTTTCCGACATAAACCCCGATGACATCCTCTCGATAACGGTCCTCAAGGACGCCTCGGCGACAGCTTCATACGGCGCCAGGGGCGCAAACGGCGTCATCATCATCAACACGAAAAGGGGTGAAATGGGCCAGAAGACGAGAATCAACTTCAAGGCCCAACTGGGAGTGCAGAAGGCGACGAACCTCTGGGACCTGGTAACTGGCCCCCAGCACGCTGACCTGGTGAACGCTGCCTGGATAAACGACGGGAAGGATCCCGCCCTGAGGCCTTTCAGGCCGAAAAGCGAAGCCGTCACAGGCTATCCCGCCTACGGAAGCCCCGAAGAGCAGATCACCGTAGACCGCCTTTCGGACATCTTCCGCACCGCCATCCAGCAGACCTACAACCTCTCCCTATCCGGCGGAAACTCCAACACGAGTTTCTATATAGGAGGAGAGTACACCGACGAGGAGTCGACCCTGAAGCTTCTCGACTTCAAAAGGGGAAGCCTGCGCTTCAACCTTGACCATTTCATAACCGAAAAGCTCAAGGTCTCGACCAGCAACTCGGTGGTCTACACCGCAAGGAACCTCATGCGCCTTGGCGACGGCCCTGCCGGACTCTTCCAGGCCGCTCTCCATACGCCGACATTCCAGCCCGTATTCAAAGAGGACGGCACCTACAACAAGCCCACATCCTTCGACAACCACCAGGCTATCCTCGACAACTGGGACGGAAGTTCATCCAACTTCAGGACCACCAATTCCCTCTCGGTGAACTGGGACATAAACGAGAGCCTCTCGCTGAAGGGAAGCGCCAACAACGACAGGACTTACTACCGTGAACAGTTCTACTACAACACTTTCCTCATCTACGGTCAGCCCAACGGAGCCGCAGTTGAAGGAAGCACGATGAGCAACATCTTCTCGGCGGAAGTCCTTCTGAACTACCTCCACAGCTTCGGGGACAAGTTCAATTTCTCGGGGTTCCTCGGAGCCTCCTTCCAGAAGACCCTCGTCCAGTCATCTTACTTGAGGGGTGAAGGTTTCCCTTCGAACCAGCTCAAGAGGATAACCTCCTCGGCGGTCCAGACCGCTGACGCGACCGGAACGAGTTCCGCCCTCGCCTCCGTTTTCGGAGGAGTGAACCTCATGTACGACAACCGTTACAGCATCGACTTCACCATGAGGGCCGACGGCTCGTCAAGGGTCGGAAAGAACAACCGCTTCGGCTACTTCCCCGCCATCGGAGGATCATGGAACATAATGAACGAGAAGTTCTTCCCGGTGAACGACTACGTGAACAGCCTACGCCTGAAGGCCAGCATAGGACTGGGCGGAAACGAGAACATCGGAGACTTCGCTTCGCTCTCCCTTTGGAACGGCGGAGCCAACTATGACGGAGCGGCCGGTCTCGCACCCGAGCAGCTCGGTAATCCAGACCTCAAGTGGGAGACAACCCGCCAGTGGAACGTCGGAATCGTCACTTCCCTCTTCCGCCAGAGGATTGACCTGGAGTTCAACTACTACGACAAATACACCTACGACCTTCTCCTTCCCCAGTCCGTTCCCGGAAAGACAGGATTCACCTCCATCGTCTCCAACTCCGGAGAAATGAGCAACAAGGGTATCGAGCTGAGCATTTCCTCGCTGAACATCAGCCGCGGGAACGTTTCCTGGAGGACGACATTCACCCTCGCCCACAACCGTAACCGGATCGAGAAGCTCACTTCCGACATATCGGGCAACTACACACCCTTCAAACTCTTCGAAGGACATCCCCTCTATTCGATGTGGGTGTATGAATACAAGGGAGTTGACCCCCAGACCGGTGACGCCATCTATACGGACCTCAACGGTGACGGCAAGATAACCGTCGACGACAAAATGGTCGTCGGAAACGCATGGCCGAAGATCGAGGGAACATTCCGTAACGCCCTCACCATCGGAGCGTTCAGCTTCGACATGAGCTTCTACTACAAGGTAGGCAACAAGGTGTTCAACTACACCAGGATGTTCCTTGAATCGGGCGGAACAAGAGGTATAACCCGTTCGATGCAATCCTCTTCGGTAAACTACTGGAAGAATCCCGGTGACACAGGAGTCCTTCCCCGCCCCAAGAGTACCGCCAACGCCGACGGAAGCTTCAACTACGAGGGACAGAGCAGCCGCGTCGTCGAGGACGGATCCTTCCTTCGCCTGAAGAGCGTCTCCCTCTCCTACACCCTTCCTTCCAAGTGGGTCAGCAGGATAGGACTCGAGAAGGCATCGATAAACGTTTCCGCGGGAAACCTTTTCCTCCTCACCAAGTACACCGGACCCGATCCGGAAGTGAACGTCAGCCGCGGAGGCACGAACGGCCTCGTCCAGGGAATGGATTTCGGAATGCCGCCGCTTCCCAGATCCTTCACCGCCGGAATCAGCATAACCCTTTAACGGAACTCTCGTCATGAAACCATCATACAGAATACTCGGCATCTTCGCTTCATGCCTCCTTCTTTCATCGTGCCTCGACACAAGGCCTGAAGACTCCGTCTCTTCCGACGGAATCATCGTCGACCTCAAATCCGCCGAGGTGGTTCTCAACGGAGCGTACGACGCCATGCAGACCTGCGAATCATACGCCCTCATAACCCTCAACTACGCTTCTGACAACGTGGTCCTGTACAGCAGCCAGGCCGTGATCGTCCCCCAGTTCAAGGCAGCCGGAACTTCCGGTTGGGACCCCACCGCCGGAGGAGGTTACAACAGCTACTACTCTGCCATCAACATAATAAACACCCTCATAGCCGACCTCCCCGGGATAAGCGAAGAGAGTGCGAAGAAGGACAATCTCCTTGGGCAGGGGTATTTCCTCAGGGCTCTGGCATACTTCGACCTTTCGAGAACATACGGAGGTGTTCCCCTCATTCTCGAGCCTTCGGAGTCACCCGACAACGGTGCGGGCAAGAAGAAGAGTTCCTACAGCGAAGTTCTTTCACAGGTAAGAAGCGACCTTGAAAAGGCCGTGACCCTTTTCGATGAATCCATCTCCGACAAAGGAAGGGCATCCATCTGGGCAGCATATGCGCTTTTGGCGAGAGTCGCCCTCTACCAGGAGGACTACGCCACGGCGGAAAACTACTCTTCGAAAGTCATCGACAGCGGAAAGTTCTCCCTCTGCGAAGAGATATCGGATTTCTTCGAGAACGCGAAGAGCGAAGAAAGCATCTTCGAAATGGTCTTCAGCAGCGCGGACAAACTCCCCTTCTACACCTATTATCTTCCTTCGGACAAGGGAGGAAGGCTCGACTACATCCCCAATCCGGAACTGAGCAAAGCCCTTCTGGACCCTTCCAAAGGCGGAAAGCGCTCGCAGCTGATCAACGACAAGGGTGACGGGGTCTATGTGATAACCCAATACGCCAAGCAGGACGGAAGTTCCTCCATCCAGACCCTGAGGCTCGCCGAGCAGTACCTCATAAGGGCGGAAGCACGCCTCAAAGGTTCTTCCGATACCGAAGGCGCGGTCTCCGACATCAATTTCATAAGGGAAAGGGCCTCTCTTTCCCCCATCGGCAAAGGGGGCAAAGAAGAACTCCTCCTCGCACTTGAAGAGGAACGCCGATTCGAACTCGCCTTCGACGGCCACCGCTTCAGTGACATAATAAGGACCGGAAGAGCAGGCGCGGTTTTTGCTGTCCACGACCCCGTATTCTCGAACCCGGACTATTGGGTCCTTCCCTTCCCCAACAGCGTGATACAGGCGGACCCGGACCTTGAGCAGAATCCGGGATATTGATTCAGCAGGAACAAAACGACACGATATGAAAACAGGAACAAGACTACTCGTAACTTTGGCGGCCCTGCTTCTGTGCCTACAGATGAGTGCGCAGAAACCCACCGCCGTCACTTCCTCCACCGTCCACGGTCCTGAAAAGGGGTCCCTCATCATAATCGGCGGCGGAGAGGTCACCCCCGAAATCTGGGACCGGTTCGTTGAACTCGCCGGCGGCAAGAACGCCGAAATCGTCGTGATAACGAACGCCTCCGGAGAAGAGGACGACTATCACTCCACGGCCATCGTGGAACTGAGGAACCGCCTCAACTACTCCTTCTCGGTAACGAGAATGCACCTTAAGGACATCGTTGAAGCCAATGACCCCGAAAAGATCGCTCCCCTGAAGACAGCCACCGGAATCTACTTCACCGGAGGAAGGCAGTGGAGGATAGCTGAAGTGTACCTCAACACCCTGGCCCACCAGGAGATGTGGAACCTTCTGCAAAGGGGCGGAGTCATAGCCGGATCTTCCGCCGGAGCTTCCATCCAGGGATCTTTCCTTTGGAGGGGCGACACCCTTGGACCGAACATCCTCGTGGGTGACCATACGCAGGGCCTCGGCTTCATGAAACGGACCGCCATCGACCAGCACATTCTCGTGAGGAACCGTCAGCACGACCTACAGAACTTCATAAAGGCTTCCCCCGATTACATCGGTATCGGAATCGACGAGTCAACCGCCATCGAAGTCCACGGTGACACCTTCACCGTCTTCGGCAAGTCCTATGTCGCCATCCACCACAAAGGGCTGGAGGACTTCATTTTCCTCCGTCCCGGACAGCAGTTCGACTTGAAGGATCTCAAGACCATAAGCACTCCCGCACGATGAAAAAAATTCTCCCGATAGCGGCCGCGGCCGCATTTCTCACACTGTCTGGCGCAAAGGCGGAAGCCCAGAACGACGGACTGGATTATTTCCTTCCGGACACCTGCAACTACAATCCCGCCATACCTACCCCCGCATCAGTACTCGGATTCGAACTCGGGGAGCTGATGGTATCACCCGAAAAGGGCGCCGAATACATCAAAGAAGTCGTAGCGGCCTCGGACAGGATGAGCCTCATCCGTTACGGATGGACCAACGAAAGAAGGCCCCTGTACCTTGTGGTGGTTTCAAGCCCGGAGAACATCCGGAACATGGATTCCATAAAAGAGGAGCACTCGAAGCTGAGCGACCCTTCGGCGAACGGTTCGACCGACGGGCCCGTATTCACTTGGCTGGGTCACAGCATTCACGGAAACGAGACCAGCGGATACAACGCTTCCCTGCTTCTTGTTTACCACCTGGCGGCCGCACGTACCGCCCACATGGATGAGATTCTGCGCTCGAACGTGATCCTCATCGACCCTATGATAAACCCCGACGGCATAGGACGCTTCACCGAGTGGGCGAATTCCCACCGGAGCTACGTCGAGAATCCCGACAACCAGGAACTCGAGCACATCGAGGCGTGGCCAGGAGGAAGGTTCAACCATTACTGGTTCGACCTCAACCGCGACTGGATCAACCAGACCCAGATAGAGTCCCGTTACAGGGCGGAAGCCATGCACGATTGGAAGCCGAACATCTACATCTGTGCCCACGAGCAGGGGTCCGAAGCCAACTACCACTTCTCCCCCGGAGAGCCCACAAGGGTCCATCCCCTGATTCCGGACGAGTGCCAGGAATTCATCAGAAGGCTCGCCAAGGACTACTACGCCCCCGCCTTCGATGACCAGGGCATGATGTACTTCTCCGGTGAAGTCTACGACGACTACTATCCCGGACGAGGCAGGGAATATCTCGACTTCTACGGAGGAATAGCCCTCCTTTGGGAGGAGCAGAGTTCCAGAGGATTCCTGCGCAACACCGTGAACGGACTTCTTTCTTTCCCTCTTTCGGTGCATAACCAGCTCGTGGCCGAGCTCGCTACCTTGAGGGGCGCCACCGACATGAGGGAGGAACTTCTCTCCTACCAGAAGAAATTTTACCGTGAGACCTCAAAGGAAGGCAGCGGATACTACGTATTCGGAAGCAGCAACGACCTGGCGTCGGCATTCAAGCTCGCCGAGACCGTGAAACGCAACGGAGTCGAGATCTACGCCCTCGGCAAAGACTTGACCGTGGGAGGAAAGAAGTTCGTAAAGGACTCCGCCTTCGCCGTACCTGTCCGTCAGGCCCGCCACAGGATGGTGGAAGCCCTCTTCGAGATAAGGGAGGAATACGCCGACTCGCTCTCCTACGACATCACCGGATGGACTATGCCGATGGCGTTCAACCTCGATTACGCCCACGTTCCCGCAGCTTCCCTTGGAGACGAGTTCGACTATAACGTCATCCCGAAGGGAAAGATTGAAAGGGCGTCATACGCCTACGCCTTCGAATGGGGAGGATTCTACGCACCGAGGGCCCTGTACAGGCTCCTTTCGCGCGGAGTGTTCGCCAAAGTGTCCCAGGAAGGGTTCTCTTTCGGAGAGAAAGTGTTCGGAAGAGGCAGCGTCATAGTCCCTTTGGGGAAAGCATACCAGAGCCTTTCCGAAGATGAGATCTTCGCCCTCATGGAGACAATCTCCGAGGAGGACATGATAGACATCTATGCCATCAACAGCGGTTTCACCGGAGGACACAACCTCGGAAGCGCCACATTCTCGACAGCGAGACTTCCCAAGGTCGCCGTCATCGGAAGCACCGGAGCGACCGCCGTTCCGGTCGGAGACCTTTGGAACCTCTTCGACAACCAATACGGAATACCCCTGAGCATAATCCCTACCGAGTCATTCCCCTCGATCGACCTGTCGAGGTACAATGTTCTTTTCGTAACGGCCGCCCACGGCTCGATGGACGCTTCTTCAGCCAATCTCATAAGGCAGTGGGTCCAGCAGGGAGGAACTCTCGTCACATTGGAGCAGGGACTTCGCTTCCTCCCGAAACTGGGTCTTGACCCTCTCGGCACGGTATCACCCAAGAGAAGCACCGACATTTCCTACGGTGACATCGCCACATCGGTAAGGGCGCAGAGCATCCCGGGAGTGATCCTCGACTCCAGGATCGACATAACCCATCCCCTCGGATGGGGCTACACCGACGGAGAGCTCCCCGTTTTCAAGAACAACGCCATCATCCTCAAACCCCTCGAGAACGCCCTCAGGACTCCCGTAAGGCATCCGGGCAGCGTACTTCTCTCCGGAAATCTTCTTCCCAGCATGCAGGAGCTCCTCGCGGAGACCCCGGTATGCGTGGTGACAGGACTCGGATCGGGAAGGATAATCTCCTACACCGTCGATCCGAACTTCAGGGGGATATGGTACGGCACATCGAAGCTCACCGCCAACGCCGTATTCTTCGGTGAAATGATATCTTCCTATTCACTATAGGCCTTCTCCGGAGACGGGCCCGGAAGGCCACAACTTCATTTGTTCCTGTAAAAGTCCCCCGCCTTTCCTTTCCGGAATGACGGGGGACAATATTTTTGGAGGAGAAAGTGACGGGAGAACGCTATCCCCTATCCTGTCTATCAGATTTCAGGAGAAAGGACATTGTAGCCCTCGGCTGAAAGGGCCGAGAGGGCCTTCCCGAAGTTCTCCTTTTTCGTGAAGATGTAGTCCGTATCGAAAGTGGAGACGGCGAATATCCCTATCCCCTCCCCGGCCAGTATACGGGAGATTTCCGCAAGAATCCCCACCAGGGAGAAGTCGAGATTCCCTTTCACCCTGAATGCCCTCCATCCGTCTTCCCCGTCGGTGACATCGGAAGGTACCGCTGAAGTCGGACAGACAAGGGAGCGTTCCGAAGGGGTACTCCCCGTAAAGATGAAAGGATCATCCACACTTACGGGCGAATAATTCTTCACTTTGCATACCGAGAATTCGGCTGACAGCACTTCCAGATCCATCACCGGTAAATCAAATCTGGTAGAAGCCGACTTTCTTGTAGACCTTGCGGAGAGTCTTGTTGGCGATGTAGGAGGCCTTCTGAGCTCCCTGGATGTAGACATCGTTGAGATAAGCCTTGTCCTTCATGAGCCTTTCAGCCTCTTCACGTATGGGACGCAGGTGCTCGACGACTACATCTCCCACAGCCGGCTTGAAGACTCCGTATCCCTTGCCCTCGAATTCCTTCTCGATCTCGGGAATGGTCTTTCCGGTCAGAGTGGAATAGATGCTCATCAGGTTAGCCACACCGGGCTTGTTCTCCTTGTCGAAACGGACGCAATTCTCGGTGTCGGAGTCGGTGATCGCACGTTTGAACTTCCTTCTGATGTCATCCGGAGAATCCATCAGGAAGACGCAGCCGTCAGGAATGGACTTGGACATCTTGGCCTCGGGAGTGGTGAGTCCGTAGATTCTGGCGCCGGTCTTGGCGATCATCGGCTCGGGAATCTTGAAAACGTCACCGTAGATGCTGTTGAACCTCTGGGCTATGTCACGGCAGATTTCCACATGCTGCTTCTGGTCTTCTCCCACCGGGACGAAGTCCGGCTGATAGAGAAGGATGTCGGCGGCCATCAGGACGGGATATGTGAAAAGGCCCGCGTTGATGTTGTTCGAATACTTCGCCGACTTGTCCTTGAACTGGGTCATGCGGGAAAGTTCACCGAACATGGTATAGCAGTTGAGGACCCATGCGAGCTGCGAATGCGCAGGGACATGCGACTGGAGGAAAAGGACGTTCTTCTCCGGGTCGAGGCCGCAAGCTATATATTGCGCCAGCTGGTTTATCGAGCGGCGGCGAAGGTCCGCAGGATCCTGCCTCACGGTAATCGTGTGCAGGTCCGCCATGAAATAATAGCACTCGTAATCGTTCACCCTGTCGGCCCAATTCTTTATGGCGCCGAGATAGTTTCCGAGATGGAGGTCACCGCTGGGCTGGATGCCGGAAAGCATCCTTTTCTTCACTTCGGTATTGTTGTTCTGCTCTTGCATAAGTATCGTCGTTTTTGAATCATGCAAAGATAGCAAGAAATTGGATATACGGAAGTACCTGCCTCAATCTACTGCGCACCCGGACAATGAATAGAAAATAATAAGGGTGAAAGGATACTCTTTTACTCCCTTCACCCTTGAATTATCCGTTTCCGCGATAACTCCGCCCCGCTACTTTCCGAGTGCAGCCCCCTTGTTCACTGCATATGTCCTGGGGTTCGCGACCTTGAAGGTGGCGCTTCGCTTGAAGGACTCGACATCAGAAGCGAAGAAAACGGTATACTGTCCGGATGCGGTCTCCCACTGCGATTCCCTCTCATCGAATGAAGCGAGTTCATAATTGGAAACAGAGAAAGAAAGGGTCTGGCTCTCTCCCGGAGCGAGAAGACGGGTCTTGCCGAAAGCCTTGAGTTCAACTGAAGGCTTCTCCAATCCGCCCAGAGGGGCACGTACATAAACCTGAACGACCTCTTTGCCGGCTACGCTTCCGGCATTCTTCACCGTGATGCTGGCCGTGAATCCACCCTCAGGAGTAGCCTTCACAACGGGATTCGAGTACTCGAATTCAGTATAGCTGAGTCCGAATCCGAAAGGATATGACACTTCAGCGGGTGCGGACTGGAAGTATCTGTAACCCACCCAGATGCCTTCACTGTAACGGGTGTAGTCGATGTTCTTTTCGTTGGAGCCGGCGGGACGGGCCGTACCGAAAGGAGTATTGCTCTTCACCACATTGTACGGGAAATCCGCAGATGAAGGATGGTCCATGAAATCGATCGGGAAAGTCATCGGAAGCTTTCCTGAAGGATTGACCTTTCCGGTAATGACGTCAGCGACGGCATTGGCTCCCTCCTGACCGGGAAGCCAAGGGAGGACGATGGCGTCAGCCATCCTCTTCCATGAATTCGTCTCGATGACGCCTCCTATGTTGAGAACGACGATGACCTTCTTTCCCTTGCCGTGGAAAGCCGCATGGACATCGGAAAGGAGCTGACGCTCGATGGTCGTGAGGTTGAAGTCATTGTCCATGTTCCTGTCCGACCCTTCTCCGGAAATCCTTCCCAGAACGACAATGGCGAGGTCGTTGTTCTCCGCATGAAGATCGATGGCAGAACGGGGAACCGCCGGATCATCGAACTTCGATATTCCGTAACGGTAGGTTCTCTGTGTCCCGCTGAGGGCGAGAACGGCGTCATTGTACTTCACATATTCGTCATAGAATCCCGTAATGGACTTGTCCAAAACGAATCCGGCCGAAGAAAGGGCCTCAACCATGTTGACGCAATAGGCCTTGTTGACGGTTCCCGAGCCTGTTCCGCCCGCGACAAAGTCGACGATGGATTCCCCGTAAAGGGCGACTTTCTGCCCTTTGGGAACGATGGGAAGAGTTCCCGCCTCGTTACGGAGAAGAACGATGCTCTCGGCTGCGGCATTCCTGGCGACCTCGGCATGGGCCTTGAGATCGGGAGTGTCGGAGTGGCGGTAACCCTTGAATGAAGGGGTCTTGACGATATATTCGAGGATACGTCGGACGTTACGGTCAAGATCGGCCTCGGAAAGGGTTCCGTTCTCAATCGCGGCAAGTATCCTTTCCTTCTCGACGACGTTGCCCGGTTCCATAAGGTCGTTTCCGGCCCATACGGCCTTGGGAGTGTCGGCCTTGTTGCCCCAGTCCGTCATCACGATTCCGTCGAAGCCCCATTCGTCACGGAGAATCTTCGTCAGAAGGTCATAACTCTGCTGGGTATAGTCACCGTTGAGTTTGTTGTATGACGACATCACGGTCCAGGGCTTGGACTCCTTGACGGTGATTTCGAAGTTCTTGAGGTATATTTCCCGGAGGGCCCTCTCCCCTACCTGAGCGTCATTTTCGTTGCGGTTTGTTTCCTGATTGTTGAGAGCGTAATGCTTTACGGAAGTGCCGACACCGTTGGACTGTACTCCCCTCACGTATGCGGCACCCATCTTTCCGGAAAGAAGCGGATCTTCCGAGAAATACTCATAATTCCTGCCGTTGAGAGGATTGCGGTGAATGTTCTGACCCGGTGCGAGAAGAACGTCCACTCCGTACTCAAGGACCTCATTTCCGAGGGCGGCAGTCATCCGCTCAACCATTTCGGTGTCCCATGAAGAGGCAAGAAGGGTTCCGATCGGGAAAGCGGTCGCATAGTATGTTTTGGAGTCCCCTTCACGTGTGGGATCTATGCGGAGTCCGGCAGGACCGTCAGCAAGCACTGTCGGGGGGATGCCGAACCTCTCCAGTTTCCTGGTGGAGCCGGCAGCACCTCTTACGAGGTCAGTGATTCCTGTGGAAACGCCTCCCGTTGTGACTGCACGTCCACCTCCTATGCAGAGGGTGACTTTCTCGTCGAGGGTCATGGCCTTCAATACCTCGTCAATATTGTCGGGGGTAAGTTTTGGCTGCGCACCGGCAAATGTTCCCAGAAGGAACAATCCGGCGGCAATGAAAGAGGAAAATGTTCTCATATCAATGTGAAAGATTGTCTTATCAATGGATGTGACGCTTACAAATGTAACGATAAAAGAGTCTCTTTCCAAACAATGAAGCCCCGGCCGGTAAATTGCACTCATTCCGCCCCCGTCATTCACAAATGGGTCAACAAGTGGAAATGATCTTTGCGTCATCCTGCCCATAGGATGTCATCGGAAAACATTTCCGGCAGCCAAGGAACCAATATCCCCTGTCCAAAAGATCGGGGATTTCTTTCATGTCAAACGTAATGTCAAGTCGTTCAGACCGCTTGTTGCGTATGATACAGAATCATCGTGCACTGAGAATGACGGCCGGGGTCAAATCACTGAATCCGGCCATCTTGCATTCCCTGAGGACAACGGGGCAACTTTGTTCCGCTTGGACTACGCCATCACCAGACAAAAAACAAGGTGGCCCCAAGTCCGAAAACTTCGAGGTCACCTTCAATCAAAACTGTAAAAGGACAGCTGATGGGACACCCTACACGCTGATGTACGCGCTTTGGGTTGCAGCTGCCGATATGGTTCGGTATCCTATTTCCTGTGCTCCATCATTTCAAGGCCCTTTGAACGGGCTTCCTGGGCGGCCAAAGCGTCAGCAATCGCAGCCCTTACCTGTTCCTCGGACATGCCCATGGATTCCATGAAATATCGGATGAGATTCTTGGGTCCCCTGTAATCGGTTTCCCCCACTTCGATGGCGAGTTTTTCTCCTCCCAGGATGACGCGGTGGATGAAACCCATGATCTCATATCCGTAGCTTTCGAAGGGTATCCCCGACAAAACGTGGTCGTATTCCTTTCCGGTATACAGAAGATACGGGACCTGCTGCTCACGAAGGCTTCTGGAGATGATGTCGGCTCCCGCCATACGGCAATCGGCTTTGTCAAGATCCAGATAGCCGTACTTGACGGTAGGATCCGCGCTTCCGTGGAACATGGCGACGGGGCAAGGCTTGGAAGCCCACTGGAGTTCTCCCATTCCGTCAATCCAAACCGAGCATGCGCCACCGATGACTCCGGCGTAACGGAAGCCTTCAGGAAGATGCTTTCGGGCAAGTTCGTCACCGTTGCAAAGGAGATATTCGGCGTTGATGCTGTTTATCGCACCAGCGCTTCCTCCTCCGATGATTATCTTGGAAGTGTCTATGCTCCATACCTCCGCTCTTGAAACAAGACAGGAAGTCGCGTCATAAAGGTCTTCCACGGCCATCCGTATGGCCCGGCGTATAGCCGTGGCGACACTGGTGTCATTCCACATCTCACGGGAATCCGTTTCAGAAATGCTCGCATCTGCCATAGCTCCGTTCTTTCTGGCTTCAAGCACTCCAAGCCTGTAATCGATAGCGACTACGACCATTCCTTCGTCAAGCATCATCTTGTATACGCCTTTCGAAGGGTCAATACCACGGTCACCCGACTCCCAGCCTCCTCCGAACGACCAGATGAAGGCAGGCCGGACACCCTCCACGGGGATATCGGGACGGGTATATATGTCCATTTTCAAAGTATCGCGGTAAAATACTGTTTCCTTGACGTAATTCTGGGCGTAAGCGCCGAGTCCGACAAGAACGTAAAGGACAGAGAAAAGTATCTTCTTCATTTTTATAAATTATTGACAATGAATTCATTTATCGATTGCATAAAAGGCTCATTGAGATGAGTCTCCCCCTTGGCGCGGAAGATGGACTCATGTCCGCAGCGACCCTCCTCATCAACAGTCATATAGTGGACGGAGGGATTTCCGATCCTGTCCCGGTATGCGATGACGGAGGATTTTCCGTAACTGATGATTTCATCCCCGGTCCCATGGACAACCAGCACCGGAACGGTAGTATGCCTTAGAGACTTGACCGCATTCAATCCGGCATATCTGCCGAAAACGGTCCTGTCCTCTATGCTGAGCCACGGCCTTGTCAACTGGACTAAGGGCCCGAGCCCCATCGAAAGGGCGTTACAAAGTTCACGCCTCGGATAAGCGAAGGGCGCAAATGAAACCACCGCCGTGACGTCGTGGTCGAAAGACAACGCCCCTATCACTCCGAAAGCGCCCCATGAATGGCCGACAAGCACCTTTGGCATGTCTCCGAAACGGGAATCCGACTCCAGGAAAGTAAGGGCGGCGTCAACATCCAGAGCCGACTGGATGAGGCCCTTCCTGTCATTTCCTCCGCTCTTTCCGCTTGCCGTAAGGTCCGGAGCGAAAACGGGGTATCCGTGATCCACGAACCACGTTATGAGCGAAAGATAAGTCTCATGGGAATAACCTATTCCATGGGCGAATACCAGCAAAGGTCCCTCATTCCCCTTCCCGTACAGGAATCCGTGAAGGAGGTTCTCTCCGGAGGGGAAAGTCATCTCTTCCCGGGGATACCTCTCTTTCAATTCCGAATACAGCCATGCGGAATCCACAGGAGTCGCCGACGGATCTTCGACCTTGAATCCTTTATGCACCATAAGATGGGCGGCAACGGCCGGAACAAGGACGAAAAGGATGGCCAGAAAGGCAAGGGTGAATTTGAGGACCTTTTTCATATCAGAGATTTCTGATCCTGACATCCTGCCAACGGTCATTCCGGAGAATCTCGGCATCCTCTCCGATGAAGGCCTTGGCGGCTTCTTCGTCACCCTTCAGCCAATATTCAAACCAGGCTGTCATATAGGGGTCGCCCTCCCCTCCCATCTGTTCGTGGTCCTTGCCGCTACGGCGGGCCGCAGCGACGGGAACGCCGTCAGGGATTTCTTCGACATTCTTCGTGAACACCTCCAAAGGAGAGATTATCTTGGAGTCCCAATCTCCCGTTCCGGCAAAACACAGTACCGGTGCTCTGAAGTCCGCGAAACTGTAATCCCCCCACTTGAAATTCACTCCGAGCTGCGGCTGGGGGCAGCTGCAAAGATATACCGCCTTGTACATGGCAGAATTCGGATACTGCGTAGATGCTCTTACCGTGGCGAAAGCCCCTTGGGAATATCCCGCGATGGCGATTTTTCCGGTATCGACTTTGCCGTGGAAGATATTCCCTTCGTCTTCGCAAATAGAAAGGAACTCATCCAAGGTCTTGGACACGGACTGACCGGTCCCTGTCTGCTTGTCCATATTGTCGATGACCACATATCCCCATGAGGCGAGATGGGTAAGAAGTTCCATCATCCCGAGGGCGTCCGTATTGGACGGGTTCCCGATATTGACAAGGGGGAACTTCTCATCCGAAGATTCCATTCTCTCGGGATAGGCCACGACAATTTTTCCGATCGTCTTGTCTTCTGAGGGAAACTCCACGACCTTGACATTTTCAGCGCCTGAGGCGATATACTTTGATTCAATAGGAGCGGAAGATTCCACGCCTTTATAGAATCCGTCTCCCTGAGCCTTGGAATGACACGAGGTCATAAGGGCGAGAGCCGACATCAAACAAATTCTTCTCATATGATTACTCAACGTCAAATGTCTTAATGAAAGGGGCGGCTTCGGTGTCAGGTGCCCAACCGGGATTTCCGCTCCTGCAGAAGGATGTCCATGCATCGAGCATTCTTTCACTCAGCTTGTGATCGGCCGCGGTGAAAGGACGCCAGGAGCGGTCAAGGGTTCCGAAGGTGTACCAAAGTTCAGCCGAATGGAAGGCTCCGGGGTCAGTGGCGGGATCTTCATCATCACCGGGGAGATTGCGTGTAAACTGATAAGAGTAGGCTTTGTTTGCGCTATGGGAGTTCCTGAAGCGGCTGAAACGGCGCACCCCTTCTCCTCCGAGAGTTTCCCCGTCAGCGGTGACATAACCGATAAGGTAAGGGATATCGGCTACAGAGCCGTCATAGACAGCCGTATCGAAGTCCTTGTCGACGACAACCCCGTCCCAATGGGGAACAGTGGCGATCGCTCCCAAAGCGTCCTTGCCTTCAGCGAGAGCCTTGAGCAGCATTCCCATAATGGCCGGCTGAAGTTTGGCTTCGAGTTCGGAATAAGGAACGGCCCGCATAGCTTCGACGCTTTCATAACCCGCCTCACGGGCGAGTTCACTTCCGTCGCTCGCCTTCGGGGACGCCTGGGGCGCAGCGGGCTTCTCCTCAGCAAGGCCTCCGCCGCTTTGGATTATAGCCTTGGCGACATAATTCTTCGAAAGAGGAGAGGTGACAAGCTGCTTGATGCTGAGTGCTCCCGCGCTCTGGCCCACAAGGGTAATGTTGTCGGGATCTCCTCCGAAGGCTGCGATATTGTCATGTACCCACTTGAGGGCGGCCATCTGGTCCTGAATACCGTAGTTTCCGCCAAGGAAACCGAGCACACCCAAGCGGTAGTTTATGCTGACAAGGATCACTCCCCTCTTGGCCCACTGCGTACCGTCCATTGTGATCTCGTTGCTGAACCCGGCATTGAATCCCCCTCCATGTATCCATAAGGCTACTGGAAGATTTTTTGAAGACTTGCCCACAGCTTTGGACGGAGTCCATACGTTGAGATACAGGCAGTCTTCGCTCCTTTCGGGAAGTCCACCGGAGTAGAATTCCTTCCAGTAAAAGCCGGAAGTATCCTGGTCCGCCTGCATGGCTATGGGACCGAATGAGTCACACACCTTGACTCCGTTCCAGGGCTGGACGCTCTTGGGAGCTTTCCAGCGGAGTTCACCTACGGGAGGCGCGGCGTAAGGGATTCCTTTGAAAACTGTCACTTTCCCTTCTTTCACGCCCTGAACTAGTCCGCCCTCGACCCTGATTACGGGATTGGCTCCGAAAGCGGCGACGCAGGCAAGAGCCGACGCCATTATCAATACAATCTTTTTCATGCTAGAGTAATTTGTAGTCTTTGAGGAATGAGCAGAATAGATCTATCCATGAGTCCTTGGAGGTGCCGTCCTTTTCAGCCCCGTATCCGTGCTCAGCTTTGCTGAAATCATGCATTTCCACAGGAACGCCGGCACTGCGCCAGGCCTTGTAGACCCACCATGATTCTTCAGGAGCGAAAACATCGTTCACCGGAGAGGAAAGGAAAAGAGGCATCGCATCCTCCGGAGCCTCCAGCGGCTCATACCATCCGCCGTAGATTACGCCGGCGAAGTCCGGACGGGTTTCTTCGTCATGGTAAAGGACTTGATTGAGAGTGATCATAGCTCCGGCTGAAAAGCCCACCATCCCGAGGTTCTTTATGCCGTATTCCTTCGCGTGGGAGCGGATATAGCGGATGGCATTGTCGGCATCTTCAAAAGCGAGGGGCGAACAAGGCGTATGCAGTGCCTGATAACTGATCCTGTCTTCTTTCTTCTCAGGGAGGGTCTCCGCCACGGCAAGATCCTTAAGATAAGTGGTCGAATAGACCTTGACGAGTTCCGCAAGGTTGGAGGCGGGCTTGCCGTCTTCCATTATCATGGGATTGAGGCGGTACTTAAGGACGAAAGCCGTTATCCCGCGGGCTGAAAGTTCCTTCGCCACTTCCACTCCTTCCCCCGAATAGGAGAGCATGCAGAAGCCTCCTCCCGGGACAACCAAAGCGGCGGTTCCGTTGGGGTTCTGGGCAGGGAAAATCTGAAGAGTGGGGTTCTGGACGTTGAAAAGGACTTTGTCCGCGATGTTCACTTCGGGGACTCTGACGTCTCCGTAACCCGGAGAGTCCTCCTCGTAAAGGTTCACAAGTTCACCTTCGGTGAAAATCTCACCGCTTCCCTGACATCCCAGAACAAGGGCTGCGGCGGAGATGATGCCAATAATTCTATTCATTTTCATTGTTGTTGATCACTTGCTGCAAATATTCCGGAGTCATGCCAAGATAGTGGGACATGAACCAAATGGCGTTATGGGGAAGATCCAGACTCCGTTCACGGAATCTCGCCTGAACTTTCTCCCCGTTGGTGGCAACGCGGTCGACAAGTCCGTGGAGAAGAGAATTGAGATAACCTGCGGGCTGGGCAGCCTGAAGATGGTCGCCTCCTTCCACTTCATACATTATGAAAGTGGCGCCGGCCTGTTCCAGGGATTCGAGCATGCTTCCGGGACCGGAGAGGGTCACGCCTGCTTTTTCGCAGACCGTTTCATTGAACGGGATTATGGCGTCAGCGTTTCCGTGGAAGAAGATAAGAGGAGCGGGAGTCCCTTTCCATACCACGGGTTCATCACTCTTATGCCAAATGGCACCCGCGCAAGGAATCACCGCGGAATATGCGAAGCCCTTGGGAAGATGCTTCTTGGCCAAGGGTTCCCCGTTCGCCCTCCAGTACTCTCCCGTAAGGACATTGCCCGCTCCGGCGCTTCCGCCCATGGCGATGATGTTTTCGGGATCGATGTTCCATTCCTTGGCATGATCGACTATGAAGCTTGTGGCGTCGTACATATCCTCGACCGCCATTTCTATGGCTTCCATCGTCGCCGAAGTCACCGCCGGATCATCGAGATGTCCCTGTTCGATGACGGTTGTCAGGGAGATGTCTTCAACCCTTCCGTCCTTTCTTGCCTTGAGGTAGCCGAGCCTATAGTCTATCGACACCACAACGTAGCCCAAAGAGGCGAACGGCTGGAAAAGGGGGAAAAGTTTCCCTCCCATGTCCTTGCGGGTACCGCTTTCCCAACCTCCGGGGAACTGGTACATGAGAACCGGTCTTTTCCCGGTGAAGGAAGGATCACGATAGACATCCATCCTCAGGGTATCGGTCCCCTTGACCGCATATTCATATGTTTCCATGGTCACCTCCGCACCCGAAGAATACTGGGGCAAAGATCCCGTATTGACTTTTCCGGTAGCCCTGAGCTTGAGGGTTTTGCCCATGACCTTCACAAGGTCACGGGTTCCGTCAAGATCCTTTTCGGTATAGTCTATCTGCATTCTCTGGCCGTCAAGCACCATCCTGTCGATGAAATCCAGCATCTGCCCCGTATAATCAACCTTTTCGTTGGGCGTGGACTCCATGAAGGAAGGACCTCCGGAGATGTAATGGTCGGCCTCTTCGACGAAGAGCGTCTCGTACGGCCATCCGTTCTCACGGAAGATTTCGCGGAGGGTTTGGGGGCCATAAGCGCCATAATTTGAAGCCGGGATGGTGGTGTCCCAGAACGGGACTACCCAATCCTTGGTGCCGTGGCAGAACATGTGCGGTGCTGGCTGCTCTTTCCATTGGGGCCTTTCCATGCCGATTTTCCATACTCCGCCCGCCCAGGGAATGACTCCCGCATAGCGGAATCCTTCCGGCAAATGCTCCAGCGCCAGTTCATCGGCATTGCAGCGCCAATATTCAGCCATGATGCAGTCGGTCGCTCCGGCGGATCCTCCCGAGATGATGACCTTGGAAGAGTCGACCCCGAGTTTCTCCTTATTGTCCAGAAGGAAAGAAGTCGCATCATAGAGGTCCTCGACTCCGATCCTTATCGCCTGGTCGAACTCCGCGGCCCAATGCGTCGAATCGGGGATTTCCTTCCCCTTCCGGTCAAGCCTGTAACTGATGCTGACCGCATTCATTCCGTGCTTGGCGATGCGGCCGATCCACTTGGCGTCCTTGCGGGTTCCGTCTGCCCAGCTTCCTCCATGAACGTAGATGAGCGTGGGAAGATTTCCTTCGACCTCGGAATCACGGTAGTAATCCAGCCTCAGCGTATCGGCCCCTTTGACGGCGTATGTGTAAGTTTGGACGTCGACGCCCCGGGGCAGCGCGACGTAATCCGCCGGAACTTTGTTCCCGCAAGAGTATGCGCATAGAATCAATGCCACAGTGGCGGCGAGTAATAGAGATTTTCTCATGGCTTCGTACTTTTTCACGATACAAAGATCGACCATTTCATCTAAGAATACTGAACTATTCGTACATACTGACCGACGATTTGTTCAAACGCTTTGCGGATAAAAACGAAAAAGCTATTTTTACGTCATGAAAAGCAAAACGATATACCTCTTTATTATATTCTCATTACTTTTTTGCGCTTGTTCGGAGCCTCAGATACACTTTGTGGACAAGGACAGCGAACAGGTCAGCGATGAACTTTCCAGCCAGCGGATATCCTGCTTTCTGGAGGACGCCCACGGCTACATCTGGCTCGGGACGGAGCGCGGATTGAACCGCTTCAACGGATACGAATACCGCCAATTCCTCCACAACAAAGCGGACTCCGCCTCCCTGTGTTCGGATATCGTCACGACACTTTTCCTGGACAGTCAAGGCAGAATCTGGGTAGGCACGATGGACGGGGTCTGCAGATATGAAGGAGAAGGCAATTTCCGCCGATACGACATAAAGGAAGACGACTCGACCGTATCCCAGATACTGGAGACTTCCGACGGGACCGTTCTTGTGAACATGATCCGCCGCCTGTACCGATACGACCCTTCATCCGACAGGATGGAAATCCTCATCGATGATTTCACGAGAGCGAACGTCTTCCGGAACCGGAGTTTCCTTGATGCCGCGGACCGCCTCTGGAGTGTGACTCCGGAGAAAGTGTCCTGTTACAATATAAAGACCCTCCAACTGATAAAGGAGATTCCTCTTCCCATCGACATGGATTACAGCGAAATGCTCCCGGACGGGAACATTTGGGTCTTCGGTCGGAAAGACAAGGCCCTGGTGAACACCGAAACCATGACCGTGGAAGCTTTCCCCGCAGAGGCTCTCGGCATTCAGACCTCCAGCAATCTGGTGATTTCTAGGGGAATGGCGTACATCAACACTTCTTCCGACATCGTCCTTTGGGACGGGAACAATCTCATAAGAGGCGGGGACCACCGTTTCCCCTACGAGATTTCTTCCCAGGAAATGGAAAAGGCCACCGTCCTTTTCATCGACTCTTCCGGCAACCTCTATATTGCCGGCAACAGGGGCGGATTCTCCATCCACAAGCCCAAGCCTCTGATGTACGACACTTCGGATGAGATGTTCACACATATAAGCGGTTTTCCGGTACTGTCCGGATGCAAGGACAGCCACAACCGGTTCTGGTTCGTGTCCGATTCCGACATAATCCACGTCTACAATCCCGAGGACGGTTTCACCGACGTCCTTTCGATCCAGCCGTTCCGTACTCTCTCCGGACTTCAGATCGACCAGGAAATCATGGTGGACGGAGATGACCGCGTATGGCTGAGGGTGGACGGAAGGCTTTTCGAACTGGAGTATCATCCAGGGAGCGCCGCCGCTCCGGGGAGTCTCTCCCTCGTAAGGGAGCACGGTTACTTGGGCGGGAGTGTAATGGCCCTCACTGAATCCCCCGACGGAACCATTTATGCGGGCGTAGGCATTGACAATATGTACACCCTTCAAGGGGACCGTTTCCAAGAAATTCCCTTCCCCGCCCAAAGGACGAACGGGTTCTTCGGGATGAAGGTTCTCCGTGACGGGCGCATCGCCGTAGGCTCATTCAAGGCCAATCCGCTCATTTACGACCCCGCTTCCGGACAAGCGGAGACGATCCCGGTGTGGGAGGATTCCTTCCCTCAGGACTTCTGCTACAGTTTCCTTGAAACGGGAGAAAAATATCTTTGGATCTGCACAAGAAGCAGCGGACTTGTCCGCTATGACCTTTCGGCAAAGAAGGTGTCAACTTTCCCCGATCTTCCTTTCCACGGATGCGCCGACATTCTGGAAGACCGTCACGGGAACCTTTGGGTATCGACGGAGAACGGTCTGTTCCGCCTCAGCAGTGAAGGTGCCCTCATCGGAGGATACCATAAGGAAGACGGATTGGGCGGCAACAAATTCATCTTCCACACCGCCGTCTACGGTGTTGATTCGAATCTCATCTTCGGAGGGGAACATGGCCTTTCCGTAGTCAATCCGGACATTTTCCAGCCGGCAATAAAGAGGAATCTGGTCTTCGAGGACCTCATGATCGGAGGGGACGTGGTTTCTCCCGAAAGTGGAAGCGCTCTGGGTGAAGCTCTCGCGAAGAAGCCGCACGTAAGGCTCGGGCACCGTGACAACCATTTTTCCGTCTCCTTCATCGACCTCAACCCCGGGAATGAGAAGAATGCCCATTATTACAGCAAACTCGAAGGGTTGGACAAGGATTGGACGGACATCGGCAGTTCCCGCCAGGCGTACTTCAACAATATCCCGGCGGGCAATTACGAAGTCAAAGTACGCATAGCGAGAAGCGACCAGCAGGTAGTGGAAGCCGAAGAATCTTTCCCCCTGACGGTTCTTCCCGCCCCTTGGGCAAGCTGGTGGGCCAAACTTCTGTACCTGATGGCCGCCGTCTTCGCCGCTTGGCAGGCCCTCGCAGTGAGGAAACGCATCCTGGACGAAAGGAGAGCGAAGGAGAAAGAAGCTTTCGAGAAAGAGCAGGAAAGGAAGGTCAACGACATGAACATGCGCTTTTTCGCGAACATCTCCCACGAGTTCCGTACTCCGCTCACGATGATTTCCGGGCCGGTGGGCATACTGGAGAAGACGGATTACCTGAAGCCCCGGGAACACAAGCTTGTGGATACGATAAAATGGAACGCCGCCCGAATGCTCAAGCTCGTTAACCAGCTGATGGACTTCAACAAACTGGAGAACGACGCCCTCAGGCTCAAAGTTTCTTCCCAGGATCTGGTGGCTCTTACGGAGCAGGTACTTTCGATGTTCAGGGTTTCGATGGACGAAAAGAAGATAACTCTCAAGACCGAAGGTCTGATTGACACCCTCCCCGCCGTCGTCGACCCCGACAAGGTGGACAAGGTGCTCACGAACCTCCTTTCCAATGCGGTGAAGTACACTCCCGAAGGCGGCACAATCGGGCTGAAACTTGACACCGACGGGGAGAAGATCACTTTCGAAGTATCGGACGACGGTCCATCCATTCCCGAAGACCAGCTCGAGCGCATCTTCGAGAGGTATTTCCAGGTGGAGGACCACCATAACTACGGCACCGGAATCGGGCTGTATTTCGCGCGGCGGCTTATGCAGCTTCACCACGGTTCCATCCATGCCGAAAATCTACCCGATGGGGTGAAGTTCATTGCGGAGTTCCCCGCCAAGGACATCTACAGGAGCGAAGAGCATGTTGAGGTCCAGCAGATGCAGCAGGTACTTTTCCCCGTAGGAGATGCCGCAGAGACGGCCGCCACACAGCACGAGAACTCTATCCTTGTCGTCGATGACGACTCCGGCATAGTCAATTACCTCAAAATTCTGCTTTCACCCTCATACAATATCTTTTACGCCTACAACGCGGAAGGAGCTCTGAAGGAATTGGAAGAGCATAAGCCCGACCTTATCCTGAGCGATGTCGCGATGCCGGGAATGGACGGATACGACCTCTGCCGTAAGATCAAGGCGGATGCGGAAATCTGCCATCTTCCCGTCATCCTCGTAACGGCGAAGACCACCACCGATGAGCAGATCGCCGGGCTCAACACGGGAGCGGACGCTTATGTGACCAAGCCTTTCGATCCGGAGTATCTCCAGGCTCTCATCCGGTCCCTCCTTGAGAACCGCGCAAGGATCCGGGGCATAATCGCCAACGCGACAACCACCAAGGAGATCGAAGAGGAAGCGTCCGACGCCCTCAGCGGACAGGACAAGGCCCTTATGGACCGCCTCTATGCCATCATGGAGGAAGAGCTTTCGAACGAGGAAGTGAACATCAACAAGCTCACCGGGATGCTCTACATGTCAAGGACCAAACTCTACTACAAGATAAAGGGCCTCACAGGTGAGACCCCCAACGTTTTCTTCAAAAAGTACAAGCTGAACCGTGCGGCTGAGATGCTCAGAAGCGGAGAGCACAACATCTCCGAAGTGTCGGACCTTACCGGGTTCAGCTCCCCTACCGTCTTTTCCAGGAATTTCCGCGCCCAGTTCGGAATGACTCCCACGGAGTACGTTTCCCAGGCGAAGAAGAAGTAGCGGGATCACTTGTAGTATTCACCGATATAGTTCCACACTTCCTTGATTTCCTGGTCAACGGTCGAGCAGTGCCAACCCGGACGCATATGGAAAGTGTACGGGAAGCCGGCCTCATCCAGTCCGTTCTGCAGGATGGTGTCCATTTCCCCGCAGAGCCAGTCGTCCTCGTTCCGGATGAAGACAAGATCCGGCAATCCCTCGAAACTGCCGTGGGCGGCCTTGTAGTCGGAGATTATCTTGGGAGTGGCCTCATCCGCCGCGGGACAGATCGAATAGCAGAAGCGGAACCGTTCCGGATATGTGAAGGCATGATAGAAGGCGCCGTACCCTCCCATGGAGTTCCCCATTATGAAATTGTGCCTCCTCTCCGAAGACAAATTGTACTTTTTCCGTACCGCAGGGATGAATTCCGTTTCGAAGAAGCGGTCATAATCATCGATATAGAAAGTGGCGAAGGCTTCCGGCATCACGACCGCCATGGGTGGAACGATCCCCGTTCGGATGGCAAGGTCCAGATACTGCTGGACTTTGGTGTTCTTCATCCAAGTGTTGTTGTCTTCCGTGAGCCCGTGAAGAAGGTACAGTACCGGCAAAGCTCCGTCGGTAGTGATATCGGTTCCTGTGGGAAGAAGGATATTGTAGTGGACAGTCTTGCCGAGGATTTCGCTCCCGATCGACTGGTCCGTCAGAACCTGCAGGCCCTGATAATCGGGGTCGACGGCATCAAGCGGTTCGGACTGGCAGGAAGCCAGCCCAAACGCACACACAATAAACAAAAAAAGTTTGTTTCGCATACCTCACAAGCCGTTATTGCTGCTGTTTCTTAAGTTCTTCGGCCATTTTCGCGAGAAGGTCCTTGAACGCCCATTCAAGGGTACGGGGCTCTCCATAGACTGTTTCCGAGGACTCAATGCCGACCTTCTCACCAAGGATCACCACTCTGTCAATGAAGTCGAAGACCTGTTCAGTGTAGTCGATGGCTGCGGGATTCTCGGATGCAGTATAATCGGGGCCTCCGGCCATATAATGGTCCGCCTCCTGGCTGGTGTACTTATGATAAGGGACCTCCATCTCCTTAAGTTGAGGGCAGATGACATCGGGGCCGAATGCGCCGTAGTCACACGCCTGGAGGGTGACACGTGCATAAGGGACAAGCTGGTCCTTGTTTCCATGGAAGAACATATAGGGGCAGGGCTTGCTTTTCCATACGGGATCCTCGGTACCATACTTCCAGATGCCGCCCGCGAATGAGACCACACCGGCATAATTGAATCCTTCCGGCATACCTTCGGCGATCGGATCCTCATTCACAAGCCAGTATTCAGCCATATTGACCGAGGTGGCCCCTGCGCTTCCTCCGGATATGACGAAACGGTTCCTGTCGATTCCGAGGGACTCTTCATTGTCAAGGAGGAAACGTGTTGCGCTATAAATGTCCTCCACGGCAGCCCTTATGGCTTCGTCGTACTGTGCGCCGAATTCCGCTTCCGCAGGGATCTGCTTCCCTTTGCAACGGAGACGGTATTCTATACAGACTCCCACCATCCCATGCTGGGCCATCCTGACGATCCAAGGAGCGTCCTTACGTGTTCCGGAAGCCCATGATCCGCCGTATGCATAAAGGAAAACCGGTAGGTCCTTCCCGTCAAAAGAGGCGTCCCTGTAGACGTCAAGTTTAAGTTCGCCTTCCTCGCGGGTGGCGAAAGTGAAAGTTTCCATTTTGACACCTTCCGGAAGCGGGAAGTCCGGCTTCTGGTCAGGTATTTGCGCGAATGCGCATGTACCGGCGGCCATGACGGCCAAAGTTGTCATCAGCTTTTTCATCATTTCAATGTAAGTTTCGCTTTACCGTAAACGCTTGTCTTGCTTTTGATCTCTTTCCCGGAACGGTCCGGACCGAGAGCCCTGAGGGCAGCCTTCTCGAAGTCATCGAGAACCGATACCGGAAGAGGACTGTCGGGATGGCTGGGGAAGATTTCCTCAACGCCGCTTTGAAGGCAGATCTCCTTGGCGTAACGTACGCTCTGAAGATAAGTCTCGACATCAGTACTTTCGGGGAACTGCAAAAGGACTCCCGCACTGCAGAACATGTCCCCTGTATAGAGACGGTGGTATTTTTCGTCCAGAAGGGCGATCGAGCCGGGCGTGTGGCCGGGAATCTCGTAAAGGCGTATCACCCTTCCTCCGCCCAGATCCAGCGACATGCTCTTCGGCAAAGGCCGGTAGGGGGAAGAAGGCTGGTTGCAGACCTTGTCGACCATTTCAGCCCCGAGGAGGAATTTCATGACGGGATTCCCCAGGAAATTCTCTTTCAGGTACTGCGGATTGTCGTGGCGGGAAATCGTCTCAAGGTCCTTGTACGACACCATCGCTCCCCCGAACTGCCAGTTTCCATGGGTATGGTCAAAGTGCCCGTGGGTATTGATTACAATGAGAGGGAGGTCCGTCAACTGTTGGACGGCCCCTTTGAGGTCCACAAGGCCGAAGCCCGTGTCGATGACCAGCGCGGAATCTTTCCCCACCAGAAGGTGCATGAGCGCTGTCACGTCACGGAAGCTGTAAGTCGAATCATCCACCTGTACAGCCTCAGGCATCCTGAAGGAAGCGAATGTCCGATTCCGCCAATTGCTGAACATGGCCCAAACAGTCACTGCCAGACATCCGAGGACCGCAAAAGTTATGATACGTCTTTTGGCCATTTTCAATATTCTTTTTCGAGAAGTTCAAGACCTTTGGAGGTCACATTCCCTCCGATGGCGTCAGTAAGCCAACGGCAGATACTTCCGTTACCTCCCCTGTCCGTAAAGAAATGATGGGATATGAGGATCGTATGCATCGTCAGGGCCTCCTTCTCGTTGTCCCACACATCATCCCACAGGAAAATGCCGCAACCGGGAACTTGTTCCTTCAGACCATTCACCATCTTTCGGAGGTTCCTCTGGAAGACATCCCCGTCAGATCTGGTCGTGACGGAATTGTCCCCTCTGTCAATGTACGCCTGGTAATTCGCCAGGGCATTGTCACGGACTGAACAGTCGAAAAGGATCTTCACATCCGGATGGTCACGACGCAGTGCGGTGAGGCAATCAAGGACTATATTGTCCGAGACTATCCTCTCCGAAATCTCCGAAGGCGTTCCCCAGACATTCTCCGCGGTATTTTTCCAGTCGTCATAATAAAGGAACGAGCTGTCCACGAAGACCGTTATGTCCTTTGTTCCCGGGAAATGGCTTATCACGTCATCCGAAAGGATTGAAGTGGCCCATCCTCCGGCACTGGAGCCGGTAATGAGAAGCTTTTCCGGTGTACCCAGGTAAGGGAGCAGCTTTTCAAGCAGCATGGAATAATTGGTGTATCCATGATGATGAAGGATGTGCTGCTTTCCGTCCAGTCCCGCATAGGGATAGTCATTTGTTCCGCAATGGAAGTCTCCCGTCGAATACGGCAGGACGATCATCGTCCAGTCCTTGAAAGGATTGTCCTCCTGCTGTCCGCCTATCCCAAGAGTGGCTATGAAATCCTGGTTCTCTGCCTTGTCCGAATAGTAGCCTCCTTTGTCAACAAGAGAATTTCCCCTTGCCGCGGTATAAGGATCCAGTGAAACTCCGCCGCCGAAGAACTCGATGATGACCTTGTTCTCACTCCCCTTCCTGAAGAGTCCGAACCAGGGATCCCCATGTGCTGAAAGGGCGTCATCAAAACGCACTTCATACCACTTCCCCACTTCGGGATCGGATTCAAGTTCCGGGAAAGACTTGAGGAAAGTGTTTTTGAGGACCAGAACCGTCACAACTGCCAGGAGGGCCGCAATTCCTGCGACCCATCCCAACAATTTGAAAAGTTTCTTCATAGCCGTACTATTCAGCTTTTGTCATTCCTGAAATGCTGATGGAAGCGGCTCCCGGATTGCCTTCACTGTCCGCCGTAGTGGCGTTTTCGACGGTCATGCCGTAGATCGAGAAGAAATCCACGAAGTTCAAGGTGCCGTCAGTGACATAGTAGGTCTTTCCGTCCTTGATATAGAAAGTGCCGATATCCATCATCCCAAGGAAGTTGAGCCCGAAGACATAGGTTCCGCTCTGCTCACCTTCTCCCGCTACCGTAAACGTACCGCTCTCAAGGGCAGCACCCTTTTCGGTGCGAAGCACTGTCTGGGCTACAAGGTTGCCGTCGGCGTCAGAGAACTTCACAGTATATTCCGTTACGGTTTCCTTGTCTTCGGAACTGACTGTATATGTTCCGCCTTCAACCGTGAAAGCGTCGTCAGCAACCGGAGGAACATAGGCCTCCATATCGGAGAAGGAAAGGACAGTGACATCTGAAGATTCGCTGCCGGCGGAAGCGCCGGTCGAGGCCTCAACTCCGGTGATGAGAACTCCGATCTTACCGTTCTCTTCAGATACTACTGCCGTACCTGCGTTCAGAAGATAAGTCTTCCCGTCCTTGATGAAATATGATCCGAGATTGCTCACACCGAGTCCGAAGGCGGAAAGGTCAAGTTCCATTCCACCGACGAAGTTGCCGGGGGCGGGAGTCCCTGATGCGGCCAGGAAAGGCCATACACCGGTGTAAGTCCCGTCAGCGGACCAGATGAGAAGCTGTCCGGCAGCATTCCCTTCAGCATCCTTGAAAGAGAAGGTGTGCTCGATGATGCCTTCGGCGTCCGCCTTGGGAGCCGTCGCATAGGTGTAAGTGCCGCCCTTCACTTCAAAGGTCACGTCTTCCTTGGGCTGATCGGGTTCAGCTTCAAGGGTAAGGCCGGTAAGCTCAATTGAAGAAGCGTTGAGACCGCTGACCTGAGGATTTGAAAGTAAGATCGTGAAGGTCTCACCTTCATTGCTCACCGTAAGGGTGCCGCCGCCGATAAGGTACTGCTTCCCGTCGATGACAAGGTATGAACCGAGAACACCCATTCCGAAGGCTGAAGCGTCGAGTCCCGTCAAATACTTTCCGCCCTTGTCGGCATCCAGAGGAGAAACCCCTTCGAATGTGCCGATGACTCCGCCAAGAGGTGCGGTATCGATCAGGATGCGGCCGGCGGGTTTGCCGGAGGCGTCCTTCAGCATAAGGGTATGCTCATTCAGTCCGTCAGCCTCGGCCTCAGTGTGGGTGAAGCTGTATCCTTCGATGACGAAGGGCTTGGGTTCCTCCTTCTTGGCGTTGGGGAAGGAAATGCTGCTCTCCGGATAGAGCTGTTCAAGTGCATTGATCGCCGACAGATTGGAGATTTCGACGGAATACATGCTCTCGTCTCCGGAAACGGTGACGGTTCCGCCACGGACGAACCAGCGGGTTCCGTCCACATCGAAATAGCATCCGAGAACTCCCAAGCCGAGGAAACTGAGGTCAATTCCGATGAAGGCCTGACCGTCACGCAGATTCTCCGAATCGGAGGCGATTTCATACGTACCGGCGATATCACCGGAAGTGATGAGAAGGAAGTTCGCGGCGAAGGAGCCGTCGAGATTGTTCAGAGTCAGATTGTATCCCCTGTTTTCATAAGGGGATTTCGTGTAAGTGTAGTTGGCCTCGATTTCCTTGTACTCGTAGACAAGTTTTCCGGAAGCCCTCACTTTGATGACCTCTTCACCGCACCAGACAAGGCCGGAGAGGGAATAGTCATCACCGTTCTTCGTGATGGTGACGGATCCGTCAGTGACGGCCTTGCCGTCAATCGAAGTCGCGGAGAGAATAGCCCTGTTGCGGAGAGTCTGACTGAAAGTATAGTCTCCCCCTTCAAGATACCAGTTCTTTCCCGCAAGCTGCATATTGAGGCCGTCGGCCTTCAGGGTGAACACATTGAAGCCTTCGACATCCTCAACGCCACCGTTCACAAGGACGCTGCCCAGGTTCAGCTGCTCCACTTCGGGATACTTCCCGTCCAGCGGATCCAAAGCGCTTTTCACGCATGATGCCCCTGAAAATGCCACTAAGGCAAGAGCGATCAAATTGTATATCTTTTTCATAAGTATCTGATTGTTCAATTATTTCCAGGCATCATGCTGGACGATGTTCTTGTTTGCCATGATTTCAGTGGAAGGGAAAGGCAGAGTCTCGTGCTTTCCTTTCTTGAAGCCGTATGAATTGAATAATGACACCCACTGAAGGCCGTTGGTGGAGAACTGGGGGAACTGCTTTCCGGCATCGGCGAGGACAGTCGCCGCATCTCCCCAGCGGAGAAGGTCCTTGTAGCGGACATTTTCTCCGTAAAGTTCAAGACGCTTTTCTGTCTTGAGGGCTTCGAGTGTACAGGTCTTGTCAGGAAGTCCGGCACGATGACGCACTTCGTTGAGGCACCAGTCGGCCTTCGCCTGATCGATTCCTATATAGGCTTCCGCAGCAAGCAGAAGGACCTCCGCATAACGCATCCAGCATATATCCCGGAAGACAGTCGGGAAGGAAAGATTGTAGTTGATGTCATCTCCGACAAAGCGTCCTTTCCAGAAGTAATACCCTTCCGAAAATTCATTGAAACCGGAACGGATGGTATATCCGTGGGATGCCATGAAGTCATAATCCTTTATGGTCTCGTTGAGGCGGTATCCGTCCTTGCCTTCTTCAGCGACGAAAGCCTCGTAGACACTTCCTCTGGGGGCAAGGCCTCCCCATGCATTGGCGAAAAGATCCAGTTCATTGGGCTCACCTGCTGTGAAGTTCAGTCCGTCGCGCGAATAAGCCGACAGTCCTACCGAGCTGGGCCAAAGGCGGATGACAGGACTCTGAGTGTCCTCAAGGAAATGTGTCGAGAAGACGACTTCCTCGTTGTTCTGGTTCTCACCGTTGAACATGTCACCGTACTGGCCGCGGAAAAGATCGTACTTGTGGCTGTCGATAACCTTCTGGAGAGTCTCGGCGGCTTCCTTGTTCTTTCCCTGCCACAGGTAGACCTTTCCGAGAAGAGCCTCGGCATATTCCAATGTGACACGGTAGTTGGATTTGTCATAGACTCCTGACTTTGACACAAGCTTTCCGGAAGCGATGGCTTCAGTAAGGTCGGTCTCCATAAGTTTCCAAAGATCTGCCGGATCACCGTTGGGAACTGAGGCTTCGTCCGGATTGAGGACATGGTCCACAATGGGAGGATTGCCCCAAAGGGTTGTCAGTTCAAAGTACATCCAAGCCCTGAAGACCTTGGCCTCCGCACGGGCGCGCTGCTGGATGTCACTCTCCCCTTTCACATTGTCAAGCACGACGTTGCACTTTCCGATAACATTGTAAAGGGAGTTGAAAACGATCGAGATATTGGAGTTGTCCGCATCGAAATTGAAGCTCTGGATCATCTCCAGGTCAACGGAACGGTCACTCTGGCCATGCCAGAACTCATCCGACAGATAGCTGTTGAGCCAGTTGTAGCCAAGTTCGAACTCCTTTATGATGAAAACATCCTCGAACTCACCGTAAATTGCCGTCACGGCACTGAGGGCGTCTTCGTCAGTTTTGTAGAAACTCTCCGTATCAAGCACTCCGTGCTGAGGGATGTCAAGCATTTTGGAGCAGGATGAAGCTATTCCCGAAACCAAAGCGGCTGCGGCCGCAATCATAATTATCTTTTTCATGATTCTCCTTAAGTCTTAGAAGGTGATATTGAGGCCGAAAAGCACTTTCCTGGAATTCGGATAGGCGCCATAATCCAAGCCCATGGCATTTCCGAAACCGGTAACTTCAGGATCCCATCCGGGATACTTTGTGAATGTTATGATATTCTCCAGTGAAGCATACACCCTGAGGTTCTCCAGGCGGATCTTGCTGAGAAGCGACTTGGGGAAGGTGTATCCCAACTGGATCTGCTTGATCTTGAAGAAAGAGCCGTCGAACACCATGTATGAGGAGTTGTTAAGACGAGTGATGTCGGCATAGGCACGAGGATTCTTTCCATTAGGATTGGATACGCTCCAGCGGTCCTCGGTGAAGGTCGTGAGACGGTTGTAAATGTACTCTGAATTGGGATCATACACATTGTAGATGTCGACGCCCTGGACTCCGCTTCCGAACACGACCAGATCGATTCCCTTCCAAGCCGCGTTGAGGGTGATACCGTACGTAAGGTCAGGAATGCCTTTTCCGATCATTGTCTTGTCGGAGTCGCTGACTCCACCGCCGTTGATGTCTTCGAAGACGGGGTCTCCGGTAAGCGGATCCACGCCCGTATATTTGTAGCCATAGAAGTACCAGGCGGGATAACCTTTCTCAAAACGGGTGAAAACGGTTCCGTTTATAAGACCGGCGCCCGGCACTACACTGAGGTTCTCGTGGACTGCGGAAACTTTGTTCTTCAGGGTGGTCATGTTGCCGCGGATTCCGTAGCTGAAATCGCCCACATGGTCCTGCCATCCGATTTCGAGTTCAACTCCCTTGTTAGACAATGCGCCGGCATTGATCGGAGAAGGTGAGAATCCGGTAGTGTTGGAAAGCTTGACTCCGCTGATGAGAAGGTCTTTGGTCTCCTTGTCATACCAGTCAGCACTGATAGTGAGGCGATTGCCGAAAAGTGAAAGGTCGACACCAAAGTCCAGCTGCTCGGAAGTCTCCCACTTGAGGTTGTCATTTCCCATCACGGAAGGAGCATAGCCGTAGGAATAGTTCAGGACATCGGAGAAATTGTACCTTCCGGTACGGCCGATGGTACGGGCGTACATGTATCCGCCGAGTGAAGCGAGCGAACCGTTCTGTCCCCAGCTCACGCGGACCTTCAACTGGTCGAGCCAGCCCTTGCTCCAGTCCATGAAAGGTTCCTTGGAGATGACCCAACCCGCTGAAGCTGCGGGGAAGAATCCCCAGCGGTTGTCCTTGGGAAGAACCGAAGAATCAGCCGCATCAGCACGCAGGGACGCCTGGAAAAGATACTTGTCGGCGTAGCTGTAATTGAGGCGCCCGAAGTACGCCAGCTTGCGTCCATGGGAAGGCTCTCCGCCGCCGATGCTCTTTATGACGGAGTCGTTAGCATAAGCGATATAAAGGAAGTTGGGGTCATCGTATGCCCATCCGGGATTCTCAAGTGTTCCTGAAGCTCCGGCCGATGTGCTGTATGCACGGGTTGCGCTGAAGGAAGTTCCGACCATTCCGGTAACAAGGTGCTTTCCGAAAAGCTTCATCGCAGTGGCGAAGTTCTCCCACTGTATGTAGGTCATGTCGCTGTTCGAAGAAGAGACCGCCATATTGGGCCTGTAGTCTCCCGTAGGCAGGGAGTTGAAATACTTCCTGTCCGCTGAATAAGATTCACCTGCGGAAAGCGTATAGGAAAGACGTGAAGTCACGGTAAGCCACTGCCAAGGGGTGAAGTTCACGTATGTCGTTCCGGAAACCGACATGTTGCGGCTGTCATTGATGCCCCTGTCACGAAGGATGAGAGGGCTGATACGGTTTGTCATTCCATAGACTGAAGCGCCCCAATAGTTTCCGTTGCCGTCCCCCAGAAGGGTACCGAGATTGGCTCCGGGAGCGAGCACCTTGAGCATGTCATCCGGCATGTCTTCAATGGTGTAGGTGGGTTTTGTAGTAGGATACATGCCCAGAGCGGACTGGAAGATATTGAGGCTCTGTCCGCCTTCACCGAGGGATTTGGTCTGGGTGTACTCGATGACATTGTTGGTTCCGACTTCGAGCCATGACTTGATCTTGTATGAAGCGTTGATGAGTCCCGTATAGGCTTTGTATACGTCAGCCTTGCCCTTGATCATACCGTTGTTGTCAAGATAAGATCCGGAAAGATAGAACTGTCCCTTCTCGTTTCCTCCCTGGAAAGTGAGGCTGTGCTTCTGCATGAGGGAAGGCTCGAAAGTGGCGTCCATCCAGTCGGTGTTGGTACGGCCGTCCCAATTCTTGAGGACAGTCTCCAAACTCAGGGAGCCCACCTCAGTCCAATAGTCGATGAACTGCTCGGAGTTCATCACATGGGGCTTGAAGGCAATGCTCTGTGAAGTTATCTGCATATCATAGCTGAGGTGGCCGTCACCCTTTCCTTTCTTTGTGGTGATGAGGATGACTCCGTTACCTGCGGAAGCGCCGTAGATGGCGGCGGAAGCCGCATCCTTCAGGACCTCGATGCTCTCGATATCGTTGGGGTTGATGGAGCCGGTACCGGAAGCGACACGTCCGTCAATGACATAAAGCGGAGCCGAAGATCCGTTTGATCCGATGCCTCGTACCTGGATATTGGGAGCGGCACCGGGACGGGCCGAGGTGCTGTATGACTGGACTCCGGAGGTCTTGCCGGAAAGAGCCGCATTGATATTGGTGACTCCCCTGGCTTCGAGATCGACCGATTTAACGGAAGAGACGGCTCCCGTCAGGGAACTCTTCTTCTGGACTCCGTAACCGACGACGACAACTTCGTCGAGAAGATTGGTGTCGACTTTCATAAGGACGTCGATTGTGCCGCGGTCGGCCACTACTTCAACGCTTTCATAACCGATCGTGGAAAATACCAGAGTGGCTCCTTCGGGAACCGTGATGGTGTAGTCACCGTCCATGCCGGAAATCACTCCGTTGGAAGTGCCTTGCTGCAGAATGCCCACCGCGATAAGCGGCTCGCCGGTCTCCGCATCCGTTACCCGGCCGGAGACAGTGATCTTCTCCTGGGCCGCCATGGTGAAGATGCCGAGAATGGCGACCAGAAGGATAGAAACTGTTTTTTTCATCAAGTGCATATAATTAGTTCTGTTTTGTGCCAAAATCACGGTGCAAAAGTAATTTCGGATTCACCGTAGGGCTGAACGATTTGTTTTTTCGATTCGACAATCCGTTCAATTCGACTCAAGGATAAGGGATTCGAGACCGGGAGCTGAGATTTTGACGCTCAGAGGTCCATTTCCCCTTTCGACGACGGCCTGGGCCTTCCCGTAATAAGTTGTTGCAGTATTTCCGAGGAAGCTTTCCTCCGAAAAGGGCCGTGCGCTTCCGAATCCGAGAAGGCGTCCTCCGGAAACTTCAATGCTGACCGGAATGTCGGAATTGGATTCCAGCGAGCCGTTTTCTCCGACAAGTGAAACGGGCAAATAGACGAGCTTCCCGTGGGGCTCAATTTCCGCATCGATCTTCAGATGGCCGACGGCGGAAGAAAGCGTCGAGCGTCTCTCCCCTTCCGGGTAGAATGCCACTGCCTCCAACGTCCCGCTTTCATAGGGAACTTCCCAAACGGCCACGTAATCCTCAACAGTTTTCCTGCCCAGTGATCTCCCGCTGAGGAAGAGTTCCACTGAAGGTGCATTACTGTACACTTCCACCGTAGCGGTTATCCCGTCCTGTCCTCTCCAGCCCCATGAAGGGATGCTGTTGGTGCCTCGCCAAGCGGATTTCACGGGGACATCCTCACGTACGGGACGCACGGCGATAAGCGGATCCATCGTCCCTTCATTCCAAAGGGCCTTCACGAGCAGCGCTTCACCTGTGGGATTCCCGAGGATATCCAGTACACCGACATCGGCCAGCAGCCAAGGATAAGGCTTGGAAAGGGCGACCTCGCCTCCTCCATATGCCCAGGCTCCGACTCCGGCTTCACCGATATAGTCCCATGCGGACCAAAGGAAGTCACCCACCAGATACGGTAGACGCTGAGAATCCCGCCAGTTTTTTACGACATCCTGCGGGAAGGTCTCACTCCCGACGATCACACGTCCGGGATGTTTCTCCCCCTCGATGGGATACCTGAGGTTGCCGTAGTTGTAGCCGGCGATGTCAAGCGCATCCATGATGGGCGTAGATACGGAATCGGCAAATTCCGTCAATACCTGACTGTAAACCAGGTTGTTCAATTTGAGCATCAGTTCGTTGAACTCCTGGCTGGACATCGCTTTCAGGTTCAAGGCCTGATACTTTTCAGCAGTTTCGTTCTTCGGGGCCGATTCGTCCTTATAGTACAGTCCACTCCCCTTGGCAGTTCCGCTGAGGATCGTGATATTGATGCCTCCCGTCACGATACGCCAGGGATCCAGGCGATTCAACTCGTCAATCAGGGTATGGGCCACTTCCATTCCGCCCGGCAAAACAGGCTCGCTGATTTCATTGCCGATGGAATACATCAGGACGGATGGATGATTGAAGTCCTTCTCCACTACAGCAGCCGCATCGGAGCGGTAGTTTTCCATAAAATCTTCGGAATAATCGTGCTCGTTCTTCGGCAGGAACCAACCGTCAAACAGTTCATCCATGACGTACATACCAAGACGGTCACATGCTTTGAGGACACTTTCAGATGCGGTATTGTGGGCGGAACGGATAGCGTTGAAACCATAGGACTTGAGTATGGAGATGCGGCGAAAAGCGGCATCGTCATACTCACATGCTCCCAGGATGCCGTTGTCACTGTGAATGGCTCCACCCTTGAGCAACAGATCCTTTCCATTGATTTTCAAGCCGTCCGGTCCATAGGTAATCTGCCTGATACCGAATTCCACTTCCTGACGTTCAAGCTTTTTCCAGCCTTTTTTCAAAGTGACTTCAGCCGTATAGAGAGAGGGCGTTTCCGCAGTCCATAATTCAGCATCCGGAACTGATATTTCCAAGGAATCTCCTTTGGCGGATGCGACAGTGCGTCCGTCGTGACAGATCCGCACCTTCACTTTCCCGCCGGTATGACGGGTGCGGACAAGCACTTTGGCCGGATGGATACTGACAGTGGAGATTCTTACGTCTTCAATATGATCCTTTTCCTGAACGGACAAGTTCACATCCCGATAGATACCCGCCCCGCTGTACCAACGGCAGTTGGGCATGGACGAATTGTCCACATCCACGCGGATGGTATTCTCCCCGCTTCTCAGAAAGCCGTCCAGGCATATCTGAAAAGGGATAAAGCCATTATCGCAGCTCCCGGCTTCCTCTCCGTTCACAAACACTTTCGCACGGCGATAGACTCCGCCGAAATTGAGTGACACATGCCTCTTCAGCCAACTCTTTGGGACATCAAGAACTTTTTCGTAATGATAGAAGCCACCCGGGAAATATGCGGAAGCCTCTCCATCGGGAAGTTCGGGATCGCGCTGCTCATGCAGCATCGCATCGTGAGGGAGATCGACCACTTCTGACTTTGCATCTTTTTCTGACCAGAAGGTCCAACCGTCATTGAATCCTCTCTCTGAAGAGAGTTGTGGCTGCGACAGTGCCGTAAACGGGATGGAGGCACAAAGCAGCATAATCGCCAATCGTTTCATATCATGGATTTTTTCACGCTGCAAATATCCTCTGACAATACTTGATACACTGAGCAGAACGTCCAATCCTTCCGACAATTTGTTCAAAGAGGGAGTGGACATGAAAAAGAATCCCGACAAGAATCTTTTCCTGCCGGGACTTGACTGTCAAAAAAACAGTCGTTGATATTATCAGTTCTTTTTCTTGATGTCAGCGTGCTTACAAAAAAGGCCGCCGGTCCAATAACGATAAAGGGACGATGGAATCACTCTCCGTCGTCCCTTATCATCTTATCGGCAATATTGTCTACCGGGGAAGAATGATCCTCTCCCCCAGAACAAGCTTGTCACCCGAGTCGTCGACGCTCCAGTACTGCGGCTTTCTGGGGCCGTTACCTTCAGAGTGATGAACAACGTAGCGTAGTTCACCATCGAAAGTACGGAAGAGCATTCCATGGCCGGAGTTGTTACCGAGGAAGGGTTCCTTCTCCTGGATCCAAGGGCCGGCGACAGTTCCCGACTCCGAATAGCAGACAACCTGCAGATACCTTTCCTTTCCCCAAGTGGACCATAGCATTCCGAGTCTTCCGGTCTTAGTGCGGAACATCTGAGGCCCGTCGGTAACCCACCCCGGCATCTTCAGTCCGAAGGTCGCTTCACCCAGGCCGTTCATCTCGCCGCAAGAAGGGCACTCCGATGCCCTGAACATGGTGACAGGCCATTCTGAAACAGTCCGGGTAAGGTCTTTGGAGAGTTCAATATAGTCCATGGTTCCGTCAATCAGTTGGGTCCATTCGTGAACAAAGACCATATAGATATGGCCGTCCTCTTCGTAAAGAGTTCCGTCGATGCAGTCCCATTCATAGGGCTCATAATCATATCCCGGAGTGACAGAGAAAGGGACGAACGGACCTTCCGGGGAATCAGAACGGAGAAGATAAGTCTGATTGTGGGGGACGTTGTACCTTTTCGGTATTGCCTGGATGATTTCGCTATGGTCACTGTAAGTACCCGCATAGTAGTAATAGTCCCCTATCTTATGGATTTCGGGGGCGGCAGCGAAACCGGCCTTTTCACACCATGTACCGCTGAGGTCAACTACATTGTAAGGGCCTTCCCACATCACAAGGTCCTTGCTCCTCCATTGCCTTCCTCCGGAGCCCGTCATGTAGTATGTCCTGGTATCCTGATCAGCATAGATGAAAGGGTCACTCATCGACAGGTCATCGAAATGGACTGTACGTATACGATTCTGTTCCTCGCGCATGCGGCGCATCCTTTCGGCCATTCCGGTTGTGTCGGCGGGCATCACAGCCGGTCCTCCGAAATTGTTCTGTCCCACGTCAGCAGGAGGGGCCTGTTCCACAGGCTGGATCGGTACTCTCTCTTGTGTCGGTGCGGGCTTGTTTCCTACACATGAAAAAAGCATCAAAGGAAGTGATGCAAGAAGTGTCAAAGATAATGATTTCATCGAATCGGTATGTTTTCAGTCACAAGTGCAAACATACATAAAAAATCGTGTCGATGTCCTTTCCCCTTAAAGAATGTTCCCGATCCTGTAGGTCCACAAAGAATGTCCAACCACATAGTAGTCAAGCACGCTGACAAAAAACTCTTCTCAGTAGGACTCCCATGGATATGGCACTTCAGACTTATCGGAATTCATTTCCACTATGGCCCCTTGTTGACTTTCATCACAGATGTATGACATGCCCGTCATACTGAAAAAAGGTGACCTCCAGTCCTGAAACTTGAAGGTCACCAAAATGCTAACAACTGTTCTATCTGATGGATTGCAATCATTATTCCTGAACCACAGGAAGTTCCATCCAGGATGCCGCCTTCTTTTGATGGTAGATTACAACATCAGTTTTCCTGTACTGACTGAAAGGCACCGTATAGGGGTTCTTCTGGAAGAATTGGGGACTGAGAGCCATAAGGGGGAAACAAGTGGACTGGACCTGAACCATCAGACGGTGCCCGGGCAGGAAGTAGTGTGCGACATCAGGCATCTCCCACTCTACAGTTTCCTTCTTTCCCGGCTTCATCGGAGAGGGTTTCGACAGGCTCTTTCTGTATCTTCCTCTCATAGCCTCCATCCTCACAAGCATCTGGTATCCGTCGGGACGGACGTCGATGAGCTTCACGATGAAATCAGCATCGGAGGTGCTGAGGGAAACCTTGAGGTGAACCTTCAGTGGACCTTCGACCTTGAGAGTGTCAGTAAGGACGTCCCCTGTATAGCAAAGTACATCGCTCCGGAGGGAAGCGAACCTCTGGTCACCGGCCATATAGTCCCTGTCCCTGCTCCTTGAATCCTTATGATAGTAAGGGACAGGATCCGAAGGATCGGAAACGTACTTGTCGGAAGATGACCTTCCGGACGGTGCTGTTTCAGACAAAGTTCCGCTTTCACCAAGATACATTCTCAATGTCGTGGTAGCGTCCCGGGGCGGCCAGGAAGAGTATTTCTTTGAAAGGGAGACGGGATCATAATCCCCTACCGACCCTGCCGCTACGGAAGGGATCACTTCCACCGCAGAGGGCTTTTCGCCCTTCCCCTCCAGGTAGTACGCGAAGAAAGGATACTCCACATCTTCAACGAAATACCGGATGGCGCCGTCTCCGAAGAAAGATCCGTCCATCGTGAAAGGGATTCCCTCGCGGGGATAGTTCACCTCCCTCCATCCGCCATGCGGCCACGGGCCGAAAATGAAGTGTATGTTACTGCGGGGGTTGAGGGATGCATACGCCTTGTAGGTAGCAAGGGCGCCCCAGCAATCCTCGGCATCGAACTCCCCTCCCACCACGAGGATGGCGGGTTTGACATCGGAAAGATGCCTGAGGGGAGACCTTTCTTCCCAGAAGGAGTCATAATCCGGATGGGTGAGGATTTCGTCCCAGAAGGGAAGCCTTTCACTCAGCGGTTCAGTAAGGGAAATGAAATCCGGATGTGCGAGATACCAGGGGTAGATATTGTCGTCTATGGAAAGGACAGGACTCCGCCAATTCGTGGTGGGAGCCTCCCTTCGCCGGAAGAAAGACAGTCCGAACGAATACATGTCGGCTACCATGAAAACACCGTTATGGTGTACGTCATCGCCCTTCCACCAGTCAGTGACGGGTGCCTGCGGTGAAACCGCTTTCAGCGCGGGATGACCGCACAGGGATGCAAGGGTGGAATAGAATCCGGGGTAAGAGACTCCCTTGATTCCGACGGAACCGTTGTTGTCGGTATTCTTGACGAGGTACTCTATAGTGTCATATGTATCCGTCACCTCATCAGGACTTCCGTCCTTGGAGACCGGACGGATGTTCATGAACTCCCCTTCGCTGAGGAAAGTTCCCCTGACGCTTTGGTATACGATTATGTACCTGTTCCGGGAGAATTCGCTCATCTCCCGCGAGAGATTGCCCATATAACCTTCCCCGTAAGGAGCGATGCCATAGGGGGTTCTGGAAAGTATTATGGGATGCTCCTTCCCGTCCAGAGGTTCGTAAATGACTGTGCTCAGGGATATCCCGTCCCTCATCGGAATCATCACTTCCTTCTTTGAATAGTTCCGCCTGAGCCACTCCTGGGTTATCTCCTGCCCAAAGGAAACGAGGGAAAGGAGAATGAGAAAAAGCGAAAAGGAAAGTATCTTCTTCATGATATGTAAGGAAAAATGTCAAGTTCGGGGACCAAGTTCGGCAATTCATCCGAGAATACCAAGAGAAGAAGACGACATAAGGCCGCGGTACCACTACCAAGCGTCACAGAAGAGGATAATGGCAAGGTAGACGGGTTGCATGAGGGAGAAAGAATGTATGACTTCCCGAGAATGATCGTGATTATTGAATGCCGTAAGCGCAAAAAAACAAAAAACCGTCCCGGGCATCATTGTCCAGAACGGCTCCGTATGACATTTTATTTGCGGATACAACCAGTTTTCAATCATTCCCTATCGCCTGTCCGTTTGCCGTCACATTTGCCGGAAGTGAATAATCGCCTTATCAAAAGACGGGCTTTACCCGGCTCTATACTGCGACGGGGCGAAGAGACCGCCCGCGTTGACGCAAGTCTTTAAACATGGAGACACCCGAGTAACTGAAGTTCACACCCCAAGCGGTTATCGTGCAGCCAGAAGAAGACCAACCGGTGCCGAGGTAAGAAGACCAATAGGCGCCAAGGAAACCGATCTCGCTGATATCGGAACCTAACCGGAGACCGGCAGCAGGAAAGAAGACGGAATTCCCATTTGGACCTGTGACTTTATAACATTCGACCCCATTCTGAGTTGTCGATACCCATGAGCACTTTTCTATCAGGTCCTTCCACTCAGTATGAGTCGGCATTCGCCAATTACGTCCACATTTTACAGTGGCAGCATCATCTTCCTGATCAAGAATCTTCTTGACACCGCTATAGCAATACTTATTGGATTTATCACCGTCATACCATTTATAAGTATCACTGTCATAAACCTTTTTGGGCTCCGTTTCTCCCCACGCATAATAATCTCCAAACTCTTCAGGTTTTGTTGCTCCAAGATTGCATGAAGCCCACAATACGGAAAGACCCAAGTCTACCAACTTGCCCTCTTTTATCAAACGGGAGCGGCATATTTCCCATAACTTCACCTCAATGCAATCCTCGAAATCATTCTCGGGGACCTCATAGAAAATGGTATACTGGTCCTGGGCATTCTCGGTGCTGATGAAAGTTAGTTTATGCCTACCCTTCCTGAGAGTTATCGATACATCATGTCCGGGAGTGGCAATGCAGAGTTCCGTACCGTAATGGAGAACCTTGCACTCAAGATCTGTTTCGATATGATAGATTGATTCCATGTGAATTTGGGTTTGGTTGTTTTGTGCCTTGTGAATCTTACCGGTAGATATCTTCAGATGCAGTGGATATTTCGTATACATATACTCCATACAGGGCGACTTTTGAACAAAAGAAAGACTATTTTACAAAACCGTAAACATCTTGGTGGAAGATCTAGGCGACAAATCGAATTAACCCACATTGAGAAAGGAAAGAATGACCGATGTCCCGGATTGAGGTATTTTCCCCTTCTGCACATAAAAACCCTTATTATCAACACATTACCGAAACGTAAAATCAATAACTTGCAATAACTCAAAATCCCTCTCAGACTATTCTGAGAGGGATCCAAGTGGAGCATAGGGGGATCGAACCCCTGACCTTCAGATTGCGAACCTGACGCTCTACCAACTGAGCTAATACCCCGAAAGCGGATGCAAATATAGTTCATAATTTTTTAAGTAAGCGTTTTTTCCGAAGAAAAGTTTTCGGGATTCAGCCGATTCTTCCTTCCTTATCTCCCCGAAGATAACACCTCCGGACTTACAATGTCTGACAAGGCATAGAAGTTGATGGCAGGCTAACAAAAACTATTTCACCATATGGGGCAGAAAGGACTCAAAGCTATCGTATTCGATTTCAACGGCACACTGTTTTTTGATGCGGATCTCCAGGAGGAAGCCTGGAGAAGATTCTTCAGAGACTACGCGGGAAGAGAAGTCACATACGAAGAACTGCAGGAGCACATGCACGGAAGAAACGCCGCCGTGACGTTCAAATATTTTCTCGGAAGGGATTTCTCCAGGGAGGAAGTCGACCTTCTCGTCGAGAAGAAAGAAGTTCACTACAGAGCTTTGTGTCATTCCACCGGAAGAGTAACCCTGGCGGAAGGGGTTCCCGCTTTCCTTGATTATCTGAAAGACAAGGGTATACCGATAGCTATCGCCACCGCATCACCAAAAGGAAACGTGGATTTCTATTTCGAGACTTTCTCCCTTGACAGATGGTTCGGGAGAAAAGACATCATCTACGATGACGGAAGCTTCCGGGGAAAACCCGAACCGGACATCTACCTCAAGGCCATTGGTCATCTGGGACTCTCCCCCGAAGAAGTGACGGTCTTCGAAGACGCATCTTCCGGCATCACTTCCGCCGTAAGGGCCGGAGCCGGAAGGGTCATTGGAGTAAGTTCGATGCTGAGTGAAGACACTCTCCTTTCGTTGGGAGCGGACTCCGTCATCCGCGGATACGGGGATTCTCCTGAAAAGTTGTTCGATCTGGCCCTACCCTAAGGTAGATACTGTAGACGGATTCCTGAAGATGGATAAGAAAAATGCCGGGACTTCCACTTAAGGAAGCTCCGGCATCTTGTCTTCAAGACCATGTCGAAGTCTTACTGCTGAGGCGCGGAAAGGAGAGCGTCCGCGAGAGCCTCCAGAGCGGGAATGTCACTGTCCTTCATGCGGCTCTTGATCGTCACCATAGGTTCAGCGATCTCGATCGCCTTCATCGTGGAGAACATCTCCTTCATAACCCTTCCTGCTGAAGGAGCCCATGAGCCGTTCTCGATCAGACCGACTTTCCTTTTCTGCCATCCCTTGTCCTGGAGATGATGGATGAAGGAATGGGCCGGAGGGAATAGACCGGCATCGTATGAACAGGCGGCGACAACAGTGACAGGGTAACGGAAAGCGTCTTCGACGGCTTCCGCCTGGTCGTCACGGCAAAGGTCCGAAATGGCCACCTTCTTCGCCCCTTTCGCCTTCAGGATCTCGGCGAACTTCTCGGCCACGGCCTTAGTTCCTCCGTGGATGGAAGCATACGCCACGAAAACTCCCTCACTCTCGGGTGCATAGCTGCTCCAAGTCTGATAAAGACCGAGATAGTATCCGAGATTCTCCCTGAGAACCGGACCATGGAGAGGGCATATCATCTTGATGTCCAATCCAGCCGCTTTCTTGAGGAGGTTCTGCACCTGCATGCCGTATTTTCCGCAGATGTTGAAGTAGTACCTTCTTCCTTCACATGCCCAGTCGGAGTCTTCCTCACCCCAGAATCCGCACTTTCCGAGGGCACCGAACTTTCCGAAAGCGTCGGCACTGAAAAGGATTCCGTGCTCGATGTCGAAAGACACCATCACCTCGGGCCAGTGGACCATGGGAGCCATGACGAACTTCAGAGTATGCTTTCCGAGGGGAAGTGTGTCCCCTTCCTTGACGGATACCGTCCTTCCTTCGAAGGAGACTCCGCCGAAGAACTGGGGCAGCATGGAAACGGCCTTGGCCGATGCCACTATCTTGACCCCCGGGTAAGTGTCCATCACATATCCGATGAGGGAAGAGTGGTCGGGTTCGAGATGCTGGACAACGAGATAATCGGGAGTCCTTCCACCGAGTGCGGCGGAAAGGTTCTCCTTCCACTGTTCAGCGGCTCTGCTGTCTATTGTATCCATGATCGCGACCTTCTCGTCGAGTATCACGTATGAATTGTACGCCATTCCGTCGGGAACGGGATACTGACTTTCGAAAAGATCGATATTGAGGTCATCAGCACCTATGTAAAGAATGTCTTCGGAAACTGTCCTTGCCATTTTCTGAATCAATTATATGGGTTTATCCTGTTTTACTTTCAAGGAATGCAAAGATAGCGATAAAACGACACCCGAGCAAGACGCTTTTCCCAGAGGTGAAGTTTTATGCAAGGGAAATGAGAACGGAGAAAAGAAGTCAAAGCGCCCCGAGGAAGGAACTCATTCCACGCGCCGCGACCATTCCCGTTGACCAGGCCGCCTGCAGGTTGAATCCTCCCGTAATCGCGTCCACGTCCAGGACCTCCCCCGCGAAGAAAAGTCCCGGAAGATTCCGGCACTGCAAAGTGGAGGAGTCGACATCCTTAAGGGACACTCCCCCGCAGGTTACGAACTCTTCCTTGAATTTCGCCCGGCCCTCGACCTTGATCTGGTCGGAACAAAGGACTTCCACCAGACGGTTCATGCCTTTGGCTCCGACTTCGGAGCAAAGGATGTCTTCCCTAAGACCGGCTTTGCCCATTATATAGGTCCATAGCCTTGAAGTGAGTCCCTCGGGATGAACCCCCTTAAGCTGCTTCTTGGGTGAAGAGGACAAAAGTTTTCCTATCACGGAAGCGGTTTCTTCCCTTGAAAGGTCCCCCATCCATCCGACAAGGACAGTGCACTTGTACTCATTCTCGGAAAGGAACCGCGCCGCATATGAGGAAAGTTTCAGAGCGGCGGGACCGCTGAGTCCCCAGTCCGTCAGAAGCAGAGGTCCGGAAGACGAAAACTTCGTTCCTGCAATCGATGTGCAGGCATTCCCGACGACGGTCCCCATAAGGGAGCGGAGAAGAGGATCCGGGCATTTGAATGTGAAGAGCGAAGGGACGGGTTTCTCGATGGAAACGGGAAGCCCTTCCATCATCGAGAGGATGGAAGGAGTGGCTCCGCCGGCTGTAATGGCGAGCGCCTTGGAACAAAACGAACTTCCGGAAGAAGAAAGGCAGGTGAAAAGTCCCTCTTCATGTGAAACGGCCGTTATTCTCTCTCCGGAAAACACCCTCACTCCCCTTTTCCTCATCAGGTTCTGAAGGGTCCTCACTATCTGCATCGCATCCTGCGAAGCGGGAAATACGCAGTTGTCATCCTGAAGGACAAGTTCCACCCCTTCCGAATTGAACCATTTCCAGGTATCTTCCCATCCGAAGACGGAAAGGCATTTACGCATAAGTTTGTCTCCCCGGGGATAAGCTTCCCGAAGGTTACGGATAGCGGCGAAGGAGTTCGTGAGATTGCACCTTCCCCCGCCCGTTATGGCGACTTTCTTGAGGGTAGTGTCACCGGCATCGGCTACAGCTATGCTCTTATCCGGACGAAGACGCGCAAGTTCACAGGCGAGAAAGCATCCCGCCGCTCCGCCGCCTACGATGAGGGCATCGAAGAAATGCTTCCCGTCTACAGACACAGTTCGCTCCTTTTGATGAACTTTTCCGGAAGAGGCATTCCGTATACGCTTTCACGCAGGAACTTCCCGAATGCATCGGGATCGTTCCCGAAAAGGGCCTGCCTCTCTGGAGAAATCGGTTCTCCGAAAGCTACCCGGAGGATCTTGCCACCTTTGTTGGTGACTTCCTTCGGAAGCCGCAGAAGCCTCACCCTCCAGTCAATGAGCCCGAGAATATAGTAAAACAGGGTATTCCTGTCGAAGAACCTAACCGGAATGACGGGAACGCCCGCCTTCATTATGAACTTTATTATTGGTTTCTGCCACTGGCGGTCACGGATTCGTCCCTCCTTCAGGGAAAGGTCGGAAACTGCCCCGGAAGGGAAAAGTCCCAAAGGGTGGCCCTCACGTATATGCGCAAGAGCCCTACGGGTTCCGGATATGCTCTCGAGTGTAGGCTTACCGACGGACTCTCCGTTGGGAGTTACGCTTATGAACGCCTCCTCCATGGGATGGAGGACAGAGAGGATCTTATTCACCATCACCATGAAATCCGGTTTCAGATGACGGATAAGGTCGACGAGCACAAGGCCGTCAACACCACCGTAAGGATGGTTCGAGACAGTGATGAAGGGTCCATCCGGAAGGTTCCGGAGAACATCCACCCCGCCTACCAGGTAGTCGACCCCCTGATCCCGAAGCACATGGTCGGCGAACTCGGCCCCATGGTATTCCTCATTCTTTTCGTAAAGTTTCGTGAAAGAAGGAAGGACTACCCGGCGAAGAAACGACATGAGCGCCTTCCCCTTTCCCGTAGCGAAAAAGGGTGACAACGACAGGAGTTCTTCATCGGGGAGCAGAGCCATATCAAAAAGAATTATTTGTCGTTTCTCGGAAGAGGTTCTTTCTTGGCGTATTCCCTCGCATCCCTGATGATGCTCACGAAATATGCCGCCAGAAGGGCGACGAGAATGACAATTCCTGCAAGGTCGAGAACACCCAGGCTGAGGTCCTGTCCCAGGATGCGGGTCGATACCGAGAACTCACGGAGCGGACGGACGAAGATGAAAAGGGTGTTCATCAGAATGGCTATTATCCTCAGCTCAGTGGGTCCCATCTTGGCGTAGGTGAGGCGGAACTCGCCCTTTAAGTGCGCACTTATGTACACGTACACCGACAGCATCAGGTAGGCCGCCAATATCATAAGGGCCAAATCAAGGTTCATAAGGGGCGAAAGACCCATTCCTATGAACATTATCGTCTCGTTGACCACATCGACAGTATGGTCGACGAAAAAGCCGTAAACGGGTCTCTGCTGGTTGCGCACCCTGGCGATGGTCCCGTCCAGGGAATCTCCGAACCAGTTCATGACGAACCCGAGTGAGGCCAGCCAAAGGAATGCGACATTCTGTCCCGAAAGATAGTATCCAACAGCTATGACGACGGCTCCTATGGTTCCGAACGCCGTCATCATATCCGAAGTTATCCACCTCGGCATCCTTTGCCCCATCCATACGAGGGCCTTCTTCTCGGCCGCATTCAGAATCGAAGTCTGTATCCTTTGCGACTGTTCACGTTTCGTTTCAGTATTTTCCATGATCCAAAAAATTGATCTGTTTCCGGGATCTCTTTCGGCGAAGAGTCCTTCTCCGCCCTGACACTTCCCGGAGGGATTCTGCCGGCTCTCTCACTTTCCGGCAGAATAATTCTTACAAAATTACTACTTTTGTTTTTGATTCGGAAGTTCGTGAAGCCAAACGACAAAAAAAGTATCCCATCCATCAAATGAGTACGGAATCTTCTCAAAGGAAAATAGTACTCCTTTCCGGAGGCAGCTCCGGAATAGGAGCCGCAACTTGCGTCCTTCTCGCCGGTAAAGGAATGAAAGTCTACGCCCTATCAAGAAGGGGAACCGCTCCGGAGCATCCGCTCATAACGCCCCTGAAGGCGGACATCAACGATGAGACAATGGTGAAGGAAGCGGTCGGGAAAGTCATTTCCCTTGAAGGGAGGATAGACATTCTCGTCTGCAACGCCGGAAACGGATTCGCCGGAAGCATAGAGGATATCCCCACGGACACCGCCCGTTCCCAATTCGAGACCTGTTATTTCGGATCTCTGCGTCTTATCCGTGAAGTCCTTCCCCACATGAGGGAAAGAAAAAGCGGAAGGATAATCACCGTTGCCTCAGTCGCGGCAGTGATTCCACTCCCCTTCCAGGCCCACTACAGCGCCGTCAAGAGCGCCGTCCTTTCCATGACGGAGGCCCTTTCCCTGGAAGTGGAGCCCTTCGGGATACAATGCTGCTGCATTCTTCCCGGTGACGCGTCGACGGGATTCACATCGGCGAGGAAGACTTTCGCCCCGGAAGAGAGTCCTTACCATGACACTCTCAAAAAGAGCGTGGGAAAGATGGAAAAGGACGAAAAGGGAGGAATGTCTCCCGAAAGGATAGCCGCAGCCATAGTACGACAGGCCACAAGAAAAAGGATGAAGCCCACCGTCACTCCGGGACTTCAGTATAAAGCGATAAACGTTCTCTACGCAATACTGCCGAGAAGATTCGCCCTATGGATAATAGGGCTTCTCTACGCATGATGACTCCCGAAAGGAGAAAATCTACAGGAAAAGAGCCAGAACTGTCTGGGCGATGATGACGCGAAGGAACATCCCGAGGGGATAGACCTGCGTATATGAAAGGGCGGAAGAGTTTCCGGGGATATTGTCCGTGGCGTAAGTGAGGGCCATGGGATTGGCCATGCTTCCGCACAGCATTCCGCATACCGTCCCGAATCCCACCTTCATAGCCTTCACGGAGAAAGCACCAACGATAAGAACCGGGATAACCGTGATGAGGAATCCCAGCCCTATCCAGAGCGCTCCTTCCGGACGGAACACCGTCTCGAAGAACCTTGCGCCGGATTCAAGACCGAGGCAGGCCAGGTAGAGCGAAAGGCCAAGGCGACGGAGCATCAGATTCGCGCTCTCGGTGGTGTAGGCCACCATATGGATCCTGGGACCGAAAGCACCCACGAGGATACCGGCAATGATCTGACCACCGGCGAGACCCACCTTCAGTGGTGCGCTCATCCCGGGGATGAAGAACGGGATGGCCCCTATCACAAGACCTATTATTATACCTATCGAAATGGAAACCAGGTTCGGCTCCCTTAGTTCCTTGACAGCATTTCCGAGGACACGTGACACCTTCTCGATTCCTTCGGAAGGCCCCACGACGACAAGCTTGTCACCGGTACGGATGATGGTTTCGGGCATGGCGAGGATCATTATGCCCGAGCGCAGAATCCTCGTGACGTTCACCCCGAAACGGCTCCGGAAATTCATCGAAGCGATGGTATGTCCGTTGACGGAAGGCCTCGTCACAAGTATCCTCTGTGATACGATATCCTTGTCAAGCGCGTTCCAGTCGATGGAGCTTCGGTTCCAGTCCATATCCTCCCTCTTTCCGAAAATCAGCACCATGTCATCAGCATCCGAATGTGAACACGTCACAAGGAGGCGGTCACCCTCACAGAGGATCGTATACGCTCCCGGGATAAGAAGTTCCCCGTCCCTCCATATCCTGGAAATCACGAAGTGGTCCTTCGTCATGGAAGCTACCTGCGAGACGGTCTTTCCTACGGTCGCCGGGTTCACCAGGACGTAAGTCGCGATGAACGTGGAGTCCCCTCCCTCACGGTCAGCCTTCTCGATATCGGAAGGCCGCACGATGACCTTGCGGAGGAAGATCATCGCCAGAATGACTCCGACAACTCCGAGAGGGTATGTCACGGCGCAGCCGAGGGCCGGGACCGAAGCGTCAAGCCCCATCTGGGAAAGGGTCTGCTGCGCGGCTCCGAGTGCCGGAGTATTGGTCGTCGCACCGCAGAGGATACCGACCATCTCGGGAAGAGAAACTCCCGGAATGAGGCTCATCAAAACGGCCATGACCGTTCCGAGGAGTATAACGGCTACGGAAAGCATATTGAGACGCAGTCCTCCGCTCCGGAAACTGTTGAAAAAACCCGGTCCCACCTGAAGACCGAGGGCATAGACGAAGATGATGAGTCCGAAGTCCTCAGCGAAACGCAGCATCTGCGGATCGATCCGAAGGGAGAAATGTCCCGCGATGATTCCGACGAAAAAGACGAAGGTGACACCGAGGCTCACCCCGCCGACCTTGATTCTTCCCAGAGACAGTCCCAGGGCGATTATGGCCATGAGAATCGTCACCGCCTGAACGGCGGAGTGTTCGACAAAGAATGATTGAATCCAGTCCAGCATCTGTCTTTTATCGGAAAACGGGCCGCAAAGTTATTCCTAAATCGCTATTCGGCAAAATTTTCCTCCTCTTTTTTCTCATCGAAGTCTTCCGCAGGCACTGCCGGGCAGCGGGAAAGCAGCCACGCTCCCCTCGACAGAAGGAACTCCGCCCCAAGGTAAAGGACCATCACGACGGCTGCGTAAAGAGGAAATTCCGCACCTTTGAAAACATACAGCGCAATAAGGCCGTCGGACAGGATGAAAAGGATTCCGCCGCAAAGGATGCACAAAAAGGCAGGGCGACGCAAAGGATGAACTTCCTCCCCAATCTTCCGCCTTCGCCGGCATTCATACATTCCAGCCAAAGCTGAAGCGGGATAATATAGAAGGGCAAGAGAGTAAACGCAAACGGGAAGGATCATCTCAGAGGAAGGGGAAAGCCAAAGGCCCGCAAGTACGGCGAAAGCGGCCGCGATCATCCAGACCAGATTGCCGGGGAAATGCTGCTTCCCCACTCCCCTTATGAAATACAGAAGGAAAATCACATGCCCGACAAGGAAGGCACCCAATGCCCAGAGAAAGGTACTTCCGCCGAATTCCATGAGACCGTCCCCGACTGCATGGAAGACCATCGCTCCGGATACGGCAACTGCGGCGGTCCGGTCTCCCCTGTCCCTGAAGATGAGGCACAGAGTGTTCACCATCAGCATCGGAACAAGGAGGGTCTTCAGAAGAAGGGCGGGTTCCCTTAGAGAAAGAACGTCAAAAAGGATAATTGCCGCCGAGCACATGATGAAAAGGGCCATGCTCAGAAAAGAAATGAACACGTACCCGTAATTGCCCGGCGTAAGAGTAGATTTATCCATCGGCTGAAATTATTCCATTGACATATTTATGCAAAGGTATGCTTTCCGGAGGGAAAAATACAACATGGCAAAGGGTTTCCGCTTCCACAAAACGAAAGTTTTCTTTGACGGAAGAGAATTTTTGCTGCAAATGAAGTACCTTTGGGGAATACGAGAAGAAGATTTCACCATGAAAGGAAAGATTTCATCATACATACTGAGGGCGGTGGTACTGTCGGCCGTCATTGCCGGAGCTGTCTTTCCGGCTGGAGCGGTATTCACCGAAAGGAACATCGGAAAGACCCTGAAGGTCCTCCACTATGAGCTCAAGAGCGCCTATGAGGACCTCCTTGCCGAAGCGATGGGAGCTGCCGAGACCGAGCAGAAGCAGCATTCGCAGCTCGTGGAACTGATCGAAAAGTGCAACGAGCTCTCGCTCATGCTCTACTCCCAGAAGCAGGATTTCACCTTCGACCTCACCTACGCACTGGAGGAGGTGTCGAACCAGTACCTCACCTTCAACCGTACCAAGATCCCCTATGACGAAATCGTCTCCCGGGCCGAGATCGAAGTTGACCGCTACGAGAAGATGGTCATAACCCTGAAGAACCTTCCTCCGGTGATAAAGAACAACTCCTCGGATGACGACGAAGACGAGGAAGATGAACCCGCACCCGCCAAAGAAGTTCCGGCGGAGGAGACGGATTCGGCTTCAGCCCCGCTTACGGGCCTTGACTCCATCATGGCGGTGATCGACACCCTCCAGGGTGCTCTCCCCTCCTTCATGGACGACATCGAAGAAAACCCCTTCGAACTGGACAAGGAAGCCCAAGCCGAAAGGGACAGCTGCCTTCACTACGCCCAGATGATTCTGGACCTGTACTGGGAGAGCCTCTTCCGTGTCGACGAGGACAACACCTACTATACGGAAACGGACCGTCACCTCAAGGACGCCTATGACTACGCCCAGGAAAGGTATTCCCTTGTCCAGAAGAAGATATTCATTGAAGGGCAGGACAACTACTTCCTGGTCCTGAAAAACCTCGGGGACAACATCCGCCAGGCATGGAAGGATTGCTCGGACAAGTACAGCGAACCCGAAGGCGCACCCGGTTCATTCAGTGAATGGAGAGGTCCGATGGTGATCTGGTTCTCCCTCATCGTCTTTTTCTACATCATCATAGCGACGATCCTCAGTAACATCATAATCAGGCTTCTCCTGAAGAAAGTCAAATACTTCTCCACCGACTTCTTCAGGGAGCACAGGTTCCTGTTCCTCCTTCTGGGAGGAGTCGTCATCTTCGCCCTCACCGTCGGAATAGCGAACATCCTTTCGGACCAGAACTTCTTCAGGATGGCATCTAAGTTGCTTGTGGAGTTCGCATGGATGCTGGCCGCCATCTTCACTTCGCTCCTCATCCGTATGGAGGGAAATGAAGGGAAACATGCCCTGAGGGCTTACTTCCCCATCATACTGACAGGTTTCATAATCATCACCTTCAGAATCGTATTCATCCCCAACAGCCTCCTGCTGATAGTATTCCCGGTTCTTCTGGTCATCTTCTCCGTTTGGCAGATCGTCGTAATCTGCAAACACGGCAAGCACCTCAAGAAGGCCGACAAAATCTACATGTGGATAACCCTGGCCATCCTCCTCGTTTCAACGGTGATCGCCTGGTGGGGATACATGATGATGGCCCTTCTCATCGTCATCTGGTGGATATTCCAACTCACGATGATCCAGACCATAAACGCCCTCTTCGTCCTGATGCAGAGATACTACAACAAACATCTCGCCCACAGGATAATGGAATACAGGGGCAAGAACCCTTACCTCCCCTTGAAGGGAAAGGGAGCTTTCATCGAGGTCTCATGGCTCTTCGACATGGTGAGGATGATGTTCGTTCCCCTCGCCGCCATCTGGTCGATCCCCGTATGCATCTTCATGGCCGGAAACGTCTTCGACCTTTCGGGAATATGCGTCGAGTACTTCGTCAAGCCTGTAATCAACGTCGACAAGGTCATTCACCTGTCGGTGATGAAGGCCTGCATCGTGGCCAGCCTTTTCTTCCTTTTCAAGTTCCTCAGCTACTTCCTCAAGTCTCTCGTAAGGGTATGGAGGTCGAAGAGCGCCATCGCCAAACTCAAGGACGGCAAGATGTTCAAGGAGACGGACCTCAACTTCAATCTCTCCGACAACATAATAAGCCTTCTGTGCTGGGGCCTCTTCGTCATCATCTCGTTCCTTATGCTCAAGATCCCGACTTCCGCCATAACGATCATCAGTACGGGTCTCGCCACCGGTATCGGATTCGCACTCAAGGATGTCCTCAACAACTTCTTCTACGGCATACAACTGATGAGCGGAAGGCTGAGAGTTGGTGACGTCATCGAGTGCGACGGCATAAGGGGAACCGTAGACAGCATCACTTACCAGAGTACGCAGATCGTAGCACAGGACGGATCCGTGATGGCCTTCCCGAACTCGACTCTCTTCAGCAAGAACTTCAAGAACCTCACGAGAAACCACGCATACGAGCTGCTGAAGATTCCCGTGGGAATCAAATACGGTTCAGATGTCGATTATGTGAGGGACATCCTGACCGAAGCCCTGTCAGTTCTGCAGACGAAGGACGAGTACGGAAGGGATGTCGTCGACCCCTCAAGAGGGATAACCGTGAGATTCGATTCCTTCGGCGACAACAGCGTAAATCTCTCCGTAGTGCAATTCACGACGGTTGAGACCCATTTCACCTATGCCGCAAAGGCCAAGGAGATAATCTACAACACTCTGAATGAGCACAATATAGAAATCCCGTTCCCTCAGAGAGACGTCTACGTCAAGCAGGTCGTAGGTCCGGAAAAGGAGCAAAACTTGTAAAATAACGCGTTTTAGCCTACCCGTTTTATGTAAAATAACGCGTTTTAGAAGACACACTTTTTGCGAAATAACGCGTTTTGAAGAAAAAATTGGAGGTGAGTCCCTTTGGGTTTCACCTCCATTTCACATATCATTTCCGCCGGAAGACGGAAGGAAGATGTCACTTACCTTCCACCCACTCTTTCCTTGCGGCATCGAGCGCCGCCCAATGCTCATCCGTCATGCTGTCGGGAGTGAAGAGGCATATGCCCTTGGCTCCGGCCCTCATCGAGCCTTCCACGGCCGCGGCGATTTCACTGGGGATGAGACCTGAAGCTTCGGGATCTTCGAGAGAAGCCTTCTTCTGCCATTCCCTGCAGATGAAAAGACCGCTCATTATGGGAAGACCTGTCCTCACTTCCTCTCTCGTCACCTTGGCGATCCAATCCGTATCACCCAAGTAGAAATCGTTGTAGTTCATCGGGAAAGCCACATCCAAAGGCCATTTGTCCCAATCCTGTCTCACCATCCACTTTGCGTGGGATGCGGGACCCGGGAAGACATCCGCGGAAAGTTTCTTGCCCTTGGCGTGGACTTCATCGGCGACCATCTTCACAAGTTCAGTAACCGCGTCACATCTGAACTGGGCCCAGGCGGCGACGTTCGAAGGGTTCCTGACCTTACGTATGTCGATGCCGGTCTTGGCCTTGAACTCCGCCACGCAGCGGTCGCAGTAGCAGTAATCCGCAGGTGCGTACTCGCTGTGCATATCGAGACCGTACTTGTCCCATAGGCCTCTGGCGAGGATCACGTCGGGGTAACGGATGTAATCCAGCTGGACGTAATCCACATCCGGAATCTCCGCCGCCTTTCCCAACTGTTCAACAGCCCACTTGCGGACTTCGGGATTGGCCGGATCAAGGAAAGTGTAGTGGGAGACGAAAGCGGGATCGGTGTCAGCGCTCTTGCCTTCACGGCTCACCGCATACCATGAATGGGGAAGGCCCTTCTGAGGCATTACCGGAATCCACGCATGATACTCAAGACCGACCTTGTGCGCGGCCTTGGAGGCGATGGCTATCCTGTCGAAGTCCATCCCGGCGTTCATGCAAACTCCGCTGACGCCATGGGCTTTCCAGGAATTGAACAATGCTTCCATGCTCTCCGCCGTTGCGTCACCGGGGACGGAGCCCCAGGCATAGACGGGGACCTCAGTCCTGACCTCAGGAGCCGGTGCGGGAAGAAGGTCCTTCATCGAAGAAGGCACGTAGAAATTGTCGTTCTCCCTTATCCAGCAAAGGACCGAAGGGGTATCCTTCTTCTGCCCGTCCAGGAAATAGTACGACCTGTTGGCAGGGATTTCAAGAGTATGGCCTCCGGAAGTGACCTTCAGGGTGGGATCGGACTTTCCGTCCTTCTCCACCGAATAGTCATATCCGTAGAAAAGGTCATAGTGGGGAACGTAGAGTTCATCGGTAGTGGTTTCAAGTTCCTTCTTGAGTCCCAATGCCTTGCGCATGTAGCGGTTCAGTTCGATGTTTCGGATCACCCCCTGGGGAGTCTGTCCGTTGGGATTGTATACCGCATAGAAGACATCCTCTCCGGTATGGTTTCCGCTGATGAAGGCGATATGGGTATGGGAAGTCACTATCCTGTTTATCTCCGCCGAGAGGGTGGATTCATGTGAAGCGTTCATGTAGTCCTTCACCTCCAATCCCCTGTGCGACTGCAGGGCCGCCAGTTCGGCGGGTTTGAGGTCAATGTCGGTATACTCCTTGAAAACTTTTGCCATATCCTCGGGGGCGCACTTCTGGAGGAGTTCGTTCATCCTCACTCCGGAAGCCTTGTACTTGGAGAACTGGTAGAACATCGAATCCAGCGGCTGCTTGGTGTAGTTGGCGTAATTCGCGTCACCCATGGTGATTCCGCCGGTCCCGTGGTCGGGCATTATGACGACGGTGGTGTTCCCGTCCTTCTTAGCGAAGTCCATCACCGCCTGGACGGCGTTGTTGAACTCGATGAACTCCGTTATCGTACCGACCGGGTCCTTGGCATGCGCAGCCATATCGACCTTGCTGCCCTCGACCATGAGGAAGAAGCCCTTGGGATTCTTCGAAAGGAGGGAAATGGCCTTCTGTGTCATTTCGGTCAAGGAAGGTTCGCTTTCATCCCGGTCAATCTCGTACTGCATGTTGTCGTCATTGAAGATCGCCCAGACTTTTCCGTCGGAATGGTTCCTGAAAGCGTTCACGTCCTTTTCAATGTACGTTATGCCCTCATCGGAAAGTATTCCCTTCACTTCATCATCGACCGCTTTGGCTCCACCGGCGAAGACGACGTCAAGGCCCTGTGAAGCCATCTGGCGGGCTATGTCATGGGTGGCGCTCCTTTCCACGGTATGGGCCGATGTCGCGGCGGGAGTGGCGTGGTAGAATACGCAGGTAGCCACAACACCGACGGACTTACCCTGCTGCAATCTGGCCGCCTCGGCGAGCGTGGTCTGCGGCTGGAACTCCCTCGAAATATCTATCGGAACCAGATCGAACGGAGGGTTCGACTGGGGATAGACGGAAAGGTTCCTTCCCTGCTGGAGAACTCCCGTCATGTAGTCCGACATCGATCCCGAAGACTCGGCGATCGGCGCGTCGGAGTTGTTCACCCTAACGAGGCCCTTGATGTAAGGGTCGATGGCCAGGGAGGAAAGGTTCTCCTGGGGATCGAGATACTGTTTGTACCAGCGGGTGGTGGAAAGAAGTCCCGTGGAAGTTCCGTCCGTAATCATCACTATAAGATTCTTCGTCGGTTTGACGGAATCCTTCTTTGCGCAACCGACGGCGAGGGAAAGCACCGCTGCGGAAGCGAGGATAAGGGAAATTCCCCTTGAAAGCAGTCTATGCATATAAAAAAGTATTTGTTCAGAATCTATAGGGTGTGTCCGATTCAATAAGACCTCCCGTAAACAACAAATATACTTATTTTTTTTGCCGCAAGGCAACGGACAAAAACAAAAGGGCTCTTCACAAGTAGGACTGACGCATCAAATACCTATTGCAAAAGAGAGATTTTTGATTTCGGAGCATTTCCGAAGCAATCTGTGACGCAGACACAGGATTGTCCCATGGCGTTCGGCAGCCCTTTCGAACTGGAAGGCCATGGTTGGAAGA
>JAFUFP010000046.1 GCA_017469845.1 Bacteroidales bacterium | reverse complement strand
GCGGATATGAGCGGCCTCAGAACCAGGCAGAGGACGATGACAAGGACCAGGGTCAATCCATCTTCCATAACCTTGAACTTTGATTCTTTTCCCTTATGTTCCGGACTTTCCGGCCCCGGGGATGCGTGTATTTTTCTGCTTTGGGAAAGCCCGGCCGGAAGATGAAGGCAAGCCGGAGACGGAGAATACGCTCCCGCCGGGAGGAAGATTGTCCGTCTCCACTGAGAGCAGGTCTGGCTTGACGCATCGGAGGATGGGCTTAGATTCGCAGGAAAGGATACACGCCAATACCCGGGGCCGCACAAACGGAAGATCATCTTCCGATCAAGGGAAGAATCTCGCTGCAAGACAGCGCTTTTAAAACAAGACAGACGTTTTACGATTTTCGTTCTCTTCAAGGCAAAAGATCCGCCCCGGAGGATTGATTCCGGAGCGGCGCAGAAAAGCAAGCGGGAGCGGAGAACCCGCTCCCCGGCGGGTTATTGAAGCGCCCCGCCGAGGACGCTGACCTGAGATGCGAAGATCTCAGTCATGGTTCTTTCCACACCGTTCGAGTCGGTGTAGCGGTTGTTGCGGAGGCGGCCCTTGACCTCGACGCCGGCGCCCTTGACGAGGGTGGAGAAGTCCGGCATCTTGTCGTTCTTGAAGGCCGTAACTTGACTCCAAGTAACCTCTATGACCGCTTCGCCCGAGCGGTTCTTGTAGGCGTGGTCGGTAGCGACGCTGAAGCGTGCCATCTGGGTGTCGCCGATGTTCTGGATGCGGGCATTCCCGATGATGCCGCGGAGGATAACTGAATTGAGCTGTTCCATAATGTGTCTGAATTAAAGGGTTACTGAATTATTTCTGATGCCGCATCAGCGCCTTCATCGTGGTAAGGAAGCAAGGGCCGGAGGAGAAATACTACCCTTTAGGTGTGGAGATTTCTCAGGAGGTGCATTTCACCCTTGATGACTCCACGTGAAGGAAATACCTTTGCATCAAGAAATGGTCTCAGTAACCGGTTCAGTCACATGGACCAGCCACGGTTCCTCCGCCATCGGTATGAACCCGGATCCAAGGCGATAAACGGGATGAAGGCACGCCCATCGCTACCAGCCGGAAAGAACCGCAGGAAGCGGCAAGAGGTCTGGCACGAACGACAAAAGAAGATGCCGCTCCCCTTTCAGGGCGCAGTTCAGGGGGACGACTCCCCCGCTTCACCGGCAGGTGCGGAAGTAGAAACTGGCAGGATGGAAACAGGACAGCACGAGGAGGAGCATCCCGTCGGGGGTGAGTCCGCCCGGCAAGACGCAATGCCGTCCCGGATAATCTTCGGGTGAAAAGAAAAAAAGGAGCGAGGACATCCCGCTCCGATGATTGTCTACTCCGACTTGTCGGAGAGCTTATGTTCAAGCCGCTTCAGGCGATTCCGGTCATAGACCTTCTTGGATTTATGGACGGCCTTCCGGAAGGAAACAGGCCGTCCGTGCTCGGCGATCTCTTCGAGCCGGGCAGCCCTGCGGTTGGCGAGCATGAAGTCCGCCTCGGTGATCCGCAGCTTCTTCGATTTCTTCCTTTGTTTCACGACTTCAATCCTGGTCAGCCATTGTAGACTTCCCCATTCCAGAGCATCTTCAGGAATGTCTCAACGGGCACGATCTCTATTCCGTTCAAGGTCCTCGGTGCCCTGTCGCGGGAAACGATGATAGGCCTCGTGTCCGGGAAGTCTTCCATGAAGGCCTTCAGGCCTTTCGTATGCTTGGACTGCACTTCGTCGGTGCTCTTTATCTCGATGGCCACTTTCGCCTCTCCGAGGACGGCGTCAACCTCGTATCCGCTGTCGGTTCTCCAGTATGCGAGGCTATCCTCATAATCATGATAGTCCAGATAAGCCTGAATCTCCTGGATGACAAGGTGCTCGAAGGCATGTCCGAAATCGGCGGAGCCGGGTTCCAGCGAGGACCGGTGGAGCAGGTAGTTTACAACGCCGACATCGAAATAATAGAACTTCGGAGCGACGACTGCGCGGCGCTTCTTCGACTTGGTGAATGACGGTACCATGTACCCGATAAGGGTCTGTTGAAGGATGTTGAAATACTCCTTCACGGTCGTGGCGCTGACCCCGCAGTCGGAAGCAATGTTCGAATAATTGACGATTTCGCCGTCCGTCTGGGCGGCTATCTCGAGGAAGCGGTTGAAAGAGGACAACTGTCTGACGACGGCCTCGTCCTGGATTTCCTCCTTAAGGTATGTCCCGATATAGGACTGGAGGCGTTTCTTCGGGTTCTGAATCATATAGTGACGCGGAACCATGCCGTTGTTGACCGCACGGATCAGGTCGAAATCCGGAATCTCGGCACTCACTAGCGGGTGCAGCGTATATTTGAGGGCTCGGCCTCCCAAAAGGTTCGTCCCCACGCGCTTGAGCTTCCTGGCGCTGGATCCGCAGAGGATGAAGCGGATTCCCCGGTTCTCCATCAGCCAATGGACCTCGTCGAGGAGCGGAGGTACTTTCTGTATCTCATCCACGATGACGACCGTTTCCGGACCTTTCTTGTCCAACTCCTCTCGGAGAAGCGATGGACGACGGGCCAGGCGTTCAAACTCGTCGCTCTTGAGCAAGTCGTAAACAATCGCTTCCGGAAAGACGGTCTTTACCAGCGTGCTTTTCCCAACCTGACGGGCGCCCCACAGGAACAGGCTGTCGTCTCCAGCATCATCGAACGAAAGAATTCGCTTGTATTCCATATCTTTAAATGTCTAAAATCCAAAGTAGCACTTGCAAATTTAGACAAAATTCGAATCACAACAAAGAGAATCCGGAATATTTCTTCCATCCATAGTCAGTCGTTGAGATAATCTGATAAAAAGAAAACAGAAACATCTCCAAGCCGTTGCTGACTTGGAGATTACTGGTTTCAGTTGAAGTAACGCTACGCGATCCGATGGAAGTTGTAGAGTTCGTACTGGCAGAACCCGCTGCACTCCTTGTAGCCCAGCGGAGACGCGATCTTGTTCTTCCGGAGCCAGGCACCGATGCCCGGCAGGTTGTTCTCGTCGACGAACGCCAGGCGGTCTGTCTGGAGGAGGCTGCCGAGGTTGACTGTGATGACTCCGTAAAGTTCATCGTCCGGAACAGTGTTCATCAGGACGGCCAGGGTGCCGTTGTTCTGGTAGCTGTCAAAGCTGAGAGACACTTCAGTGTTGTTGAACTTGAATGTTTTCATGATCAGAACTTGTTTTGGGTTTCTTCTGCGAAGGAATAGTAGGATTCATCCGTGAGGATGATGTGATCGAGGAGCGAGATGTCGAAGATGTCGCAAGCCTTGCGGAGTTTGTTTGTCTCGTTGATGTCAGCCACGCTCGGGGCGGGAGTCCCGCTCGGGTGGTTGTGGAAGAGGATGATCGCTGTGGCGTTCGTCAGCAGCGCTTCCTTGATGATCCGCCGGTGGTCGATTTGGGTCGACTTGATGGTCCCGACGGTAATCATCTTCTTGGCCAGCGGAAGATTGGCCGAGTTGAGAAGGAGGATCCAGGACTCCTCGTGGTCGAGGGCCCGGAGGTCTTCCCGGAGGAATCCGGCGGCCTGGGCCGATCCTTTGATCGGGGTGTCAGGTGTGTAGTGTGCTTGCTTCTTCATGTTGCTGCGGTTTTAAGGTGAAACATCTTTCTTTGCGCTGCAGGAAACGTGATACCCCTGCAGGACATCGGCAAGACAAGGTGGAGAACGGAGTGGACCTTGTCGGGATGTCCGGGTTTCACAACTTTGCGGCGTAAAAGGGAGATGTCACCTGGCCGAAGCGAAGAAGCGGCCATACGGAGCGCACTCCCCGTGTTGGGAAAGACGAAGGCAACTTTTTGAGAATCCAACGGAAGAAATCGAAAAACATTTTGAGAATCCGGCAAAATGACCTAAATTAGCATCGGAAACGTTAAACTTTTTGAGGAAATGGAATACCCGGAAAGAGTATTTAAGAGGAAGATATACGAGAAACTCGTAGACTGGAAAAGATCGAAAGACGGGAGTACGGCACTGCTGATCCGTGGGGCCAGACGGGTCGGTAAATCCACCATAGCCGAGGAATTCGCCAAACGGGAGTACACATCATATATCAAGGTCGATTTTGCCGACGCACCGGATGCTGTCTGGGAAGCTGTCGCCCATATCGCCGACAGAGACCAGTTTTTCCTCCAGCTCCAGTTCATCTACAACGTCAGGCTGGAACCTAGAAAGTCCGTGATTATCTTCGATGAGATCCAGAAGGCTCCGAAGGTTCGCGAAGCCATAAAATATTTGGTCAAGGACCACCGCTACGATTACATCGAGACCGGCTCGCTGCTTTCCATCAAGAAGAATACACAGGGGATCGTTATCCCCAGCGAGGAGACCCGTATCGACATGTTCCCCATGGACTATGAGGAGTTCCGATGGGCACTCGGAGATACGGCGACCGTCCCTCTCTTGAAGCAGACATTCGATGACAAGAAGGGCGTCGGGGATGCGACTTGTCGAAAGTTGCTTCGCGACTTCCGTCTGTATATGCTGGTGGGCGGCATGCCGCAGGCCGTAAATGCCTATCTCGACACACAGAACCTCAGTGTCGTGGATTCGGTCAAGCGAGAGATCATCGACCTTTACGCCGATGATTTCCGGAAGATTGATCCCACCGGCCGTGCCACCCGCCTGTTCATGGCGGCTCCTTCGCAATTGACCGGCAATGCCACGCGTTATCAGGTGACCAGCGTGCTTGGGCACAGTCAGGAGGAGGCCGACATGAATGAACTCATCCAGGATATGGAGGACAGTATGGCCGTCAACTTTTCGTATCATGCCGACAATCCCTCCGTCGGCCTGTCCCAGCACAAGAACATGCAGCAGTACAAGATGTTCGTCGGGGACACCGGTTTATTTGTCACGATGGCATTCTGGGATAATGAGGTCACGGAGAACATCATCTATCAGAAACTCCTGAGCGACAAGCTGGCTTCCGATCTGGGATATGTATACGAGAATGTGATCGCGCAGATGCTTCGCGCCAAGGGCGACAAGCTCTATTATCACACTTGGCCGACGCCAAGTGGAAAGCACAATTACGAGATCGATTTCCTCCTCTCGCGCGGCTTCAAGCTCTGCCCTATCGAGGTTAAATCCTCGGGGTACAAGGCGCACGTTTCCATGGACGAGTTCTGCAAGAAGTTCTCGCAGCAAATCGGAAGCAAATACCTGGCATACACAAAGGATCTGAGAAAAGATGAAGACCTGTGGCTCATTCCGGTATATCTGACGCTGTTCGTCTAATCGCTCGGGGTAGCTTGTGCCAATTACAGCACACACTGCTGCCAGAGGCAGATTCGATGTCAATGATTCCGATGAATTCGCACTTTGAAGGTCGTCAAACATAATTTCTTTATTTGTAAATTATCCGGAACGTCTTTTTATGAACGAGAATAGCTTTTGGATTGATAGCTGGGGTATCTCCGGATACACAGATAAAACCACGGTTAACCAGCAAAACAAGGAATTCCAGATAGAGATATCCAAGGAGGCGGACCGGATTCCCCGCATTGAAGTGTATACCACTAGGAAAGATAAGCTTTCCCAAAAGATTCCACAATCGAGCAAGTATAACAAAATTACGAGAATCCAAGAATCTGAATTCAACGAGTATTTCAACCAGACGTTACAGAATCTTCATCATCTTGATGTAAGCGGTGGCGAGTATTTTATCAGTTCAGACGATTACTCAGATACATATGAACTTGAAGCTTTTCTTACAAAACCGCATATCCATTTATCTCTCTATATCTGTCATACAATAGATTTCACTGAAATACGGTTGGCTACTTCCCGATCCTTCGCAAGGAGGCCAGGCATCAGCAGGAATTATGTTTCATTCCCTGAGCCACGATTCCGTCAAGTCTTTAATCTAATGATGGACTTCTGCCACAATCGAGAATCCTATGTCCGTTTTCAGGACCCGTTATTCGCTCAGATCCAAGCGCTCGTATGCGACGGGAAAACCGTTGCCGGGTTTGCTATCAACGGGAACAATTGTCTCGACCGTGCCAGAGCAGAGATGTTGGAACACCGAAAAAGCATAGAACTCCGCTTATTGAATATGGATGAGCCAACACAAAAACGCAAGGAACTCCGTGCAGAGATCAAGGGGATAGATTTTTGTGTCTCAATCCTTGATGCAAACAGATAATAATCGGGAAGAAGAGCATGCGTCATCTTTGTCCTTACTAGGGGAAAGAGAGTTCCGCCGCATACGATTCGGATATCGAAATGAAGAGGACGCGCTCAGACTCTTCAATCCAGAGGCACGATTGAGTAGAGTTTGAACTACATACGGATAGTCTTGGCTGTGAGAAGATGGTTTGGCTGAGACATGCATACCCGAAAAGGTAACAGAATGGCATTACCATGTCATGTTACGTGGTGAGAGAGCACGAAAATCGGCTTTTTACCACGATTTTGGATTAGAAAAACGCCGAAATCGGCATGATGTTGAAAACGGAAAAATAATCTCGAAAACGGGTTTTCCGCACTAATAAGTAACGGTTTTAGAATTGATCGACCTGAGATTCAATTCTTTGAAGGAATCCTCTTGAGGCGCTATAATTGATTTCGGGTTAAAGGAAAAAGACTCTCTGCTTGTCCGGTCCTGTTCATGTATTAGATATACCAACCGAACTAAACATGTACAAATAATGGTACTTGAGGATGGAAAAATCTTCTTAAAAAAGACGCAAAGATGATCTATTAATTTAGAATAACTCAAGAGTAGCCATAGAAGTATTCGAACTAGAAAACGTCACCTTATCGCGACAAGAGTCAGTCGTTATTTTACTTTTTCTTTAACCCGAAATTGTCACAATAAAAAAGACATTTCGCACATCAGAGCATCAATTCTGTCACAGCTCGACGCACAAAATAAAGAAGTTTTTGTCACAATCGTGACAAATCGACCTTATAACCTATTGATAATCAAATGTATTTTTCGTGTTAAAAAATCACCTTGGAAAGTTCGGGTCTTGCTGCATCGG
>JAFUFP010000045.1 GCA_017469845.1 Bacteroidales bacterium | reverse complement strand
CCTGAAGAGACTGGACAAAAGTGAACTTCAACATTATTTTGTGGATATGATCACAGCGGAAGACATAGACCTTATCCTCAAGGAGAGGGACCGCCGACACAGCGAGGAACGCGAGGATTGGCTCAAGGAGCACGAGGACCTTGTGCGGAAACACGAGAGCCTTGTCCAGGAGAACGAGAGCCTTGTCCAGGAGAACGAGAGCCTTGTCCAGGAGAACGAGAGCCTTGTGCAGGAGAAAGAGAATCTTGAGCAGGAGAACTCCAACATGAGAAACAGTCTTATGGACTTGCTCTCCTCGCATTCCAGCGGATCCTCAAAAGAGGTGACAATCCCGAGAGAGATGATCGAAAAGATTCTGAAGATGGGAGAATCACATCTCGAAGACGAGTGAATACACAACCTTGAAGCGACTGGACAAAAGTGAGCTTCAACATTCTCTTGATTGTTTTGCTGACATGTACACAGAACATGACATGGAACTTATTATTGCGGAAAGGGACAGACGTCACCGTGAAGAACGTGAGGAATGGCAGAAGGAACGTGAGGTTTTGCAGAAGGAGTTGGATAGAAAGTATGGCACTCTTGCGAGTCTAGATGCTCAGATTGCTGACATCCATAGTGTTTTGGCGGAATTACGCACCTTAGCTTCTAACGAACCTACGGAGTATGTCACTATCCCGAAAGCTCTTGTCGAAAAGATCCGGAAGATATGCGACTCCACCCCGGATGAGCGATGACCCCAGATTTGACAGGGAGTTGAAGCACCCTTTAATGAATGGTTTTCCCGGTAAAGACAATGTTGCCTTTACCGGGAATTCTATCTTGGGGTATGTGAGGTCATGCCTCGGACATGCCCGGCCGGCAATCAAAGTCCCTGGAACTCTATTCTGTACAGATTCGAGGTAGTGTCGTCACCGACCCATATGCAATTCCGGCCATGGTCGACGTATATGGCTTCGCCGTTGTCGATGAAGGGTACGGGATAAGTGGCGAGGACGTCACCTTGGAGAGTGCAGAGATTGATGTTCCTCTTGTCACTGTCCGCTATCCAGAGCGCATCCCTCAGCGGGTCATAGCATAGACCGGCTATCTCCTTTGTCCCGGTTAGCTCCTTTTTCATCACGAACCCTTCTTTGAGGGAATACAGCATGAGCATGTTGGGCTTATTCTGGTTGCCGATGAAGAAGGAGTCGTCTTTGTACCAGGTGATACCTTCAAGCCCACTGTTCGTATTGAGACCGTATTCCGAAACCGTGCATATGAGTTCAGGGGAGGAGTAGTTCCCGCTTTTGAGCCTCATCACCTTCTGGTCTCCTTCAAGCACATAGTAAACGTCCCCTGTGGCGGGATCCAGTGTCACACCTTCGCAGTCGAGTGGATAAGAGGTGTAGAACGGGGTGGTTTCTCCGCTCACGGATACCTTGTACACACCGTCTTCGTCTGACGCCGCCAGGAACCCTTCTCCGTCCGGTGATTGACAAAGTCCGGATACCTCGGGAACGGTTGTGCTGACGGAAGTCGTGCCGAGCATCACGGGGAGGTAGGCGGATTTCTTGAAGGCTTCCCAGTCATAGTAGGGCCAGCAGTCGGTCTCCATCGGAAGGGTGGCTTCACTGCCGTTGAGGAGTACCTTGAAAAGGACCGGGGATCCTTTCTTCCTTTTCTTGTAGAACACGAAGTTCAGGTTCGCTCCCATCGGGACATCCTGCAGACGTGACCACACGGGGATATCGTCGGGATTATCGACGGCGTGTCCGTATCCGTTCACTCCCAGGCACATCAGAAGCGGGAGGAAGGTGTAGTCGTGACCGAATCTCAGATCCGCGCCCCTTTGTCCGGAAGCTATCCTCTCGTCGGCTTTTTCGATGATGTCGTTCACGATGGGCTGGTACCCCAGGTGGGTGGGATATGCTTCAGCATAGAACTGGAAGTTGTCTATCTTCCAAAGGGCTATCCTTTCATCGGGAGTGAAAATGAAATTGAAGTCAAGATCGGTGTCAAGGCTGTTCATGCCGGCCCCGAAGAAATAAAGGTACGATACGAAGTCCCAGTGCTTCCTTTCTCCGAGAACGGTCCCGGGGTCGGTGAAGATGCGCGAAAGTATCGCTTCGTAGTCTATCGTCCTCTCGATGTATCCGGCCCACTTTTCCTCGAACTTCACCGGGGTAGTAGGAATGTAGGAGGCCTTGTATGGATTATGGGAATCGAGAGGAAGGATGGCTTGCAGGAAACTGTATCCGAAGTTCTCGAAAATGTCCAGTTTGGGGTCTTTCGCCTTCAGCCCGAGGCAGAATGCCGACATCGTCATTATGCATCTTGTCGAGGTCGACACCCTCGCCATGACGTGGGCTCCTTTGCGGAACACCCTTTTGAACCGGGTGTACATCAGCGAGGCGAGATTCTGCTGCTGTTCCCATCCTTTTCTGGACAGGTCACCGGTGCGGTCCTTGACCTGGGGATATATGATGTCGAACTTCTCCTTGAACTGTTTCCCGGTAGGGGTGAGAAGTCCGAGGGTATCGGCACGGAAAAATACTTCATTGAGTGAACTGTACATGTCGCTCTGCCAGGCGTAACGGGCTCCGTGACGGCCGTAATGACTGATGTAGAATGGCTTGTAACCTCTCGGGGCCTTGGAAAGGGTGGTGTTTTCCCAAGGACACAGCATATCTGTACCTCCGAGGTATTCGGGATGGGTATCGAGGTCTTCACGCCAAGAGGAGTTCTGGGCGGGGGATGAGATCCCGCTCAGGAGGAGAATCACCGCTGAGAGGAGAAAGAAGAGTCTTGTGCTTTTCATGCCGATTTCTTTTGGTGTTTTTCCCTGTATTCGTTCGGAGAGCATCCGTAAATCTGTTTGAACCGTCTCGATATGCTCTTTGTGTCACTTTCGCCCATCGATATGGCGATATTCGTGACCTGGTCGTCAGTGTCCAGGAGCAATTCGGCGAAGCGTTTGAGCTTCATGTCGGAGATGTACTGGTAGATGGTCTGGCCGGTGACATCCTTGAACCGCCTTTCCAGAAGGCGTCTTGAAAGGGCCACCTGGTCCATGACGTCCTTCACCGATATCTTCTTCTGGCAATTGAGGTGGATGAACTGCACGGCCTTCTGGATCTGGACATCGTCGGTGGCGAATGCCGCCGTCGAAATTCTGCTGATGATCTTCACGGGGCGCAGAACCACGTCCTCTATCGGGGCGTCGGGGTTCATTACCCTGTGCTCTATCATCTGGGCCGTACGGAATCCGCCGTCTTCGATGTCGACCTGTATGCTGGAAAGGGGAGTACTGCCGAGGGTGCAGAGCAGTTCATCGTTGTCCACGCCCATCACCGACACTTCGGAAGGGATGCTTATTCCAGCGGTGTGGCAGGCTTCGACCAGGATGTTCCCCTGGTTGTCGTCGCAGGCCATGATGCCGATAGGTTTGGGAAGGGAACGGAGCCATGCTGTGAGTGAGTCCCTCTCGTAGTACCACAGGTGGTCTATGTCCTGCATGTTGTAGGTGTACAGGCGGTTCACGTAGCCGGCCGCTTCGATTTCCCTGCGGAACCCTTCGGCCCTCTCGTCTGACCAGCAGACTTGGTTGAACCCGAAGAACGCGAAATCCTTGAACCCCCTTTCGATGTAGAACCTGGCCGCCATCCTTCCGGTTCCGATATAGTCGGCGGTGATGTTCGGGATGGTGGAGAATCTCTGTTTGAAGTCCTGCGCCATCGCGACGATCCCGTTCTTGGCGAACAGCTCGACTTCGTCGGTCTGCTCGAACTGGCCGATGACGGCGTCGGCGCCCCAGTCCTTCGCCCACTTGACGACGCCCGGTATGCCGAGCATCTTCTTGTATGAAGGGGGCATCCTGCAGATGGTCCACTGTTCCTTTCGGGCGGAATAGTTGACGATCCCCCTGAGAAGCTTCACCGGGAAAGCTTCCGTGAAATCCGAAATGATGAGTAGCCGCAGCATACTAATTGACGTGATAAGATATTCCCAAAGACTCGTAGTAGGCGTATTCGTTCGCCGTCACTGTTGAGAAGAACCTGTTGAAGTCCTTCATGAAAAGAGGATCGTCCGCCACGGTGGTCCCTTCCCACTCGGGATGGGCGTTCCAGCCCCTTTCGAAAAGGCCGAGCGCCTTGGGGAAGAGATAGTACGTGACGTGGTCGAAGGAACGGAGTGTCTCCGCCCAGAGCTGTCCCTGGACTCCGAGAAGGTATTTCTCGCCCTCGGGGAGAAGGGTTGTCTTTCCGTCGCTGGCCTTGGAGATGTCCCTTATGACCCTATGGTCATCCCAACGTACGGACTTGTACAGGTCGTAGGGGAGGAGGGAGAAACTTCTCCTTTCGTCGGTGAAAGCCGCCCAGGAATGTCCCCTTTCCTTCTTCGAATCATTGTACGCCATGTCGAAGTAGCAGTTGGTGGCGTTGGAAAGGACTACGCCCACTCCCTGGTTGGCGTACTGGTAGGGGAGCTCCTCCTTGGATCCGGATACAGACCAGAGGTTCGTGAAGAAGAGGTTCTTCTTCAGGGCCTCGAATGTCTCGGGGGAAAGGTGCTGTGCCACTTCCTGCCATCCGGCCAGCTTAACGCCCTTCTCCTGGGCTATTGCGACTACGTTCCGTATGTAGTAGTCCTTCAGTGCAGAAATGTCACTTATGCCTTCCTTTTCCATGAGGGCCTTGCAGGCGGGGGATTCGGTCCATGCCCCGTCGGGGACTTCGTCACCTCCGATGTGGATCGCGTCGAGAGGTACGCCGGCTTCCTTGTAGAGGTCTATTATGCCGTCGAAGACTTCACTTATGAAGGCGTATGTCGAAGGAAGGGCCACGTTGATGGCGTTGTCCGTGTAGTCCTGTACCGAAACGTACTCCGACTTGTCCTCCTTTTCGGAGAGGAGGTAAGTGTCCTTTCCGGTTCTTTGGGCCATCTTCTCCATCGCCTTTATCGCCGCCCTGGAGTGTCCCGGGGTGTCGAATTCGGGGATGACATGTATGCCGCGGTCAGCTGCGTAGCGGAGTATCCGGATGAAGTCCTTGTGGGAGTAGAAACCGTTTCCGGGGGAAGCGGAATCGTTCCTGTCGAGGGATCCGCAGTACGTGGGCTGAAGGGCGTCGGGCTCCGAGATGGTCCCGTCAGCGTTGAGGGTGGGGATTCCCCTGAAGGCTCCGTAGGAAGTGAGTTCGGGCAGTGACTTTATCTCCAGTCTCCATCCCTCGTCGTCACCAAGGTGAAGATGAAGGTAGTTCACCTTGTAATGCGAGAGCATGTCGATGAGGGTGAGAAGATCTTCAGTCTTGGTGAAGTTGCGGCTCACGTCCAGCATCATACCCCTATACTGCATGTCCGGATAGTCGGTTATCACGGCGTTGCTCACCTTGTTGCCGCGGCTGTTGAGGCGGATGTTGCCGAGGGTCGTCCTTGCGTAGATGAGCCCCTCCGCGTCCGCGGCCTCGACCTTTATCTTGCCGTCAAGGGTTATCCGGTACCATCCCGGGACCTGTCCCTCGACGAAGGAGACGTCCTCGGCATCTTTCGTCGGGTCGGTTTCACCCTCGTTGTAGACTATCTCCTTGGGACGGGGGATGATGTCGAAGGCTGATGTGGCGACCTTGCTGTAGGAGAAAGAGTGGATGTCCTCCACCGGAAGGAAGGTGTATTCCACGGTGAGGGGAACGCTCTTGCCGCCTCCCTTCTGGAGGTAGAACCCTTCCGGTGCCCTGCACCTGTTGACGAGAGCGCGGGCTTCATAGCGGAGGGTCATTTCGTCTCCCTGACTTTCCGCCGAAGGGATCACCCTGTAGAGGGTCCCGCTTATGTGCTGGATGGTAGCCGGTGCCCCTTCCTCCATCGTCACGGGTGTACGGAACTGCCCGAACCAGATCGTCCAGTCCGTTCCGGAGGGGGGATTGAGGATGCGCATGGTGTGTACGGTTTTTCCGGTTGTGGAATCGGTGGCGCCCTCTTCCCATATGATGGAGGCGGGTTTCGCGCACGAAATGCACGCCATTAATATTAATAAGAGGAGTGGTAATCGTTGTACTCTCATTGTCAGCGTCTTTATTGATTGATGCAAATATGGAACAATTTTTTAAAACGTTAAATACAAATACGCAAATTGTGGTATCAATTACGCAAATTTTTACCAACTTTGAATATGAATTGCATATTTTTGCACCGGACCAATATGTTTTCGGGTATGAGAAAATTCTGGATATCAGCTCTGGCGGCTATTGCCGTGTCGTGTACGGGTGGTGGCCGGATGGATTGCGGGGACTCGGTCTCCCTTTCTTCCGGTTGGAAATTGTCCTCTTCCACCGTAGGTGGACAATTCGATGCGACGGTCCCTTCGACTGTCGCGGGTACTCTCAACGAAGGGGGATACTTCGGAAAGAATGTCCTTGAAGGGACAGCTTACAAGGATATCGACAAGAGTGTTTTCGATTCGCCGTGGACTTACCGTACATCCTTCTCCGCCTCTCCTTCGGCGGGACAGAAGTATGAACTTGTCTTCGAGGGACTGGATTTCTACGCCGATATCGTCCTCAACGGCGAGAAGATCGCTTCTTCAGATACGACGAAGGGCGTATTCATCCGTAGGGCCTATGACGTCACTTCGCTTCTGAAAAAGAAGAATAACCTCGAAGTGACTCTCCGAAGGGCGCAAAGCGGTGACCTCAACATCGGCTTCGTCGACTGGAATCCCCGTCCCGTGGACGAGAGCATGGGCATCGTCCGCCCCGTGTATCTCCACGCTACCGGTGACATATCGGTCGAGGACGTCTTCGTCATACCTTCACTCGATACGGAGACACTTTCCAGCGCGGATCTCGAAGTGAGGGTAAGGCTCCGCAACCGCTCCGCTTCCCCTTCAAGCGGTGAAATCCGTCTTTCACTCGAAGGAGTCGGTGAAGCTTCCGTGCCGGTTTCTCTCGGTGCGGGGGAGACTTCCGTATTCAAGATAACCCCTACGGAACTTCCGCTTCTGCATCTTGACAACCCCAGGGTGTGGTGGAGCCATGACCTCGGCACCCCCGAACTCTATACCCTCGGAACATCGTTCGTGTGCGAGGGGAAGGTCTCCGACAGGAAGGAGACGACTTTCGGCGTAAGGAAGATAGAAAGCCGCCTTATAGGGGAGAACTACCGTCAGTTCACCCTCAACGGCAAGGATATACTCATAAAGGGCGCCGGATGGACGGACGACATCTTCCTCCAGGATACTCCGGAATCTCTCCGGCGGCAGGTCGAATACGTCAAGGACATGAACCTCAACTGCATCCGCTTCGAAAATATCTGGGGCAAGGACGACACAGTCTATGACCTATGCGACCGCCTGGGTGTTCTGGCCCTCGTGGGATGGAGCTGCCAGTGGGAATGGGAGGACTACTGCGGCCTTCCCGAAAGCGACGGCTACGGCTGCATCAACGACCCCGAGTCGGAGGATATGGCGGTGAAGTATTTCCGGGACCAGGTTGTAAGGCTTCACAACCATCCCGCCGTCATCGCCTGGATGACCGGTAGCGACCGCATCCCCAATCCGGGTCTTGAGAAGCGCTACATGGAGATCTATTCCGCCGAGGAATACCGTCCGTACGTCAACTCAGCCAAGAACCAGATGAGTTCGGTCAGCGGATGGTCGGGAACCAAGATGGAAGGCCCCTACGAGTACGTGGGCCCCGACTACTGGTTCTTTGACACCGAGGCAGGAGGAGCCTTCGGCTTCAATACCGAAACCGGCATCGGAGCGAACATTCCCCAGATCGAGTCCCTTAGGAGAATGATTCCACAGGATAAGCTCTGGCCCGTTTCAGAAGCGTGGGACTACCACTGCACCGCTTCCTCTTCCGCGATGAATTCCGTATCGATGCTTTCCAAGGCGATCGAAAACCACTACGGCGGTGCTTCATCCTTGGAGGACTTCGTCCGCAAGGCCCACGCCATCGATTACAACGGAACAGGCGGAATGTTCGCAGCCTTCAGGGCCAGGATCCCCACCACCACCGGAATCGTCCAGTGGATGCTGAATTCCGCATGGCCGTCACTTTACTGGCAGCTCTACGACTGGTACGGGGTGCCGACGGCGGGATATTACGGAACGAAGAAGGCCTGCGAGCCGATGCAGCTTCTCTTCGACTGGCAGGAAAGGATGGTATACGCCGTCAGCGAGTCCCCGGAGAACAGGGTTCTCACCGCCGAGGTGAAGGTCTATGACAAGGATTCGAGACTGCTGAGCGAAGGCAAGGTGCCCGCCATGATGACATACCGTGACAGCCGTCCGGTATTCGACCTCTCGCAGTTCGACGGCCTTCCCCATTATGTGTTCCTGTGCCTCAAGGACGGAGACGGGAACATCATATCCGACAACTTCTACGCTATCCCCAAGAAGGACAACGCGTACGATTTCTCAAAGACGAACTGGTACCTCACTCCCTTCACCCGCTGGGCGGATCTCGCCTTCACCTTCGAGAATCCCGCTCCGACCCCCTCAATCTCCACCGAGCCTGTCGAGGGAGGATACAGGGTGACCGTCACCAATTCTTCGGAGAAGATTTCCCACATGAATGTGCTCAAGGCCCTCGACAAGGAAGGAAACCTCATCGTCCCGGCCCTTTGGAGCGACAATTTCTTCTCCCTCGCCCCCGGACAGACAAAGACCGTGGAGTGCCTGACAAAGGCCCAGGGAGTGGAGTTCACTATTGGAAACTGACTTTTGACAACGTGCTAACTTCTTTTGTGTTATGAAGAAACTGTTTACCGTTTTCGCTCTTGGAGCGATTTCCATTTCAGCTTCCTTCGCCCAGAGTACCGACCAGGGCAGGGACCTTTCCAAATACGCCGACGACAAGTTCGGCGAGGACGACAAATACCATGTCGAGACCCCTTACCAGACGGTGAAGGTCGGACCGGTCAAGAAGAACGCCAGGATAAAGAACGTCATCGTCCTCATCGGTGACGGAATGGGCCTGGAACAGATAAGCACGGGCTGGACCCTGAACGGGGGACACCTCAATCTGGACAATTTCCCGGTGGCGGGATATTCCCGCACCTGGGCTTCGGACAGGCTTGTGACCGACTCCTCTGCGGGAGGTACGGGCATCTCTTCCGGAATAAAGACAAAGTACGGATACATCGGAGTCGACGATGACGGCCGTCCCGTGGAGAGCCTTCTCCATTACGCCCAGTCCCTGGGCAAGAAGACGGGTGTCACGGTGACCTGCAGGATCAACGACTCCACTCCGGCGGATTTCGTGTGCCATTCCACCGACCGTCACGAAGAGGAGGCTATAGCCGCCCAGTACGTCGGCTGCGGAGTTGACTTCCTTTCGGGAGGAGGCCTCAAGTTCTGGACGGAGCGTTCCGACGGAAGGAACCTCGTCGATGAGATGAAAGTCCTCGGATATACCTTCGTTGACGACCTCGAGGGTGTCCGTTCCTTCAAGGGAGGAAAGTTCCTCGGTCTTTTCGCTCCGCTTGACATGGATCCCGTCCTTGACAGGGGACCGGTTCTCCGTGAAACGGCACGCAAGGCTATCGAAGTGCTGGACAACAAGAAAGGATTTTTCCTCATGATAGAGGGCTCCCAGATCGACGACTGGGCCCACCGCAACAAAGTCGGCCACATGGCCGAGGAACTCTTCGAGTTCGACAAGATCATCGGTGACGTGCTCGAGTTCGCCCAAAAGGACGGACACACCCTCGTAATCGTAACGGCTGACCATGCTACGGGAGGCCTTACCCTCATAGACGGTTCACTCGAAGAAAGGAAAGTGAGCGTTCATTTCTCGACAAAAGGACACAACGGGATAATAGTCCCCGTTTTCGCCTACGGACCCCATGCGGAGGATTTCGTGGGAGTGTATGAAAACGCCGAACTTTCCCGCAGGATCAAAGCCCTCATGAAGTAGTTCTCTTCATAAATTAAATAGATCATTCTTGGCCGGAGTATTTATATGCTTCGGTAAGGGTTTGTCGTTCAAAGTATAAATCGTTTTAAAAGTTTACGGAAATTGCGTATTGAAATACGTATTTTTTCCTCCGCATCTTTGATTTGGACAATAATTTTGCAAAAAAACGGATACATATGAAATTGGGTATTGACATAGGCGGAACCAATCTTTGTCTGGGACATGTCAAGGACGGCGTGCTCCAGGGAAGGATCTCCGTTCCTTCTTTCCCCCGGGAAGCTTCCCTGGAGGAGACCCTTTCCTATCTGTCGGAAAAGATCGAGAGAATCTTCTCTCCCCGAACTTCCGGTATCGGGGTAGGTGTCCCTTCGGTTCTGGACGTCGAGAAAGGTATAGTATATGATACGGCGAACATCCCTTCATGGAGGGAAGTCCATCTGAAGGACTACCTGGAAGAGAGGTTCTCCGTTCCGGTCGCCATCAACAATGACGCCAACTGCTATGCTCTCGGGGCGTATGCCACTTTCCCGGAAGACTCCAAACCCGAGGTGCTGGTCGGAATCACCCTTGGAACGGGCGTGGGGATGGGAATCGTCGAGAAGGGAAAGCTTTTCCTCGGCGCAAATTGCGGAGCAGGGGAACTGGGTTGCCTCAACTATAAGGATTCCAATATCGAGGGGTACTGCAGCAAGCAGTTCTTCGCCGACAAGAAGTGGAATCCACACGGTGCCGCGCAGGCGGCCCTATCCGGAGATCCCGAAGCGATAGCCCTGTGGGAGGAGTTCGGACTGCACATGGGTGAGCTCCTTTGCGCGGTGATGTACGCATATGACCCCAGTCATATAGTAATAGGTGGGGGAGTGGCGAACGCCTATCCTCTTTTCAGTCCCACGATGGGCAAGTACCTGAGGGACAACTTCCCCTACAGGAACGCCCTCGCCAGACTCACGATGAAGGCGATGACCGACGATGACCTGATGGTCCTCGGCGCCGCCATGCTCTGATACCGTTTCACCTCAGTGAAAAAACATTATCTATTTTTCTAATAATAATATTATGAAAGCCCAAAGATTATTGACACTACTCCTCCTTGCGATGTTTTCGGCCTTCTCTCTCGGAGCCCAGAACATCCAGGTGAAAGGAACTGTCTCTGACAGTTCGAACGGGACAGGCGTTCCGTTCGCCACGGTTGTCGTAAAGGGGTCTTCCGTATGGACAACCACCGACGCCAATGGCGCGTTCTCCATCCAGGCTCCCGCGAACGGCATTCTTTCCGTCGATATGCTTGGATACGACCAGGCGGAAGTCCAAGTGGGCGGCCGATCTACCGTCGACATATCACTCACCCCCGACTTCGACCAGCTTGACGAATCCGTCGTCATCGGTTACGGAGTCCAGCAGAAGAAACTCATCACCGGTTCCACCATCCAGGTCAAGGGTGACGACCTTGCGAAACTCAGCACGACTTCGGCTCTCGGAGCTCTCCAGAGCCAGAGCCCGGGTGTCTCCATCACCCAGAGCAGCGGCCAGCCCGGACGCGGCTACAAGGTCAACATCCGCGGTATCGGCACCATCGGGGATTCGGAACCGCTGTACGTCATCGACGGAGTCGCCGGAGGTGACATCAACGCCCTGAACCCCAATGATATCGAATCCATAGACATCCTCAAGGACGCCGCATCGGCCGCCATCTACGGAGCGAGGGCCGCTAACGGTGTCGTCCTCATCACCACAAGGCAGGGTAAGGAAGGCAGGGTCGTGGTTTCCTACGACGGATACGTCGGAAGCCAGTACATCGCCAAGATGCCCGACCTCGTTGACGCCAAGGAATACATGCAGCTGTATAACCTCGCCCGTCAGAACAGCGGTGTCGCCACCGTCGACTTCGCGTCAGTTCTCCCCGCCAAACTCTACCAGTCCGTAATGGACGGCAGCTGGAAGGGAACCAACTGGGTCAAGGAGATGTACAACAAGGGTGCCCTCACCCAGAACCACTCCCTGAACGTCGCCGGCGGAACTGCCGAGCACAAGTTCTCCATGGGTCTTTCCTATACGGGACAGGACGGTATCCTCGGATACAACCAGATCGAGTCCGTATATGCCAAGTACCGCCGTTACTCTTTCCGCATCAACTCCGACAACGTGGCCATAAAGAGGAACAACCTCAATGTCCTCACGTTCGGCGAGACCCTCAACTTCTCCTTCGGACAGAACAGCGGAATCGGCGAGGGTGACATCTACGAAAGCTCCCTGCATGACGCTATCGGCGCCATTCCTCTGCTTCCCGTCTACACCAAGGACGCCAACGGCAAAGTGACCGGATTCTACGATGAGGCCGCCAAGGAGGCCGAAGGCTGGAATTTCTTCACGGACGCCAAGCACCCGATCGGTCTTGACTACTACAACCGTGGCCGCAACATGGAGAAGTTCTATTCCCTCCATGCAAGCGTCTACGCCGAACTCCAACCGATAAAGAACCTCAAGTTCAAGAGCCAGTTCGGTTTCCGCCTGTCCGGATCGACGAACCGCTCATACGCTATGATCTATCGCCTCAACGGTTCCCAGTATAGGGTCAACGACCAGGTGAGCCAGTCGATGAGGCTCAATCACCGTTACACTTGGGAGAACACCGCTTCATACCACTTCGACATCAATTCCGACCACGTGTTCGACACCGTTCTCGGTCAGTCCATCGAGAAGTGGGGCTTCGGAAACTCCCTTTCGGCGACCGCCAACAACAGTATCTTCCCCAATGACTTCGAGAGGGCATGGATATCCAACACGAAGCCGGTTCTTCTGAGCGAAATCTCCGCTTCCGGTTCTCCTTCCACCCAGGGCGGTCTGGCTTCCTTCTTCGGTAGGGTCAACTACGCTTACAAGGACACTTACCTCCTTTCCGCGACGGTGAGGGCCGACGGCAGCTCGAACTTCGCCAGGGGTCACCGCTGGGGTATCTTCCCTTCGGTTTCCGCAGGTTGGGTCATCAGCAACGAACCGTGGTTCAATGACGGCGGCAACTTCAACTTCTTGAAGCTTAGGGCTTCTTGGGGACAGAACGGTAACGCCAGCATCTCCAACTTCCAGTACCTTTCGACGATCAGCCTTTCCTCAAGCGCAGGATACTACTTCGACAAGGGTACACTCTCGACGGGTGCGGTTCCCGGAGTCCTCGCCAACCCTGACGTGAGCTGGGAGACTTCCGAGCAGACCAACATCGGTCTCGACGCCCGCTTCTTCGACTCCCGCCTCGGAATCACCATCGACGGATACATCAAGAATACCAAGGATTGGCTCGTCCAGGCTCCTATCGCTTCGGTTTACGGCTTCTCCTCTCCTTATGTCAACGGAGGTGACGTCCGCAACTCCGGTATCGAGGCTTCCATCGAGTACGGCAAATATACCGGTACTTTCACCTGGGGAGCGAAACTCAACGGTTCCTACAACAAGAACAAGGTTACCCGTATCGCCAACGCCGAGGGTATCATCCATGGTGAGGATGACGTCCTGAGCCAGGGAACGAGCGAAATGTACCGTGCACAGGTCGGTTACCCGATCGGATACTTCTACGGTTACAAGACCGCCGGCGTGTTCCAGAATCAGGCCCAGATCGACGCTACCAAGGCCAAGTACGATGACGCCAAGCCCGGTGACCTTATCTTCGTCGACACCAACGGTGACGGCATGATTACTGACGACGACCGTACCATGATCGGTGATCCTCATCCGGACTTCAACGTGGGTCTCAACCTGTGGCTCGCTTGGAAGGGATTGGATTTCAGCGTCACAGGTTACGGAGCATTCGGCCAGCAGATCGCCAAGTCCTACCGTTCATTCTTCGACCGTCCTACCGACAGCTACACCCGCGACCTTCTAGGCTGCTGGAGCGGTGAGGGCACTTCCAACCGCCTGCCGCTTTGGACCACCTGCTCCGACCGCAACTGGTCCAACATCTCCGACATCTACATCGAGAACGGAAACTTCTTCAAGATCTCGAACGTGACTCTCGGATATGACTTCGCGAAACTCCTCCGCTCTTCCTTCATCAGCAAGGCACGTCTCTACTTCACTGCCCAGAATCTCCTGACCATCACGAAGTATTCGGGAATGGATCCTGAGATCGGCTACGGTTTCGATGAGGATTGGGTGTCCGGCATCGATCTGGGTTACTATCCCAGCGCACGGACCTTCCTCGTAGGTGTCAACATTCAATTCTAAAGAGGTATGAAAACTATCATAAAATTCGTTTCCGCCATTGCGATGGGCTCCATGCTCTTCGCCGGCTGTGAAAAGTTCCTGGACACTACCAGTTACACTGAAAGCAACACCAGTAACTTCCCCGCATCGGAGACCGATGCGCGTCAGATGGTGACGGGTATCTACAACGCCCTCAACTACGGTCCTTACGAGCCCAGCGCCTCTTATTTCATCGTGGCGATGACTTCTTCCGACGAATGCTTCGGAGGAGGCGGACAGGATGACTACGACATCCAGGCTTATGACCATTTCCTGTACTTCGAACCGAACTCCCACCTTCCTTTCTGGGAGCCTTACTACAAGGGTATCGTGAGGGCCAACATGGCCATCGCCAACCTTGACAAGGTGGAAGATGAGAATATGCGCAACCAGCTCAAGGGAGAGGCCTACATCCTCCGTTCCCAGATGCTTTTCGAACTCACCCAGATGTTCGGAGAGATTCCTCTGGTGAAGAGCGTGCCCGCTTCGGTTGACGAGGCTTCCGAGTATCCCGCCCAGGGATCCATCGAGGAAATCTACGGTACGATCGCCGCCGGTCTCAAGGAGGCTATCGCGATCATGCCCTCCAACAAGTGGGACCAGTGCATAAGCGGTAAGCGCCACGCTACCAAGTGGGACGCCGAAGGTCTTCTGGCCAGGGTATACCTCTTCTACACCGGATTCTACAGCGACAAGAACGGCACATCCATCACCACTCTTCCCCTTATCGACCTTGAAACGGGTGAACTCACTTCCAATACCGTCGGAAAGGACGAGGTGGTGAAGGGCCTCGAGGACTGCATCGCGAATTCGGGACACAGCCTTGTGAAGGACTTCCGTCTCCAGTGGCCTTACATGAACTCCGCCACAAAGGCTGACTACAAATACGCCCAGGGCGTCGAGGGAACATGGATCACCGACGACGTGAACCCCGAGGAGATGCTTTCAGTCTGCGAAACGAACCTCGCTTCCTCTTCACGTTACCGCAACAAGTACAACCAGTACCTCGGAGTGCGCAAGCGCTCCAACTATGAGGTGAACGCTTTCCCGATGAGCCGTGGCTACGGTATGGCGACCGTTAACCCTTACGTTTGGGAGCAGTGGGAGAAGGACGAGCCCGGTGACATCCGCAAGGCCGCTTCCATCTACTACGTCAACGACGAGATGGAGGATCCTTCCAAGTACACCTGGGGCAACGACCAGCAGATGGAGGAGACCGGTTACTGGCAGAAGAAGTACCAGGCCTGGGGCGCCATGGTCAACGGCACCTTCTTCCTCGAGTTCTCTTCCGTTCCCGAGTACGGCGGTTCAGGAAAGGACCTCGGTAGGGGATATTCTCCCCAGAACGTCCAGATCCTCCGCTTCGCCGACGTCCTTCTGATGCACTCCGAGCTTACCGACGGAAAGGTCATCTACAACGGAAAGAGCGGAATGAACGCGGTACGCGCCAGGGCGGGACTTCCCGACAAGGCCTACAGCGTGGACGCCATCCGCAAGGAGCGTCAGCATGAGCTCGCCTTCGAAGGAATCCGCTGGATGGACATGCGCCGCTACGGCAAGGCTTACTGCATCGCGGCCCTCGAGACCCAGCTCGGTCAGCCGATACGCAATAACAGCGCCCAGACCGTGATGAAGGACCAGGGTCCCGGTTACAAGGCCCGTTACGAGGCGACTTGGGGATTCAGACCGTTCCCTCAGTCGGAGATCAGCCTCTCTGCCGGAGTCCTCAAGCAGAACGCCGGATGGGGTGACTCTTCAGCGCAGTATACCAACTGGAAATAAGAAAACAGGCCCGTGAGGGTAATGTGTGATTAATAGTTGATGTAATAGATTGGGTTGGACCGGGGGACTGGAGACAGTCCTCCGGTTTTGATTCATCCAGGGTGAAGGGGTTGAAGAAGGAGTGATGCCGGAGATCGGCAAAGGGCTTTCCGGAAAAGAAAGAAAAAGCCGCTGCGTTTCTTTCGACGCGGCGGCTTGAGCCTTGGGGGACTATTCCGTGACCGGGCGGATGGGTAGTCCGATGAAACGTTCAATAGGTCCTATGTCGTCATACTCGGAACAGAATCCCCATTCCAAAGCCTGGGCGGGCATATCCTTCCGCAGAGAGGATGACCAATAATTACCGTAGAAATAATCATCGTCGTTCCTGTGTCTGTCCTGATCCCACCATCCTGCCGCGGGCAAGAAGATGCTGTTGCCGTTGGGACCTGTCACTTTATGACCCATGACGCCATTCAGAACAGTGTATGACCAGGTGCATTCAAATGACAACTCTTCACATTCCTCCATTGTCGGCATTCTCCAGCTACCGCCGAGACGGACGTGTGCGGCGTCATCCTCGGGATCAAGGACGGCCTTGCAGTCAGGGGAACCGGAACCGGCCCAATACTCATCCATGGAGCAATATTTGGTCAACTTCTTCTTTTTCGCTTTCCCTTTGCTCCATTTGTATGAAGTCCAATCGTAACATTTTTTTCCTTCTTTCCAGTGCGTGCTTGTAAAATCCTCGGGATCCCAATCCTCGTAATACGGCTCGGTCTCGCCCCAGGCGTAAAAATCTCCGAACTCTTCAGGACGGGTTGCGCCCAGGTTGAGTGAACGCCATTTGACTGAAAGGCCCAGATCAACCGCTCCTTCCTTTTCAAGGCGTCCCTGACGTATCCCCTTGAGATTCACTTCGAAGTAATCCTCGATATCATTTTCCGGGACCTCAAATACAGTCGTATAAGAGTCCAGGGGATTTTCTGTGCTGACGAAGGAAAGACGGTGCCTTCCCTTGCGGAGTGCTACGACAGCATCTTTTCCGGGAACGGCGGTGCACAGTTCCGTTCCGAAGTGGAGGACCCTGCACTCAAGATCAGTTTCGATGTGATAGATTGCTTCCATGGGCTGTTGCGGTTTTTGGTTGACTTCAGGGGAAGATTCTTCTATCCGTTACGGGCGGCGAAAAAGACATCTCCATGCATATATACCCGGAAAGATCCGTATTTTTTTTCGGATAAGCAATTTCGGATTGTAAGGGTGGGGATGACACCGTCTTGGAAACGCCGGTTTCCGGTGCCGGGGGCGGTATCATAGGGCGAAAACAAAAGGAATCCCGCTCCAAAAGAGGAGCGGGATTCTTTAGAGGGGAAGAGTTTGGGGAATCTACTCTTCCACGTAAAGTTGGGTCGGCTTCTCCGCGGACGAAGGATCTGTCTTGTTGGACAGGTATGTTATCTTCCAACCTCCGTCGTAGTAGGTCCAGCACCTCATCGTGGTGGAACTGTCGTGGAAAAGGTAGGTGTCTCCGCCGTATTCCTGGAGGTCCCACACACCGTATTTTTCCAACGTAGTGGATACTTCCTGAAGGAGAAGAGAGAATCTGCCGTTGTCGCTCTTGCGGTAGAACCGGTATCCTCCGTTTTTGAAGATGAAGTGACCGTAGCTTGTCTGGGTGGAGTTCGCTTCAGCTGTCCAGACGATGTCCGTCTCATCTCCGGGGGACAATTCAATCACGTCGTCGACGGGAGTCACGGCAACCGAAGCGACCGTGCCTCCGTCGTTCTTCAGGGCATAACCGCCTGATACTACCAGATAGTCCTTCCCGTCCTCGATTGTGGTGGCGAGAACGTATTTCTTGGTGGAGACAGGTGCGGAAGTGTTCTCGACCTTGAGCGTATAACTTGTGCTGGCCTCCTTGTACTCGTCATTTGCCGCCGCGGTTGCCGTTATGACGGTTGTGCCAACCCCTACTATCGTGACGGCTCCGTCGGAGGTTACCGTGGCGACTCCGCTCTTGCTGGAAGAGTATGTGACCGGGGTCTTGGCTCCCGAAAGTGTCGGGGGAGTGAAGGTGGCCCCTTCCTCGGCCATATCGAAGGTGAACGAAGTTCCGCTGAACGACAGCTCCTGGGTCTTCTTCGGAGGAGTGGTTCCGTAAAGGGCGGCGGTATGTGTGTTGCCGGAGGATGTGTTCAACGACCATTTGGAACTTCCGGTGCTGTAGTACAGGTAATAGGTTGACGAGCTGCCTTTATATGTGATGTAGGAGGATGCCGCGTCGTATGACCATGATGTCGAGCTGGACGATATGGAAAGATTCGTCGAGTTGCGGTACACGTACTTGCCGTCATTCTTGAGAGTGAAAGCCCCTGAAGATGCGGACACGGTCCAAAGGTCGGTAGCGGGGGCGTCATATTCTACGCTGCCGTCGGCCTTTTCGGTGACCGCCACAGCGGCTATGCTGCCGCCGTCGTTACGGAGCAGATATCCGTTGGAAACGATGAGATATTCCTTGCCTGCTTCAATCTCTTCGGCTTTGTAGAATACGGGAATCGATCCGTCAGTGACCTTGAGGGTGTAGCTGGCGGTTCCTTTGTTGTACTCGTCATTTTCTTCGGCTGTGGCGGTTATGACGGTTTCACCGAGTCCGACTAGTGTGACTGCACCTGTTGTCGCGTTCACAGTCGCGACCGATTCGTCGCTTGAAGCGAAGGTGACGCTCGTCTTCACGCCCGAGAGTGCCGGTGCGGTGAAGTCAACCCCGAGTACTGCCGAAACGGACTCCTCGCTGAAGGAAATCTTCTGGGACTGTTTCGGCTTGTTGACGGTATAGAGGTAGGCGTTGGGGAGTGTTCCGGAGTACTTGAACACCCAGCCGCCGTCATATCCGATGTAGAACGTATTGTCCGCGCTGCTCAGGTGATAGAGGTGTTCCCCGTCGTATTCCCAGACATAGTACTTCTTGGTGGACGGAATTCCGCCGATGACCGCCGTTTGGGTGCCGCTGTTGGACTGGCGCTGGAGGAAGTTGTCCCCGTAGCCGAGTGTGTAATGTCCGGCGGGGCTTGTCCCGCTGTAGTACTCGACGTGGGCCGTGGCCTTGAAGAGTGCCACTTCCGCCGCGGAAATCTGTATTACTCCGTCATTTTCCGTGACGGAAACCGTCCCGAGGGACGTCCCGTCCACTGTCATGGCGTAGCCTCCGGAAACAATCATGTACTCTTGTCCGTCGACTATCTCGGAAGCGAGGTAGAAGGTGTCGACCGATCCGCTAGAAACGATGAGGGTGTAGCTTGCCGATCCGGCCTGGTAGTCCTTGTCGCCTGCGGCTGTCGCGGTGATGACGGTGGTTCCCGCCTTAAGGATAGTGACGTCACCGTTTCCGTCGATTGTGGCGACGGAAGGGTTGCTCGAGGAGTAAGTGACTTCTCCGACGGCTCCGCTTATCTTCGGTGAGGAGAATTCCCCGCCTTCGTCAAGATCGTATTCGACGGTTTCGACGCTGAAGGAGATTTCCTGGGGAGTGCGGCTGGTGTAGATGCCGACGCTCTTGGCGCTGGCCTCTTCGTATCCGGTCTTCCATCCTCCGTCATAGTAGCAGTAGAAGATCCTGTTGTCCGAAGGAGAACTTACGTGCGAGAGGTAGGTTCCGTCATAGTCCCAAACGTAGTACTTCACCGTTGAAGGGATTCCACCGGTTATCATCGTCTGCGTTGTGGAATCTGAATGCCTCTGGAGGAAGACTCCTTCACCGTTACTGATGGTGAAGTGGCCGTAGTCCTCCTGTCCGGTGATCGCCGAGGCTGTCCATATGAGCGAAGAAGCGGGCGCTTCGGTGAAACGGATGATTCCGTCTTCATCGGTGACAGCGACTCCGGTGAGACCGTCTTCTCCGTTATTGAGGGCCATGCCTTGGGACACGATGAGATAGTTCACTCCGTCTTCCAGAACCGTAGCCTTGTACCATGTGATGTTCTCCGCCACGGCGTCTTCACGTACGGCCTTGGAGAGGTCTACGTTGATGTTTTTGAAGGATTTCGCGGAGAAGGTGAATTCCTTTCCTCCTTCGATGGTCCTGGTATAGACGCTCTTGTCGGTCTTCACTACGATGCTGTTTATCTTCACCGTTCCGGGAATCGAAATGAAGTATGAAGGGAACACTCCGTCGGTGGGGACGGGGGCGTTTTCGTAGGAGAGGGTGAGGATTCCGGGGGCCTCCTCGGGATGGAAATTGACCGTTGACGCGCTGAAATCGATATCCTCGTATGAGGCGAATCCGGTGATGCTGCCTTCGGTGTTTATGACCACGCTCTTGACCTTCTCGTCAGCGACGGCGAAATTCGACAGGGACAGTCTCGACATGGCGACGGGACGGTCGAAATAAAGGTCGACCAGCAGCTCGTCGTAGTTGTGGGGATCGTCATACGAAGTGCGGCTGTATCCCAGAAGGAAATCCGCCGCGGGGTCGATGAGAGTCTCCGGGTCCGGATTCTGGACCGAAGGGACGATGAAAGTGTAGTCGCTTGTCTTTTGTGCTATTACTGCAGCATATGTGTAGGGACCTGCGGGAGTTGAACTGCCGCTTCCCGCCTTCGCTCCGCCGTCACCGGGGTTCACGATGATTTCCATCTCGGTGGGGAAGTCCGCCATGAACTGTGCGGTCTTGTAGTCGGAACTTACGCTTATGGTGACGTCTGTCCCGTAGGAGAAGCTCTTGTCGGCGGCAACTTCGAAAAGGTGGACGTTATTCTTGTCCGTGGCCCTCCAGTCGGGAGTTACCGTGCCTTCTTCAATGGTGATTCCCGTTTTGGTGGTCTCCTTTTCGGCGGAAGTGAAGTGCACCCTGTGCTTCTTGGGAGAAGGCGAGGACTCGAATACCGACTGGCAAGATACGGCACCGAGGAGGAAGATCCCACCCAGAATCAGATGTTGTATGTTTCTTTTCATGACTTATTCATTAAAATTCTTCATCGGGATCAACGATTACGGGGTCACCGGCCTCATTGGGCTTCTTGTTGACGGTAAGAGTGGCGGTGGCGGTGAGTTCTTCGCCGCCTTCCGGAGTGTACTTGACCGTAAGGGTGACCTCTCCTTCCTTGAGGGCTGTGACGACATTACCTTCGGCTGATGCGATTGAAGGGTCACTGAAGGTGATGCTGAATCCGCTGATTGAGGACTCGGTCGATATTCCGTCCTTGACGGCGGTGAGGGCGAGGGCGTATTCCTGGGTCTCACCGACCTTGAGAGTCGCTTCCGCCGGAGTGAGGGCGATCCTGTAGGTGATGACAGCCTCGGGATTCACGGTCACAGTGGCGGTAGCTGAAAGTTCGTCCCCTCCTTCAGGGGTGTATTTGGCGGTAAGGGTTACCGTACCTTCCTTGAGGGCGGAGACAGTGGCGCCGCTTACCGATGCGACCGTTCCGTCACTTGAGGAAAGGGTGAATCCCGTCACCGGAGCCTCTGAAGACTCACCGTTCTTCACGGTCGTGAGGGTGAGGACATATTCCTGGGTCTCACCGATTTCGAGAGTGGCCTCGGCGGGAGTGAGCGCTACGCTGTAGGAGATGACGTCCTTCACCGTTATGGCGGCGCTCGCCGAAAGCTCTTCTCCTCCTTCGGGGGTGAATTTGGCCGTTATTGTCGCTGAGCCTCCCTTGACGGCGGTCACGGTATTGCCGCTCACTGATGCGACCGACTGGTCACTTGACGAAAGGGTGGCGGCTGCGGGGGATTCCGAGGAAACACCGTTCTTCACTGTAGTGAGAGTGACTTCGTAAGTCTGGCTCTCTCCGGCGTTTATGGTCGCTTCTTGGGGTGAAATCGCAAGTGAGTGGGAAACCACGTCCTTGACCAGGATGTCGGCGCTGGCGGAGATTTCACCGGCTCCTTCAGGGGTGTATTTCGCCGTGATTACGGCCGATCCTCCCTTGAGGGCTGAGACCGTTCCTCCGGAAACGGAAACCACCGAAGGGTCGCTGACGCTCCACTGGACGCTTCCCGGCGAGAGGGAAGAAGATGTCTCGGTACCGTCCACACTCTTGTAGAGGGTGGGTGTCAGAACTATGGCTTCCCCGAAGTTGATTTCGGAAGATGCGGGGGAGAGGGTCAGTCTGTAGGAAGTCTCTGACTTCACCGTGACGACGCACTTTGCGGTCTTTCCGCCTTCATTGGTCGTGACGGTGATGGTGGCGGTTCCCGCTCCCAGGGCGGTTACTTTACCGTTGCCGTCAACCGATGCTACCGAAGGGTTGCTGCTTGACCAGCTGACGCTTTTGTCGGGCGCATTATCGGGAAGTACGGTGGCTGTAAGGTCCAGGGTCTCTCCGGGCCGGAGTTCCGCCTCGGTCTTGTCGAGGGTTACGCTTCCGACCGAGGGAGTGATCTCAACCTTCAGAGGTGCGATGGTCTTGAAGACCCTTCTTTCGATGACGAAGCTTGAACTCGTCTTTCTCGTGAAGACGCCTCCGTCGGCATCCCTTACAGTGATCGTGAATCCCTTCGTCAGGATCGTCGGGGGCACTGACATCCAGAAGAATGTGGCGTCGGAGGATGAGGTTCCCAGTGCAACGGGAGTGGAGTAGTTCACGGTCATCGATGTGGAGTTGTCCGGATCGCTGTTGAGGAATGTGAGCGTGGGAACTCCGTCGTCAGTGAAGACTACGAGAGGGTATCCGGCTATCGGCTCACCGTTGTTGCTCGAGAAGGTTACGGATGAAACCGACACACCGTCTCCCCACAGCTGGAATCCCAGGTATCCGGCCACGTGCATGTAGAAGAAGTCTCCTCCGGTATCACGTGCGGCCATTATGAGGTCCGCTCCGATTCCGCTCGCGTTGGGGACATAGGTCTTTTCCTCGGGGAAAACTACCGTAAGGGTGCCGTCATAGTCGCAGGCGTTGTCGTATTCGTACGGGTATATGGAGTAGTTGTAACCCGATTCGATGTCGACTTCGGAGAAGAAATCGGGGTCGGTGCCGTTTCGCTCAAGGTCTCCGGCGGTGCTGCCCGTCCTTCCCCTGAAGATGAACTGGCGGTTGTATGTCTTCTCGTGGAAGACTGAAACGAGATCGTTCTTGTTCCAGTAGAACTTGAGGTTCTGGTCGGCGTAGGCCTTCGTCGCGGCATCCGCGTCGGGGTCCACTTCAGGCGCTTCCATGACTGCACGGAAGCGTATCGGCTCGGAGGCAGGAGCCATCTCCTCCTTCACGGAACAGGAGAAGGAGATGAACGCTGCCGCCGCGAGTGCGATTATCGTGAATGATCTTTTCATGACAGAATCTTCGGTCAAATGTTAAATCCAGGGGTCTTCTTCGTCTCCTTTGCCGGATTCCCCACCACCGCATATCGCTTCGGTGATGATTTCAACTTCTTCCATTTCGGGCCTCATGTAGGCCTCGAGGATTGTTTTTTCGATGTCTGTTTTCATAATGTATCGAGTTTAAATGTTCTTTATTCGAGTACGAGATTTTTGAATGTGGCGATATCCTCCGCAGAGATTCCTACGTCATTTATGAGGTAGTGCTCAATGGTCTTCTGGATTGCGCTCTTCTTGTCCTGGGCCTCGTAGGTGGAGTAGTAGGACTTCTGCTTGAAGAAGTTCATTCCCTGATAATATGTGTATCCGGTGCTGTTTCTCGGCCTGTCTCCGCTCGTTATCCTGCCGGCGAAGCCGGTGAGCTCGAAGTCGATCGAGCAGTCCTTGGGTGATACGCCGAGCAGCGCTTCGACGAGGAAGCCCCAGTAGCCGGTACGGTCGGAGCCGATGTAGCAGTGGAAGTAGGACGCCTTGCCCTTCTTGGCGCAATCGATGAACGCCTGCATGGTCTGCTTGACGCTGGCGGGATTGGTGAGGGCTGTGTTGTTGGTAGTGGATTCCGAACCGATGGATGTGCCGTAGCCGGGTCCGCAGTAGGCCACGTCGTAGCTCGTGTTCTGGAAAGGATTGTCGCGGTTCGAACTTCCGCCCGATCCGTCACGGAGGTCGTTGTCGAGTCCGATGTTCATGAACTCAACGAGGTACTTCTTCTCATCGGCGGTCGTGCTGGTGAGGTTGGTTCCGCGGTAGATCATGCCGTACTTTATGCGCTTGCCGTCAATGGTCTCCAATCCGCCGAGGTCACGGCAGTTGTTGGCGTTGTTGGCGCTTTCGGTGTCGCTGACCTTCAGCATGCGGCGGCGTCCCTCGGTGTCGAAGGTGCCCTTGAGAAGGTATTCTCCGCCTGAGTCGATGACGGTGCAGTAGTAAGTGCGGCCGGGAATGAGGTTGTAGATGTCGAAGGACTTGCTGCCGCTTGAAGCCGTCCATGTCCATACTTCGTCACTGAGGTCACTGTCGTTGTAGACCGTTATGGTCGCCGTACCGGAACTTGCGCTGTCCCATTCGATCCTGACGGGCTCAGGAACGTCAAGGCGCTTGCTCGGACGTCCGTTGTTCGTATAAGTGGCTACGACACTCACGGAGGTGTAGTTGTCGTCGGTATACTCCGATATGGCTTGGTCGAGGTAATTGCTCACGGTGCTGTTCTCCAGATTGAATGTCCCCAGCGCGGTGAATCCAGGAGGAGCCGGATCGGTGACGCGGAAGGTGTATTTGGCCGTGGCCTCCTTGTACTGGTCATCGGCCTGAGCGGTTGCGGTTATCGTCGTCGATCCCTTGCCCACGATCGTTATCAAGTCTCCTGAGATTGTGGCTACACTGGTGTTGGATGAAGTGTATGTGACAGGGGTGGCGTTACCGGTTACAGTCTGGGGGAGGGAATAGCTCTCACCCACCTGGCAGTCTTCCCCTATCACCCATGAGACGGAGGATTTGGCGAAGCTGAGGAACTGCTTCCCGAGGGGCTTTTGGGTGCTGTAGAGGGTGGCGAGGTGTGAAGAACCCGAAGAGGAACTGATGGTGAAAGCGTTGCTGCTCGTGCTGTAATAGAGGTAGTACGTGGTCGAGCCCATGTAGCTGCTTGAAGCGGAGAACGTGAGGTAGCTGTTGTCCGCGTTGTAGGTCCAGGACGCGGCGTTGGATTGCGATCCTATCGATAGGGACGCGTTGCCGTATCCTCCCCATCCTGAACTAGAAGATGAACTTCCCAGGTACTGGTCTCCGTTCGTGAGCTGGCTTGAGGAATTGGCTGTCCAGAGGATAGCGGACGGGGCGTTCATCATTATGACTTCGTCGCTGACCGATACGGCCGTCGCGGCGATGCTGCCTCCGTTATTCTGCAGGGCGTATCCGTTGGATACCACCAGATACTGGGTTCCGGGGACGAAATCATCGGCTTTGTACCATGTCTGGACATTGGAACTCGTTACTGTAATGGTGTATTGCGCCGATGCTCCGTAGAAGGAATTGTCAGCGGCAGCGGTGGCGGTGATGACTGCCGTGCCGGCTCCATGGATGGTGACTTCTCCCGAGGCGGGGTCTACCGTGGCGACCGACAGGTTGTTGGATGACCATGTCACAGTCGTGTATGCTCCGGTGAGGACAGGCCTGTTCGTCAGGATGCCTTCACCGAGGGCGTCGAAATCGTAAGTGATTGAGGTCGTGGAGAATGTGGGCGTCTGCTTTTCCTTTGCGGAACCTCCCAGCAGGTACAGGTGAAGTTTCTGTCCTGAGTTGTTCTCTTCGTAGTAGAATCCGTTCGCGGATGAGTAGGCGAGAAGATACTTGTTTCCGCCGGACGCTCCGGAAATCGAACTGAGGATCTGTACTCCGTCGGCTTCCTGGACGAAGGTGTGGTAATACTGGTAGGTGGTACCGTCGATGTCCATTTCGTTGATGTCCTTTATCTGGAGGGCGTCAGCGGCTTCGAGGGTTCCTCCACCGGTGGAGTAGAATACGTATTGTCCCTGAGAGTTTCTGACGTTGTACGCCTTGTGGCCCGCATCGTTGGGATGCTCCATCCCGGCGTATTCGATCTCCATGGCGAAGACGGAGAGGTCCTGTCCGTCCTGAGGGATGACCTTGCCGTCAACAACGGTGACGGGGATGGCGTATTTCTGGGACTTGTAGTCGCTGAAAGCGGCGAAAGCGTAGCTTTCACTTTCTCCGTCGTAGACGAGAAGGTAGACTCCGTCTTCGGGCTCTCCGCCTTCCGGAAGGTCGACTTCACCGGCTGAGCCGGAGTCGGGATCGGGATTGGTCTGGTGATCCTCGTCGAATCTGACGTTCACGGTTTTGATCAATCCTTGGGTGAAAGTGGTCGGGTTCTCCAGAGAAATCGTGTGATAGTATCTGATCAGGGTCTCAGGATCGTCCGGATGGACGGCGGTCGCCTTGATCTGAAGTTCGCTGCCTGCAGGAGCTTCAAAAGGAACTACCGCCATATAGAACGTGGCGCTTTCTCCCGGAGCGATTTCTTCACCTTCGCTTACGAGGAGTTTCACGCTCTTGAGCGTCCTCTCGGCGGGAGTGATGACGGGATCGTCCCCGGTCAGGTCGACTTTGAAGGTTCCGGATATGGCTGAAGGGGCGGTGAACTCGATCTCCTTAACAACGATCGGGGAGTCCGTCGTGTTGGAGAGGGCGAATTCGGCGGCGGAAAGGATGTTCCTCATCCTGATGCTCAGTTCCGTTGACCTGGATACGTCCTCGGTCTTTCCGAAGAGCGGGAATGTCTCTCCGGCGAAATGCTTCTTGTTGGAGTTCCCGGTCTGTACCTGGGCGGACGGGAAAGTGAGGCCGATGTCATCGGCGCTTACGTGTTCCTCATCGTAGGGGTAGACGGCGTACCAGTCGTTGGAAGCTGACAGTTTGTTCACTTTTCCGGTGAAGGAATAGTTCCCGAACCAATAGAAGTACGACGGCCAGAAGACGTTGCCGCTGGCTGCGGAATGGATGACGGACAGGGCGTCGCCTTCCGTCCAGAGGGTGCTGTTGCCATCATTGATCGTCTTTGTGTCCTGTCCTACGGTTATGGTCATCTCGATGAAATCATCGTCCTGACGTCCGGGGTAATCGGGCTCCTTGGTACAGGAGACGAGTACTGCCGAAACCGAAACAAGAACCAAAGCCGAATTGATGAGCAATCGGGTGTAATTGGTTTTCATAAATGAGGTAGTGTATGTATTTGGAATTTTTTTTATGATTCAGAGTTGATGCAATGAGGTTCATCCGAGGATGTCCGGATCCCTTTCCCAGTCGTCAGTTTGGAATCCCGATCCTTCCAGAACGGGAGAATCCGGCTTGATTTCGATTTCTTCGAATTCGGGAGGAAAATAGAATAGTTTTCCCCGATTGACCCTGCGGTCAATCATCGTTTTGTCGTTAGTATCCATTTTGAAAAATAGTGTTCTGTTATGTGGTCCTTACGGTGGACTTTATTTGAATTTAATATAAGGATATTATTCTGAAAATCAAACGGATGGTGTCATTCCCGGCCGAAATTCACAAAAGTTCATAAAAATTCATAAAAATTTATTAGATGGTTTAAACAATTGTAACTAGAGGTGTGATAATAAGAATTGTTTAAAGCGGTTTAAATATTGTTTTGTAGATAGTTAGATATGGCGTGAAAATCGTAAGTATTCTCTGGAAAGCCAGGTTAATTTCATAAATAGGATGGCAGTTCGGATTTTTTTATCAGTAAAGAAAAATCAGTTGATTTTCTGTAATGGATTGATTTACGGACGGGCATAAAATGAAGCGGACCGGAGGGAGAAATCTCCGGTCCGCTTCATTTCTTCTTGCCGAAGGTTTGGCGGTCGGTTGCCGCTTTTGTCGGGGGGCTAAAACGGCAGGGGATAGCCTTCCGGGAATTTCTTCCTGATGCGGTACTTCATGGTGTACACGCTGGAGGGAGCGACGTGCATCGCGTCGGCGATCTCTTCGGTGGTTTTTCCCGACATGAAGAGCATGATGTATTTGCGCTCTACCGCGGAAAGGGGCTTCGTGGCGGCGGAGAAGACCTCCAGGGAACGGGCGGCTGATACGTTTTCCGTAAGCGCCTTTACCTTGGCGTCAGTTTCCACGAGAGCCTCCGCTGCCGCCGTATACTGCATCTGGAGGCGGTTCCGTCTCCATAGGTGGAGATACAGGACGGCTGCCGCGAGAAGAAGAACCGCTGAGGCGAGAAGGATGAGCATGAGCCTCAGGCGCATCACTTTGGCCTCGGCCTTCGCCACGTCGTACTGGGATTGAACCTTATGCACAGCCTCGTTGCGCTCCACCCCGATGCGGCGGAGTTCAGCTTCGGATTTGAGCTGCTGATAATGGAGGGCTTCCTCCAAACGGCCCGTCGCGGAATACAGCTCCACCAGAAAATCGTAGGCTTCGATCCTTTCGGTCTGGACGACGTTGGGCGTTTTCACTTCCACCGAATCTATCATCTCCAGCACCGCGAACATCTGCTTTTCGGCCTTTTCGTATTCTCCGTCATAATAGTGGAGCCAGGCCTGCTCGTCGCCGATGGAGATTTCCCCTTCCAATTGGACGTTGTCGGCGAAAAGGAAACTCATCTTGTTGGCCTCCCGGGCCTTTTCAAGATAGTGCTCTATTGAGTCCCTCTCCGGAGGGTCGAAGTACAAGTCATACCCTACGGCCATGTTGTAGTAATTCCAGACGGGATTGACATGGTATGCCGCCAACTGATCAGTGCTCATCTTTTCCATGATGAGAATGGCCTTCGTCCCCTCAGAAAACATCATATCCCTGTCTTCCACCCTTCCCGCTTCCTGGAAGAGGACGGCATGGAAGGTCTGCTTGACGGTGTGGTAGCTGTAAACCACGTTCGGAAGGTCAGGATGGTCGTTGGCGAGAGTTTCCATTCTCGGGAGGATGGACCTCATTCCGTTGGTGTCCAGTTGCTGGAGGTATACCTGGGCGACGCTGAAAAGGGCGATCGACTCGTTGTCGTAGTCCCCCTTACGGTGGTACTCGTCCGCAAGACGCAGGTGCGCCTCCATCGCATCGGCGTCGTCTCCGCTCCGAAGGAGGCTCCATGCTACATCGGAGTCATGGGCCAGCTCGGGGGAGGATTTCACCCCAGTGCAGGAAATCAGCCCTATGATGGCGAGAATAAGTATGTGCAGCGGAATCTGTGGCATAATCAGCGGTCAAAAGAAATTACCGAAGGAGGCAGGGGATTGTGCCCCGGGACACCTCCTTCGGCAAAGATAACAAAAAGCGCTTCAAATCAAAGCCTTATTTGTCTTTGGCTTCTCTAAGTTTGGTGGGCAGGGCGAAGGCTGTTTCGATGAACATGACGATTCCCGAGACGGCGACAAAAGCGATCACGCCGACGACCATGAGGATGATCTTCCAGACCGCGTTCCCTGCCGTACCGGCAACGTCCGCCTCCCTTTCACGGTGACCGTCCTCGTATCTCCAGATGATGTCATCGGCGAAAAGTTTGGATGCGAAGCCCGTTCCGAAGGCCGCGCCGGCGAACCACAGGCCGACTTTCCTTATCCATCCGAGGATATTGTGGCGGGTGCTGCTTTTGGTGATGTCATATCCGTGGGGATTCCCGGTCCAGATGTAAAGGGCGCAGAGAATCATCACGAGGAGAAAGATCGTGAGGAAGACGGTCCGGTCACTCCGGATGCTGGAAAGCGAGCTCTTCGCTTGTTTGGCGGCATACTCCTGAGTCGCCTTGAAATCCAGCGGGGCGAGTTCATCGAAGTCTCCCTTGTATTTGTCCAGGGTCTTCGTCCAGTAGTCCACTTGCCTTAAGTATGCGGACTTCTTTTCCTGGTCGGTTTCGACCTCGGCCTTCTGACGGTAGGATTCCACGGTCTCGCTGTTCTGGAGGTATCTTCTTCTCGCTTCTCCGAGGTGATACTTTTTGTAAAGGTTGGCGTTTTCCATTCTTCTTCTCCACTGGGCCATGCTCTCCGCGTCGGAGGAAGGATAAGCGCATGTTTCCCAGGTGATTGTCGTGTCGCAGGGCTCCCACGCTTCGACGGTTTTGATGTTCTCCTTTGCTATTTTTATGGAGTCATTGCTCGAGAGTCCTCCCCAAAGGAGAAGGGCTGCAAAAAGGAGAACTCCCGCTAAGACGGGCCAGCTCCATGTCCTGTGCCTTGCGAGGGACCACCGGACCATCCCGTCCAGACGTTCGAATTTGTCCTTGAAAGCGGGATCTTCGCGGTCTTCGGCGCATGCCCATGCCTTTTCAAGGAGGCCTTTCATCTGAAGGGTTTCTTGCTTTGAATCGGGATACAGGTGCCTATCGTCCTCGCCCGATGGGGTGAGCGCCATCCGGTTCAAAATCTCCATGGCGCTGGCGTTGATGATGTTTTCGCTCATGATTGTATGTTGTTTTAGGGTTTCACTTATCGGTAGGTAAGGCTCTTCATCAAAGGCCAAGGTCGAAACGGATGAATTCTTCCCTGTTGTAGCCGTTGGAGATGTACTCTTCCCAGCTGTTCCACTTCTTGTCGGGATTCGCCAGAACCTGAACCCTCTGCCAGATGGCTTCACGTGAAGGGGCGTTGAAGCGGTGTCCGGTTTCTTCCCTCTGGCTCCTCATTATCGAGTTCTCGACGGGGCGGTAGACCGATCCTCCGGTCAGAATGTATCCGAGATTCTCCCCTTCGTAGCGGGAATCCTCAACGAAGCTCCGCCAGCGAGGCGGATACTCTCCGTCGACGTTGCTGTACATGCCGAAGCTGTTCCACGCCTCCTTGTCGTATGTCCTGCCGCTCCAGGCGGAATCGTATTCGTCGGCGAGGTGGGCGAATCCGTGCCCCAGAGTCTCGTGGGCGAAGGTGTAGGCGAAGGGCGGACCGCAGGGTAAGCACGCCACCGATATTCCGGGATCGCTCATCGTGCCGATATTCTGGAAGCACAGTCCTCCGTAATAGGGGGAGTTCATTATCATGGCTACGGTTCCCTCCGTCCTTCCGGTTGCGGTGCGGACGAACTCCTTGATGTAATCGAGATCTTTGGGGATGCATGCGGTCGAGTAGCCGGATTCGCTGCTTATCGTCTGGTAGCATCCGAATTTGAGCCCTTCGGTGTCTTCCCAGGATATGCCTGTCCCTTCCTTTTGTGAATGGGCGTATATGAGCCAGATGTTGAAGTATTCCGCCAGCTTGTCGAAAGGCTCCATCGAGAGCATGAAGTCCGCGCAGTGCTTGAGGTACGTTTCCATCGTTCCGCCCACGGTGTTGTTTTCCGCGGTGAATCCGTCACCGGTAAGGAAGATGTCGATTCCGGGACCCGCGGTCGCCTCATGATAAAGAACCGTTTCCCCGTCGGCATGGACCTCTGCAGTTCCGTCATTTATGCATCTGTAGATGCGGTTCCCCACGCCGGTGGTTTTCTGGGGTGCGAAATAGATGTTCCTTCCGCCGTCGGCGATGCCCAGGAGCACCTCTGAGGGGGCTTCCACGGTGAGGCTTTCAAAATCGCACTCTGTGAGGTTTATGTAGCTTAGGGGTGAATTGTCACTTAGGCGAAGAAGCACTTTGCCCCTCATCAGCGGACACTGGGAAAGGATCAGGGTCTCCAACTTCGGAAGTGAAGAAATGGCGGTGGGGAATTCCCCTTCGATTTTGCACCCCGTCATATCAAAATCAATAAGGGACTTGAGGTTACCGTAAGAAGTGGGGATGGGGCCGAAAACGCCGCAGTTGCTTATGCGTAGGCGCTTTAGGGCCGGAAGCGAGGAAATCGACTCCGGAAGGGGAGCGGAGACCCTTTCCCCGCCGTCGTCTATTGAAATCGATTGGGTGGCGGTAAAGTACTTGAGGTCCTCAAGGGATCTTACCGTTCCGCCGACACGGCTGAAACTCTCTTCCCCTATATATACCGAAGTGAATGTCGCGAGGTCACGGTTGGTGACTCTTCCGTCCCAGTCCGTGTCGAGGCCCGACTCATAGGGACTGGCGTCGATAAGTAGAGCTTCAAGAACCGGGTCAGTGAAGGTGATCTCCTGTTCTCCCTGGCCCTCCTGAATGATCGTGACGGTTGCGGACAATCCTCCGAAGGGAGGTTCCCCGCCTTCAGGAATGAAGTATGCTACGGCATCCGAGGGATTGAGGTAGATGTCGTAAGTGCCGGAGGCTATCTTCATGTTGGCTCCGTCCTGACGGAGAGGAACCCCGGAAGAAGCGCTTACGGTGGTGACGGAATAACCCGTCGCACCGTAATTTATGCTCCAGTCCCCATTCTGTCTGAATTTGAATTCATCCGATGAACTGATCGCAACCGAGAATGCGACGTGCCAGGTTCCGTTTGTTTTCATTCCGATATCCCTTGTCCAGGTATCCCCTCCGATTGTGCCGATTATGCTCCATGGACTTTGGTCAGTGAAACTCTCCGTTCCGGCGCTTCCGCCCGAGAAAGTGACCCTGCATTCCCTTGAAGCGTATCCGGAATTGGGGTCGACGGAGAAAAGGTATGTTTTCGTGGTCATGGATTTCGTTTCGGCAAGGCGGACCCACGCCTCCGAAATCTCCACCTTGGGATCGACGCTCGAGGATACTTCCACGCTTATGCTTCCGCCTTCGGCTCCTATCTCATAGACGGAGGGTGTAACTATGATGCCTTCTTCCGAAGGGGCCTGGGTCACGCTCACGAAGGCTTCCAGGGAGCTTTCCGTATCCTTGAAGCTTATCCTTCCTTCCCTTGGGGAAGCGCTGCCGTTCGCCGATGCCGAAAAAGTGTAGGAGTGCGTACTCATGGCCTTTGTCGGAACTTCGCTCAGCCATTCCGCTCCGGAGTCTATGGACATCGTCACATCGACGTTCGTGTTGACGTCCACCGTGAAGGTACCGCCTTCTGCGCTTAGGGAAACGGATTCCGAAGAGAGGATGATGGAAGGGGCTTCTCCTTCCTGATAGATGGTTATCGTCTCGCTGCCGAGGGAACTTTTCACCGTTATCGTACCTTCACGTTTGGAGGTATCCTCGTTGCGGTCCACGGTGAAGGTTGTGGACTCGGTAACGAGGGCTTTAGTGTCTTTACGATGTATCCAGTCGGCGTTTATCCCGAAGGAATAGGCGATGTTGGCCTTCACTTCAACCGTGAAACTTCCTCCCTCGGCCCCGAACTGGGTTTTGGAAGGGGTCTGCGTCAGGGCATCCTTCTGTTTCTGGGTGACGGTTACCGATGCCGAAGCGCTGCCGCACGTGATTCGCACCGTAGCGCTGCGCTCGTCACTTTCTTCACTTTTTGCAACGTTCAAAGTGAGGCTTGAAGAACCTTTTTCACCGGAGGTGGGGCCGAGAGTGAGCCATCCCGAGGCCCTGTCGTTGGAAAGGGCGGCACTCCACTTGCCGCTTGATGAGAACTGTACCGTAACCTTGCCTCCGTCCGCTGAAACCGTGAAAGAGTCACCGGAGGTTATCTTTATCTCGTCTTTCACCGAGGGTGCGGGGTCCGGCGAGGGCTTTTCCTTGCTGCAGGAAAAGATTGCAAGGGCTGCTATGAATAAAATGGCAATCCGTTTCATGGCCGTTTGTCAAAATGGTAATTGATAGTTTTCCGGGTATTTTTTCCTGATGCGGTATTTCATCGTATAGACGCTGGAGGGATCGACGTGCATTGTCGAGGCGATTTCTTCGGTGCTCTTCCCTTGAAGAAACAGAAGGAGGTATTTTCGCTCCTGGGGTGAGAGGGGTTTCGATGCCGCCCGAATGATTGAGTCCGGTTGAAGGGAAAGGTCCTCCTTGGAGGGGAAAGGAATTGTGGAAGAGCTTCGCCATAATCGCAGGAGCATCAGCACCGCGACGAGTACCGAAACTCCCACGGCAAGACAAAGCGAAAGCAGCAATATGATGAGACCTTCCACTTTGCAAAAGTATGAAAGCGGGGTAGCCTTTCATATAGACAAGTCTAGACAAATACAGTACAGAAACCGTAAGAAATGTCTATATTAAGAGTTTGGGAGGTCCGACGGACGGGTGAGCGCACTTTAAATAAGAAAATCCCCGAAGTCCTAGGACTTCGGGGAAAGTCGGTTCCGGGTGTGGGGGAGAACTATTCCGCTACGCAGCGGACGTATCCCATTCTGGATTTGGGGCATTCTTTCAACCTTGCGGAACTTCCGTAACGGATATCTTCTCCGTAGGCGCTTCCGCCGATTTCGTTGGAGGCGTAAGAAGTCCAGTAAAGGGCCCTGTCATACACGTGCGTGAATCCTCCCACGTCATAGTCGTCACGGTATCCTCCCGGAGGGAAGACGGCGGCGGGATTTCCGAGGGGAGAAGATTTGCGGATTTCGGGGGACAATTCGCGCAAACGGTTTTATCGTTCCGCTGAAAATATACATATTTGTCAGGAAGGCGGAAAATGTTGGTAGATAGTGCGTAATTGACTCAGCAACTCTTCTTGGGAACAATTGCCCCGAAGACTGCTTTTCCTTTGGATCAACCTTCATACAATCGATATGAGAAGACTCAAAACAGCGTTTGTCCTTTGCTCAGTCTTTCTGGCCTGCCTCACTGTCGGGGCGCAGGTCGACAGGACCGAGCTCAGGGCCCATCCCGATCTCGCTACCGGGAATTACTGCAACTATCCGCAACCCGTTGGGAACCTCACCCCGGCTCCTTCCGGGTATGAACCTTTCTACATCACCCATTACGGCCGTCACGGGGCACGTTACATGACAAATGACAGGCCCTACAAGTACATCATTCCGAAACTTGATACCGCGAAGATGATGGGTATCCTCTCTCCTTTCGGGGAGGATGTTCTCCGACGGCTCCGCATCGCTGAGGAGAACGCCCGAGGAAGGGCGGGAGACCTTACCGATCTGGGAAGGAAACAGCACCGGGCCATAGCCTTCCGGATGTACCGGAACTTTCCTTCACTTCTCGGGGACAAGGTGGAAGTCGTCGCGAACTCTTCCACGACCCGAAGGGTGATGCTCAGCATGGCTTCCTTCTGCGCCGAGCTCCGGGGTCTCAACCCTTCTCTTTCGGTAAAGATGGACGCCAGTCAGCACGACATGTACTACATCCTTCCCAACGACAGCATCGTCGTCCCGGAATCCGTCCGTGACGGGCAGCTGTATGACGAGCTGGACGTTTTCAAACGTAGGCTTCTCAGCGGCGACCACCAGTTTGAGACTCTTTTCACCGATTCGGACAGGGCCCGTTCCTTCATCGACGGATATACTCTCGCCGACGGTCTTTGGAACATAGCCTCCGACATGAAGTGTCTCCCGGAACTCCATCTTTCCTTCGATGACGCCTTCACCCTTGACGGACTTATCGACGGCCATAGGGTGTACAACGCATCCTGGTGCCTCTGGGAAGGCCTTATGCCGGGAGCGAGGAAGAGTTACTACAGGATTTTCCCGCTTCTGGAGAATATCCTCTCGGAAGCCGAGAAGATGGTCGAAAGCGGCGGCAAGGGAGTGAGGCTGAGGTTCGGACACGACAGTGTCCTTCTTCCCCTCGCTTACGTTCTGGGAGTGAAGGAAGCCCTCGGCGGAACCGACGATATGGAGAATCTCCACCTCTCCTTCTCACTTTTCCGTCTGGTTCCGATGGCGGGCAACGTACAGATCGTGTTCTACAGGAAGGCCGGATCGGACGACGTCCTTGTGAAGTTCCTGATGAACGAATGCGAAACTTCCGTTCCCGTTTCAACGGACATGTATCCCTATTACCACTGGAAGGATGTCGACAGGTATTACCGCGACATGCTCCGTAGCGCAAACATAGAGTACAAGGAGGACTAGGATATGAGAAGATTACTCGCCATACTTTTGGCCGCGGCGCTTTCCGCTCCGCTTTCATTTTCCCAGACTTCGAGAAGGGAAATCTACGCCGACATCTACCGTACGGGTTCGAACTATTTCGCTTACCCGGGACCCGTCCAGAAGAACCTCACTGCAGCTCCTTCCGGGTATGAGCCTTTCTTCATCAGCCATTATGGCCGTCACGGCTCACGGTACATGAGCTCAAACAAGTACTACGTTTCTTCGATAGAGACTCTTGAAAAGGCTGAGGCCCAAGGTCTTTTGTCTTCCAAGGGCAAAGAGGTCCTTTCCTTACTCAAAAAGGGTTACGCCAACGCGTTCAACCGTGACGGGGACCTTACCGCCCTCGGCGGACAGCAGCACCGGGAGATAGCCGGGAGGATGTACTCAAGATTCCCCGAGCTCCTATCACGCCCCGTGGAGGTTGACGCCCGTTCGTCCACTTCACGGAGGGTCATGATAAGCATGTTCAATTTCTGCGGGGAACTCCAGTCCCTCAATCCTCATCTTGAGATCACAATGGACGCTTCCTCGAGGGACATGAAGTGGGTTGTGGAGGATCTTGACATTAAGCCCGCCGAGACTCCCGCTTCTGCTCAGTACGAGAAAAAGAGGGCCGCCATCATGGAAAAGGCACACGATTCCAGGAGGCTTATGAAATCCCTTTTCACCGATCCGAAAAAAGCAGAATCCTTTGTCAAGGGAAGGGACCTCATGGAGGCCCTCTACAATGTGGCCGAGGATCTTCAGAACGTTCCCGAAACCGGCCTTTCGCTGATCGGCATTTTTACGAAGGAGGAACTTTTCTCGATGTGGACTGGTTACAACGCCGGATGGCTTCTCAATACCGGACTCGTTCCGGGCTCCACGCCTTACTACCTTCAGCAGAAGGAGGTTATGGATTCAATCCTGGTGACGGCTGACCGTCATGTGAGGGAGGGGGCTCCCGGACTCAGCCTCCGTTTCAGCCACGATTCTTCCGTGCTTCCTCTTGCATACCTTCTGGGTCTCAAGGAAGCCATGGGAGGGGTTACCGACATTGACAATATCTACAAGTACATTTCCATCGACAAGATTATCCCGATGGCGGCCAATATCCAGATCATTTTCTACCGGAAGGAAGGAAGGGTCGGATGATGTTCTTGTGAAGTTCCTTCTCAACGAGAACGAGACTTCAGTTCCGGTCAGGACCGACTGCGCACCCTATTATCATTGGAAGGATGTGAGGGAGTATTACCGGTCAAGGTTCGGGGATTGACGGAAACGGCGCCTGACGACAGGCACAAAAGCGAAGCCGGACGGAGTGAAGAATTCCGCCCGGCTTTTTTTTTGGTCCCTTATTGTTGTCATTTGAGGTTGCCGTAGTCGCTTCCTCCGGTCAGGATAGGATAGACGCAAGCGGGGAAGCAAAGGCTCTGGTAGATGGTGAATTCGCTCTGGGAGATCGCTCCGACGTTGTCGATGTAGATCCTTTCCCTGGGAGTTTCACGGTCGATGGCGGGATAGCTCCTGCCGTTTTGGGTGGCGAGGCCCGGTCCGAATACTATGAGGCCCGGACGGATTCCCCAACCTTTCTCGTAGTGGGTGTATTCCGTTTCACGGTCATGCGGATGATGGACTCTGTCGCTTCCGACTCCGGTCATGAAGCATTTGCCCAAGGGGTTGAGTCCGAGGACGTAGTCCATCAGCTGGCTTACGCCGTCAATGTACTTCTGCTCTCCGGAAAGTCCCCAATGAAGGAGCATCGGGAATGCGTACTGGCCCTGGGCCACGTTGCTGCCCCACCACCTTAAGTTCATCGGGGTTCCGACGGGGTAGGCGTTCTCCGCGAGGAAACCCAGTTCCTTGTCGGCAGTCCTTTTGAGGGCATCCCTGAAAATGGAGACTACCTTCGGGTCGGTCTCCCGTTTGTCCGTCAGAAGGTATGAGCAGAAATATGAAGGAAGCCAGGCCATGTAGGCGAAAGCTTCGGTTCCCATGTTGAAGGTGTTCTCGATGGCGAGGACGTCTTCAGCGTGCTCCTTTATGTAGTCGTGGTAGACGCTCTCACCGGTTTTGAGGTACATCTCCACGTTGTAGTACATCTCGAACGAGGGAAAAGGACGGGGAGAGGAAAGGGCGGCTCTCCTTGCGAGAGCGGACCTTTCCATGAGAACGGCGGAACGCTCGGGATTGTATGGCTCGAGAAGGCGCGCGAGATGAACGAAAAGCGCTGAAGCCCAGGCGGCCGTGACGGGACTCAGGATCTCGGTACCGAAGAGTTTGGTTTCCCTGTCGTAGGTTGTGAAGGGGGAGTAGCCTGTCGTCTCCGTGCCCCAGGGCATCTGTCCGTCTTCGGTCTGTACATACTCCCAGAACATGGTTCCCCATTCGGCTTCGTCCAGGATGTCGGGGATTCCGTTGCCTTTCCCGAGGATGTTGTAGTTCTCGTCGAAGATGTCCGGAATGTTGAACTGGTCGTCCTTGAAATACTCCGGGAACATCTCGTAGGTGGTGAGAAGGGATGAAGGGACATCCATATGGTAGGTGCGCCTGTCGGCGTCTCCGGCGTCGTGGTATCCTCCCCAGGCCTTTATCGTGGGTTCGTCTCCGGTTACCTTGAGGTTGGCTTCACCGATGGGGCCGTATGTGAGGTAAACGGTCTCGTGGCAGGGCTTTGTCCTTATGTCCCATTCGGCATAGGGCTTGACGACGGGAACTCCGCACCTCTGGTGATAAAGGGCGCGGAAACTTGTCCATGCGACCTTCTTGGAGAAGTTTCCACCCACTCCGAAGGGATAGGATACCCCGATCCCTTTGACGGATATCCTGTAGGGACCGCCTTCCGGTACATCGGAAAGGTCGATCCTGTAGACGTGGTCTCCGGAGGAAACGTCCGAACCTATCTCGGTGAGAACCCCTGAAGAGATCTTCCTGTTCCTTTTGCCGAGGACGGTGTAGGAGGGGAGTTCCCCGCTCAGGGTCTTGACTCCACCGTCACCTGTCCATATGGCGAAATTCGCGTACCTCACTTTCGAGAGGGCACTGTATCCGACCTGGTTCACCTTTATGCTTTCGCAAAGGGTCTTTTTCTCCCTGAAGCGGAACGCTTTTTTCCCGTATGGGGTGTGGAGGACGTACCTCTTGCCGTTTTTGAGGGTGGGGACTTCCATGTAGACGCGGTGCTCGCTTCCCTCCGCTTCCCTGACCCATTTGCTGAGGGATCTGGGCCTTGTCTTGCCGATTGTCCAATCCCACGGGTAGGAGACATCGACTCCGTCAAGATCGACTATGTCGCTTTCGAAAAGAAGCACGACAATGTTGGAAGAAGCTGTTCTCACTTCCTTGATTACTGGAGAATTGTCTTTGGAGTTGATTCCTTCCTCCGGATATACCGGAGTGCGTGGGGAGTCACTGAATGAAAGCATCAGAAACGATGCTATCGCAACTGACGGAAGAAGCAGATGGCGAATAGTCATGGTCGGTGTTTTTTGGTTTTGCTTTTCACAAATGTATGGATTTTCCTCCGGAAAAAGTTCTTTCCCCGGATGGGGATTATTCCGCTTTGGACTGTAGAGATGAACATTGGACGGATAATGCAACATTCTGAATGATATTTGATGATTGGGCGTAGTGCGATAATCTTAAATAGACTAATTTTGTGATTGTGGAACCGTCCATGGATAGGTTTCCTCTCACTGAAACTTCTGACCATTATGAGAAAAGTTTTCGCACTCCTTTCGGTCATGCTCATGGCATGGTCGCTGTCCGTCCCTTCGTGGGGAGGGCACAAGAATTTCAAGGTGTCGGTCTATGTCCGCGCTTATGAAGTGGACAAGATGAAGGACACCCAGTGGCTCGAGTCCACCTGGAAGACGATTTCCGACCAGCTCGATGTCGACAAGATCTATCTCGAGACACACAGGGACCTTCTCCTTGTGGATGACGCCACACTCGAGAAAGCCAAGAAGTTCTTCCTTTCCAAGGGATTGGAAGTGGCCGGCGGAATCACCTACACGATCAACGAGGCGAACGATTTCGAGACGTTCTCCTACTCTGATCCGGAGCACCGCAAGAAGGTCCGCGAAATCGCCGAGCATACGGCGAAGCACTTCGACGAGTTCCTCTTGGATGACTTTTTCTTCACTTCCAGCAAGACCGACGTCGAAATCGCGGCGAAAGGTGACCGCAGCTGGACCGAATACAGGCTCGCCCTCATGAACGAAGCGGGCAGGAACCTTGTCGTGGGACCCGCCAAGGCGGTCAACCCCAAAGTGAAGGTCATCATAAAGTATCCCAACTGGTATGACCATTTCCAGGGACTGGGATTCAACCTGGAGGACGGACCCAAGATCTTCGACGGAGTGTGGACCGGCACCGAAACAAGGGATCCGGCCGGAAACCAGCATCTGCAGAATTACCTCAGCTACAACGTCATGAGGTATTTCGAGAACATCTCCGGAGGAAGGAACGGCGGAGGTTGGGTGGATTCCGGTGGAATCTACAACAGCATGGACAGATATGCCGAGCAGCTTTTCCTGACGGCTATCGCCAAAGGCCGTGACGTGATGCTTTTCGCGTACAACCAGCTCCTTGACGTTCTTCTCAATCCGATGTTCCGCGCCCCCTGGCAGGACGGCACCACAAGTTGGAATTATGACTCGATGACGGCTCCCTTCACTAAGGGCGGAAAGACGGTGACTCCCACGACAATGGCGAGGATCGCTGACGTCGTCCTCAGGGACGCCGACGAACTTGTCGGCAAGCTCGGAAACCCCGTCGGAATCCATTCATACAAGGTCTTCCACGCGACCGGAGAGGAGTTCCTCCAGAACTATCTCGGAATGATCGGCCTTCCGATGGACATCTATCCCACTTTCTCCGAAGGAAGGAAGACGGTTCTTCTCACCCGCCAGGCGGCTACCGATCCCGACCTTACCGCCAAAATCGAAAAGCAGCTTAAAGGCGGCGGCAACGTCGTCATAACGACAGGACTCCTTCAGGCGGTTCCCGAGAAGATCGCCCCGATCTGCGAACTGCGTACCGACGGTCTCAAGGCTCTGGTGAACGATTTCGGGAGACACGGGAAGAGCGAAAAGGATATCCTGATTCCTCAGGTTCTGTACCTAACGAACGACAGTTGGGAGGTTGTGAGTGCCGGAAAGCCCCTCACCGGTGGCGTGTCCGGATATCCCATCCTTCACAGGGCGACTTATTCAAAGGGCAGGCTCTATGTGCTGACTGTTCCGGATGACTTCGGATGCCTTTACGATTATCCCGCCGGTGCACTCAACGAGATAAGGAAGGCTATGAGTTCCGATCTGGACCTTTACCTCGAAGGACCTTCAAAGGTGGGACTTTTCCTCTATGACAACAAGACCGTCATCGTGGAGAATTTCAATGACACTCCGGTTGACATAAAGCTTGTAGGAACGGGCTCACTTTCTTCCCTTACCGACCTCAAGACCGGTGAAGTCATCCCTGCGGAAGTCGCTCAGAGCCAGAGTTTCTGGTACAGGGACACTTCCCCCAAGGCGTCAATGACCCTGAAACCCCATTCATACAGGGCTTTCAGGTACGAGTAATATATATTCCCTCCCGCAGGAGGGGGCTTGACCTGCTTCTATTGCGTATCAATGTGGAAAAGACCGGGGCCTCCGGCCTTTTCTTTATTCTGCCCATTCGAAGTTTTCCTTTCCGGCTCCGATTTCGAAATGGTAGCGGACGATTCCGAGGTCGATGTCAAGGTAGGAACTTCCGATAAGGGAGAAGACCGTGCGGGCTTTGACTTTCCTGTCCCCTATGAAGGAGAAGCGGAACTTTCTCTGGTTCATGGCGGTGGGGGCGAGCATCACCGCTTTCATTCCGCTTATGAACCATTCCGGGACATCCTTGCGTCCTTCCATGTATTCGTCGAAGTCCTTCCCGGGATGAGGCTTTCCCTGGTTCGCCCCGTAACCTATCGCTATGACGCAGTACAGCTTTTCCCCTTCGGAGAGGGTGAAGGCTTCCTTTATCTCCTTGAAGGTGAGACCTACCCAGCAGGTGTTGAGGCCAAGGGTCTGGGCGAGGAGCACCAGATGCTCCCCGTAGTAGCCGACTTTGAGTTCATTCTCCTTTCCCTTCTTTCCGGCCATGACAAGGTAGTTCTTCACTCCGGAGAAGACTCCGTATTTGAAGATTCCGGTGGAGAATGCGAGTGGTTCGTCCCTTACCAGCTGGATGTGGAGACCGCCGAGAGAATTGCACCGGGCGATTTCTTCATTGAGGACCTCCACGACCTCGTTTTCCAGGGACGGTCCAGATATTGTCTGACGGAGTGCCTTTTCTCCATCGCTTCCTTTATTTCCATAAGTGGGTGTCTTTTTGTCCGTTAAAGTTCGATTTCCGAGTTTCCGACGATATTTTCTTCGCTCTCATCCAATTTGCCCCTAAGGTCCTTGTCCGTCATCGCGCAGACGCAGGAATCTGACCATACGTTCTCGGCCGTTTCTACCATGTCGACGATGGTGTATATGGGAAGGATGAGTCCCATTATGGCGACGGGTGCTCCCATTCCTGTCATCAGAGACAGTGTGAGGAAGAAGCATCCCATCGGGACTCCGGCGTTGCCGACCGCGGAAACGACCGATATGAGTACCCAAAGAAGCATCGTCGGAAGGGACAGGTCCATTCCTCCGTTGCGCATCAGGAAGAGCGAGGTGATGAGGATGAACGAAGCGCAGCCGTTCATGTTTATGGTGCAGCAGATCGGAAGGACGAACCTTGAGACCTTCTTGTCCGCACCCATCCTCTCTTCAGCCGACGAGACAGTGACGGGGAGAGTCGCGGCGCTGCTCTTGGTGAAAAAGGCCATGATGAGGGCCGGGCTCATCGCCTTGAATGTCCTTAAGGGGTTGATTCCGCGTGCGAGCAGGAAAAGGGGCAGTACCACGAAGACCTGAAGGAGGTTGCAAAGAAGGACGGTGAGGGCCCATTTCCCGAGGGAACCCATGATGACGCCCTGTCCGATCTGGGCGGAAAGCTGGGCGGCGAAGCAGGCGATACCTAAAGGGAGAGTCTTTATGAGGGCACGTATCAGCGAGAAGAACACTTCCTGCAATCCCGAGAAGAAGTTCACCAGTGTCTTTTTCCTCTCCGAGTCCGCCATATGCGCTATGCCGATTCCGAAGGCGGCGGCGACAATGAGCACGGAAAGCACGTTTCCGCTGAGGAACGGGGTCAGGATATTGTCCGGTATCACCGAAATCATATGGTCCCGGAGTGAGGTGCCCCCTCCGACACTTTCCGGAAGACCTCCGGGGATGGATTCGGGAGGGATGTTCCCGGGGGATACGACAAGGAAAAGGACAAGACCGAGAAGCGAAGCCGCGAAGGTTGTCGACAGGGTATATGTCAGAGTGCGTCCGAAAAGGCGTCCGGCGCTTTTTTGCCGTCCGAATGAGATGAGGGTGGTCATTATCGCGAGCGCGATAGTCGGCACGGCGAGGAACTGGAAGAGCCTCGTGTAGACGGTCGCTATGAAATTGTACACACCCTCGATCCAGGGGATGCGGACAAGACCGAGAAGGGCTCCGGCGGCAAGGGCGCCGATCCATATGAGTAGCTGTCTGGAAGAATCTTTCATGGGGATATCTTATCTGAAGCACAAATATAGCCATCCCCCTCAAATGCGCAAAGCCCCTGGAGGGTAAGATATTCGCCCCGGAATGCCGAAAATTGTCCAGGAAACGGTCCCTGACAATCTTTTGGGAACTATATACCTGTTGTCCAAGACGGGACAAAATTGAAGCCGTAGGTGAAATACTACGGCTTATTGATTTATATTATCCATGCAACTGCAACCATTGCGCCATAGCATTTTGTCTATTTGTAATTTGGGGAAGAATTGCGCAAGGGCTATCCAGCCACTTGGAAACATTAGTAATCATATAATCATAAACATTCTTTTCCGTGCCTTGTGATGATATTTCGATTTGTTCTCCTGTTTCAATAGCAAAAGAGACATTCCACCCATTGCGTTTAATATGAAAATGTGGGGGGTCATGGTCATCACTCCAGATTTTGACTTCCCAAGCATTAAACGGGAAAAAACTACCCTTGCCACTCTCTTTCATGTTTATTCTTGCCATTTCCACTAGTGGCTCGGCTTCATCATAATAGTTTAATGCAAGTGCAGCACTCTCATCAAGGACTTTCTTTACAGATTCCTTGACAATCTCCCTTAATTGGGCTTCAGTTATCTTTACAACTTCCTTCTTACCCATATGGCAAATTCAAGTTTTATCAAAAATACCAAAAAAAATCTGAGATTAACAGGATTAGATTCCATCCCTTTCTTGTTTGGCCCAAATTTCGTCTTGGAAAACATCATCATAGAAGCCGCCTCTATCATCGTCATAGCCATTGTTGTTATAATCATCGTCCTGTTTGAAAAGGGTGCGAACCTTATGCAGAATATACCATGCGGTTTTCTGCGTCAAGGAGATATCCGTAGCCAACTGAACGGAGGATATGCCCTTCTTGGGCATGAGATAAGGTACATTGCAAGAAACCACTTTACAAGCGGAATCTTGGTGTTCTCAAAGATAGTACCTACTGTAACGGAGAAGTTCGCCTTGCAATGTCCGCAATGAAATCTACCGTCGGAACGGCTCACGCAGTGATGCTGCCCACAGAAAGGACAAACCACATCGTGATTATCCCATCGCGATTCAAAGATTGCCCTGCGGCATCTTTCTTCGGAATTGAAGTAAGAGGTAAGTTCGTAGATGCTATTGAAGTGACTGAAGTCTATCATAAATCCCAAATTTAAAGGTTTCTTATTACTTATACCTTAAACTTGGGATCTTCTTTCAGAAAAGTCTAGACTTTTTCAACTATTTCTCAGGAAGTTACGTCGTTATTGTGGACAACATGTATATAGTTCCCCTTTTTTTCCTTCCCGATGAACAATTTATTCAAGTATTTGGGCGGTTGAATTGGAAAAAACGCTGGCGTTCCTTAAATTTGAAGGATTTTAGGCCCTTGGAGATCCACGAAGGTGAACAAGGCCCCCCCAACAAGTTGACCTCAATACCGATGGCAGCAAAACTGAAGTCTTTCGCCGGCAGATTGACCAGAAGCGTACTTCTGGCCATGTTCCTCATAATGGCAATAATAGCGATCCTGGTCTTCATAACGACAACCTCCGGCATGTTCTCCGCATCCCAGGAGCATTTCTCGGATGTCCACGAGAAAATGAACCTGAGCATCGCCAACATGATGAGCAGGGTCGAAGTCGCCGGACAGAATATCATCGATGAAATCAATTGGCATCTCGAAGATCCCAAGCAGGTCGAGACCAAGCTCGTCCAGGAGCTCCAGACCAACGACCACCTGATGAGCTTCGGTATCGCTTTCGTCGAAGATTTTTTCCCCGAGAAAGGCAAATGGTACGAGCCGTATGCGAGTTTCCAAGGGGACAGCGTGATCGTAAGGAACATCGGGTCCGCTTCGCATGACTACTTCTACTCCGAATGGTTCCAAATCGGCCTTTCTTCTCCTGGGGGTGCCTGGACGAACCCGTATCTGGATCCCGACGGGGCCGGTGAAATACTCTGCACCTACACCCTCCCTGTTGTGAAGGAACCGGAAGGAACCGTTGTCGGAACCATGGGCATCGACGTGTCCCTCAGTAGGTTCCAAGCCCTTGTGAACGATATGGACCGTCGCCAGAACGAGACCGGACTCGTACCGGTAGAGCCTGACGAAACCGATCTTCTTATATACAGTTTCGTAATAGGACCGCTCGGAGATTATATCATCCATCCCGACAGCGAAAGGATACTGAAGCGTTCATTCAACGATTTCGCACCGGAAAAAGATCCGGAAAGATACCTTGCCCTTGGGGAAGAGATGACTTCCGGCAAGAGCGGTCATATGGTCGTGGAGATAGACGGAGTCAATGCCGAGGTCTATTACGCTCCGCTTCTTCAGTCAGGTTGGTCCATGGGTATCGTGGTACCGACGGACCGCATTTACCTTCCCGGATACCTTTACGGCGGACTGATCCTCTTCCTCATGGGGCTGGGGCTTCTGACGGTCTTTTTCATCTGTCGCTCGCTTATCCGCAAGACCAGCCGGCCGCTTATGAAGCTGGCGGATTCTGCGGGGGAAGTGGCGAAAGGAAATTTCGGGACGGAACTTCCCAAGATAAAGTCCAACGACGAGATCCGGCTTCTCCGCGACTCGTTCGAGAATATGCAGTCCTCCCTTTCCAAATATGTACAGGAACTCACCGACACCACCGCCCAGAAGGTGTCAATGGAGAGGGAACTGTACCTTGCCCGTGAAATCCAGATGTCCCTGATTCCCAAGATATGGCCCGCATTCCCGGACAGGGACGACATCGACGTCTACGGAAGCGTGTCTCCGGCGAAAGTCGTGGGAGGAGACCTTTTCGATTTCCATATCAGGGACGGGAAGCTCTTCTTCTGCATCGGTGACGTTTCCGGCAAGGGCGTTCCGGCATCTCTGGTGATGATGCTGTGCTGCGCCATGTTCAGGACGCTCTCCTCTTCGAATGACAGTCCTGACAAGATCCTCACTTCGATGAATTCCTCGATGTCGGCAAAGAACGAGAACATGATGTTCGTGACCCTTTTCATCGGGGTCCTGGACCTTGCCACAGGGGAATTGTCGTATTCAAATGCGGGGCACAATTCTCCCGTCCTTCTTTCCGAAGGGAAGCCTATCTTCATGGACGCCGACCCGAATGTCGCCATCGGTATCATCCCCGATTGGAGTTACACCCTGCAGAAGTCATCCCTTAAGGCCGGTGAAACCCTTTTCCTTTATACCGACGGTCTCACGGAAGCGACCAGAAGCGATTCCTCACTTTACGGTGAAGCCAGACTCCATAGGGTCCTTTCCGGAATCACGACCGACCTTTCCGCTCAGGAAATTGTCGCGAAAGTGGGAGGCAATGTCTCGCTCTTCGTCGGTGACGCCGAGCAGAGTGATGACCTTACCATGCTCGCCATAAGGATGTTCCCCAAATAGTCCTTTTCCTTTTTTGGGAAGACCTCCATATCTGAAATACAATAATGGCCGCCAGGACTTCAGGTTCAGGCGGCCATATTTCAAATGCTCCAGTGGAGCGTCACTCTATCTCTATCTTGTCCACAACGACTCCGTCGTCGAGGGCCTGAAGGATGAGGGTGTGCTTCGCTTTTCCGTCATTGGGGAAGGACACTTCCTTGAGGGAGCGGTTGGTAAGGACATTCTCGCACCATTCCCCTGAGTGCCAGGAAGTGCCGTAGGAGATGATCTGTTCCGGTTGCTTGTCCATTTTCACGGAGAGGCGGATTTCCTTGACGCCGACGGGGAAGGAGGGGATGAAGGCAACTCTGACCCTGATGCTGTCCCCGCTTACCTTTCCGACTGAGAAACTCTGCTGTGCTCCCTGAGGGTATGCCGCGGCTTTCCCTTCGTATCCCAGCATGTCCTGAGGCGTGGCCTTTCCTTTTTCGAAGTCCATCGCGTTGAAGGAGTACTGAACCTTGCTGTCCTCAACCATCGGGGTGTCGACAGTTTCCATGGGGACGATTTCGAAAACGGGAAGCTTCCTGGGCTGGAAGTCCATCATCCTCTTCCACTTGCCTCCGTTGTGGATGCCGTAGTTGTAGATGCTGGTAAGGCGCGCGATGGAGTCGAACGCCGCGTCGCTTTCCCTCCAGTCGCCCCTTCCGTGGCGTGCCAGCTGCGCGCGGAGGAACTTGTTGTTCATCTGTGTAGCGGCCTGGACGGGGTATTTGACGAGGTGGAAGTAGGCGTCCTCCCTGTCATAGGGCATGGTCTTTCCGATCTTCTCTGCCATGTCGGAAATCGCCTTGTAGTCGGATATCCTTTCCCTTACGGTATTCTCGCTCCAGGGAAGGTCTTTCACTTCTAGACGGTCGGGGTAGTAGACATAGGTGTTTCCCATGTGCTCGGGTTTACGTATGAACGCGAGGCGGTAGTGCTCGGTCATGACCGGAAGAAGCTCTTTTCCCGCTTCGGGACCGAATTCACGCTCGAGGAACTGCCCAAGATGGGCGGTGGGGCCTTCTTCCCTCACTTTGTCTATGTTCCAGGCCATGTCGAGGAAGAGTTCGGTCTGGTATTCGATGGGCTTTATGTCGCCGACGTTCAGGATCCAGATCTTCTTCACGCCGTAGTCGTATGCCTTGTTCATCTGCTGGAAAAGGAGCCCCGGGCTGAATGTCCCGAGCCACAGGTAATCGTGGGGGACACCCCAGTAGGAGACGTGGTAGTAGATTCCGTTGCCGCCGGAGCGCTCACGCTCCTTGTCGGTAGGGTAGTGAGTAACGTAGCCGAAGTTGTCGTCGGGCCACATCAGGGTGACGTCATCGGGGACTTCGAGTCCGGCGTTGTACACGTCGAGAACCTCCTTGTAGGGGATGAACATCTGGGGTACCTTCGTGACGTCCTTGTCGACGTACTTTGAGAGGAGTTCCCTCTGCGCGGCGATGACATGGGTGAGGGCGACTTTCCTTTCCTCGACGGTATTCGCTCCGGCCATTCCCCAGTCGTGGAGTCCCCTCATTCCGACGGTGTAGAAGATCTCCTGACCGGCCACTTCCTTGACCCTGTCTTCCCAGAACTCCATGACTCCTTCGCGGTTGTTCACGAAGTCGTATTCGCCCTTTCCGCGTTTTGTCCATTCGACGGCGGCGTTGCAGGCCATGGGCTCGCAGTGGGAGCTGCCGATGTAGATGCCGTATTTCTCGGCCACTTCACGGTTTCCGGGGGTGAGGAAGAAAGCCTGGTTGCTTTCATGCATGGCGGGCCAGAAGGTGTTGGCCCTCAGACGGAGGAGAAGCTCGAAGATCTTGCCGTTCTTGTCCGGTCCTATCGCGGGACGGGTGGGGCGGTAAGGGGGCTCGTAGTCACGGCTGTTCCACCTGGTGAGACCCCAGTCCTCGTCGTTTATGAATATGCCCCTGAATTCCACGGATGGGCTCTGCACGTTTAGGTATCCCTTCGGGAGGGTGAGACGGTCCATCGTCCTTGGCGTCACGTCCGCCCAGTATTCCCAGGGGGATACACCAAGAAGGCGGGTAAGTTCGATGATTCCGTAGGCGGTTCCGTGGGAATCGCTTCCGACTATGTAGAGGGTTCCGTTGTCAAGAACTTTCAGCATGAAGCCTTCCTTCTTGCCGGAAAGGGGAGAAGTGTCTATCCCGGAAAGCAGGGAACTTTCACCTACGGTGCCGACGACGATCTTGCCGCCGCTGCGGACAACGTTGATGCCTTCTCCGAGGACGAGACGGCTGTCATGGTCGAGGATCTCGAGGGTGGTTCCGATCATCACGTGTTCCCCTTCGGAGCAGGAAACGTCGATTTTGGAACCTCTTTCCCATGTGAACTGGGCGAATGCGCAGTTCCCGATAAGGGAAAGCAGGGCCATGGTGAGAATTTTTTTCATCATTGATTCGGTTTGGTTTGTTGCGGTTTTGTTTTCCGGCCATAAAGTTGGAAATATTCGCTCAGAAATACAATTCCGGGAAAACGAAATCATCCCCGACGGCCGAATCTTTTTTGAATAACGGGAAGACTTGGCTATTTTTGTGAATACAATTTCCGTTTATGAAAAAGTTTCCGCTGACAGTTATTCTTCCTCTTCTCCTCCTTGTCGGATGCGGAAGGGGACTTGAACCTTTGCACGAAAAGGTCTCCGTTGACGCTACCGCCCTTCTTGTGGGAGATATCGACCGTCCCGCATCTTCTTCCGGGAAGGTGCCCATGGCCATCATACTCCACGGTCTCACCGGGGACAGGAATGAGCCCCATCTTGTGGCCGTGGCCGATTCTCTCAATGCCGCGGGAATAGCTACAGCGAAGTTCGATTTCAACGGTCACGGGGAATCCGGCGGTGAATTCGTCAATATGACGCTGGACAATGAGTTTGAGGACGCTTTGGCGATCTTCGATTATGTCCGTTCGCTCGATTGGGTGGATAGGGACGCGATATATCTTGTCGGACACTCCCAGGGAGGACTGGAGGCGGGGATTCTCGCCGGAGAACTCGGTAAGGACAAGATATCCAAGGTTGTCCTTCTGGCGCCCGCCGCATGCATATGCACAATGGCGCAGAGCGGCTCGATGTTCGGAATAGATTTCTCCACCGGAGAACTGCCCGAGTACATCGACTTCTGGAAGGGTACGCACCTTGGGAAGAACTACCTTCTCTCGGCGAGGGATATGGATGTTTACGGGAGGACGTCGAAGTATGACGGCCCCGTTCTCATCCTTCAGGGACTCTCGGACGGAAAGGACCTGATCCGCGACGCCGAAGCGTATACAAGCTATCTCAAAAACGTCAAATATGTCCCTCTGGAGGGACTTTCGCACACTTTTCCCGAGGATGTATCCCTTCCCGCCCATCTTACGAGGGAATTCCTGACGTCAAAATGACGGAAAGGTTGTCGGAGGAGGATGCAAAAAAGGGGCAGGATTCATTTCCCGCCCCTTTCTTTTAAGTTCAAGTTCTTTTCTATAGGTGTCCTTCGTAGATGTACACCACGTCGTCCATGTCGACTTCTATCCTTCTCGCCGAGTCGGCGAGAGTGCTTACGGTTATCGTCGCATCGGTGATATAGCCGCTTGTGGACTGGTTTCCATCAGCGATTTCATGAAATCTCGATCCCTCGTCCCAAACCGCACCCCAGGCGGCGTAGGTGTCGTTGAGGAATCCCTTCTTGTAGTCGCCGGGAGCGTAGACTCCGTCCTCAAGGGAATGAAGGCCGGGCCACTCGATGTGCACCACGGTACCGCTGCCTTCCATCTTGCCGTCACCCATCTTGGCCGTTCCGTTCGCGAATTCCACGATGTACACTTCTCCGGCGTCATAGGCCTGGATGAAGTTACCCATGTACTTGTATTTCGGGAGCTTGGGGAAGATAATGTCGCTGTGTGCGATGAATTTCAGTGTTTCACCGTTTTCAAGGGTGAGTGTGGAGCCGATCCTGTAGCTGTTGTCCTCTTTCGTTATGTTGACGTATCCTTTGGATATCTTCTTTTCGGTGACCTGACCGTTGGACACCGTGTAGTAACGGGACTCGTCAATACGGTATGAGTAGTCCTTTTCTCCTCCCGCCTCAACGGGGGAATAGATGGAAGCGTCGAGATAGTATTTGCTTCCGAACATTTTCAGGGACACGACTTCACCCGTTCCGGTGTAGGACCCGTTCTGTCCGGAAACTCCTTCGCCGGCGAATTCCATGTCGAATGAATAAAGTTCATCGTTGAATCCTTCCCCTTGGGCGAGGAGGACCTTGTCCATATATACGGTATCCTCGAGAGTGAAGGATTCTTCCTTTTCGCAGGAGACGCCGAGTGTCATTGTCGCCGCCGCCAGAAAGCACAGTGAAAGATATGTTGTTTTCATTTTGATGTCTTCTTTGTTGAAAATTTGTAAGTGCCCTGGGTCAGTTCATGTTTTTCTCCCGAATAGGGCATGATGAGTGTCGCGTCGCATCCCACGGGAATGGTGACCTGGACCGAGAAAGTATCTCCGCCGCTCCTGACCGATGAAGACACCTTGCCGTAGATGCTGTCGTAGGAGTAGTCGGCTGTGTAGTCTCCGCTTATCTGCGCGGGGGCGATTATGATGTGGCGGTATCCCGGGTCGTTCTCGTCAGGACGGATGCCCGCCATGTAGTTGTAGAGCCATGTGAGTCCGCCTCCGAACATGGGGTGGTTGTGTGAACCGCTTCCGTTCCAGTTCTCCCATGTCGTCGTGGCTCCCTGCTCGATCCAGTGTCCGAACGAAGGGAAGTCGGTTTTGAGGAGGGCGCCGAGGGCGACATCACTCATTCCGTTGTCGGAGAGGACCTTGAAAAGGTACCTCGTGCCGAAGATTCCGGTGATGATGTGACCGTCATGCTCGTCGACTATTTCCTTGCGGAGAGATTCGGCGACTTTTGCGGCCATATCGGCGGGAAGTCCCATCTCGAGGGCGAACACGTTCGCTCCGAATGGTCCGAATGTTCCCTCGTCCTCTTTGTAGAATCTCTTTATGAGAGCCTCCCGGAGCTGCTGGGCCATGGATGAATACGTCTTCGCTTCTTCATCGTTGCCCATCAGAGCGGCGGTCTTGGCGCAGATCGAGGCGCATTTCCAGAAATAGAACTGGTGGACAAGGACCCTGTCGGGGTTCTCGTAGGGAGGGCACCAGTCGCCGAGGCTTCCCATGATGCCGACATTCGCGGCGGCGTCGGGATCCTTGGTCGAGTCGATGACTCCGTCCTCTCCCATGAGTGAACACATGTACCTTACGTATTCCTTCATTGCGAAATAGTTGTCCTCCAGTATGTCCTTGTCTCCGTAGTGGATGTAATGCTCCCAGGGAACCACGCAGATGGCTGCGCCCCAACCGATGCCTCCGGCTCCGTTGTTGGTGGGAGCGACGTTGGGCACATGGCCGGTTTCGGTATTCTGGCAGTCGGCTATGTCACGGATCCATTTGCGGTAGAAGGCGGCAGCGTCGAAATTCTCCATGACGGCGGAAGCCGACAGGAGTCCGTCTCCGGTGTAACCGGACCTTTCCCTGTGGGGACAGTCGCTTGGAACTCCTCCGTGGATGTTGTCCAGCTGGCTTCTCTTCCAGATGTCGTTTATCTGACCGAGGAGGGTCTCTGAAGAGGAGAACGAAGCCACCTTCGGCAAATTTGTGCAGACCCATTCCGCTGTCATCATTCCGGGGTCAAGATTCTCAACGCCCGATACGTTCACTTTGCTGAACGTGAACCAGGTGAAGCGGGGGGCGTAGTCAGTCATCTTTTCATCTCCGAAGATGTAGAGGTTCGTTGAGGTGAGCTGGTCGTTGGTGTAGGTGACCTTGAGGGTGTCGCCCTTCTGGGCTTCGACTCCGCGGAACCTCACCCAACCTGTTATTTCTGCCCCGAAATCCACTTCGAAGCTGCCGTCTTCGTTCTTCCGGACACTGACAGGGGAGAGGGTGTCGTAGACAACATCACCTGGCGAAGTGTGGGCGGTGAGTTCTCCGGTGGGAGTCTTTCTCAGCGCCACGTTCTCCCAAGAGGAGTCGTCGTACTGGGCTGTCGCCCACTGGGGATCCTCTTTGGAGGCGTCGTAGACCTCTCCTTCGAACACTCCGTTCACGAGGATGGGTGAAGCCTTGGCTTTCCAGCTGCCGTCCGAGCAGACGATCTGGGTGCTGCCGTCCTTGTAGCGGATCTGGATCTGGCAGAGGAACCTTGAAGAACCGAAAGGTATCTGGTAAGTTCCGGTGGCGTTGTAGAACCCTTCACCGAGGATGGCTCCAGCGGCGTTCTTCCCTTCAACCACCTTGTCGGTAAGGTCGAATGCCGTGTACAGAATCCTGTAGTTGCGGAAGATATGGTCGTTCGTCGGGCCGTACTGTCCGACTATCGGCCTTTCGGAGTAGTTCGTCTGGTTGGGCATCAGGACGTCGTTCCCGATTTTCTCCCCGTTGAAATAGAACTCGAAATATCCCAATCCGACGACGAAAGCCTTGGCGGATTCGACGTCAGGACCGACAGTGAAGGTCTTTCTGAGAAGGGGAGCGGGGGTCTGGACGATTTCGGGGACCCTGGTCCTCGCCATCTCCCAGGCAGGATCCTGGGGCTGCTGCTGGGCGGCTCCGCCCGCGGGACGGCCTTCTCCGGCTCCGTTCTGCCTCATGATGTCCCCACGGGACGAAGGATGGTCCATGTACATCTGGACGATCTTCAGGAAAGCCTCCATGCTCATTCCGGGAGGAAGGTTGAAAGGCTTTTCGAGTTCGACTTTCTTGTAGGTTTCCTCACCCTGCCAGGGCGCTCCGATCCATTCGGCGGCCCAGAGGTTTTTGTCGATGATGCCCATACCCCAGTATGCGGGTGAACTCCAGGAGGATTCCTTGCCGTTTTCGTCCCATACCTTCACTCTCCACCAGCAGTCCTGGCCGCTCGTGAGGGCTTCTCCCGAGTAGGGTATTCTGACGGATGAGGGGGATTCCACCTTTCCGCTTTTCCATAGATCGGCCAATCCTTTTTCAAGGGCGTCCCTTGAGGATGCGACCTCTATCATGTATGCTGTCTGGGCAGCTCCCTTGGCTCCCTTTGCCGGGGCGTTGACCCATGAAAGGGAGGGGGAGGCTGCATCCACCGCACGGGGATTCTCCATGTATTCGCACCTGAGGTCCACCGGGGAGATGGAAACACCGGAGCACGAAGAGGCGAAGAGCAGGAGAATACCCGCGAATATTGTTGCTGTTGATCTTATTTTCATTTGCTGAGCGCGTTTATGAGGGTTATTACCAGCCCTTGTTCTGAGCCATCTCGGCTTCGGAGTTCATCTGGATGTATTTCAGGGGGATGGGGAAGAGTGTCCAGCCTATTTCTCCGGTGTAGTAGGTGAAGTCGGCGATGAACATGGCGTTTTTCTTGAGCTGGTTGACCATGACTTCGTTCTTTCCGTCGACGGAGGAACCCATCCTGAGGAGTGTGGGCCAACGCCTTTCTTCATATGAGAGTTCCCTTGCCCTTTCGTCGAGGATGGTGTAGATGTCGATCTGGGAGGCTGAGAAAAGGGTGGAGGCTTCAGCCCTGGAACGGACCGCGTTCAGTGCCTGCGCTGCTTTCTCGGCGTTTCCGTCACGAAGATACGCTTCGGCGGCAAGGAGGTAGGTTTCGGCGGAACGGACGACATACCAGTCCCTTCCGTATTGGGCGATGTGCTCGTCCATAGCTGAAGAATGCCATCCCCAGTCATCCTGCATGGCGGTTTTTGAGCGGAGCGGGAACATTCCGGCTGGATCCTGGAGTTCTTCCGCTTTGACGACGGTGCCGTAGCGGCTGTGATCCCTGTCAAGGCAGATGAATTCCCTGCAGATGTTGATCGGGTCGTTCCTCATGTCCTTGGCAAGATCACCGGCCCATACTTTGTCGGAGATGTATTTCGTCTCGGCGACCCTGCCGATGGAGAATCCACCCAGATATGCGCAGAGGTTGCCACCCGGATACTTCGCGAGGTCTATGTTGCCCATGAAGGGGGAGTCGTTGGCGCCTGCTTCCCTGTATTCCGGTTTCCACCTCATGTCCCTGAAGATGGGACCGGTGTTCATGGTGAGGTAATAGATGCTTCCGTTGTTCATGTACCTGGCGTAAGGACCCTCGGAAATTCCTGCACCCTGGATGGATTCGTATGTGGGGATGTCGATTATCCACACTGACTCGGTGTTGCCCGCGGAATAGGGGTAGTTGCCGATCTGGAACAGGTCGTAGAAGACGTTTCCTTCCGGTTTGTATGCGGGAACTCCGTTGTTGACGGACTTCGAGTCCGGGTTAGCCCTTACTCAGAAACGCTTCGTCATGAGGGGATGGAGGGCTATAGTCTTTTCAGCCGCCTGGACTGCTTTCGAGTAGCAGTCTCCTGAAGAGTTGGACGTTTCTACTCCGAGGCCCAGATAAGCCTCCGCGAGGAAATGGTATGCGGCACCCTTGCCGACCTTTCCGTCATTCCTGGGGTAGTCGGGGAGACCTTCAGCCGCAGCTTCGAGGTTCTCGATGGCGAATTTGTAGCTCTCCTCCCTTGTCGCCCTCTCGTAATCGAGGCGCAGGGTCTCGGTGAACTCGTCCACGATCGGGACTCCGCCGAAACACTCGGCCAGCCTCAGGTAGGCGTATCCTCTGAAGAATTTGGCCTGGGCCGTCTGATAAGTTTTTTCGCTTTCGTCGTTCCATTCTACGTTCTCAGCTCCCAGAAGGGCGAGGTTCGCGTAGCTGACCAGCTGATAAAGGTCGTCCCAGAGGGTGCTGAACCTTGAATCCGAAGAATTCCAAAGGGCGTAGTTCGACCATCCGGCCGCGCCTTCTCCGACGAGGGAATGGAAGATGTCGAATACGTCAGAACCAACACCGCCCAAAAGGGCCGGACTCGGTGCCAGGGATTCGTTGGCGTATCCGTGGAGGGAGAAAATCTTTCTGTACGCCGTCACAAGCTGGGACTCCACTTGGGAACTTTTTTCGAAAGCCGTCGTGGTGGTGTACAACGTTTTGGGCTTTTCCTCGAGGAAGTCCTCGTCGTTGCATGCCGAAATGCCCATAAGGCAAAGTACTGCCGGAATCAGATATTTTGTTGTTTTCATTTTGGCTGTCTTTTAATGTCTCATTATGGAAACCTTTCCCGTCGCTTTAGAAAGTTATTGAAGCACCGACCGTGACGGTCCTGGGAAGTTGTGCGGAGGAGTAGCTCCTCACTTCAGGGTCACTGCCCACCCAGTGCGGGGCGATGAAGAAGAGGTTCGATCCCGATACGAATACCCTCATGGCCGAGAGTCCGATCTTGGAGACGAGATCCTTGTTGAAGGAATAGGAGAGGTTGGCCTCCTGGAGCCTTACGAATCCGTATGACTGGAGTGCGGTGAAGCGGGTGTTGTCGCTGAATGCGTAGGAAGGATACTTGTTGCTGGGCTTTTCGGCTGTCCAGAAAGGATGGTCGAGGGTGTTGCGGTTCGCGTATCCTTCGTAGGTCTGGTACGCCATGTTGTTCTGCGCGAGACCGTAGCCGTGGCCTCCGAAGGTTCCGTTGAGGAGGAAGTATAGCTGCAGAGACTTGTAGCGGAAGGTGTTCTGCATGCTGAGGCGGAAGTTGTCCTTGTTGTATCCGAGGATGGTCCTGTCGCTTTCGGTGATCTTGCCGTCCTCACTTCCGTCGATGTTGCCGTATTTGACGTCTCCGGGCTTGGCGCCGTTCGCGGCCATGTAGTCGGTATCAGTCTCCTGGACGATTCCGATCCACTTGTATCCGTATATGGCTCCGAGGGACTTTCCGAGGAAAAGGCTGTTCGCTATGTCGTCCTCACCGTTTCCGTAAAGGTCGACGAGCTTGTTGCGGTTCATCGAGAAGGTCATGTTCGTTGTCCAGGTGAAGTTCCTGCTGTTGATGTTGATGCTCCTCAGGTCGGCCTCTATTCCCCAGTTGTCGACTCTTCCCATGGTCGCCCTCTGGGAGGTGATGCCGGAACCCATCACAGGGATGTTCCTCGAGAATATCTGGTCGGTGGTTTTGGACTTGTAGCCGTTGATTTCGATGTGCAGGCGGTCTTTGAGGAAGTCGGCTTCAACGCCGTAGTTGAATGACGCGGTGGATTCCCATCCGAGGTCGGCGTTGCCGAGCGCTGCGACGCTCTGTCCCCAGGCCACGCTTTCATCGAAGAATGAAGATATTCCTCCGGATTTTCCGACGTTCATCGTGGAAAGGGTTCCGTAAGGGGAGAGGGACTGGTTACCGTTGAGTCCCCAGGAAGCTTTGAACTTGAGGTTGTTGATGGCCTCGACCTTGAAGAAAGGCTCGTTGGACAGCGTCCATGCGAAACCCACGGCGGGGAAGATGCCCCATTTGTGCTTTGCGCCGAAGACCGAACTTCCGTCCCTTCTGACGGAGAGGTTGATGTGGTAGGTGTTGCGGTAAGCGTAGATCGCCCTCGCGAGGTATCCGATGTCATTGTGGAGCGAGTAGCTCATCGAGTTGTATTTCTGCACGGCGGCGAGGTTCAGCCCGTGGAATCCGAGGTTGGTGTTGCCCACGGCCGAGAAATCACTTCCGGAAGTGGTGTACGCATCCACTTCCTGGGAGTCCCTTGTATATACGAGTGTGGCGTTGATGTAGTGGTCGCCGATTTCCCTGTTGTAGGTGAGGATGTTGTCGATCACCCATGAGCGGGTCTTGCTTTCGGAGATAGAACCGGTGGCGTCGGTGAGGTATTTGTCCTGCTCGGCCGTCGTGTAACCGGCTTCTCCGAGGGAGATGTTGACGAAATTGGTCTCATGCGTGAACGAACGGACCGTGGAGGTGTTTTCGGTGTAGGAACCGGTTATCTTGTAGCTCAGGCCCTTCACCCAGGGGAATTTGATCTCGATGTTTCCGCCGCTTACGCTGCTTTTCCTGCGGTTCTCCCTTTCCTGTCCGTTGAGGGGGTTCCACATGGGATTGGTGGAGGTGATCTCCACTCCGTCGACGTATTTGCGGAGTCTTCCGTCGGAGAGGTAGGGTTCATTCCAGGGCGAGAGGGTGACCGCCGCCGAGTAGTCGGGACGGATTCCGTCGTTGCGGTTGTAGGACTGGTTGAAGTTGGCGCCCGCGGAGATGTACTGGTTTATTTTCACGTTGACCCTTGCGGTCGTAGTGAGCCTGTCGTATTCGTCTCCTTTGATGAAATTCCTGTTGTTCAGATATGATGCGGACACGTAGTAGTCAACGACGTCGGTCGCACCGGAGAAACTGAGGGAATAGTTCTGGTTGAATCCCTTCCTTGTGATGAATTTGTACCAGTCGACGGGGTCATTGGCCTTGTAGCGCTCCATCTGCAGGGAGGACATCCAGTCGGAAGGGTCCGAGGTCCTTCTCCTCGTGTTCATCAGCTCTATGTACTCGCTTCCGTCCCTCATGTCGGGTCTGAAGTTCGGGGTGACGAGGGCGAGGGAGGTGTTGAAGCTGATGACGGGTTTGCCCCTGACTCCTTTCTTGGTGGTGATCATGATGACGCCGTTCGCGGCCTGCGATCCGTAGGCGGCGAGTGAAGTCGCGTCCTTGAGCACGCTCAGGCTCTCGATCGTCGAGGGGTCGATGTCATTCATGCTTCCGGTGTAGATCACGCCGTCAAGAACGATGAGGGGATTGCTCGAACTCGAAGCGATCGACTTCTGTCCTCTTACCAACATGGAAGGGGACGAGGAGGCCTCACCGGATTTACGGAAGTTTACGCCGGTGACGACTCCGTCCAGAAGCGAGAAGGCGTTGTTGACGGTGGTGTTGATGATGGGGGAGTCCTCCATCTTGACGGATGACACGCTTCCGGTGAAATTCTTCCTGGTGGTGGTTCCGTATCCGATTACGACGGACTCTTCGAGAAGCTGGTTGTCTTCCTCCAGCGTTACGGTGATGGTGCCCGATTGCTCGACCACCACTTTCTTTGTAAGATAACCGATGGAGGAGAATACCAGGGTGGAATTGGCCGGTACTTCGATGCTGAAGTCTCCGTCGATGCCGGTAACGACACCGGTCGTGGAGTTTTCGAGCATCACGCCGACCCCTATCAGAGGTTCATTGTTCGCATCGGTCACGGTTCCGTTGACTTTGACGGACTGGTTCTGTGCCGATGCCGCTACTGTCAATGCCGCAGCGAGAACGGCGGTGACGAATCTGTAGAAGGCTTTGTTCATGATAGTGTGATTGTTGTTTGACGCAAAGGTATTTTCGCGGTCACGAAAGGAGGACGCTGGATTGTCTGAAGAGGGATTTGAAACGTTTTTGTGGAAATAATTTCATCAAAACGGGGAATAAAATCGTCAAAAGCGACGATTCGCGCGAGTATTTTGATAACTTTGGAGCATGAAGAGAATCCTGACCTCCATCGCTGTTTCCGTCCTTCTGTCCGGTGTCTCCGCACTCGGACAGTCGCCCGTCCTTGTCGGCGGGACATACGGCGAAAGCGTCACTTCGATAAAGGCCGACCGGGAGGGGAAGATCTGCTTTTCATCCTTGAGGGGCCTTTATACTTATGACGGCACCGAAATAATGGAAATCATCGGGAGCACCAATGTCCTTGATTTCCTGCCCCAGAATGACGGGACCTTCTGGATTGCCACCCCTTCATTCATCGGGCATTGGACCCCGGAAGAGGGTGTTGTGCGTTATCAGAGCACGATGTTCGGTAACAACAAGACCCTTTGCGACCTTTCACAGTCGGAACTCATCTTCACGAACGACACCGGTATCTATATCCTGGACAAGGAAAACGGCGAAACGGTTTCCTCATACGCATTTTCATTTCCGGAAAACACCTTTGTAGTGACGGCGGGGCGGGACGGTGACTTCGTCCTCGCCTCGGCAAACAATACGTTTCTTGTTTTCAACCGCTCTCTGGAACTGGTGAAGAGGATGGACCTCGGAGAAGGTTCATCCATAGGGGGAATCGTTCCGCTCAGTGACGGAAGCGTTGTCTTGGGTTCCCGCTCAGGACTTCTTCGTGCCGATATGGATGAACTGTCTCTCCGCCCTTTCGGCGGCGGACCTGCGGGAATCGTTTCCGTCGCTCCGTACGGTGAAGACTCCGTTCTCTGTTTCACGGAGGAAGGCGGCATATTCGTTGTCGGATCCTCAGGCGGCGCCGAAAGGATTTCGTCATTCAGCGGCGTCACCCCTTCCGGAATGTGCACTTTCGCCCTGGACCGGAGCCATGTCTGGCTGTCCGGTTCCAGGATGGGCCTTTACGGCCTGGTCATCCACAGGGATGGGCGTCCCGGTTTTCTTGACGACCTTGTCCTTCATTCCGAAGGGAAAAGGATTCAGGGGATAGCGGAAGACGCCGCCGGGAGAATATGGTTCCTTGAAAACGGAGCGCTTTCCGTTTTCGACAAGAATACCGGCAGGGTCACCGAAGCCCGGATATCTTCCGGATTGGACGGTCAGGACATCAGGGCCTTCATGATTTCTTCCGACAACAAGGTGTGGCTGGCCACCAATGATTATCTCGGCCGCTTCTCGATTTCGGGAGACGCTTTGACCGCCGAACAGGTCGGCCGTTTCGAAGGGAACATGGTGTACCGTATAGTCGAAGACGTGGACGGGAGCATCCGTTTCGCTTCCTACTACAACCAGTACGAATATTCCGACAAGTCTTCTTTCATGACACTGGAAGGTGAACTCCCGGTGCCCGTCGCCGCCGATCCGTCGAGGAATTTCTACCTGGAGTACCGCTCGGACAGGGTTTCTTTCCGCAGAGGTGGCACGATGCGCGAAGGTCTTCCCGTTCTGGATGAAGGTGCGGCCATCGTCGATGCCCTTCTGTCCAGGAATGGGGATGTATGGTGCCTTACGACCGACAGGAAAGTTTTGCGGATAGGCGGGGAGGACGCATCCAGGGATGAATACATCCTTCCGGATTGGAAACTCTCTTCCTCATTGCCGTATTTCGAATACGCCTTCTATTCCCTCGAGGAGGATGACCTCGGCAATATCTGGATAGGATCGGCCTACGGTCTTGTGAAACTGGACCCTTCCGACGGCGGAGGGATGAGCTATTACAATACCTCCAACAGGTACGATTACTATACCACTTCCTTCAAGGATTCTGAGGGGAATCTTTATTTCGCCTTCTCCAACGGGCTGACCGTTTTTTCCTCAGATGACCTAGGAAGTCTTTTCAGCAACGGCGACATCCGGTACTATATCGATCATCTGCTTGTGAATGATGTCCCTTACCAGGGGGACATGTCTTCTCCGGCCGTCTTTGACTATAATGAGAACTCCTTCGCTTTCAAGTGTATAGACATAAACTACGATCACCTGAGCATACGCTACAAGTATACCCTTGAAGGATACGAGGACGAGTGGCACGACATGAGGAACAGGTACGTTTCCTATCCGGGCCTTCCGCACGGAAAGTATGTGTTCAAGCTCAGGGCCGACGGCACTCCGGACGATATGGTGAAGTCGTTCTCGTTCACTGTCCGGCAGAAACCCTGGCTAAGGTGGTGGGCTATCCTTGCCTATGCCGCCGTAGCCTTATTGTCGGCCCTCGCCCTATGGCGATGGTACAGGAGGAGAAAGGAAACCGCCGCCCGTGAAGAGAAGATGAGGATACAACGGGAAGTCGACAAGGCGAAAATCGATCTTTTCACGAATCTTTCCCATGAGATAAGGACTCCGCTTTCCCTCATCGTAGCCCCTTTGGGTGACCTGGAGCGCTCCTCAGTCTTGACGCCTGCGGACCGAAAGAGCGTTGACCTCGTGTCCCGCAGCGCAAGGGAACTGCTTGATTTGACGAACCAGATCCTGGGTAACGACCTTTCCAGCAACACTGTGGTCAGAAGGGAACGGAATGACATCCGCACCCAAATCGAGAAAGCGGTCGGACTTTTCACCCCGATCGCCATCCAGAAGCGCCAGACTATCCTTGTGGAATCGCCGCACATGGCGTTCGATTTCGACGGGTCGAAGTTCTCCCGCATCATGTCGAACCTTCTTTCCAACGCGATCAAGTACTCGCTCGATCCCGGGACGATAACCGTTTCCACGGCAATTTTAGACAAATCTGAAGCGAAATCCGTCTACGGCAGGCCCTTCGATACAAAGATGGTGGAAGTCAGGGTCTCGGATCAGGGCCCCGGAATCCCGGAAGGGGAGACAGAAAGCATTTTCTCCCGTCATACGAGGAAGAATTCCGGAGGGGTGGATGTGCAGGGATTCGGAATAGGGCTCAATTACGTCCGTGAACTCGTGAATCTCCAGGACGGAGCCATAAAGGCCGAGAACGCTCCGGGAGGCGGGGCGGTATTCAAGTTCGTGCTTCCCGTTCCGGGGAATTCATACGAGATTCTCGGGGATGAGCCGGCAGTCGCTCCGGAGAATCCGGGGAAGGACTTCTCTCCGGAAGGGAACGGCCTTCTCGGAGGATGCAGCATTCTCATCGTCGAGGACAATCCCGACATGAGGATGTATCTGGGGGAACTGTTCAGTTTCTGCGGAAAGGTGTTAACGGCTGAAGACGGCCTTTCGGCCCTGGATATACTGCGGAAAGAGTATGTCGACATCGTGCTGAGCGACGTCATGATGGACAGGATGGACGGGTTCAGGCTTTGCGCGGCCATCAAAGAGGACAGCGACCTTTGCTCCGTGTCCGTGATCCTACTTACGGCGAAGACAGACGTTGCGTCACAGATAAAGGGACTCCACACCGGCGCGGACGCTTATGTCCTGAAGCCCTTCATATCGGAGTATCTTCTCGCCGTGGCGGAAAGCGTGATGAGGAACCGTGCGAAGCTTCAGACCAAGGTGCAGAACGTGACTTCGGAATCCCTTGCGGAAGAATCCTCCGAGGAATCGGGACTCAGCCCTCTGGACAAGATTTTCATGGAGAAGTTCTCCAAGGCTCTTGACGAGAGGCTCAAGGACGAGGAGATCAACGTGAACGTCCTCCACAAGGAACTCGGCATGAGCCGCACTTCCTTCTACATGAAGGTGAAGAGCCTGACCGGCCTGAGCCCCATACAGTACATCAATCAGTATAGGATGAACAAGGCCCTGGCCCTTCTCAAATCCAGGATGTACAGCATAAAGGAAATCGCCTATATGCTGGGTTACCAGACAAGGCAGAGTTTCACTACGCGTTTCAAGTATACTTTCGGAGTATCTCCGACGAAATACCTCGGAGAGGGCGCCGACTCAGAAGAAGAGGATTGACCGCTGGATTTCCCTTCACCGGGAAGAGGCGGATCGTAGGGATCATTGGACGTCAGAAATCTGTTCGGGCAGGATTTTCTCAAGGTCAGGTCCGTATTTGCTGAAAGGCTTGACCGGCTCGATGTGGATGATCGTATGGGTCTCCTTCCCGAAATGTTCCGCCAACGCCTTTTCTATGTAGTACGCCCTCGTGTGGGCCTTCACCAGCGGAATGTCACCGTCCATCCTTATGTGGATTTCTATGGCGTAGTTGTTTCCGATGCGGCGTGTCTTGAGGTTGTGCGGATCCGAAACGTCCGGGAAAGAAGTGACGATGTCGAGGATCTCTTTCTCTACCTCCTCAGGCAGTGAAGCTTCCATCAGGTCTCCGAAACACTCCTTGAGAAGTTTCCAGGCGACCCTCACTATGAAGAATCCCACCACTATTGATGCTATGGGGTCGAGCACGGTCCAGCGGTCACCGAGGAGTATCGCTCCTCCGATTCCGACGAATGTGCCGATTGAGGAGAGGGCGTCACTGCGGTGGTGCCAGGCGTTGGCCTCGAGGGCCTGGGAGGAAAGTTCCCTGCCTTTGGCTATTGTGAAGCGGAACGCCAGTTCCTTGAGGAGGATCGAGGCCGCGGCGACCCAAAGGGCCACCATTCCGGGACGGGGGATGTCGTTACCGTTCGCCCACTCGATGATGGTCTCGACCGCATTGAAGATTATGCCTCCGGCGACCACCAGAAGGGCCATGCCGACGAAGGCCGAGGCCAGGGTCTCGTATTTCCCGTGACCGAATTCATGGCTGCGGTCGGCGGGCTTGCCGCTGATGTGTACGAAAATGATGACGACAGCGTCGGTGAGAAGGTCTGACAGCGAATGCACCGCATCAGCTATCATCGCGGCGCTGTGTCCGAGTATTCCGGCGATGAATTTTCCTGCCGTCAGGGTGACGTTGATCACGCTTCCCGCAAGGGTCACTTTGTATATCTCCTTTTCCCTGTTCATGATGGTTTGTTTCAGGTGGACCTCCCGGTCCGTTTTGCACCATAAAGATGGCGAAAGTGCTCCTGTTTTCCAAATCCGGACGGCTCCGTCCGTCGGAGACGGCTGCGGGACGGAAAATGTTCCCGCCCCGCATTATTGAACTTCCCTTAGGGATTTTTTATTCGAAGTAGTATCCGTATCCGGCTCTCGTGTTGATCCTGCTGGCCATGTCACCGAGCTTCTGGCGGATGCGGCGGATGTTCACGTCAACGACCCTTTCTCCGACGACCACGTCCTTGGGCCATACGATGTCGATCAGTTCGCTTCTTGAGAACGTCCTGCCGGGATTGGCGACAAGGAGGTTCAGGATCTCGAATTCGGTCTTGGTGAAAAGAAGGTCCTCCCCGTTGAGGGTCACGGTCTTCTTCTCGGGATCCACGACGAGGGAGTCGGTGTCGACTTCATTCTCCCTCTTTCCCTTCTTGGCTTCGACGACGTTTATGATGTAGTCACCGCACTTCTCGCATTCGCGTACGAGGTCGATGAAGATGGTTCCGACCACGAACGAATACTTGCCCTCATCCACGTCGGCGGTATTCTGGTTGCGGAGCTTGGTCCTCAGGGTGTCGATGTTGTTCTCGATCGCGAGCGAAACTTCGATGTCACCGTCTCCGGTCATGACCTTGCCCATATTGTCGATGGCGTCGGCCAGAAGGTCGAACATCTGGGCGATACCCTCTTCCTGATTGGCGGTGAAGGTGGCCTTCTGGGAGAGCTTGCGCTCCATTGTCCTTGACATGTTGAGGAGGCTGTCTCCGGTACTTTCAAGTTCGCTGATTGCGCGGAGCATCGTGCGGATCTTTCTCTTTGAGTCATCACTCAGGTGGGCGTTTCCGACCTGGGCCAGGTAGCTGCCGATGCCGCTTTCCATACGGTCGGACATCTCCTCCATCTTCCGGATCTTGGCTTGTTTCTCCTTGAAGCGGTCCATGTCGGTTTCCTTGTAAAGGTCACGGACCATCTGGAGCATCTGGGCCATCTTCTGACCGAAGAGCTCGGTCTCCTTCTGGGCCTGGAATATCGCGATTTCAGGGGTCTTCATGATACCGACCTGGATGTACTGCAGACGGAACTCTTCTTCGACATCCATCTTCTTCTGAGGAATGATCTTGCATACGATCTTCTCCATCTGGGGTATGAACCAGATGAGGATGCTCGTGTTGATGACGTTGAACATCGTATGGAAGGTCGCCAGAACGAAGGAGAGCCTGGCGGCGCTCTGAGTCTCGGCGTGGGGGTCGACTCCCACTATGGAGCATGCCGTGTTGACGAAGGGATAGAAGATGCAAAGGCACCACAGCACTCCGAATACGTTGAAAAGGAGGTGGGCGAGGGCCGCTCTTCTAGCCTGGGTGTTGGCCGACAGTGCGGCTACGTTCGCGGTTACGGTCGTTCCGATGTTTTCACCCATGACAAGGGCGATACCCTGGTAGATGGTGAGGACTCCCGAAGTGCAGAGGACCATTGTGATGGCCATCAGGGCGGCCGAAGACTGCGCTATGCAGGTGAGGATGGCTCCTATTATGAGGAAAAGGATGATCGTGAGGTAACTGCCCGAATCGAACGAAGCGAAGAAGTTCACGACGGATTCGTTGTGGGCGAGGTCCATCTCCCTTCCGGTGGCGTTCAGGGTGCCGAGGGCGAAAAGGAGGAAGGAGATTCCGAAGAGGAAGTCACCGATGTATCGCCGTTTCGGGAACTGGATGAGGACAATCGCTATCAGGAATATCGGCCAGACGATGTTCGCGATGTTGAACGAGAATCCGGCTGACATTATCCAGGCGGAAAGCGTCGTTCCGATATTCGCTCCCATGATTACCGAGATGGCCTGCGAGAGGGTGAGGAGAGCGGCGTTGACGAATGAGACCGTCATGACGGTGGTCGCCGCTGAAGACTGAACCGCCACACAGATCAACATACCCGTCAGTACTCCCGTGAACCTGTTGGTGGTCATGGCTCCGAGAATGTGGCGCAGTCCCGGTCCCGCCATCTTCTGAAGGGCTTCGCTCATCACCTTCATTCCGTACATGAGAACGGCGATGCAGCCCAATAGCTTGAATAATGTCCAAATCATGTTTGCAAAGATACCCCAAACTTCCATTTCGTGAAATAAGAGAGTGGGGTTTTTAACAATTTTAATAAAGATTCTGAAGAGGTCTTGCAAATTACTGCTTTATTGCCGGAAATCCAAAAGAAATTGAACTTTGGGCCCATTTTTTTTCTCTATTCGCCCTTCGGGAAAAACTCCGCCCCGGCCTTCCTTGGGGCGAATTATCCTCCGGAGAAAGTTTTTTCTCAGTTTTTGCAGTATATTTGGGGGACAGCACAGCTATTTACGTTTTTTTATGAAACATCCCGGAATCATTCTTTCGTCACTTTTCCTTGCCCTTGCCCTCTCATGCTCGGAAAAGCCTTCTTTCAAAATGGAAGAACCAGTCGACTATGTCAATCCGCTCTGCGGAACGCTGTCGACATTCAGCCTTTCCACCGGCAACACCTACCCGGCGGTGGCCGTTCCGTGGGGTATGAATTTCTGGACCCCGCAGACCGGAAAGGACGGTGACGGATGGACCTACCGTTATGACGCCACCCATATCCGCGGCCTCAAGCAGACCCATCAGCCCTCACCGTGGATCAACGACTACGGCTCCTTCTCGATAATGCCGGTCACGACGGGACCCGTTTGGGATGAGGACGAAAGGGAAAGCTGGTTCTCGCACAAGGCCGAGACGGCTACACCTTATTATTACAGCGTGTATCTTGCCGACCATGACGTGACGGCGGAACTCACCCCGACTTCGCATGCCGCTTTCTTCCGTCTTACGTATCCCGAAATGGAGATGTCGTATCTTGTCGTGGACGCTTTCCCCGGAGACTCATGGATAAGGGTTTCGGAAAACAGGATCGTCGGGTACAATACCCATAACCACGGGGGAGTGGGAGAGAATTTCCGGAACTGGTTCATAATCGAATCCGACACTCCGTTCGTCTTCTCCGATGTGATTTCTGACGGGGCCGTGGTGGAAGAGGATGAAGTTTCTTCACCCCATTCCCAGGCTATAGTGGGATTCCCGACGAAGGCGGGACAGAAGGTACATCTTAGGGTCGCTTCTTCGTTCATCTCCCTGGATCAGGCTGAGGAGAATCTGGAGGAACTTCCTTCAACTTTCGACGAAACGAAACTTTTGGCAAGACAGGCTTGGAACTCCGCTCTCGGAAGGATCGAAGTGGAGGATGACAATATCGACCATCTTCGCACATTCTACTCGTGCCTATACAGGGCCCTCCTTTTCCCGAGGGACCTTTCGGAAATAACCCCTTCGGGGGAGAGGGTCCATTACAGCCCACACACCGGGAAAGTGGAAAACGGATACTTCTTCACCGACACCGGTTTCTGGGACACTTTCAGGAGTCTTTTCCCGCTTATGAACCTCGTCTATCCCGAGACTTCGGTGAAGGTCCAGGAGGGACTCGTCAACGATTACCTCGAAAGCGGATTCCTGCCGGAGTGGGAGTCGCCTGGACATCGTAACTGTATGGTGGGCAACAATTCCGCTTCGGTTGTGGCCGACGCCTTCGTCAGCGGAATCAGGGGCTATGACGCTGAAAAACTCTGGGAGGCCGTCGTCCATGGGGCGCATGCGGTCCATCCGGAGGTCGGTTCCACCGGAAGGCTCGGATACGAATGGTACGATTCCCTGGGGTACGTACCCTGTGATGTGGGCATCAGCGAGAACGCGGCCCGCACTCTCGAGTACGCCTACGATGACTGGTGCATTTACACTTTCGGCAAAGCCCTCGGAAAGAGCGAAGAGGAACTTGCCCCCTTCAGGAAGGCCGCCTTCAATTACCGCAATCTCTATGACAGCGAAAACGGCCTGATGAACGGAAGGAAGGAGGACGGGGAGTTCCGCCGTCCCTTCAGTCCTCTCAAATGGGGAGGGGACTTCACTGAGGGGAATTCTCTCCACTACACCTGGAGCGTTTTCCACGACGTTAAGGGTCTCATCGGCCTTATGGGCGGAGAAGAGAAGTTCAACGCCACTCTTGACGGAGTCTTCCTCATGCCTCCCAAATACGATGACTCGTATTACGGATTCCCGATACACGAGATCACCGAAATGACCGTCATGGGAATGGGCAACTACGCCCACGGCAACCAGCCCATCCAGCATATGCTCTATCTCTATGACTGGAGCGGCCAGCCCTGGAAGACCCAGTCGAGGGTGAGGGAAGTGATGGAGAAATTCTATACCCCCTGGGCGGACGGATACTGCGGCGACGAGGACAACGGACAGACTTCGGCCTGGTACGTGTTCTCCGCGCTGGGATTCTACCCGGTATGTCCCGCGAGCGGACAGTACGCCCTCGGAACCCCGCTTTTCAAAAAGGTCACGGTCCATCTTCCGGGCGGAGATCTTCTTGTCGAGGCTCCGGAGAATTCATCGGAGAACATGTTCGTGAGGGAAATGAAGATGGGCGGAAAATCCTGGACGAAGAATTACATCAACCATTCCGATATTGTCCGAGGCGGCAAGATATTCTTTGATATGTCTTCCGCTCCTTCCTCGGAAAGGGGTACCGCTCCCGAAGATAGACCCTATTCACTTTCAGAGGAATAGTGCCAGAAGACTGAAAAACGCTTTATGATGAAACTTTTTCTTGAGATAACGGCCGCCGCTGCGGCCCTGCTCCTTTGCGGAAGTGTCTCCGCCCAAGGTGAGAAGTATCCCGACCGGCGTCCTCCCGTAGGGGAGAGGCTCTTCACTTCACAGGCGGTCGAAAAGAAGATAGACGAAGTCTGTTCGCTCCTTACGAACCCGAAACTCCGCTGGATGATGCGCAACTGTTTCCCCAACACCCTCGACACGACTGTGCATTTCTCCACCGATGAGAACGGGAACCCCAGGACATTCGTCTACACGGGTGACATCCATGCCATGTGGCTGAGGGATTCCGGGGCGCAGGTATGGCCGTATCTGCAGCTTGCATCCCGGGATGAGCACCTCCGTGAACTTCTGGAGGGCGTTGTCCGTTGCCAGCTTTCGCTTGTGAACATCGATCCGTACGCCAACGCTTTCAATGACGGCCCCACCGGCGGATATTGGATGTCCGACAATACTGACATGAACCCCAATGACCACGAGAGAAAGTGGGAAGTGGATTCCCCTTGCTACGTCATACGTCTCGCCCACGAATACTGGAAGGTCACAGGAGACAGTTCGGTTTTCGACGAAGTGTGGCTTTCGGCCATCAGGAAGATATACGATACCTTCCGTGTCCAACAAAGGAAAGAGGGCCACGGGCCTTATACTTTCCTGAGAGTAACTGACCGCCAGCTCGACACCAAGGCCTGTGCAGGATTGGGAAACCCCGTCAATCCCGTTGGCCTCATCGCTTCTTCATTCCGTCCTTCGGATGACGCCACGACCTTCGAGTTCCTGGTCCCGTCGAACTTCTTCGCGGTGAGCTCGCTCCGCAAAGCCGCCGAAATCCTCGAATCCGTCAACGGTGAAACCGCCCTCGCTTCGGATTGCCGGGCCCTCGCCGACGAAGTGGAGACTGCCCTTCGGGTCTACGCCGTCTATGACCACCCCAAATACGGGGAAATCTATTCCTACGAGGTGGACGGTTTCGGGAACCGTTTCCTCATGGATGACGCCAATGTCCCTTCGCTTCTGGCGATGTCGTACCTTGACCCCGAGATGGCCGACGATCCCATCTACCGAAGGACCCGCCGCTTTGTCTGGAGTGAGGATAATCCCTTCTTCTTCAAGGGAAAAGCAGGGGAAGGAATCGGAGGACCGCACGTTGGTTACGACATGATCTGGCCGATGAGCATAATGATGAAGGCCTTCACCTCCGATGATGACGCCGAAATCAAGTGGTGCGTCGAAACCCTTCTTTCCACCGACGCCGGTACGGGGTTCATGCACGAGAGTTTCCATAAGGACGATCCTACGAATTTCACGAGGGAGTGGTTCGCATGGCAGAATACCCTTTTCGGGGAACTCATAATAAGGCTGATCGACAAGGGCAAACTTCAGCTGCTGAATTCGATCAAGGTGGAGTAGATGTCCCGGCGACATGATAAAAACACATCCTCATGCAGCTTTTGCGTGAGGATGCGTTTTATATGGTCCAGGAGGGGATTGTAGTTCTAGCCGATTATCCATTTCCCGACTTTAGGGATCTTTCTTATGAGAACTGCGGCGATAGCGGCGCAAGTGTATGAACAGAAGGCCGTGAGAAGTATTTCCACAGGGGGAGTCCATATTCCCAGAATCCCTTCTTCGCCTCTTCCGAAAATGCCCAGGAACAGTCCCGAGAAAGCGGCGAGGATTATCATGTGGCCGAGGTACATTCCGTAGCTCGCCTGCGAAACGGGAAGCACAACTTTCCGGTAGAATTTCCCTTCGCAGGAAATCTTCCTTATGATGAGGATGAATCCGATCGTGACGAGGACGGTTCCGAGGGCGTCATTGAAAAGGGATGTTTCCCACCATACACCTTGGGAAAGGGGACCCGAGTAGGGGAATTCCCCGCCGGATGACAGGAAAATCCTCCGCAGGAATCCTCCTCCGCATATCGCGAATCCTCCCAGAAGGCAGGGGATGGATACGGAAAGGGTCTTTCCCCAGGAGAGCTCTCCGACGAATTTACGGAGATACAGCCCCAGAAGGAGGTATCCTATGAAGCCGCTGAAATAATAGAAAGTGCCGTAGAGGTTCCAGCTGGCTTCTCCCCATACGGGGTATCTCGCGAACTGGGGCAATCCTCCGGTTCCGTATGTCATCGAGAGCTGGCCTCCACCAAGGTAATCCCTGATGAACGGGATCAGGGAAGTGAAGAGCCATATGCAGATATATGCCTGAAGTTCCTTTTTGCCGACCTTTTCGGCCCATGGGGAGAGAAGGGGCATGAGAAGATACAGTCCTATGAGCATGTACACGAACCAGAGGTGTCCTGCCGAATAGTTGAAGTTCACCAGCAGGTCGCGCAGGTTGTGGACCGGCTCACCCCAATAGAAAGCGTAGATGAGCAGCCATACCACAAGGGGCACTAGAACCCTTGTAGCCCTTCGGCGCAGAAACTCTCCGGTAGGGTAGTGAATGGGGAATTGGAGGTATGAAGACGCTATGACGAAAAGCGCCACGCAGCCCCTTGTCACTGAAAGGAATATGGCCGCCCATATGCCTTCATTCAAAGAAAGTATCTGCGACCCTTCACCTCCGAGGTAGAAAGGTTCCGTCGAGTGTACGGTAAGTACCATGAAGCATGCGATGACCCTCAGGTAATCGATCCAGACTTCACGCTTACGTTGAACAGTTTCCATATCGGCTTCATTTTGTGAGGCCAATTTATGGAATTGTTCGCTTTTGTCAAAGATGTGGAGAAGGTTTTCTCTCACTTTTCCAGGAGAGGATGCTCTCGGGATAGCGTCTTAGGGGTTCCTCACGTAATTGGTCGAGGCGATGTCCTCCGTTTCTTCCCTTTCTCTCCAATGGAGGGTTATGCGGCAGACTTCTTCACCGCCTTCGTCCGAAAGAATCTTTCCCACGAAAGAGTCCTCCTCTGACGTAGGAAAGATGTAGGTTGAAAGGGAGTCCCCGAGACGAGCTTCCCTCAAGAACCTTATGTTGAGCGAATCGGGCCTTCTTCCGCTAAGATAATCTTCCCCGAGAGACAGTACCACCATCGGAATGTAACGGCGGTTGTTCATGTGGCCGTTGAAGTCGAGGTCGAGGCGGTTCACCTTATGGAGAATCCCTTCCCGCCTTCCGTCCTCTTCGAAGGGAAGCGGCCGTTTCCTGTGGGGACCCGCTGCAAACTCGGGGATAACCCTGTCCTCGGGAATGAGTCCCGAGCAGGGGAGGAGCTTTCTTTCCGACATCGAAATCAGTGACCAGCAGCTGTTCCCTTTGGCTACCGCTTTTCCGGTATGGACTTCTTCCGCGATGAAGTCAAACCATACTCTGAGGGAAGACATCTCGCTTATCCACAGCGTTATGCGGATATCCTCCGACCATATCGAAGGAGGCTCCGGAAGAAGGAGATTGATTTCGGAGATGACCCACGTGAGGTCGGTTTTCTGAAGGTCGAAGGCGGCCAGGCCCAGGAGCGTCATGTAGCGCGCGACCGTATTCTCGTGGAACGTCAGAAGGCCGTCCACGGAAAGACGGTATTCCCTGTCGATATTTGATGCCGTGATGGGATATAGAGAGGAATATTTCATGCCGATGCATTCTTTTGTGTCCGATCGGCAAAGTTACGAGGGATATGGAGAATCAATTTTTCCGAAAGGAGCCATTCTTTTCCTTTTCGGTCAATCTTGCATGAAAGCAGGTCTCCGGTCAGGAAAATATCGGGGGGGGTATTGCCCGTTCATCGGGAACGTTCCCTTGCGTGAGGTCACGCCGATTATCCGCCGGATTTTGATTTTTTTAGCGATTCCGGCAGAACATTTGATCTTTGATTTGAGGATTATTTCTGTGTCAATCAAAGATTTGTATTTATTGTTTTTTGCAGAAAACGGAGAAGAGAGGATATTGATTTTTGTAAAAAGAATAAAGTGAATTTTTATTCAAGACCAAGGTGTTCCCGGTCTTAAGATTCTTCCGTGTTTTCTATAAAAAGGTCTTTAAGTGTCAGTACTTTTGAAAAATCATCACTATGTTCTCCCTTTGCCAAACCTTGTGTGGTGACAAGAACTGTCCGTATGGTTTTTTTGTTTTTGCCCGCTTTCCGAAAATTCTCAATCCGTCTATACAATTTATTGCTTTCTTCGGCATCCTGGATGTACTCATACCTCGAGTACTTCATCTCGCATATGTCGGTAATTCCATCAGCCCTGTCAATAATCATGTCAATCTGCGCAGGATACTCACCTGCACTTCTCCATGAATAATATGTAGTGAGTATTGTATCCAATCTCAATGACTGAATGATTTCCCATATATGGTAAAGGCACAGACGCTCAAATGCCAGACCGTACCATGTGTTTTGTGCGGGAGTGTTGAGTGTGTGTCGCCAATATGCACGGTCTGTTATGGTTCCTTCGCAGAACGTCAGGTGGAAAATTGTGAAGAAATCTATGATGCGGTATATGCCTGAAGTCTTTTTTTTGCCATTGTTGCTGTAAATGATAAGGTCGCTGTAAATCAAATCTTTCAACATTTTGGTCAGATCGTCACCTGTACTGGTTTTTATCGCTGAGGAAATTTCTTTTCTGGTCAGACCCTCTTTGCTTCTTGAAAGGAGTCTTATTATATCCATATATTTTTCGGGAGTTTTGAAAAGAGATGAATACAGCCGTCTGAATTCGTCCTTAAGATCAGCATCGGTTGAGAAGAACAGCATGTCGATATTCTCTGCTGCACTCTTTCCCGGATCGAGCAAGGAAAAATAGTATGGTATTCCGCCCAAAGCAAGATACAATTGCAGGATTGTCATCCTGTCCCATTTGTAATGCTTTGCCTTGAAGTACATTTCAGATTTGTACAGGTTGAACGGTTTCAGGTGCATTTCCCGTGTGCATCGTTTATGGAGTCCTCCGCGATTGTCAATGACGTTTCTGATCATCCACGATGTCGCCGAGCCGCAGATGATAAGAAACACATTGTCGTACCAAGAAGCCTTGGTATTCCAGAATATGCCGAGTTCTTTGACAAAGTTGGAATATTCAAAATCGAAACATGAAATTTCATCAATGAAGATGACGCAGCGTTTTTTCCTTTTTTTCTTCTCGATTATGGAACCGAGAGCTTCAAAAGCCTGATTCCAGTTCTGAGGTGTGGGACCGGAGTATCCGTATTTTTCAAGAGCTTTGATGAATGCGTTTTTCTGGTCCTCTTTATTGCCGTCCAGTACTCCGCTGGCGAAGAAATCAAACTTGTCTTTGAAATAGTATCTTATCAGAGAAGTTTTACCTACACGTCTTCTACCATACAGCGCTACGAATTCGCTTTTGCCGCTGCTGAAGTATCTTTCGATTCTTGAAAGTTCTATGTCTCTTCCGATAATTTTATCCATGGCTCGTGACTTTTTACAAATGTAAGAATTTTAGAGGAATGTTGTGCCAGATTTTGATTTTTTTAGCGATTCTGGCAGAACATTTGATCTTTGATTTGAGGTTTATATGTTTATATATTAGATGTTTAGCCGAATGTCTGTTTTGCAAAAATCGAGAAAAATTTTCTTCATTTTCTGTATCGGCGTACAACTCCTTTCAAGGATGTTCCGATTCGTTTTTTCCGGTGCCGTATCTGAAATTCATCTCTGGAGTGTTCCCCCTATGCCGATGGGATTGATTCTTTCGTACACTTCCCGGAATACCGGCCTTGGTCTATTGTATTTTGCCTTCGAAGGGAACGTCAACCCGTTTACCGGTGGTCCTTTCGGCTATGGAAATAACGTTTTTCCTTCGGAAAAGCCGGAATCCCGGAAATATTTCATACCTTTGATTAAATATGCTATTATTTTCTATGAAACCAGTTCTGGATGCCCATTGCCAGTCCATAATGGACGAGTACAGGAATAATCTTCCCCTTTTCAAAAAGGAGGAAAAGATTCTCGTCAAACGACTCCGCTCCCTTCTTGACAAGGCCGGGGTCAATGTGGCTTCGTTGGAATCAAGGGTGAAGACCGAATCTTCCCTTGCGGGCAAACTTGAACTGAAGGGTCAGAAATATTCTTCCCTCGCCGACATAACCGATATCCTGGGCCTCAGGATCATAACATTCTACACCGACGATGTGGACAAGGTCGCTTCGGCTGTGGAACGTCTTTTCACCGTCGACTGGAAGAACTCCGTGGATAAGCGGAAGCTCCTTGAAATAGACAGTTTCGGATATCTTTCCCTGCACTACGTGTGCTCGGTGAAGAGCTTCCCCTACAAGTTCGAAATCCAGATGAGGACCGTGCTCCAGCACTCCTGGGCGAACATGAACCACGATACCGGTTACAAGAGCGGAGTTGAAATCCCCAAACGTTACCGCCGCTCTATGAGCCGCCTTGCCGGAATGCTCGAACTCGTCGACGAGGAGTTCAGCAAAATCCGCAGCGAACTCACCGATTACCGCCGCAAAGTCCAGGCTCTCGTGGCCTCCGGTGACCTTGATGACGCACCTCTCGACGGAGACACCTTCCGCAGCTACCTCGGCATGAATCCTTTCGGCAACCTCAACCGCAGGATCGCGTCGATGAACCAGGCGGAGATCCAGGAAGTGTCGCTGATGCCTTATCTGAAGGTCTTCCAGATGCTGAATTGCTCAACTCTGGGGGACATCTCCCGCCTGATAAAGGATTATTCGGAAGGGGCATACCAGATAGCCTGCTACCAGATAGGACTTACCGACCTCGACATAGTATCCTCTTCGATCGGTCCCCAGAACCTGTGCATAGCCTGCATCCTCAAGCGGGGAGGCGGCAAGGCGGGGATCCGTTACATGTTCGACACTTTGAACGGTCCTTCGGAAGCCAATGAAATGATGGCCCAGATGCTTGTTTCACAGGCGATGGAGATGCCTTTCATGAATCAGGAGGAATAGATCATGCCCAACGGACCCATCAATACCGAACTTCTTGACAGGGCGATCCTCTTCGCGGTCAAGGCCCACACCGGGACGGAACGCCGCGGCAAGGGGATACCGTACATCGTCCATCCGATGGAGGCGATGGAGATCGTCTCGACTTTGACCAAGGACCAGGAGCTGATGGCAGCCGCCGCTCTGCACGACACGGTTGAAGATACGTCCGTGACGGTTGAAGACATAAGGCGGGAATTCGGGGACAGGGTCGCCGATCTGGTCTACGGTGAAAGCGACGTTTTCATCGAAGGGGAGACCAAGGAAGAAAGCTGGAGACGCCGGAAACTCGCCGCCATCGAAAGGCTCGCGGCTTCTTCACTCGACGTCAAGATGGTGGCCCTCGGGGACAAACTCTCCAACATGAGGGCTATAGCGAGGGATTTCGCTGTTGTCGGGGATGAACTTTGGAACATCTTCCACACCAAGAACCGCTTTGACCACGAGTGGCATTACAGGGGACTGGCCAAATCCCTCGGGGAATTGTCCGGTACGGCGGCATATGAGGAATTTACGGATCTGATTGACAAAGTCTTCGGAAATGGAACCGATAAAAATCTCGATTGACGATTACGTCCTCGCCGGCGGCGGGGCCAACGGCGAAAGCTACAATCACAGGAAGGATCCTTCCGTGATGCTGAAACTGTATTTCCCGGGGATGATCAATCAGCCCCTTGATGAAATGCTGCTGGCAAGGAAGGTCTATGACTTGGGGGTTCCCACTCCCGAGCCCGGGGACTACGTCGTCACTGAAGACGGCCGCTACGGAATCCGCTTCCGCCGGATTGTCGGCAAGACTTCATTCGCCAGGGCCTGCGGTGACCATCCCGAAAAGGTGGCGGAATACGCGGTGGATTTCGCGGTGATGTGCAAGCATCTGCATGCCGTCCATGTGAACATGTCCGAGTTCGAGTCCGTGAAGGTACGGTATCTCCGCCTTCTGGGCGAAAGCCCTTATTTCACTCCCCGGGAAAAGGACCGCCTTTCCAGGTTCATCATCGACGCCCCCGATTCCGATACCGCCCTCCACGGCGACCTTCATTTCGGAAACGCTATTTTCGTCGGAGGGGAGAAATATTTCATAGATTTGGGCGATTTCGGATACGGCCATCCGTATTTTGACCTCGGGATGTTGTATCTTTGCTGCAAATTGAGTGGCGAAGAATTCAATAAGGAATATCTGCACGTGGACAACGCCACCGCTTCCGCTTTCTGGGACGCTTTCGTTCCGGAGTATTTCGGTACGGACCTCACGATGGAGGAAGTGGACAGGCTGATCCTTCCGTATGCTGCCCTCAAGACGATCATGATCGACAGGGACTGCGGCTGCAGGAGGAAGGAATTCCACGATGTGATCGATAGGGTGTTTTTTGGATAAAGAATTATGAGCGAGAAACTTTCAGCAACTGCTAAGGTATACAGGCGCCGTGGTCTTTTCATGGTGCTGTTGGCCGCCGTCATGCTGGAAGCGACAACGCTGACCCAGTTCTTTTTCGCCCGCAGGGACCTCAAGAACGAAGCCGAGCTCAGGGCAAAGAACGAGCTGATGGTCTCCAGTCTGAAGATAGAGAGCATCATGGAGAATGTCGAGACCGCCACCAAGAACATGGCTTGGGTAATGACGGAACATCTCGACGACACGGACGAGCTGTACGACTTCTTCCACCAGTTGCTCTTCACCAATCCCGACATCGCTGATGTGGCGATGGCTTTCTCTCCCAGCTACTATCCCCAGATGGGATACTGGTTCGAGCCCTCTTCGTCCCGCTCGGAAGGCGGTGAAATCGTAGACGAGGAAATCGGCTCCGAGCAGCATGACTATCTGTCCATGCCCTGGTTCAAGAAAGTCTTCGATTCCGGCATCGGCTCATGGAGTGAACCCTACTTCGACAACAGCGGCGGAAAGTCCATGGTGGTGACTTATGCCGAACCCGTCTACGACCTGGACGGGAAGATGGCCGCCGTCCTCGGGACAGACGTTTCCCTCTCGTTCCTTTCCTCTCTTGTCGAGAATGTGCGGCTGTACCCCAATTCGTTCAGCAAGATAACCAGCCGTGAAGGCCGTCTTCTGGCCGCTTCCCCCGACTCTGTGGTCAGTGGAAAGGCTCTCCGTCAGGAGGCCGAGATGTCCGACACCGGTTGGACGATGTCGATCGTCATCCCGCAGGATGAAGTTTTCGAGAGCATCAACAGGTTGGGGCACAGGGTGATCCTCCTCCAGATCCTGGGACTTTTGCTGCTGTGGTTCATCCTCAGCCGTACCATCAAGGAGCAGGCGAAGCTCCGTCAGGTCGAAGCCAGCAAGGAAAAGATAGAAAGCGAACTTAAGATCGCCAGCGAAATACAGATGTCCATGCTTCCCAAGATCTTCCCTCCTTTCCCGGAGAGGACGGATCTGGACCTCGCAGCCGCGATGTATCCGGCCAAGGAGGTGGGAGGCGACCTGTATGACTTCTTCATAAAGGAGGAGAGACTCTTCTTCTGCATCGGTGACGTCAGCGGCAAGGGTGTGCCCGCATCGCTTCTGATGGCGGTCACCAGGAGCCTTTTCCGTACGGTATCCGCACATGAAAAGAGCCCCCAGAGGATTGTCTCCGCCATCAACGACTCCATGACGGGAACGAACGAGAACAACATGTTCGTCACGTTCTTCTGCGGTGTGTTGGATCTCAGGACCGGTCACCTACGTTACTGCAACGCCGGTCACAACGCTCCGTTCATCCTCAAAGGTACCGTCGGGGCTCTTCCCGTGGAACCGAATCTTCCGATCGGCGTCATGCCGGGCATGAACTTCAAGGAACAGGAAACAGACCTTTCCTTTGATGATTCGATTTTCCTTTATACTGACGGCCTTACCGAAGCCGAGGATGCGGACCACCGCCTTTTCGGTGAGGAGAGGGTCAAGGATCTCCTTTCCATCCGCCGTACTGCCGAGGAGCATCTCGAAGCCCTCGAGACGGCCATGACTAAATTCGTGGGAACTGCACCCCAAAGTGACGACCTCACAATGTTATTCATCCATTATATGAACAAAATCGACCCTGAAGAATCTGAACGCCATCTGATCCTCCACAATGACATTCAGCAGATCCCTCAATTGGCTGATTTCGTGGAGACGATAGCTGACGAGATGAAAATCGAACAGTCTCTCGCGATGGGCATTAATCTTGCTCTCGAGGAGGCGGTTACCAACGTGATCATGTACGCTTATCCGAAAGGATCCGACGGCCTGGTGGACATCGAAGCGATCATGCGCAAAAAGTCGCTCGAATTCATCATCACGGACAGCGGAATTCCTTTCGACCCTACCCAGGTCCCCGTTGCGGATACGACTTTGGGCGTGGAGGAACGTCCCGTCGGAGGGTTGGGAATATTCCTCGTGCGCAACATCATGGATACGGTAAATTACCGGAGGAGTGATGACGGAAAGAACATTTTATCGATGACTAAAAACATTTAAGCGATATGTTAGTATCAATAACCAAAAAGAATCAAGAAGTTACGGCCAAACTTAACGGCCGCCTCGACACTCCCGCAGCACAGAATGTCGCTGAGCAGCTTGAACCTTTGAAGGAGGATGCCGCAGGGACAATAATCCTTGACTGCAAGGAACTGTCATACATCTCCAGTTCCGGCCTCAGGATTTTCCTGTCGCTGAGGAAAGCCGCCGCCGAGAAGGGAGGCAAAGTGATCGTAAGAAGCATCAACAACGAAATCCGCAGCGTCTTCCAGATGACCGGTTTCCTGAACCTGTTCCAAATCGAAGACTAGATGCTGCCGCTTTCGATATTCTCGGTAAACCTGCTTTCGGACCACCTTCTGCTGATAGCGTCGATCCTCGTGTTCTTCGCCATCCTGACCACGAAGGTGGGCAACAAGTTCGGTACCCCGTCCCTGCTGCTGTTCCTGATCCTCGGAATGGTGGTGGGTGCCGACGGTATCGGACTCAAGTTCCAGGATTACGAGATCGCCGAGTCGATAGGACATTTCGCTATGACGGTGATCCTGTTCAGCGGCGGTTTGGAAACCTCCCTGAAGGATGTCAAACCCGTCATGAAGCAGGGAGTGCTCCTGTCGACCCTGGGAGTCTTCCTTACGGTCGTTCTGACGGGTCTGTTCATCTGGTTGGTTCTTCCCGGAATGATAGGTTCCATCGGTTCCACCATTTTGGGATGTTTCCTCCTGTCGGCGGTGATGTCATCAACCGACTCGGCTTCCGTCTTCTCGATCCTCAGGGGAAAGAAGATGCACCTCAGGGAGAACCTGGGTCCGATGCTGGAGCTTGAATCCGGAAGTAATGACCCCATGGCCTACGTCCTCACCATCATTCTGGTGCAGGTCCTTTCATCGACGAAGGCCGTCGGCATGGGGGCTATGGCCCTTACCGGAATATGGGTCCTCTTCCTTCAGATGGTGGTGGGATTCGCAGTGGGTATGCTGGTGGGATACGGGGCGACCTATCTCCTCAACAAGGTGAACCTTTCGAGCAGCTCGCTCTATTCGGTGCTGATCCTCAGCATCGGATTCTTCGCCAACGGTATTGCTTCAGTACTTGACGGAAACGGACTCCTTTCCCTCTATATCGCGGCCATCATCATCGGCAACAAGGCTGAGCTCAGAAGGAAGAATTACATCCTCAGCTTCTTTGACGGAATGACGTGGTTGATGCAGCTTCTGATGTTCCTCGTCCTGGGACTCCTTGCACGTCCTTCCCAGATGGGCGGAATCATCCTTCCCGCTCTCATCATCGGAGTTTTCATGATGCTCGTGGCGCGTCCTGCAAGCGTTTTCCTTTGCCTTCTTCCGTTCAAGGGCATCTCAGTGAGAGCGAAGCTCCTGGTTTCATGGGTCGGACTCAAGGGAGCCGGTCCAATCCTTTTCGCCCTGTGTCCGGTTGTCGCCGGCATAGAGGGGTCGACCGAGATCTTCAACATCGTCTTCTGCATCACACTGTTCTCTTTGATGGTGCAGGGAATGTCGCTTTCCAAGGCTGCGGATTTCCTCAAACTCAGCTATGACGAGGATCCGGAAGTCGAGACTTTCGGTATGGAGATTCCCGAGGAGATGGGAATGCTCCGTGACCACACGCTCTCGGAAGGTGAACTTGTCGACGGGGAAACTCTGCGTGACCTCAATCTTCCCCACGAAATCAGGGTCGTGATGGTGAAAAGGGACGACAAGTTCCTTGTCCCGCACGGAAGCATGGTGCTCCAGAAGGGAGACCACCTCATTATCGTGATGGGTGAGACCGATGACTGAGAAGTCATTCCCGCAAGCGGGTAGTCATAGAACGAACGGTCGGGGCCGTATCCGCAAGGGTACAGTCCCGATCGCCTTTTTTGCGTACGCCGTCAGTTCTTACCGTTCGGGGCGAAGTAGTTCTCTACGGCATGGAGGAAGGCCTTTTCGAAGTTCTCGGCGGCTTTTATTGATTCTTCCCTTTTCGGGGCGAGCATGTCGAAGGCGTGGTACAGCCCTTCGTAGACGTCGAGTCCCGCTTCAATCCCGGCCGAGCGGAGGTTCTCAACGAATGTGAGGGTTTCGCAGTAGAAGGGCTCATCCGTGCATACGAAGGTGTATGCGGGAGGAAGGCCCCTAAGGTCGGTTTCCCTTGCCGGAGCGGCGTAGGCGGGGACATCGTCGGTACCGTATAGGGGGCCAAGGTATCGCTTCCATCCGAAATGGTTCGTTTTCGTGTTCCAGACCTTGTTGTGATTGTCCTTGGAGGAAGGGGTGTCGCGGTCGTCGATCATCGGGTAAAGGGGCATCTGGAATGCGATGTTGAATTCTCCCCGGTCCCTTGCCAGAAGGCAAAGGGCGGCGCATAGGCCTCCTCCCGCACTTTCACCTCCGACGAATATCTGATCCTTCCTTATCCCCAGTTCATCGGCATGGGTTACCATGTAGCGGAGCGCTTCGTAGCAGTCCTCCAGGGCTACAGGGTATCTTCCTCTCGGGGAGAGGCGGTATCCTGGGCTTATGACCACGGCTCCGTATTTCTCCACAAGAGGGGCTGGACGTCCCAGCCAGCCGACCATCGAGGCCATTCCGGTTATGTATCCTCCTCCGTGGATCCAGAGCACTCCGGTGGCGGGAGCGGAGGAAGGGGAGTCGGGACGGTAGATGAGTACCTTGAGGGAATGTCCGTCCTCCCGGGGAATGTGGATCCTGGTTTTTGTCATGCCTTCGGATTTTACGGGTGAAAGTGCCAGCATCAATGAGGATAATATCTGAACGAGTGTTTTCGCTGTCATCTTCGGGTGTTTCTTTTACGGAAACGGCGCTGAATGTGGGCCGTTTTCCGGATGCAAACATAGCCTTTTTGTGCCAAATCCGTATATTTGTGGAGCAATTGTTGACCACCCGAAAATCATTTCCGATGAAACTGTCAAATCTTTTCTTTTCAGGCGTTGCCACGCTTTTCCTTATTTCGTGCTCCGGCGCCGACATCGCTCCCGTGTCTCTCACTTGTGAGGACATCGTGAATCCGTCCACCGTCGACAGGACGGCACCGAGGCTTTCATGGATCAATTCCCCGGGGAAGGGAGTCCAGGGGGCGAGCCAGTCCGCCTACCGTATAATCGTGTCATCTTCCGAATCCCTCCTTTCCAAGGAAGAGGGCGATCTCTGGGATTCAGGGAAAGTCACTTCCTCCGAATCCCATCTTGTCCCTTACGGAGGCTCTCCTCTGAAGTCCGGTCAGGACTGCTGGTGGAAAGTGATGGTATGGGACGGAAAAGACACGCCTTCGTCATGGAGCGAGCCTTCTTATTGGGGTATGGGACTTCTGGATCCTTCCGACTGGAAGGCTACGTGGATCGGCGCCCCTTGGAGAGGTGAAGAACCCTACAAGGAAGCTTCACGAAGCAATCTCACCCCTTCAGTTGACATCGACATGGGAAGACTCATGGAGCTTCTTCCGCTCATGCAGAGTGAAGATCCGGCCGACCGTCAGAAATTCATCACCGGTATCATGGAAATGGGTATCGACCCTGTCGAACTCCAGGAACGTATGCGCAACCCCTTCACTCCGCAGAAAGTAGACCAGAGTCCGGCACCCCTTCTGAGGAAGGGCTTCACGGTGAAGGGCGATGTCGCTTCAGCCAAGGCCTATGTCGTGGGACTTGGTTACTATGAGTTCTTCGTCAACGGTCAGAAGCTCGGGAATGAGGTTCTGATGCCGAACCAGACCAATTACGGCGAGCGTCCCGTCGTAGGCCAGTACGGACCCACAACGGATTATCTTTTCAGGGACTACAGGGTCCTTTACAAAGCCTATGACATAAAGCCTCTTCTGGAAAAGGGCGAAAACGTTGCCGGAGCCATTCTCGGTGAAGGCTTCTACAACCCTACAGGATATTTCCAGATCCCTTACGGAAGTTCACGCCTTCTCGCCCAGATTGAAATCAACTACGAAGACGGAACCAAAGACATAATCTGCTCCGACCCTTCCTGGAAGGCAAAGGAGTCCGCGATCCACGTGAACGGAGTATTCGACGGCGAAGTGTATGACGCGAGGTGCGAAACCCCCGGTTGGGCTACGACTCTAGTGGATGATTCGTCATGGGAGAATGCAGTCGTCCGCAAGGCTCCCACCGGGAAACTTGCGGCCCACACATCGCCGGGAGATGTCGTCTACAGGACTTATAAGCCCAAGTCGGTCACTCTTCTGGAGGATGGAAGCTACGACGTGGACTTCGGTACGGAAATCACCGGATGGATCCGTTTCCGCGATTTCCAGGGAGCGGAAGGGGATACCCTCACCGTCACCTACGCCAATGACCAGCAGACGGTCCTCAACAAATACGTATTCAATGGGCAGAAGGTGAAGGAGTACGCTCCGAGATTCACCTGGTACACTTTCAGCAAGGCCAATGTCAAGGGTCTTCCCGGTCTGGAGAGCTCCATGATGAGCGCCGAGATGATCTGTACGAACCTTCCGGAAACATCTTCCTTCACTTCCTCGAATCCTATGCTCGAGGACATCAACAGGATCTGGAAGCAGAGCCAACTGGACAACAGCCACGGCGGAATCGCTTCCGACTGTCCCCAGAGGGAAAGGTCTGGATACACCGGAGACGGTCAGCTTTCTTCTGCAGCGGTCATGATGAACTTCGATGCCGCTCCTTTCTACCGCAAGTGGATCCGGGACATTGCTGACGCGCAGAACACCAGGACCGGCCACGTTCCCAACATCGCTCCCACCAATGACGGTGCGGGCGGAATCGGATGGGGAGCCGCCATCGATATCATGCCTTGGGAATTCTACCTGCAGTACGGTGACAAGGATATGCTGAAGGAGAACTACTTCGCGATGACGGAGTACGTGAGGTTCATGCACGAACTCTCAGACGAAAACGAGTATCTCGATGCCGAAAGCGATCCGGACATCGTCCAGAACGGCGGCGGCCAGTTCGGAAGCCTCGGGGACTGGCTCCCTCCTTATGAACTTCCCGAAAAGAGGCTTGTCCACCAGTTCTACTATTGGATGTGCACCGACATCTGCGCAAAGGCCGCCAAGGCTTTGGGACTTGATGAAGATGCTACTCTGTATGCGGCGCGTGCCCAAAAGATAAAGGAGACATTCCATAAGGTCTTCTACGATCCGGTGAACCGTACCTACGGGGACTACGGCAGCAATGTCTTCGCCCTCAAGATGGGTGTTCCTGATGAGGTCAAGGCCGATGTTGTCGAGACTTTCGGCAAGGAAATCGTCGAGAAGTACAATTGCCACCTCAATACCGGAATCTGCGGAACGAGGTACCTTTTCGAAGTCCTCTCCGAGAACGGCATGCATGATGTCGCATACAAGGTTATGACCCAGAAGGATTTCCCGAGCTTCGGATGGTGGCTTGAACAGGGCGCGACTGTGACTTGGGAGAACTGGAACGGTGAGAGCTCACGCAACCATCCCATGTTCGGAGGATGCCTTACATGGCTGTACAACTATCTTGGAGGTATCCGCTATGATGAGAACGAACCCGGCTTCCGCCACGTCTTCATAGAGCCTTACCTTATCGACGGCCTTTCTGTCAAGTGCGACAAGAAGACCCCTTACGGAGTGCTTTCCACTTCCATTGAAGGAGATGTCCTCAAGGTTACCGTCCCTGTCGGAGTCAGGGCAAGCGTCAAGTTCGGCGGCAATAGTGTCGTAGTCGGACAGGGAACACACACTTTTACGAAGTAGGGTGTTCTTCGCTTTTGGTTGAAACAATATCCGCGGCCTTCACCAGTTGAGGACCGCGGATTTGCGTCAAAGATATTTCCGCTATCGGATCATGCAGCGGTCGGAATTCCCGGGACTTTCCGGCAGAATCCTCAAAAGAGGCCGGCCCAGGGCTTCTTCCAATTGTGAAATGGTCTGAAGCGTCAGATTCTCCTTCCCTTCGAGAATCCTCCAGACGTCCTGAGGTGACGCTCCCATCCTTTCCGCCAATTCCTGTCGGGTCATGCCGTGAGCCCGGAGTTCATGCTTGACGGCCAAAGCGATGTGGGCTGACTTCTTCAGCCATTCCCTGTTGCGGATACGGTTTTCCATCTCTTCCTTCCTTTCTTCAGGAAGATGCTTTGCAATTTGCTGAAGTTTCTCGATGTCAAATGCCATATTTATGTTTTTAGTTACGCAAAAATAGCAAGTAGCAATTTATTTTACAACGGGATAGTAAAAATATTCATTACAAGCGCTTCAATTTTGTTTAAACAATATCCGCGGCCTTCAGTGGTTGAAGACCGCGGATTTGAGTCAGGAGTATCGTGCTATTCTCAATAGCTCATTCCGAATCCGCACGGTATCAGGGCATACCCTTCAGCTTCCATTGATCCGGGAACATCTTCCTTGTTGTTCTCCACCGCTTCTTGAGAAGAGGGGAGAGCGAAAGGCATCTTGCCGGTGGGGTTGAACTTCCCGGTCAGAACGTCCATGACGGCGGGAAGGGTAGTTCCGAATGTGGCAATCTGGCTCCGTGAAGCCTTGTCGGACAGCTCATTCAGTACCCATGGCTTGCTGCAATTGACGATGACGGTTGTCGGCTTCTTTGCGGCGAGGGCGTTGATGTATTTTATGTCCATGCTGTTGGCGGAAAGGAGGTTGCTTATCGGAGCGGCTCCGCCACCTCCGCCCAGGAATCCTCCTCCCGCTCCGGGGAAGAGCCAAAGGACAACGGCGTCTGCCTTGTCGGGTGAATCCACGAATTCGACTCCCCAGGTGTTATCTTCAGGAAGGACGGGGGTGTGGTTTCCTGCTGACCTTGAATCCATCCTTTCGAAGTAGATCTTGGTTCCGGCCTTGAGGGGAAGGGCCCCTCCTTCGTTTTTCATCAGGACGATGGATTTACGGAAGGCTGTTTCAGCCATGGCGCGGTATTCGGGACAGTTTGCCGTCTTTTCGGCATTGTCGGGATCGACGTAGGGGTTCTCGAAAAGTCCGAGACTGAATTTCTCCACGAGAAGCCTTCTCACGGAGCGGTCTATCTGCTCGTCGGTGATCATACCGGCGTCGTAGGTGGCTTTGAGGTTGGCGATGTCGGCTCCGCCCGAGAACAGGTCTGTTCCCGCGGCTACGGCCTTGGCGTACCTTTCCTGGATTGAAAGGTCCTCAACACCCCAAGGCATGTTGTTGATGGGACCGGTGTCTGAGTTGACAAGGCCTTTGAATCCCAACGTTTCACGCAGAAGGGTAGTGAGAAGTCCGTAGTTGTATGCGGAACCCACTTCCTCGTACTCGGTCTCGTGAGGCCTTGCGTAGTAAGGCATTATGCCGGACACTCCCGCATCGACGGCCGCCTTGAAGGGCTTTATGTGATAGTCGAACATCTCTCCCGGGTAGACGAGATTCTTACCGAAATCATAGTGCGAATCCCATCCTTTCATTTCGGGACCTCCGCCGGGGAAGTGCTTCATCGTGAGGGCGACTGAATTGGGACCCAGGGTCTCTCCCTGGAATCCTTTCACGAGCTGAACGGCGATTTCGGAGACGCGGTCGGCGTCCTCACCGAAGGTTCCCTCGATTCTGCTCCATCTGGGCTCGGTCGAAAGGTCGAGCTGGTACATGTAGCCTTTCCGGATACCGCAGGCCACCCATTCTGAAGCTGCGCTTTTCGCGAACTCATATACGAGCTCGGGGTCATTGGCGGCGGCGAGTCCCAATGTTCCGGGCCACTGGGTGAAGTAGCTGTTTCCGACGTTCAGTCCCATGGAGTTATCCACGGCGACGTGGTTCCTCGGGTTGGAAGCGAAGATCGCGGGAATTCCCAATCGGGTGTCCTCGGCCACGGCCTGGACGTTGTTGGCCCACTCGGCCATCACCCTTGCCGGGGCGTTTGCCCTGAGGATGAAGTGCCTCAAATTCCTTTCCTTGATTCCCTTGGTCGTTCCGGAGACGTTGATGGATTCTTCGGAGGCGAGGCCTGTGAACATGTTGCGGTTGGAGACCACGTCCTCCTCGTTGAGTTCCGATGTGACGGTCCCTCTTCCTCCGCCCCTGGGGTCATTACCGGAAGAACCCATGTTTATCTGGGAAATGATCATGAACCCGATCTTTTCATCGATGTTCATCTGCGAAAGGAGGTCTTCCGCCCTCTTTTCGGGGGAAAGCCGCCAGTCTTCGTAGGCGTCGAGCTTGCCGTTACGGTTGAGGTCCTTGAACTGGAGACCCTTTTTCTCCAGAATCGGGGCCGTTCTTGTTCCGAGTTGTGGCTGCTCAACATTGCCCGAGCAACTCATCACGACGGGGATGAGTACTGAAATAATCGCTCCAATGTGTGCTTTCATGTTATTGTGTGTTTGTGTGCTTTTTTGTCGTATCTGCGGTTACCGGATGTAGAAGTCGATGTTGTCCGCCGTCAGAAGGTCTATCGGCATGAGATTCTCCTTCTTCACGTCTTTTTTCAGTATGATGTTTTCGGTGAGAGCCTTGACAGCGCCGTAGCCCTGCTCCAGCGGCCGCTGGGAAATGAGTCTTGAAATGGCCCCTTTCCTGAGGCATCCCACGTTCCGTGGCAGAAGGTCGTAGCCGGTGAGGTCAAAGTCCTTCACCCCTTCTTCCAGGATGAATTCCCCGACGATGTATGCCCTTGAATTGAAGAACAATCCGGTCTTTATGTCCGGATTGGAACTGAAGAACTCCTTCAGCACTTTACGGCAGGCGGACGGGTCTCCGTCCTGCGGCAGGTCCACCTTCCGGAGGATAACCTCCGCTCCGTTTTTTCCGATCCACCTGCGGAATCCTTCTTCCCTGAGTATCTGCTGGTTGGATCCGGTGACTTTTCCTCTTGTCGTCTCGAATACGGCGATCGTTCCTCCAAAAGGAACTCTCAGCGGAAGGACAATGCTTCCGGTGAAGTATCCGCTCGAGTGGGCGTCCTGTCCGTAGTAGGCAAGGGGAGAGGATCCGCTGACGAAGGAGTCCACGAAGACATAAGGTGTGCCCTTGCCGTCGAGAGATGAAGTGAAGGGGAGGGTGAATTCCTTGACGGTGGGACCTATTATGACTGCGTCGAAATCTCCCCCGAGTATCTTTTCCCCTTCCACGGCGAAAGATGAGTAGTCGAACGAATCGTAATAGAAGAATGCGCAGTGCGCTCCCAGGTCCGCGAAGTCCTTCACCGCGCCGCGTATCCCTTCTTCGACACTTTCCCAGTATTCGCCTTCACTGTGTCCCGGGATAAGGCACGCGAAGGAGAGGGTTCTGTTTGAAGCCAGGGCGCTGGCGTAGCGGTTCGGTTCGTAACCGAGTTCCTCCATTATGGCGAGAACTTTCTTCCTGCTCTTTTCGGAGACTCCGTCGCGGTTGTGGAGAACCCTGTCAACCGTTCCGAGGGATACCCCTGCCTTCTGGGCTATGTCTTTTGTCCTGATTCTCATCGTGTAAAGTTGTCGTGTTACCGCAAAAATAACACTTTATATTTATGGAGCAAAGGATTTGAGGATGTTTTTGTGCACGTGCACGGAATTGCCCTGCAAACGGAAAATCCCGGCCGTAGGGTCGGGATTGTTGAATGATGTCGCAAGTGAGGCTTATGCTTGGGCGGGCTTCTCTGAGGTACGTTGCCTTGGGCCACGGTCTCTTCCTCCCTGATTACCTTCCCCGTCCTTGGGGCGTTCGGGCATTTCTCTCTTTATGAAATTGTCCGCTTCCCTTGACTGGCTCCAGGATTTGACAGCCTTGCCTGAAGTGGAGGAGATGTCCTTGACCTGCTGGAGGAGAATCGGAACCTTGGGTGCGGAAGCTCCTTCCTGAGGAGGACGCATCCCTCCTTGGCCGCCGGGGCCACCGGGACCCATCCTTCTCATTCCTTGGCCTTCACGGCCGCCCTGTGGCTTTTCGGCGCCCTCTTGGGACTGCGCCTTCTCATCCTTTGTGGCTTTGTCACCTCTTCCGGGGACATTGCCGTCGGGAGGGGGCATGCCGGGGCCGCCTTTCATGCCGGGACCTCTTCTTCCGCCCATTCCCCCTTCAAGAAGAAGGACGACGTATTTGCCGTCTACGCTTTCGGGACGGGGCGGCATCTGGGGACGTTCCCCATCATTTCTTTCCGTCTCCTGCCCGTCCATCATGGGTGGGAGGGGATCGGTAGTAGGAGGAGTGTCCGTCACGAATACCCCCATGATGTTCACTCCCGGAATGACGAACGTCTCCGGTGAAACCGATGACGCCGAAATCGGCTGGGAATACTCCAGGATGATGGTTGAGGGAATTGAATCGGGTCCTTCGAGGACAGTGGTGATCTTGGGCTCCTGCGCGAAGGCCGTGGTGCCTGAAAGTGAAAGCAGCAGGAGCGCTGTTCTGAAACAGTGTCTCATGTTTATTGGATTTTTTGTTTTTCTGTTGGTTCAAGTGCAAAGAAAAGGGACTCGGGGCAATATCGGTAACCTTTTTCACGAACGTACGTTTTTTCTCAACGAACGGAGAAAAAAGGGCTCGGGCAAACAAAAAGCATCTGCGGAACAATGGAATCCGGCATCTAAACCTTATCTTTGCCGTACACAGAACACAAACCATTGTTTTTTATTTCTATGAGAAAACGAATATTGATCACTTTGGCGGCCACTCTCTTTGCCGCCGTCGCACTGTCCGCCCAGAACAGGGTAATCCGCCTGTACGAAGGGGAAGCCCCCGGATATGAGGGCATGGAAGACCATGAATCCTTCGACGGCAGCACCGCGATGAATGTCGTCAACCCCACGCTTACCGTTTATCTTCCCGATCCCGACAAGGCTACGGGTGCGGCCATGATCGTCGCTCCAGGCGGAGCGTACGTCACCCTTTCCATGGATTACGAAGGCTATGACGTGGCTTCTTATCTGGCTGACCACGGGGTCGCCGCCTTCGTGCTCAAATACAGGACCCGTCCTCTCGGGAAAACCCCCGAGGAGAGCCGTGCGAAACTTTCCTCGATCCTGGGGGACATATTCCGTCCGGATGCCGACCGTTCGAAGACTCTGACCAGAATAGGCGATACCGAAGAGAGCAGGGCGGTACGCATCGCTCACGAGGATGGCCTACAGGCCATGAAATTGGTCCGTTCGATGGCGGATGAATTCGGTATAGACCCCGAAAGGATCGGAATCATGGGATTCTCCGCCGGAGCAGTGCTTGCGATGAACGTCGGCATGCATCATGACGCTTCCTCAAGACCCGCTTTGGTGGCGCCTGTCTACGTCGGTTGGGTTGATCCCATAGAGGTTCCCGAGGATGCCGCTCCTTTATATCTGGTCAGCCCCCAGAATGACCTTTTCGCTCCGCATGAACCCTTTGACCTGTACCAGGCGTGGACCAAGGCGGGAATCGATGCCGAACTTCACTACCATGCCGGAGTTCAACACGGCTTCGGAATGAGGAAACTCGGCAAGACCGTCGACAACTGGATTGACGGACTGTACAGTTTCATGCAACAGACACGGTTCGTCAACACTACCACCGTCAACAGCGTCACGATCCAGGATGGAGGAGACGGACCTTTCAGGAGCGTCGTAGTCGAAGATGCTGAACTTCCAGGATATACTATCGTGAGACCTCAAAACCTAAAAGCGGCTTCCAAAGATGGTCCCATGCCGGTCATCCTTTTCGGAAACGGCGGATGTACAAGGGACTCCTGGTTCTATCTTCCGCTCCTTACCCAGATAGCTTCACAGGGTTACGTCATCATAACGAACGGACATTGGACCGCCCACGGAATTGACGGGGAGACTCTCCGCCGTCAGTACGAGGCGATTCAGAACCGTCCCGCTCCCGCCCCCGCTCAGAATGTCCAAAGGGAGGAGCAGCCCCGCCCCGCTCCCGCGATGGGACAGGGAGGAGACCAGAAAAAGCTCGACGCACTTGATTATATCCGTGCCCTCGACTGGCTGGAAAAGAAGGCCGCCGATCCGAAGAGTGAATACTTCGGAACGGTGGATACGCACAATACCGCTGCCATGGGACAGTCCTGCGGAGGACTCCAGGCTCTTGTCCTGAGCACAATCGGAGACAAGAGGATAAAGACCACGGTCGCACTCAACAGCGGAGCCTTCCCTGTGGACGCCCCCATGTACCTTCTTTCCAAGGAAGACCTTTCCAAACTTTCAAATCCGATCATCTATATTATCGGTGGTGAGAGCGATATCGCTTACCCCAACGCTACGGATGACTACAGGAGGATTACCGGAGTTCCCGTGGTTCTTACGAACCTTCCCGTAGGACACAACGGCACCTACATCGAGTATCACGGAGGTGAGTTCACGGATATGGCTCTCCTTTGGCTCGACGCCCAGATGAAGGGGAAGACTTCGAATATGGAGTACTTCAAAAAAGGAACTCTTCCTGAAGGGTTCTCACCCGAGTGGACTGTCGTGGGGAAGAATTTCTGATGGAATTTCGCCAGTAAATGAACAAGGGGATGCCGGACCGGCATCCCCTTGTTGGTGATACTGCGTGTGAGGAAAATCACTCGACGAATTTCACGGCCTTCATGAAGGCGTACAGAAGATCTATCCATTCGTTCCATTCCCTTCCGTTGTAAAGGAGCCCTTCTCCGTGGGTGGCGTCATGGATGAAGTGGAGTTCGGCGGGAAGGTGAGCCTCCTGGAATTTCTTGTAAAGGTTGAAGGAGGCGTCCGGAGCACCGAGGTCGAACTCGGGGGCGGCTATGAAGGTGGGAACTGGATTTTGGGGCAGTTCTCCGTTTGAGAATACTCCGTAGATCGGCCCCGCGAGATTGGGACGTGTCTCTTCATCATTGATGTACATGACGTTGCAGGTGAGTGATCCTCCAGCCGAGAATCCTATCAGACCTATCTTGTCGGGATTGATTCCAAGTTCTTCGGCATGGGCGCGGACGTATTTGACGGCTTGGCGTCCGTCATCGCCCTGGATGGTCCTTTCCACCTTTTGGGGAGTTGCGGGGGCTGCGGGTCTTTGGGCCCTCACCGGAGCCTGTGCTCCGCCTCTTTCGACTTCACGTCCCATTTCCGCGAAACTTCCGAACATCCTTTGGAAGAAGGCGTTCTGCTGCTCCTCGATTTCTTTTTCGGTGTTGCCCATGAAGTTCGTGCGGTATTTGAGGATGATGCCGGTAATTCCGTGCCTCTGGAACCACTGGGCAACGTTCACACCTTCCTCTTCCCAGGTCAGGTACATGTTGCCTCCTCCGGGGGCTATTATGACGGCTGCTCCGGTGTTCACCGCCTCTTCGGGGCGATAGACCGTGATAGTGGGTTCAGTGACATTGTATACCCTCGGACGGGAACTTCCGAGGCAAAGGGTCATTTCGGGATAATTGAGCCCTTCGGCTCCGGGTGCGACTCCATCGTAAATCTTGTATACGTCCTGAGCGGAGGCCGCGATAGCGGCTGAAAGGATGGCCGCGGCTACCAAAGATACCTTTTTCATGTTCGTGTTTGTGTTTGTTTCCGTTTTTGGGCAAAAATAAACAATTTCTCCGTGAAAGTGTCGGCTTTCACGGAGAAATTCTATGGGTTCAGGTGGAAGAGGAGCTACTCCGCCGGTTCGTACTTGCAGTTGCGGATCGAGTAGTCCATCGACAGTCCCCAGGGTGAAGAGAGGGGCTCGGGCTGTCCTCCTCCGCAGATTTCACCGAAAACGACCGTGTCATTACCGTCGGACGTGACCTTTCCGGTGAAAGTGCACCAGTTGAGGATTGTCGTCTTCGTTCCGAAGGCGGCTCCTATCATGCTGTACCCCTGGTTGAATTCTCCGACGATTCCGCCGATCTGGATCGAAGGGACCTTCTTTTCCGTGATTCTGACCGAAGAGCGGCTGCTCTTGACGGTTCCGTAGCGCTCACTTCCGATGAGACCTCCCACGTATATCTCCTTTGATCCCGAGAATCCGCTCAGGTTTATGGAACCCATCGCTACGCTGGAATCCACGTTCGTCGCCGATGCCTGCAAAGCTCCGATATAGGCTTTCAGGTCCTTGGCTTTGGGGTTTGTGAAGGTGATGTTGATCTCGTAGTCGCTCACGCAGCCGACGGTGTCGTTGTAGGCTTCACCGAGGAAGGCTCCGACGTAAAGTTCTCCGCCGCCTTCTCCAGCTATCTGAAGATCCATCTTTCCGCTGACCGTGTTTTGGCCTATGTATCCGCCCCATGCTCCTCCGCAAAGACCGGTGAAGCTGTGGAAGGTGGATTCCTTGTTGGTGGTCCTGACTTTTATCGTGGTATTGGCTATGTTGCAAGACCTTATTTCGGTAACGGCTCCGTCATCCTGCTTGAGAATGCCGGCGAGAGGGGCCACGTAGGGCTTTTCGGCGGTCATCTCGATGAGGGTGTCCTCCATCTTCACTCCAAGAATCTGGGCATTGGCGCAGGCACCGAAAAGTCCGCTCTTGTCGGTGAGAAGCTGCGTCATATGAAGTCCTCTTATCGTGTGTCCGTTGCCTTCCAATCTTCCCTTGAAGGCCTTCACCCACCATTCTCCCGGTGCGAACTCGTAGTGAGCCTCGTACTCTCCGACGGGAACCCAGTTGAGGATGCCGGAAAGGTCGATGTCATTTTCGAGGACATACCATCCGCTGAGGTCGTTCCTCATGTCGTCAAGGTCCTGGACCGTCCTTACGGGAGTGGGGGAGACCCACTTGGCGTAAAGGGTCATTTCACCCTTCACCGCCATCGAATCCGTCGGTTGGGTGTAGAATCCTACCGAATTGTTGCCGAAGAGCCACTCGTCGCCTTCACGGCAATCGGGGGAAGTGTACCATCCGGCGAAGCGGTACCCTTCACGCTCAGGGCGCGGTTTCGATTGGAGCGGAAGAGCGTTCCCCACCTTTACTGTGATGGGTGAGAGGATGTTCTCCGCATCGGAATAATTGAGGTCGAATGAGACCGGTACCGTGTTCTGTGCCGCCGAAATGACGGGGATGGAGAGAGAAAGTATTGCCGAGAGCAATGTCCTGTTCATAAGTTGTCTTGATTTTTTTGTCAAAATTACACTTTGCCGACCGGATGGCAAAAGAATTTTCGACGAATGGGGCTTCCGGTTCTACGAACAGGTCTGAAAATGGCGTGTGCGACATTATTTTTGACCCTCTATTGGAATTGTTCAGGGATATTTCCTTATCTTTATCCCGCAAACGAATAAACTTTCATCTATATGGCACAATACCCTTGCGAAAACTGCAAGTTCAGGTCCGCATATCACAAGAATCCCAAATCTCTTCTGGGAAGATTCTGGCGCTGGCACATCAATTTCTGTCCCGGTTGGAAGAACTATTTCACCCACCAGGATGAGGAAACGAAGGAGAAGCTGAGAAAACTCTACTCTTTCGACAAATACAGGTAGAGCCCCGGCCCTCCGCTTTCATTTGTCTGAAATACGATGACAGCCCCTTTCCTTGATTGGACGTGAGGCTGTCTTCGATTGTATGTCAGTCCCGAATAACGCTGCGGCATTGTCTGGAGTGCCCAGTCGTGAATTGTTAAAGGAGCTGCTTCGGGATGAGAGCAATATGAGGATGTTAAGAGCTTATGGGAATAAACTTTCGGCAAATTTTGGAATTATTGCCGAAAATTGTATCTTTGTAGTATAGTATTAGGATGTAATACCGGGATGACAATCGAAGAACAAATACTGGAAACAGCAGCCTCGTTGGACAGTTTCACCGCCTCGGATCTTCAGAAGAGACTCGACGGGGTGTTCAGTCTGGAGCGTTCCCGACTCAACTGGTATCTTTCACGATTGTCAGATGCCGGCAGGATTGTGCGCATAGGTCGGGGCATTTATACGGCAAAAAACACTAAGAAATTGTTTGAGCCCTTAATAGGGAAGGAGGCCGTATCGCTGTACGGGCAGTTTCACAAAGAGTTCCCGGAGATTGGAATGTGCGTGTATGAAGGTCCCTGGCTTTTCCAGTTCATGCATCATCTTCCGTCCAATCAGATCTTATACATCGAGGTTGAGAAAGATATAACAGAGACAGTATTTCACCATCTGCAGGACCAAGGGAAAACGGTTTATTTCCGTCCTGATGCCGATTTCATATACAAGTACGTAAATATGGACAGGAGAGCCGTCTTTGTGAAGAATCTCACGACTGAATCTCCACTGCAGACCATCGGTGGCATCAAAGTGCCTACACTTGAAAAGCTATTGGTCGATATGTACTGCGATCCCGATTTTCATTATCTCCAGGGTGGAGAGTATCTCCATATCATGCATAACGCCCGATTCCGTTATGCCATCAACCGGTCCCGGCTTCTGCGGTATGCGCGTCGCAGGAACGTAGCTGACATAATTCAATCAATTTTCGACAACAGCGAATATGATATCGACTGAATCTTTTTCCAAAGAGTGGATAGTCTGACGCTCGGAAGAGCTTGGCTACAATAACAAACAACTGCTGGAGAAGGTTATCAGGGCCTTCGCCCTATTGCACAAACGAAAGCATTCCTCACTTCAGCAGTCTGGATCGGCAGGATTCTTTCCAGCGAAATTATCCTTTTCTTGCTGAGTTAGGGTCATCCGTTGACATCCTGAAGGAAATCCCTCAGCGCGCCATAATCTTTGGAAAGAGGAACGGATTTCTTTTCTCCCTTCATGAAGGTGGCGAGCCTTTCGGGGATGGCGATTTCTTCGAGGGTCGCTTTCTCGACGGTGTCCTTGAATTTGGCGGGATGGGCGGTTTCGCAGAAGAGTCCGTTTTCGCCATCCTCCAAAGAATCTTCCAAAGCCCTGAAGCCGCATGCCCCGTGGGGATCGAGGATATAGCCGTTCCTTTCATGGCACTCCCTTATGGTCGAAAGGATGGTGCTGTCGTCGACCGTGGCACCGCTTATGAATGAACGTATCGCGTTCCAGTCCCCTTTGTAGAGGTCGATGATCCTTGCGAAGTTGCTCGGGTCTCCGACGTCCATCGCATTGGCGAGGGTGGGGATGCTGGGACGGGGGGAGTACACTCCGGTACGGAGGTACTGGAAGAAGACGTCGTTACGGTTGTTCGCCGCTATCATCCTTTTTACCGGAAGTCCCATCCTCACTCCGAAAAGGGCCGAACAGATGTTGCCGAAGTTTCCGCTGGGAACGCATACGACGAGATTGTCTCCCAGACCTTTCTTCTTCATCTGAGCCACACCGTGGAAATAGTAGAACGACTGGGGAAGGAACCTCGCGACGTTGATGCTGTTCGCGCTGGTGAGGAACATCCTTTCCCTCAATTCCTCGTCCATGAAGGCGCTCTTCACAAGGGCCTGGCAGTCATCGAAACTGCCGTCGATTTCAAGGGCGGTGATGTTCTGGCCGAGGGTCGTGAACTGACACTCCTGGATCGGGCTGACCCTGCCTTTGGGGTAAAGCACGAATACCCTCACGCCTTCGACTCCGAGGAAACCGTTGGCGACGGCGCTTCCGGTGTCTCCGGAAGTGGCCACAAGAACGTTTACCGTCCGGCTTTCACCTTCGTTGAAGTAGGCGAGGAGCCTCGCCATGAATCTCGCCCCGACGTCCTTGAACGCGAGGGTAGGCCCGTGGAAGAGTTCGAGGGAATGTATCCTGTCTGTCACCTTGACGGCGGGAGTGTCGAAGGACAGGGTGTCGCGGACGATCCTTTCAAGGGCTTTTTCTTCAATGTCTTCTCCGAAGAAATTCCTGGCTACGGCAAGGGCGATCTCCTTGAAATCCATCTCCGCCATGTCGGCGAAGAATCCTTTCGGCATCGGGACGATCCTTTCGGGCATGTAAAGGCCCCTGTCGGGAGCCAATCCGCGGATTACCGCATCCTTGAGGGAAGCGGGAGCGGACTTCCCGTTTGTGCTGTAGTATTTCATGGGACGGGGATCTTAGTAGGCTATGAGTCTGGCGCCCCTGTTGGATACCTTCACTACATAGACCTGATGGTCGATTCCGAGGGACGAGAAATGCTCGTCGAAGATGTCTCCCGCCTTGTGGGCAATGTCACGTTTGTTTGCGAGGGCGAAAACGGAAGGACCCGATCCGGCGATGTTCATTGCCAGGGATCCCTTCGAGAGGATCTTTTCCCTCAGGTCATCGAATCCCGGGATGAATCCCTTTCTGTAAGGCTCGGCGATGGCGTCCTTCATCGCCCTTCCCACAAGGCCGATGTTTCCGGAGTAGAGACCTGCGACCAGGCCTCCGACATTGCCCCATTGGGTGATGGCGTCATGCATGGGGACGTTCTTGGGGAGGATGCTCCTGGCCTCCTTTGTCGATACCACCAGCTGGGGATGGACTACGGCGCAGTAGAAGTCTCCCGGGACGGGGAGCTTTATTATGTCGAGAGGCTCGTATCCTCTTATCAGGACGATTCCTCCCATGACGGCCGGAGCCGCGTTGTCGGCATGGTATCCGCCGCTGGCGAGGTTCTCTCCCTCCATCGCGCAGACAACGACTTCCTCTTCCGAAAGGGGAGAGCCGTAGAGCTCATTCATTCCGAATGCCGCGGCGGCGCTTGAAGCGGAGCTTGAACCTATACCGCTGCCGGGATAGATCTTCTGTTTTATCACGACGTTGACCTGGGCTTTGTTCCCGGTCAGTTCGAGAAATTTTCTGACGACGGGGGTGATGACATTCTTTTCGATGTCATCAGGAAGGGGTACACCCGACTCGTTCGTGATTGAAAGGCCGTCGCCTTCCGAAATGCTCATGTCAAGGACATCCCCGACTTCGTCGAGGGCAAGTCCCATGATGTCGAAACCGCATCCCAAGTTCGCGATGGATGCGGGAGCGAATACTCTTACGCTTTTCATGACTTTGGGGATTTTCGGCAATAAAGGAAAAATCCACCGATAATCCAAAGGAAAAATCAATTGGAACGGTTTAGTCGGGCGTTCACCCTTTGATTGCCGGAAAGTCCGCTGACGGGGAATCCCTCTCTACATGCACATCGCGCCTCCGTCTATGACGAAGTCCTGCCCGGTCACGAAACGGGCCGCGTCGCTGGCGAGGTACAGGGCGCAGTATGCTATGTCTTCCGCCTTCCCGAGGATATGCATGGGGGAATCCTTTTCGAACCTTTCCTTGAGGTCGGGGCGGTCAAGGACTCCCATGGTCATTTCGGTGAGGACGAATCCGGGATATATCGTGTTCACTCTGACTCCCTTGTCCCCGAGACGGAAAGCGAGGGCCTTAGAGAAACTCTTTATCGCACCCTTGGCTGCCGTGTAAGCAAGTGGTCCTGATGCCCTTAGGGCGGCAAGAGAAGCGATGTTTATGATGCTTCCCTTGGTATTGGAACATTCGGGGTAGGCGTATTTGCACATCATGAATGTGCCGCCGAGGTCAACTCCGATGATCTTCCCGAAATTCTCCGAGTCGAATTCCTTCTCCAGATCTCCCGATTTCCCCTGCATGCCGGCGCAGTTGATGAGGGTGTCGAGGCGTCCGAAGCGCCCAACGCAAGATGATACCGCCTTGGAGCAGTTCTCCTCCACGCTTATGTCCGCGCACAGGAAGTCGCATTCTCCTCCTTCTGATTCGATTTCGGCCTTTACCGCCGCAGCTCTTTGCTCGAGCAGATCGACAAGGAATATCTTCGCTCCGGCCTTGGAGAGAATGAGGGCGCAGCTTCGGCCTATACCTGCGCCACCTCCGGTTATGAGGACGACTTTGCCGTCCATACTGAATGCATCCGATCCTTTCATAGGTGTTTTACGTTCATGTTCCGGGAAAGTTTTTTCCCGATGTACAAAGATACCGAAAAAGTGGTATTTTTGTCTGTCCGGGCGTGACTTTTTCCGGCCGGATACGGAACCGTGAAAAAAACATCATCGTTATTTTATGCCGCATTTGCGGCGGCGTTCGCCTTTCTCTCTTCCTGTTCGGACAGTGGAGGAACTTCAGTTGAATGCACTTTCCCGGAAGGTGCCCCCGAAAAGGTTCAGATCCTCTCTTCAGACCTCGGAATCGACACTCTCCTTGCAGTACAGGGCGGGCGTTTCTCATTCCGTTTCCCCGATGACGGGGGAGTGGCTACGGGGACATTTTCCTTCAATGACGACGAGGTCATCACTTCGTTTATCCTTGACGGATCCTCTCTTTCGTACACTTTTGCGGGCGATTCCCTTTCGATGGTATCCAAGGGGCCTTCGGACCTGAACCGAAGGATGAAGGAATACGACTCTCTCCAGAAAGCTTTGTTCAGGAAAGTCATGGAGAATCCCGACGCTTACGACGAATATATGGACCTGAACCGCCGGATGTTCGAAGAAAACAAGGACAATTTCTTGGGAGTGAGGGCCTTCATGATACTTTCGCAGTCCGAGAACGACGAGGGGCAGGAAAGACTGATTTCGCAGCTTTCGCCTCTTGTTCAGGAAAGTCCCAGGATAAAAAAGCGCCTTGAGGATATCGCCAAAAGAAGGGCGACAGCAGAAGGGGCGATGTTCCTTGATTTCGCAGTTCCGCAAAAGGACGGAAGCGTAAAGCGCCTTTCCGATTTCGTCGGAAAAGGAAAATATGTCCTCGTGGATTTCTGGGCGTCGTGGTGCGGTCCCTGCATAGCTGAACTTCCCAATCTCAAGGCCGCCTATGAAAAATACCGCGGGGCGAATTTCGATATCGTGGGAGTGACCGTGTCCGATGAAGTCGCCGATTCGGAAAAGGCCGTTTCCGAGCACGCCATTCCATGGAATCAGATCCTCGGAGGAGGAAGCACGGCTTCTTCAGTTTACGGGTTCAACTCCATTCCGCAGGTCTATCTTTTCGCTCCTGACGGAAGGATCCTCAGAAAAACGGGCCTTCGCGGGGAACAGCTTGACGCCACTCTGTCGGAGTATCTGCGGTAAGTCTCTTCCCGGGCATCATTTTCCCGGCTGATTGCCCTGGTAACATGTTGGCTTGTAGAGCGGAAAGACTTTCTCCGAGAAAACTTTCCGGATTAGCGGTTTTTTTAGTAGATTTGCAAGACTATATATAATACGTGTACAACTACTGAAAAAACAGTTCATTTATGAAGAAAGCTTATGTTTTCCCCGGCCAGGGATCACAGTTCCCTGGTATGGCTAAACAACTTTACGAAAGCAACCACCAAGCCAAGGAAATGCTTGAGAGGGCGAATGAAGTCCTCGGATTCAGAATAACAGACATAATGTTCGACGGCACTGACGAGGACCTCCGTGCGACCCGCGTCACCCAGCCCGCCATTTTCCTCCATTCCGTAGTCCTCGCTTCTTGCTATGACGGATTCAAGCCGGACATGGTAGCCGGACATTCCCTCGGAGAATTCTCGGCACTCGCCGCGAGCGGCGCCGTCGCCTTCGAGGACGCTCTCCGTCTAGTCTACATAAGGGCCACCGAGATGCAGAAATGCTGCGAGAAGGTTCCCGGAGGAATGGCAGCCATCATAGGCCTCCCCAACGAGAAGGTTGAGGAGCTTTGCGCATCGGTCGAAGGTATCGTCATCCCCGCCAACTACAACTGCGACGGTCAGATCGTCATCTCCGGTGAGAAGGAAGCCATCGCTGCCGCCTGCGCTCTCGCCAAGGAAGCAGGTGCCAAGAGGGCACTTCCCCTTTCGGTTGGAGGAGCTTTCCACAGCCCTCTCATGGAACCCGCCAGGGTTGAACTCGGCAAAGCGATCGAGGCTACCGACGTGAAGAGCCCCGTCTGCCCGATCTACCAGAACGTTTCCGCCAAGGCCGAAACCGACCCCGTCGTCATCAAGGAGAATCTTCTCCGCCAGCTCACTTCCCCCGTCAAGTGGACCCAGTCCGTCCATAACATGATCGCCGACGGCGCCGACTACTTCATGGAGATCGGTCCCGGTGCGGTTCTCCAGGGTCTCGTCAAGAGAATCTCCGGCGGAAGTGTCACCATCGAAGGAATCACTACGATTTAGATATTCGTAAGTATCAAATAATCATCATTTTAATAACAATATGGCCAAAGAAAAGAAATTCATTACCTGTGACGGTAATACCGCAGTCGCCAACATCGCATATCTGTTCAGCGAGCATGCGGCCATCTATCCTATCACCCCTTCCTCTCCTATGGCTGAGAACATAGACGAGTGGGCCGCCTACGGAAAGAAGAACCTCTGGGGCGAGACCGTGAAGGTTACCGAAATGCAGTCCGAGGCCGGTGCTTCAGGTACCGTGCACGGCTCTCTGCAGGCCGGTGTCCTCACCACGACCTACACCGCTTCCCAGGGTCTCCTCCTGATGATCCCCAACATGTACAAGATCGCAGGTGAGATGCTTCCCGCAGTCTTCCACGTTTCCGCACGTGCCCTCGCTTCCCATGCCCTCAGTATCTTCGGAGACCACCAGGATGTGATGGCTTGCCGCCAGACCGGCTTCGCGATGCTCGCTTCAGGGTCTGTCCAGGAAGCTCACGACCTCGCCGCCGTAGCGCACCTCTCAGCAATCAAGGCAAGCCTTCCTTTCCTCCACTTCTTCGACGGATTCCGTACTTCGCACGAAATCCAGAAGATCGAGGCTCTCGATGAGAACGACCTCCGTGAGATGGTAAGCACAAAGGCTCTGGAGAACTTCCGTGCAAGGGCTCTCAACCCCGACGCTCCCGTCACAAGGGGTACCGCCCAGAACGGTGACGTCTACTTCCAGGCAGTTGAGTCCCGCAACCAGTTCTACGATGCGGTTCCTGATATCGTAGCCCGTTACATGGGTGAGATCAGCGAAGTCACCGGCAGGGAATACCGTCCCTTCACATACTACGGAGCAGAGGATGCCGAGAACATCATCGTAGCCATGGGTTCCGTCACCGAGACCATCAAGGAAACCATCGACTATCTCGCAGCCCAGGGCCGCAAGGTCGGTCTCATCACCGTCCACCTCTACAGGCCTTTCTCAGAGAAGTACTTCCTCAAGGTTCTCCCCGCTTCCGTCAAGAGGATCGCTGTCCTCGACAGGACCAAGGAGCCCGGAGCTCTCGGAGAGCCCCTCTTCCTCGATGTCAAGGCCCTCTTCCAGGGCAAGGAGAACACTCCTTACATCATCGGCGGACGTTACGGCCTTTCTTCGAAGGACACCACTCCCGCACAGATCGTCGCAGTTTACGACAACCTCGCACTCAAGCAGCCCAAGGCTGACTTCACCATCGGTATCGTCGATGACGTCACCTTCAAGTCCCTCCCCATCAAGGAAGAGATTTCCATCGTGAAGCCCGGCACCACCGAGTGCAAGTTCTACGGCCTCGGTTCCGACGGAACAGTCGGTGCCAACAAGAACACCATCAAGATCATCGGTAGCCACACCGACCTCTACAGCCAGGCTTATTTCGACTACGACTCCAAGAAGTCCGGCGGATACACCTGCTCACACCTCCGTTTCGGTAAACTCCCCATCAAGGCTCCTTACCTCGTTTCAACTCCCGACTTCGTGGCTTGCCACGTTCCTTCATACCTCCAGAAGTATGATGTCCTCAAGGGAATCAAGGAAGGCGGTACCCTCCTTCTGAACAGCCTCTGGGATGAGGAAGAGACCATCAAGAGGATCCCTGACAATGTGAAGGCCATCATCGGCAGCAAGCACATCAACCTCTATATCATCAACGCCACCAAGATCGCTGCAGAAATCGGCCTCGGCGGAAGGACCAACACCATCCTCCAGAGCGCATTCTTCAAGATCACCGGCATCATCCCTTACGAGGACGCCGTGAAGTACATGAAGGAAGCTATCGTCAAGAGCTACGGCAAGAAGGGTGAGAACGTTGTCAACATGAACTACGCAGCCGTTGACCGCGGTGGTGAGTACACCAAGGTCGAAGTTCCCGCAGAGTGGGCAAACATCACAGCCAAGTTCGAGAACCCCAACAAGGACCGCTTCGCTCCCGAGTTCGTCAAGAAGGTCGCCGACATCGTCAACGCACAGAACGGAGATTCACTTCCCGTCAGCTCATTCCTCCAGTATGCCGACGGAACCATGCCTTCAGGCACTTCCGCATACGAGAAGAGGGGAGTAGCGGTCAATGTTCCCGAGTGGATCAGCGAGAACTGTATCCAGTGCAACACCTGCGCATTCGTCTGCCCTCACGCAGCTATCCGTCCTTTCCTCCTCACCGAAGAAGAGGCTGCCGCCGCTCCCGCTTCCATCAAGACAAAGCAGGGCAACGGTCCCCTCAAGGAGTACAAGTTCGCTCTCTCGATCTCAGTGGCCGACTGTACCGGTTGCGGTAACTGCGTCGACGTATGTATCGCCAAGACAAAGGCTCTCAAGATGGTTCCTTACCAGGGACAGGAAGGCGAGCAGGACAACTTCAACTACCTCAACAACAAGGTCGGTTACAAGGAGAATGTCGTCAACAAGGCCGCCAATGTCAAGAACGCCCAGTTCGCTCAGCCTCTGTTCGAGTTCTCCGGAGCTTGCTCAGGTTGCGGTGAGACTCCTTACATCAAGAACATCACCCAGCTCTTCGGTGACCACATGATGATCGCCAACGCTACCGGTTGTTCTTCAATCTACGGAGCTTCCTTCCCCGCTTCACCTTACTGCACCAACGAGAAGGGACACGGCCCCGCATGGCAGAACTCCCTGTTCGAGGACAACGCCGAATTCGGTCTCGGTATGAAGCTCGGTTCTGACCGCGCACGTGAGACCGTCGAGCGTCTTATGAAGGAAGGCCTCGAGTGCGAGAAGTGCTCTGACGAGATGAAGGCCCTCTACACCCAGTGGCTAGACAACAAGAACAACGCTGCCGTTACCCGTGAGGTTGCCGACAAGCTCGTTCCGCTTCTGAAGGAGTGCAAGTGCGACATCGCCGCCAAACTCTTCGAGTACAGGCATTTCATCCCTTCACGCAGCCAGTGGATATTCGGTGGTGACGGTTGGGCTTACGATATCGGTTACGGCGGTCTCGACCATGTCCTCGCTTCCGGTGAGAACGTGAACGTGCTCGTCCTCGATACTGAGGTCTACTCCAACACCGGTGGACAGTCATCCAAGTCTACCCCTGCAGGCGCTATCGCCAAGTTCGCCGCTTCAGGTAAGAAGATCCGCAAGAAGGATCTCGGTATGATGGCGATGAGCTACGGCTACGTCTATGTCGCACAGGTCGCCATGGGTTCAAGCCCCGTCCAGTACCTCAACGCCATCAAGGAGGCTGAGGCTTATGACGGACCTTCACTCATCATCGCATACGCCCCTTGTATCAACCATGGTCTCAGGGCAGGTATGGGTCTGAGCCAGAAGGAGGAGAAACTCGCCGTTGATTGCGGTTACTGGCATCTGTACCGCTACAATCCTCTTCTCGAGGAGCAGGGCAAGAACCCCTTCACCCTTGACAGCAAGGAACCCGACTGGACCAAGTTCCAGGACTTCCTCAAGGGAGAGGTCCGCTTCTCTTCTCTGTACAAGCTCTTCCCCGACAGGGCTGAGGAACTTCTGCAGAAGACCGAGGAGTTCGCGAAGATCCGCTACAACACCTACAAGAAACTCTCCGGCAAGGAGTAGTCTCTTGTTGAAATACCAGAACGCGAAGGGATCCGGAAGGGTCCCTTCCGTTGTATACGGGTGAATCGTATACAATATAGTCGGGTTGATGCCGGCTGCTCCGAAGAATTTGATATATTTACGGCGAAAAGATCCTTTCCCATGAAAAATCATCGTCATCATCTCGCTTTTTTGATAGCCATGTCAGTTTCCCTCTTCTTCGGTATCGCTTCAGGCGCTGCCCCCAAAAAGAAAGAACCTGTCAAACCTTCCAGGACCGTCCTTCTGTATCCTAAGGGTCAGGAGGTTGATGAAGGTATAACCGAAAACGGAGTGAAGATCACATCCGGCCCTCTGGTTGACAACGGTCTTCGGGGAGAAGAAACTTCCCCCGGATACGGTGACACATATAATATAGGTAACGGTGCGTGCCTGGACCTTTATTTCCCCAAGAAGCCCAACGGACAGATGGTCGTAGTATGTCCCGGCGGGGGATATTTCATGGTGTCGATGTGGAACGAGGGAAGCTGCGTCGCGGATTGGCTTGTCGACAAGGGAATAACGGTCTGCGTCGTTAAGTACCGTCTCCCGAAAACCAATGACGCGATTCCTCTGCATGACGTGCAGAACGCTTTCCGCTACTGCCGCCACCATGCGGAGGAGTGGGGGATAAAAAGCATGGGAATCATGGGATTCTCTGCGGGAGGACATCTCGCCGCAACCGCTTCGGTGTATTATGACGACGAGGTGACGAGACCGGATTTCTCCGTCCTCATCTATCCGGTGATCTCTTTGGAGGCAGGTCTTACCCATCAGGGGACCCATGACAATCTCATAGGGGAGAAGGAATCCTATTTCGCCAAGGGAATCTCCGATGAAGAGTACGAAGAGAGGATGGCCAGGTATAACGCCCAGGTCAAAAAATATTCCCTGCAGTACCAGGTGCATGAAGGCGTGCCGCCGACCTTCTTGGCCCTTAGCGAGAACGACACCACCGTTCCGCCGAAGAACAGCATACTGTATTTCGAGGCTCTGAAGGAGAAGAATGTCCCCGCCCAGATGCACATCTATCCCGCCGGCGGACACGGATGGGGATTCCGGAGGGAACCCTACGGGAATGACACCCTCGGAAAACCTTACCGTGACGTTTTCTTTACGGAGCTGGCGGCTTTCCTTGAGTCTGTCCGCTAGGCTTTCTTCTTTTTCTTTTTGGATGGCTGGTTCCCTCTGGGATGGAGCACGTCGATGATTCCGATCCTGGAGCCGTGGATTTCATGTGCCTTGGTAATATCGAGGATACGGGAGGCGTTTTCTGGGGTCACTCCGCATCCCGGCATCACCGATACCCTCTTTCCGGAGAGTTTGACCATTTCGGCGAGGGTCTCGGCACCTTGTTCGGCCGTGGGAGCTCCTCCTGAGGAGAGCACCCTGTCGACACCCAAGTTGATTACGTCCTGAAGTCTTGCGAAGATGTCCCCGGGTTCATCTATGGCCCTATGGAACGTCACTTCCATTCTGAATTCCCGCGCCTGTGCGATCATTTTCCGGCAGGCATCCACATCGACATTCCCGTCTTCCGTGAGGGCTCCGATAACGACTCCGTTGACCGCTCCGGTGATTCCGCAGAAGTAGATGGATTTCAGCATTTGGAAGACTTCCTCTTCATTGTACACGAAAGTCCCTTCCCTGGGGCGGATGAGGACATTGACCGGGATGTCGAGGATATTGGCCACCTTCATTATGTCCCCTTCGGACGGGGTCAATCCTCCGGTTTCAAGATTCCTGCAAAGTTCTATCCGGTTTGCCCTCGCTTTCTCTGCCGCGAATGCGGCTTCCGCTGAAGGGCAGCATATCTCTATTCTGGCATTGTATGAAGTCATGATTTGTCCTGTCGGGAGTTATGGAAGGAAGACGGATCAGCTGATGTTGCTGAAGTCGTCCCTCCGGTATTTGTCTTTCCCCAGCTCCTGGACAAGGGGCTCGTTCCTTTGGCTGGAAAGGAGAGGATCGCTTTCCAGTACTTTTTCCGCATAGTCCCTCGCATCCTGGAGGATCCTTCCGTCCTTGGCTACGGAGGCGATGTTGAGGGAAACGGGAAGTCCGCTCTGCTGGGTCCCTTCGAGGTCTCCGGGTCCCCTCATCTTCATGTCCTCTTCCGCCAGGACGAATCCGTCCTCGGTCTGGCACAGGAGGTCAAGCCTCTTGGCGGATTCCTTGCTGACTTTGTCGCCCCTCACAAGGACGCAGTACGACTTGTCCGAGCCTCTTCCGACCCTGCCCCTCAGCTGGTGGAGCTGGCTGAGGCCGAACCTTTCGGCGCTTTCGATGACCATCACGGAGGCGTTCGGCACATCCACTCCGACTTCGATGACGGTCGTGGAAACCAGGATATGGGCCCTTCCGCCGGCGAATGCCGACATGTTGAAGTTCTTCTCGTCGTTGGTCTGCTTCCCGTGGACGATGGCCACTTTGTAGGGAGGGAAGGGGAAGTCCTCGACGAGCTTCTCGTAACCCTTTTCAAGGTTCGCATAGTCGGCTTTCTCGCTTTCGAAAATGAGCGGGTACACTACGAAGACCTGCCTTCCGAGGGCTATCTGGTCCTTCATGAACTTGTTGAGGGCATAGCGCCTGCGCTCCGTTATCTGCATCGTCAGTACGGGCTTCCTTCCCGGAGGCATCTCATCGATGACGGAGACGTCGAGGTCCCCGTACAGGGTCATGGCGAGTGTTCTCGGGATGGGGGTCGCAGTCATTACAAGGACATGGGGCGGGATTCCGCCGACGGTTTTGTTCCAGAGCCTGGCCCTCTGCTCGACTCCGAAACGGTGCTGCTCGTCGACGATGGCAAGGCCGAGATTCTTGAACTGGACCGTATCTTCGATGAGCGCATGGGTTCCCACCACGATGCCGATCGATCCGTCAAGAAGGCCCTGGTGTATCTTCTTCCTTTCGGAAGCCTTTGTGCTGCCGGTAAGGAGGGCGACCTTTACGTCGGTCGGGGCGAGGTATTTGGATATGTTCGCGAAATGCTGCTGTGAAAGTACCTCGGTCGGGGCCATGATGCAGGCTTGGTATCCGTTACCGATGGCGATGAGCGAAGAAAGTACGGCTACCATCGTCTTGCCGCTTCCCACGTCCCCCTGAAGGAGACGGTTCATCTGGTGTCCGCTCTTGAGGTCGGTGTGGATTTCACGGATGACCCTCTTCTGCGCACCGGTGAGCTCGTAGGGGAGTGCGTTGTAGCAATCGTTGAAGGCTTTCCCGACTTTGGGCATCGGAAGCCCCTGCTCTGCCCTGCTGCGGACGTACTTCTGCTTGAGGAGCGAAAGCTGCAGGAAGAAGAGTTCCTCGAACTTGAGGCGGTACGTTGCCTTGTCCAGGGAATATGCGTCCTTGGGGAAGTGTATGTTGAGAAGGGCTGTCTTCAGGGGAAGGAGTCCCTTGTCCCTTATGATGTAGTCGGGGAGGGTTTCCTTGATTTCGGGAAGGGTGAGGTTGAGGGCGTTGGACATCAGTCGGTTCATGACCTTTCCGGTGATGCCGGCGTTCTTGAGTTTCTCGGTGGAAGGGTAGACTCCCGTCATGACTCCGGAACTTTTGTCGTTCGCGCCCTGGACTATCGGGCTGTCGATCTCCGGGTGGACCATGTTGATCCTGCCGTTGAAGTAACTCGGCTTCCCGAAGAACAACCAGGTGGAACCCACCTGCAGCCTTTCCTGGATGTATTTGAGTCCTTTGAAGAAGACAAGTTCCATCTGTCCGCTGCTGTCGCCGACGATGGCCGATATCCTCTTCATCTTACCTCCGGAGGCCGGAGCGGGCACGTTGACGGAAAGTACCTGCGCCTGGAACTGCACGTATGCCGACTCACTCCTTATCTCGCCGATGGGAGTGATCGTGCTGCGGTCTATGTACCGGAAGGGATAGTATCTGATGAAGTCACCGATCGTCTCTATCTCCAATTCCTTTTTGAGGAGCGCGGCCCTTTTGGGCCCCACCCCCTGCAGGAACTGGATGTCTGAGTTGAGATTGTCGGTGTACATCTTGACATGACCCCGGTGGGGGAAAAGCTTATGCTATCTGGGGACGGCCCTTCCTCTTGCCCTCTTCCTGGCTCTCGGTGAACTTGCGGTCCATCCTTCCGTCAAGAAGGTCGTCATAGCGCAGACGGCTTCTGAAGATGTCGATGGCGGTATAGATGGCGTGCATCATCGAGTGGGGGTCGGCCTGGTCGCGTCCGACCATGTCGTATGCCGTTCCGTGGTCTGGGGAAGTCCTCACGACGGGAAGACCGGCCGTGAAGTTGACTCCGCTTTCGAAGGCGAGGGCCTTGAAGGGAGCGAGTCCCTGGTCATGGTACATGGCGAGAGTGGCGTCGAATTTGGCGTAGTTCCCGAGGCTGAAGAATCCGTCGGAAGCGTAGGGACCGAAAGCCATTATGCCTTCGGCGTTCGCCTTCTCGATCGCGGGGGTTATGATGTTCTGCTCCTCGTCTCCCAAAAGTCCGCCGTCGCCGCAGTGGGGATTGAGGCCGAGAACGGCGATCTTGGGCTCGACGACACCGAAGTCCCTCTTCAGGGAATCCTGCATCAGACGGAGCTTGGTGACTATACCTTCGGAAGTTATGCTGGTGGGAACGTCCTTCAGGGGAATATGGCCGGTCACTACAGCCACCTTGAGGCGGTCGCTGACCATGAACATGAGAGCCTCGTCCACTCCGAATTCCTGCTCGAGGTACTCGGTGTGTCCCGTGTGCCCGAATCCTTCCAGATTCATGGCCTTCTTGTTGATGGGCGCCGTCACAAGTACGTCGATGTCACCCTGCTTTATGTCTTCGATGGCCCTTCCGAGCGATATCATCGCGGCTTTCGCCGAATCCTTCGTGGGCTTGCCGGGTTCGATTCCGACATTGTCGGGAACGCAGCTCACGATGTTGATGCAGCGTACTTTGGCATCCTTGGCCGAGGAGATGAGACGCGTCTCGGCGAGGTCTATGTTGTGAAGGCTCTTCCGGTGTATGCCGAAGGCTTTGGACGAACCGTAGATCACGGGAGTGAATGACTCCAGGATCCTGGCGTCAGCGAGAGATTTGATGATTACTTCGTATCCTATTCCGTTGCCGTCACCTGCGGTGATTCCGACAACCACTTTGTTGTTGATCATTGCGTGTGCGTTTTTTTACTGGTCGTTTGAGGGAGAATTCGGATCCCGAATGGCGGTTGTACCGGATCAGGACAGGGGAATCCATCGGTTATTTTCCGAACAATTCGGAGTGTGACCCCAGACGCGCCAGGTATATGTTTCCTGTTTTCGGATCCTTCCAAATGAGGAGAAAATCATTTAATATATGGCATTCGTAGTATCCGGACCAATCACCCGACAATGCATGTGGCCGGCATGAAGCGGGAACTGTTCCGTTTTCGCTCAAATGTTTCAAAATGACCCCGAGCGCATTTATCTTGGCGGGCTGATTCTTGTAGCGTTTCAAATCTTTTTTGAACTGCCCGGTCTGTATCAGATTCCACATGCTCAGAGAGAAGCTACATATTCCTCAAAATTGTCAGGATCCAAAGGCTCCAATCCTTTTCCTTCTTCTATATCCTTGAAGGCCTGCAACGTTTCTGCATTGGGCTCATCAAATACTTTCTTTGGGCGGGAAAGATTCCAACCCATTTTACGCGCCCATTGGCGGAACATGGCTCTGTCGCTCTCAGGTATTCGTATGCTGTATTCGTAACTCATTAAAATAACTGATAAATAGTTTTTCTGCCTAGTATGCAAATATATAAAAAATGTACTAAAGAATATGTCATGGAATTCTTTCTGGACCAAAAGTTTATTTGGAACTGAAGAGGACCGAAGAAGCTTTACGGTTGACAATCTTCATTCCCCGAACAGGAATTCCTGCCCTGAAATGGAACCCTCGTTCTGTTCGAATCCCGTATCAGCCGGAAGTGATTCCCCGCGGGAAAGCGCTCCGGCTCCGGCGTCAACCGCGAGGCGGTCGCATCTCTCGTTCTCGGGATGGCCCGCATGGCCTTTGAGCCAATGGAAAGTGACTCTGTGGCGACGGTAAAGCGGCAGGAACCTTTGCCAGAGGTCAGGGTTCTTGACCTTGTTCCAGTTTTTCCTTTCCCAATTGAAGAGCCACCCTTTGGTGATGGCGTTCACGACGTAGGAGGAGTCGCTCCACACTTCGACGGTGGCGCCTTCCCACTTTATGGCTTCGAGTCCGAGGATGACGGCGAGAAGTTCCATCCTGTTGTTCGTCGTTCGGATGAATCCTCCGCTCATCTCCTTGCGGAGAGGACCGCATTTGAGGACTATGCCGTAACCGCCCGGACCGGGATTTCCGCTGCAGGCCCCGTCAGTATATAGATATATTATAGGTCTTTCTGTCATGTGTCGCTGCGGAGGCGCCTTGGTGCGGCGATCCTCAAATGCAAAATTACCCATTCTTCTTCACAAACCGAAAAGTTTCGTGTATCTTTGTATTCATCCCCAAAGGGGATCTTCATCCATGAATATTCTCGTCACAGGCGCAAACGGCCAGATCGGCATGACCCTCCGGAAACTTTCCGAAGGGGAGAAGGACCATTACATCTTCTCCGACATAAGCCAGGTGGGGAACTACGACACCCTGTATCTGGATGTGACGAACGCCGATGCCCTGTCGATCGTCTGCGAATCCGAGATGGTGGACTTAATCATCAACTGCGCTTCTACCCCGGATGTGGCCGCTGCCGAGGATGACCACGTGATGGCGGACCTCGTGAACAGGGAAGGGACGGCGAATGTCGCCAAAATCGCCGCCCGGTGCAACATTCCCGTCATCCACATCTCCACCGGATACGTTTTCAACGGGGAGTCCTGTACTCCGGCGAGGGAGGACCTGAGTCCGGCTCCATGGGGAGTCTTCGGAGTGACGAAGTTCGCCGGTGAAGTGGCGATAAGGGCATCCAAGTGCCGTTATATGATACTCCGTACGGGTTGGCTTTTTTCGCCCTACGGCCGAAATCCTCTCACCGACCTCATCAAGTTCTCATCGATGCACCGGAGCGTAAAGGTGCCTTATGATAGGGTGGGGACTCCCACTTCCACCTTCACCCTTTGCCGCTTCATCCTTGATGTGATCCATTCGGGTGACCTTTCCCTTTTCGGGCAGGCCGACCGGGATTTCACGGGGATTTACAACATTTCGGACGAGGGGGTCGGGTCGTGGTACGACTTCTGTCACAGCGCTATAGCCCTTTACGGCCTCCCTGTCGAAGTTGTGCCGGGCCTTTGGGAGGAGTCTCACCTCAAGGAGCGCTCTCCTCTCTACTCGGTCCTCGACAAATCCAAGATAAAGAAGGACTTCTCCCTGACTCTTCCGCACTGGAGGGATTCTTTGGCGGAGTGCGTCAAGTTGATGAAGAATGAGGATCCGGGGAAGGAACACTGAAAAAGAAAAATACGAAAATTATGGAATACAAACGCTCAATCATCATTACCGGCGGAGCCGGATTCATCGGGAGCCATGTGGTTCGCCTTTTCGTGAACAAGTATCCCGATTACAGGATAATAAACCTTGACTGCCTTACCTATGCCGGTAACCTGGCTAACCTCAAGGATATCGAGGACAAGCCGAACTATCGCTTCGCGAAACTTGACATATGCGACTTCGAGGGCGTTCTCGCCCTTATGAAGGAGGAGAAGGTCGACGGCATTATCCACCTTGCCGCCGAGAGCCATGTTGACCGTTCGATCAAGGATCCCTTCACCTTCGCCAGGACCAACGTCATGGGAACTCTTTCCATGCTCCAGGCCGCGAAGGTCTACTGGGACACCCTTCCCGAGAAATACGAAGGCAAGAGATTCTATCACATTTCAACGGACGAGGTGTACGGAGCCCTCGAGGTTACGGATCCTTCGGGAGTAGAGCCTCCTTTCACGACGAAGGCCTCTTCGGGTAAGCATCACCTCGCTTACGGCAAGAAGTTCTTCACCGAGGACCTTGGGTACCGTCCCCACAGCCCGTACAGCGCGGCGAAGGCTTCGAGTGACCATTTCGTGAGGGCCTATCACGATACCTACGGCCTTCCAACCGTCGTCACGAACTGCTCGAACAACTACGGTCCATACCAGTTCCCCGAGAAGCTCATACCCCTTTTCATCAACAACATCCGTCACCGTAAACCCCTTCCCGTCTACGGCAAGGGCGAGAACGTGAGGGACTGGCTCTACGTGGAGGACCACGCCAGGGCGATAGACCTCATTTTCCATGAGGGCAAGACTGCCGAGACTTACAACATCGGCGGCTTCAACGAGTGGAAGAACATTGACCTCATAAAGGTCCTCATCAATACCGTCGATGATCTTCTGGGAAGAAGCGAGGGCGAGGACATGGGCCTCATCACCTTCGTGACCGACAGGGCCGGCCATGACCTCCGTTATGCGATCGACTCCACCAAGCTCCAGAAGGAGCTCGGCTGGGAGCCTTCCCTGCAGTTCGAGGAGGGTATCCGCAGGACTGTCAAGTGGTACCTGGACAACCAGGATTGGCTTGACAACGTCACCAGCGGAGACTATCAGAAGTATTACGAGAAGATGTATTCGAACCGGTAGACCGCATTCCCCTTCAAGGCGGCCCGGATCGGAACGGACTTGACACTTTTTTCATCTATGGTGGGATTCTGGAAAAATTACCGCTCGACGCTCCTCCTTCTGGGAGGAGTCGTCATTGGCGGAATAGCCGGAGCGATAGCGGGTGAGGGGGCTTCAGTCGTGAAGCCCGTTGGGGATATATTCCTCAACCTCATCTTCGTCCTCGTGGTGCCGCTCGTGTTTTTCAGCATAGCCCAGGCCATGTGCTCCCTCAAGAAGAGCAATCTCGTCGGAAAGGTCCTCGGGACGGCTTTCGGTGTTTTTGTCGTGATGTCGCTTTTCGCCGGCATCCTTTCGTACGTGAGCCTTTTGGTCTGGAATCCTTTCTCCGGGATAGAAGCCGCCGGAAGCTCTCTTGCCGCCCAGGTTGAGGATACTTCGCTCGGGGACGCCATAGTGGGAACTTTCACGGTGAGTGACTTCCCGCTGCTCCTTTCCAAATCGAATCTTCTACCCCTTATAATATTCGCTTCCATCTTAGGCCTTGCCGTCGCTTCATTGGAAGAAAAGGCCACCGTGCTTTCCCGTCTTCTCCAGGAAGGGACATCCCTTATCATGAAGATGATGGAAATCGTGATGAAGGCAGCTCCCATAGGTCTGGGGTGCTATTTCGCGGACATGATCGGGTCCTTGGGGAGTGCCGTGGTGGGGTCGTACCTGCAGGTTTTCGTCCTTTACCTCGTGGTTTCCCTGTTCGTTTACTTCGTGATGCATTCACTGTACGTGGTCGTGACGGGAGGTTCTCTCCGGTCTTACTGGAAGAATATCCTGGATCCTTCGCTTACGGCGATAGCGACCTGTTCTTCCGCGGCGTGCATGCCGATAAACATTTCGTATGCGAAGAAGATGGGGGTGGATGAAAGCATCGCCGAGAGCGTGATTCCTCTTGGAATCAACCTTCACAAGGACGGATCCGTGATAGCGGAAGTCCTGAAGATCGTCTTCGCCCTTGTGTTCTATTCGCAGTTCAATCCCACATTCGGCTCCTCCGTCGAAATAATCCTTCTTGCGATCCTCGTGAGCGCCGTTGTCGGGGCCGTCCCCATCGGGGGCATGACCGCCGAAATCCTCATCTGCTCGGTTCTCGGAATAGACCCTTCCTTCGCCGCCACCCTTATGGTGATAGGGACAATAGTCGACATTCCCGCGACTCTTGTGAACTCGACAGCCAATGTGGTCGGCGCTTACGCCGTTTCTTCGCTCGTCGGCAAGAAGGGTGAAGAGTCCTTCTCCAAATAGAAATTCCTTGTATGAAAAAGATTCTCAAGCTTTTGTCGGCGGCTTCAGCCGCTATGCTGTTCGTATATACCGGGGCTCATTCCCAGGAGATACATTATCCGGACGAGGTGAAATACCTTTTCAACTCGGCGGATGAGAGCGAAAGCGTTTCCAGGGAGACCGCTCCTCTTGTCGCCGTACCCCAGTGCACGGCGGCGGAAAGGCTCTGCGGAGAGATCCTCCGCTCCGGAGGCGCTCCCGTCATCGTTCCCCAAACCACTGACGGAGCAGTTCTCAGGGATATGGCCTCAAGGTGGGACGGTGTGGCATTCCCCCAGAATTGGGTCAGGGAGAATGACGCTTTTTCGGTCCTTTTCTATAAGGCTGTGACCGACATGAACGTCCCCTGCTTCGGCTCTTCATCCCTTACGATGCGGATTGACGCCGGGCTTATGAGAAGGCCGGAGGCGATCGTGTCGGTCGGGGACCTCGTGAGGAAAGCATCCTACTACCGGAAGGCGAAGGAAGTGATGGGGAGGATATTCTCGATCGATCTGCATGGGGACCTTCCCTGCCGATATGACGAAGGTTATTCCATAGGGGAGAGGGCCGACAACCAGATAAGCATCCAGAAGATGGATGAAGGCCATCTGGATTCGAGGGTACTGATAAGCTACATCGGCCAGAACCATTTCGACGGGAACAGACCCGAGGAAGCGTTCAGGTACTGTGACTCCATCCTCGACCAGATCGGGGAGGATGTGAAGAAGAACTCCTCGAGAGCGGGAATCGTGAGGACGGGAGCCGAGGCAAGAGCCCTCAAACGTGACGGCAAGAAGGCTTTCTTCCTCGGTATAGAGAACGGCTACGGCATAGGGGAGGACATTTCCAATGTGGACCATTTCGCCGACAGGGGAGTTGTCTATATAACTCTCTCGCACCTATATGACAACGCCATCTGCCATACTTCCTCTTCACACAGCGCCGATACTACTTTGGGACTCACCCCGTTCGGTGAGAAAGTCGTGGAGCGGATGAACCGCCGCGGAATCCTCGTGGACGTTTCCCATACGAGCAGCGGCACTTTCTGGGACTGCATCCGTCTGAGCAAGGCCCCCATCATATGTTCCCATTCCGGGGCCAAGGCCGTTTTCGACCATAACCGGAACATAACGGATGACCAGCTCCGGGCTCTCCGTGACAACGGCGGAGTCATCCAGGTGTACATCGTTCCCGATTATATGGATACCGACTACGACAAGGTGAGCATCGATTATTTCTTCGAGCATCTGCTTCACTGCATAAAGGTGGCCGGAATCGACCACGTGGGGATAGCGTGCGATTTCGATGGGGGAGGCGGAGGCTGGGGCCTCAACGGTGACAATGACCTCATCAACATCACCACCCGTCTTGTGGAATTGGGATTTTCTCCCGAAGACCTGGAAAAACTCTGGGGAGGCAACTTCCTCAGGGTTCTTGACGAGGCGCAGCGCATCGCCGTGGAACTTTCCGCCGAATAGGTTCAAAGGAGGCTTGTCCGTCACAAAATGCATTTTCTCCCGACGCTCATGGTGGGTTAGGGAGATTTTTTGTTAATTTTGTAAGACAGGAACATACGAACAACGCAATTCATACACTGAAACTATATGGACAAGAAAATCACCCGTCGCGAAGCCCTCAAGGGGATGTTCTTCGCATCTGTGGGCCTCGCTTCAGGAGGCGCCATTCTCCGCTCCTGCACTTCTTCCGGAAATTCCTCTTCAGCATCGGCCGCTTCGGCCGCGATTCCATGGACTGAAGCTCCCGAGGGCTCCAAAGTCGATACCCGCACTTGGAGCAAGATGGGGGAGACCCTGGGTCTTCTCGGTCTCGGTTGCATGAGGCTTCCTTCCCTTCCAAGCGAAGGCGGACAAGGAGGATTCGGACACGGCGGTCACCTTGACCAGGAGGCCGTCAACCAGATGATAGACTATGCCATAGCGCATGGCGTGAACTATTTCGATACGGCTCCGGCTTACGGAGAATCCGAGGTCGTCACGGGCAAGGCCCTCAGCCGTCATCCCAGGGAATCCTACAAGATCGCTACGAAGATGTCCAATATGGCCTTCGGCCGTCAGGAACCTACCCTTGAAGCCGCCAAGACGATGTTCGAGACTTCCCTGAAGAACCTCCAGGTGGATTACGTGGACTTCTTCCTCCTCCATAACGTGACGAACATCGACGAGTTCAATAAACGCTTCCGTGACAACGGTGTGTTCGACTACATCCTCGAGCAGAAGGCGGCGGGCAGAATCAAGCATCTGGGATTCTCCTTCCACGGAAGCAACGCTACCCTTCCTCCTTTGGTCGACCTGTACGACTGGGGGCTCGTCCAGATCCAGCTCAACTACGCCGACTGGAAGGACATGCCCGCCAACTGGGGACCTCCCCAGGGCGAGACCAGCTCGGAGTATCTGTACAACTACCTCACCGAAAAGGGCATCCCCGTTCTCGTGATGGAGCCCGTGAAGGGAGGAGCCCTCGCCAATGTCAGCGACGCTCTGGCCGGAGTGATGAGGGAACGTCATCCGGACCTCACCCCCGCCGGCAACGCCCTCACTTTCGTCGGATCGCTTCCCAACGTGATGATAACCCTTTCCGGCATGTCCAACATGGAGCAGCTCAAGGAAAACGTTTCGATTTTCACTGGGTTCGAGCCGTTCGACGACAAGGAGATGGCCTTCATGCAGACGGTGGCGGACCTCTACAAGTCCAACGTCCACATCCCCTGTACGGCCTGCTCATACTGTATGCCTTGTCCGCACGATGTGAACATTCCCGGCAACTTCAGGGTGTTCAACACCGCGAGCGATTCCCTCAATATCCCCGATCCTGAGAAGAAGGACAAGAACTACAACAAGAAAAAGAAAGCTTTCCTCAAGCTTTACAATGAACTTGACAAGGGTGCGAGGGCTGACCAGTGCGTCACCTGCAACGCTTGTCTTCCCAAGTGCCCTCAGCATATCAGCATTCCCGACCAGCTGAAGATGATAAGCGACCTTGTCGCGAAACTCTGATCGTACGCACGGACTCCCGATACTTCTGATCCCGGCCTTCCGAAGGTCGGGATCTTTTTTCACCCTCAGGGACGCCTCTGCGGCATCTGGGGAAAAGTCCTTTTCGCATATGTAAGAAAATAGGTTCGCTTTGCGGATATTTTTCGTAACTTCGCTTTTGATGCCAACTCCGCCCCGGCGGAAAAGGCAGTTGCAATTCACTGAAAACATACTATGGCTATCAATACGTTGGATAAGAAACACAAGGACTTTGTCCGTGCTCTGGAAAAGATTCTTCCGGAGGAGAGAGTCTATACCGATGAACTTCGGCGCCTTTGCTGGGGCACTGATGCGGGTTTCTACAGGATGACGCCCCAGGTGGTCGTCCGCGCTTCTGACGAGGGGGAAGTGGCCGCCATTCTCGGACTGGCCCATTCTATGGGAGTCCCCGTCACTTTCCGTGCCGCCGGAACGTCCCTTTCCGGACAGGCCATTTCCGACAGCGTCCTTATTGTCGCCGGCAAGAACTGGGAGAAGTATTCCTACGACCCGGACTCGGGGAAGATCACCCTCCAGCCCGGAATAGTCGGCGCGGCCGTGAACCGTTTCCTCGCCCCTTACGGCAGGAAGTTCGGTCCGGACCCCGCTTCGATCGGCTCCTGCATGGTCGGCGGCATCGTGATGAACAACGCTTCCGGCATGAGCTGCGGAACCCATGCGAACTCCGACAGGATGCTCTCCGGAATAAGGATCATTCTTCCCGACGGGACAGTTCTTGACACTTCCTCCGCTGAGAGCAGGCGTGATTTCCGTCTCTCGCATCCGGAGATCATCGAAGGCATTGAGGCTCTCCGTGACGAAGTCCAGAAGGACTCGGAACTTTCAAGGAGGATAGCGTACAAGTACTCCATAAAGAACGTCACCGGACTGAATATCCTTCCACTTATAAGGTACACCGACCCCTTCGACATAATCGCCCATATCATGGTCGGCTCCGAAGGAACGCTTTCCTTCATGAGCGAAGTGACGATGGACACCGTCCCGCTTTCCCCGTTCAGGGCGAGCGCGATGATATATTTCCCGGACATAAAGTCTGCCGCGAGGGGAGTGGTGAGCATGAAGAAGCTTTCCATCTCCGCCGCCGAACTCCTCGACAAGAGGAGCCTGGCTTCGGTGAATGACCATCGCTTCATCGCCGAGTGCGTACGGATGCAGAACGAGGGTAAGGACATCTCCCAGTGTGACCTGACCGCCGTTCTCACCCAGACTGAATCCGATACCATCGACGGACTGAACAGGAACATTTCTTCAATAAAGAAGGCTCTCAAACCCTACGGGGTCGAGGTGAATTTCACGTCCGATCCCGCCGAGTACGGAAAATATTGGGCCATCCGCTCGGGTATCTTCCCTTCCGTCGGAGGAATGAGGAAGGAGGGCACGACCTGCATGATAGAGGACGTGGCCTTCCATATCGAAGACCTTCCCGAGGCGACGGCCGACCTTTCGGCCCTTCTTGACCGTCACGGATATGACGACTCGTGCATATACGGGCACGCCCTTGAGGGGAATTTCCACTTCATCATAAACCAGTCGTTCGAGACCCCTGAAGACACCGCCCGTTACGAGGCGATGATAAGGGATGTGGCCGAAATGGTCATCAGAAAGTATGACGGCTCCCTCAAGGCCGAGCACGGCACGGGACGCAACATGGCTCCCTTCGTGGAGTTCGAGTGGGGGGAGAAGGCTTTCTCTGTGATGAAGAGGATCAAAGCCCTCTTCGATCCCAAAGGCATCCTCAATCCGGGAGTCATCTTCAACGATGATCCGGAGTGTTTCCTCAAGAACTTCAAGGCGATGCCTGTCCTCACGCCCAAGGTGGGTGGTGAGGAAAAGGAACTGGAGGAAGCGTATGCGCACCTCAACAAGTGCATCGAATGCGGATTCTGCGAAGTCAACTGCCTTTCGTGCGGATTCACTCTTTCGTCAAGGACAAGGATCGTCGCACGGCGTGAAATCGAACGCCTTTCCCAAACCCATGAGGACGACGCGCTGCTTTCGAGACTTGTCAAGGATTACACCTACCTCGGGGAACAGTCCTGCGCCGGAGACGGACTTTGCTCGACTTCCTGTCCGATGGGCATAAATGTGGCGGATCTCACGCATCAACTTCGGCGCGAGTCCCTAAAACCCGACGGCACCGTCATGAAGGTAGCTTCGTGGGCGGCCGACAATTTCCCCAAGGCGAAGAACGTTGTCCGCTCAGCCCTCAATCTGGCTTCCTTCGGACAGGGTGTCATCGGAACAGGGGCCATGGCTTCGTTCGCGAGGGGACTGCACAAAATGGGCGTTCCCCTCTGGACTCCGTCCACGCCCAAGGCGTACAGGATTCCGGAGAATCTCCCGAATCCCGAGGAGAAACTCAAAGTCGTTTATTTCCCCAGCTGCATAAACCAGACGATGGGCCTTCCCAAGTACGGCTCACCCGTTTCAAGACCTTTGGTCGAGGAGATGACGGATCTTCTGCACAAGGCCGGATACGAGGTCATCTTCCCCGAAGGGATGGATTCCCTTTGCTGCGGAACGATCTGGGAAAGCAAGGGCATGCCCGAAATCGCCGACAGGAAAAGTGCGGAACTCGAAGAAGCCCTCTGGAAAGCCTCCGAGGAGGGAAAATATCCCGTCCTTTGCGACCAGAGCCCGTGCCTTCACAGGATGAGGAAGAAGATTTCCCGCATGCATCTTTATGAACCCGCCGAGTTCATTTGGGAGTTCGTCAGGAACCGCCTCGTCTTCACCCAGACAAAGGATCCCGTGGCGGTGCACATCACTTGCTCGATGCGCCTGATGGGCCTTGGGGACAAGATCGTTTCGCTGGCCAGACTCTGTTCTTCGGAAGTCATCGTCCCCGAAGGCGTAGGCTGCTGCGGATTCGCGGGGGACAAGGGCATGACCAATCCCGAAATCAACTCCTACGCTCTCCGTAAACTCGAAGAAGAAGTGAAAGATGCCAAGGTTGGATATTCCAACAGCCGCACCTGCGAAATCGGTCTCGCCACGAATTCGGGAATACCTTACGTGTCGATCGTCTATCTGGTGAATTCCCACACGGAGAGACTTTCGGATTCCGTTGACTGAGGGCAGTTGAACCCTGGGGCAGATATAATAGCAGCCGCATTCCTTTCAAGTGGGGATGCGGCTGTCGCTTGTATGTCCGGATCCGGGTAAGGATTATTCGGCGTCAATCCATTTCCCGAGATATCCCAGAATGTCCGAGAATACCTTTTCCTTGCCCTTTTCGTTGAGGATTTCGTGCCTCATTCCGGGGTAGATGTGGACTTCGGTGTTGGGGAAACCTCCCTTCGTCAGAAGCGAAGCGGCTTGAAGGATGCTCTTTTCTTCACCCATGCAGGGGTCGAGGTTTCCGGAAAGGAAGATGACGGGCATATCGACCGGAGTGAGTTTCCACAGCTTAGGGTCATTGTCCTTTATCATCAGCTCCATCAGGGCGTTGTATCCGTCCAGCGTCAGCGGGAATCCGCACAGGGGGTCCGCGTTGTACTCCTTGACGACTTCCGGATCGGAACATATCCAGGAATTCTCCGCTTCACCGGGGAAGGCTTTGCCGAACTGGCCGATCGCCATCTTGTGGACAAGGGAAGAAACCTTCCTTCCGCCCTTTTCCTTTCCGCCGCGCGTGGCGGTGAGGAAGTTGCAGAGGGCCTTTCCGGCCTTGGCGGCGGGGTTGTATCCGGGAGTCCCCACCAGGAAGAGACCCTTTATCGTGTCGGCGTGTTCATGGAGATACCACCTTGCGATGAGGGAACCCATGCTGTGGCCAAGCAGGAAGACCGGAAGGTCGGGGAAAGCCCAGCAGATGTACTTGTTCACCGCGAGCACGTCTCCGATTATTCCGTCAGCCCCTTCTCCGTAGAAATATCCCAGGTCGGAAGGGGACTTCACGCTTTTGCCGTGGCCCCTGGTGTCGCTTATTATGCAGACATATCCTTCCAGGGAAAGGAAGTTCATCAGGGGAAGGTACCTTTCCTTGTGTTCGGCCATTCCGTGGACTATCTGCACGATCCCCTTGAGTTCGGAGGATTGTGGCTTTGTCATGATGCAGTCCAGTTTCAATCCCTCGAGAGGGGATTGGATGGTAACGTTAGCTGTGTCCATTTGCAAAAAAGTGTTTCTCAGGGAGTATTTTCCGGGAATAATTTTCTACATTTACGAATATCGTGCTTTTTGCTGAAAAACCAATATACGGAACTCAAAAAAACGTACATAGCATGTTGAAGAAAACTTTCCTGCCCGCACTGCTGGCTATATTGCCGCTGCTGTCTACTGCCCAGACCAAACCGCTGGACCACAGCGTCTATGACGGTTGGCAGAGCATCTCCCGTGGGTCATTGACCCCGGACGGCACAATCCTCTCTTATTCGATCACTCCCCAGGAAGGTGACGCCTGCGTCGTGATCCGCCGCACCGACAACTCCAAGGAGGTCCGGATACCCCGCGGAAGCGGCCTTTCCGTAGATCCTACGGGAAAATGGGCCTACTGCAAGGTCGTGGCTCCTTTCGCCGACACCCGTCAGGCCAGGATCGACAAGAAGAAAAGGGAGGATATGCCCAAGGACAGCCTCGCTTACATCAATCTTTCGACTTTGGAAGTGAAGTTGGTCCCCGATGTGAAGACCATCCGCACTTCGACCGACGCCATGCCCTATGTGGCGTATTCATTCGACAAGGGCGTAGTCGTCCTTGATCCCGCGACGGGAAAGGTCGATACCCTGAAGAACGCCGACGCCTTCCAGTTCAACCGCATGGGAACACTGATGGCCTACACCACCAAGAAGGAAAAGAAGGACTCCCTTTCCAGGGACGCCCTTTTGGTGTACAATCTCCAAAGCGGTGAAAGCGAGACCCTTTCCGAAGGAAAGAAGTTCTACGGCGGAATGGCCTTCGGCCCTTCAGACAGTGACCTCATTTTCCTCTCTTCGACTGATTCCCTCAAGGACGGCAACAAGCATTGCGCCCTTTCACTTTGGAGAAACGGAAGAGTCTCCGAGATAGTCTCGCAGAACCACTCCTTCCCCAAATGCCCCGAAGGATGGACCCTCAACGAGAACAGCGCTCCGTATTTCTCCGCGTCAGGCGAGAGGATATTCGTCGGTGTGGCTCCTTTCCGTCCCGCGAAGGACACCACCATCGTGGACTTCGAGGCCGCCCAGATCGACATCTGGAACTGGGACGCCTACCGTACCCCTCCCCAGCAGAAGGTTCAGCAGAACAGCATCCTTTCGAAGACATATCCGGCCGTCATCAACCTTCCCGACCATGAGGTCATCCCTCTGACGACTTCAGAGTTCGCGAGAGTGTCCCTTTGGGGAGGAGCCGACAACGACTGGGCCCTTCTTACCGACAGCACCCCTTACATGATATCTTCGACCTGGGACGGGAACAACTTCAGGGACGTCGAGATCGTTTCCCTCAAGGACGGTTCGCACCGGAGGATCATGACCAAGCTTTCCGGCAGCCCTTCCATCTCTCCCACCGGAAAATACCTCATCTGGTATGACAGCTCGGACCTCCAGTTCTATACATACGAAGTCGCTACTGGAGCTACCGTGTGCCTCACCGCTGACCAGAGGACCGCTTTCTACGACGAGGAGGACGACCATCCGACAAGCCCCGGACCTTATGACAGCCCTTCCTGGATCGGCAACGACGAATATGTCCTCATCTGCGACCGTTACGACGTCTTCCGCTTCAAACCCGACGGCTCCGAGGTCGTCAACATCACAAAGGGCGTGGGAAGACAGAACCGTGTTCAGCTGAGGCGCACTTCCGCCATCGATTGGGGGATTTCCGCGGCTGAATCGAGGGTCGGTGTACGTCACATCACCGGTAAGACTGACCAGATCATGCTCACCGCCTTCAACGAGGTCACCAAGGAAAACGGCCTCGGTTTTCTCCAGGGTGTCTCTCCCCAGGAGCCCAAGTACTTCACCGACAAGCAGTACTTTACCGGAATGGTCCAGGCCAGGAACAAGGCCGTGATGGCATTCCAGAAGGGTGATTTCCGTCATCCTTACGACATCTACCTGACGAGGGAAGTCTCCCGCAAGGGTGTCGTGGCGTCCGCTTTCAAGAACGACCTTCCAGCCTACATCGCCAAGGGAGAGAAGCTCTCCTCGATCAATCCCCAGCAGGCTCAGTACCGTTGGGGCGAACCCCGCCTTGTGCACTGGAACGCTTATGACGGAACTCCGATGGACGGACTTCTCTATGTCCCTGACGGAACGACCGATGCCGATAAGCTCCCCATGATGATCTATTTCTACGAGAAGAACGCCGAGACCCTCTACAGGTACTCAGCTCCGGCTCCTTCACGCTCCATCATCAACATCCCTTATTACGTCTCCAACGGATATGCCGTCTTCGTTCCGGATATCGTCTACACCGTAGGCCATCCCGGAGAAAGCGCATACAACTGCATCGTTTCCGGAGCTGAAGCCATGTGCGAGCAGTTCCCCTTCATCAACAAGGAACGCATGGCCATCCAGGGACAGAGCTGGGGAGGATACCAGGTTGCTTATCTGGTCACCAGGACCAACCTCTTCAGAGCAGCAGGTGCGGGAGCTCCCGTGGGCAACATGACCAGCGCATACGGCGGAATCCGTTGGGAGTCCGGCAACGTTCGCGCGGTCCAGTATGAGCACGGCCAGAGCCGTATCGGAAAATCGATGTGGGAAGAGGGCGGACTTGACCTCTATATCGAGAATTCACCCGTATTCTTCGTCGACAAGGTCCAGACTCCCGTCCTCATCATGCACAATGACGCCGACGGCGCCGTTCCGTGGTACCAGGGCATCGAGTTCTTCATGAACCTCCGCCGTTTCTCAAAACCCGCTTGGCTGCTCGAATACAACAACGAGGCCCACAACCTTACCGAGAGAAGGAACACCCGTGACCTTACCGTGAGGCTCCAGCAGTTCTTCGACTACTACCTCAAGGACGGTCCTCTTCCCGCGTGGATGAAAAACGGTGTCCCCGTATGGCAGAAGGGACAGTATTACGGTTTCGAGGAAGCGAAGTAGGGGAGACCCCCTCTTCACAGGTCAATTGAGCCGGGGGAATATCCTCCGGCTTTTTCCTTGAAAAAGAAGAGTTTCCGTTTGAAAAGCTTCCGTATCGCCGGAAAGCGTTTGCGGATATGTATTTTTTCAAAAATCTTTCAATAAACGCTTGAATATTAAAAATTTTTCCTAATTTTGGGGTAACTCCGACCAGAAGGGTTTCCAGCTTGGTTTACCCTTGGCCGGAAGACACGGAAAGCAACATATTATTCAACCATTTAATTAATAAGATTATGGCTTACAAAATCATTGACATTCAGGGCATCGGCGAGGTTTACGCCGCTAAGCTCATCGCTGTTGGCATCGAGACTGTTCCCCAGCTTCTCGAAAAAGGAAAAACCCCCAAGGGCCGCAAGGAGCTTGAGGAATCCACCGGAATCCGTCATGATCTCATCCTCACTTGGGTGAACCATGCCGACCTGTTCAGGGTAAAGGGTATCGGTCCCCAGTTCTCGGAGCTTCTCGAGGCAGGCGGTGTCGACACTGTCAAGGAACTCAGGAACCGCAATGCGGTCAATCTTGAGAAGACCCTCATCGAGGTCAACGAGAAGGAGCACCGTGTAAGAAGGGTTCCTACAGCTAAGGAACTCCAGAAGATGATCGACCAGGCCAAGGTATTGGAGCCTGTCGTAACTTACTAGTACTTCCCACGTAAGTGAAATCAATGGCTGGTCCCCTGTGGCCAGCCATTTGATTGAAATCCCTTTGGAGCAAATCGGAACGCGTGTACCGTTCGTTTTTTTAATATAGTGTGTATCAAGTGACTGCATGGTCATTTACTAAACCTTATTTCCACAATGGATAAATTATTAGGGACTGCCCTTGTCGGGGCGGCCGCATTTTTTATGTTATCTTCCTGCAATTCCACAAAAGACATCGGAGCTTATTCCACTCCTGCGATTCCCCGCGACCCCCAGATCGAGGCTTCGGTTGAGAAGACCCTGAAGGGCATGACCCTGGACGAGAAGGTCGGACAGCTGGTCCAGCTTTCGATTTCAACCGTCATGGACGAGTCCGGTGAAAAGGTCGATGAAGCCAAGCTCGATGAAATCATCGGCACCTACAAGGTCGGCTCAATCCTCAACGTCATACACGACCGTGCCCATAGCGCGGCTTATACGGCTGAGGTCGTGAAGAGGTTCCAGGAAGTGTCGATGGAGAAGATCGGTATCCCGTGCATCTACGGTCTTGACATGATCCACGGAGCGACTTACCTTTCCGACGGAACCTTCTTCCCCCAGGAAATCAACCTTGCCGCTTCGTTCAACGTCGAAAATGCCGTCAACATGGGCAACGCTCTCGCCTATGAGACCAAGGCTTCCCTCACTCCTTGGGTGTTCTCTCCCGTCATGGACCTCGGACGTGACGCCAGGTGGTCCCGCGGATGGGAAAGCTGGGGTGAGGACCCTTACCTTTCAGCCGTGATGGCGGAGGCCGTCACTATCGCAGACCAGGGAACAGATCCCAACCACATCCCCGCCGACAAGGTTGCCGCCTGCGCCAAGCATTATCTCGCCTATGGAGTTCCCTGGACGGGAAAGGACCGTACTCCGGCCTACCTTTCGCCGCTTGACCTTAGGGAGAAGTTCTTCGAGCCTTTCCGCCGCTCTATCCGCGCCGGAGCGCTTTCCGTCATGGTGAATTCGGCATCGATCAACGGCATCCCCACCCATGCGAACCACGAGCTTCTCACAGTATGGCTGAAGGAAGGTCTCAACTGGGACGGAATGATCGTCACCGATTGGGCTGACGTCAACAACCTCTACACCAGGGAGCATACCGCAGCCAACAAGGTCGAGGCTCTCGCCCAGGCCATCAACGCCGGTATCGACATGATAATGGACCCTTACGACAAGAACTGCTGCACCGACATTAAGACGGCCATCAATGAAGGTCTCATTCCCATGTCGAGGATTGATGACGCCGTGAGAAGGGTTCTGCGCCTGAAGTACCGTCTGGACCTTTTCGAGAATCCCGTATGGGACACTTCCGTCTATGAAATGGGCAAGGCCGAGTTCAAGGCAAACGCCCTGAAGGCGGCTGTCGAGAGTGAGGTCCTCCTCAAGAACGACGGCGGAATCCTTCCCCTCCGGAAGGGAACCCGCATCCTGGTTACCGGTCCCAACTCCAACTCGATGCGTACCCTCAACGGCGGATGGTCATATACCTGGCAGGGGTCCGACACCAGGGAGTTCGTTCCCGCCAACACGATCTATGACGCTCTCGCGGAGAAATTCGGCTCTTCCAATGTGAAGTGCGTTCCCGGCATTACCTACAAACCCGGATCCGATTGGCAGGCTGAAGACGCTTCCGGCATCCAGGCTGCCGTCGCAGCCGCAAGGGGAGTGGATGTTGTCGTAGCCTGCATCGGTGAGAACAGCTACTGCGAAACTCCCGGCAACATGAACGACCTCAACCTCTCGAAGAACCAGAAGGATCTCGTCAAGGCTCTCGCCGCAACCGGTAAGCCGGTCGTCCTCATACTCAACGAGGGACGTCCCAGGATCATATCCGACATCGAGCCTCTCGCCAAGGCTGTCGTGGACGTCTTCCTTCCCAGCAATTACGGTGCGGACGCTCTCGCTCTTCTTCTCTCGGGAGAGGAGAACTTCAGCGCCAAGATGCCGATTACCTATCCCAAGCACATCAACGCTCTCCATACCTATGATTACAAGGTCTCCGAGAACGTCTCCACCATGTCCGGAGCTTACAACTACGACGCCAAGATGGATGTCCAGTGGCCTTTCGGATACGGTCTGAGCTACACGACGTTCAAGTATTCCGACCTCAAGGTCGTGGATCCCGCTACCGGAAAGGATGTGTTGGGCGAGACTTCGGCAGCAGCCGGAAGCTTCGACCTCCAAGCCCTCATCCAGAAGTATTCCGCCGGAGAGGAACTCTCTCCCGAGGAGATGAACGCCCTTGCCCAGGCTTACGGAAGCCAGAGGAACGGAGGAGAACCCGAGGAGGTGAAGATCGCCGCCACATTCTCTCCTTCCGATGTGCTTAAATTCAAGGTGACCGTCACCAATACCGGTGACAAGGCCGGAAAGGAAGCTGTGCTCCTGTATTCAAGCGACATCGTCGCGTCCGTCATTCCGGACAACCGCAGGCTCCGTGCTTTCAGCAAGGTTTCCCTGAATCCCGGTGAAAGCAAGGAGGTGGAGTTCGAGGTTCCCGCCAGCGAACTCGCCTTCGTCGGCCCCGACGGCAAGTGGAGACTCGAAAGGGGTGACTTCCGCATCAGCGTCGAGAACCAGTACATAATGCTTACCTGCAACGAGACGAAACTCTATCCCGGCCAGAACAGGTAGGAAAGATACCACCATATGTCGAAGAGCCACCCGTCAATCGATCAGCGGGTGGCTCTTAGCCTTCATGTGTTGTTGTAGGGATTGAACCCTCTACAGCATCGGGGTCATATATATAGGTACCATCGTGATTTGTTCGTCTTTCCGAAGGTCCTTGGTGTACAGCAGGTAACGCTCGCCGATTCTGCTGGAATACTTCCGACAGAACAGATCAAGAGACTTGTGCGTTCTGTAACCGGAGGACCTGACCTCAATGGGACAGATTTTCTGAGCTCCGGAAAGCAGAAAATCAATCTCATATGAATGCTTGTTCTCATCAGGGAATGTATGGTAGAAGAGTTTATTCCCGGCAGCTGTCAGCATCTGCGCTATCACATTTTCGTAAACATATCCAAGATAGGCTGACAGGAAGTCAAATCGGTTGCGCAAAATTTATTTCGGCGTTTTACCGACTCAGCGCAAAATCTTTTTCGCCATTTTACCGGCTCAGCGCAAAATCTTGCCGTTTTTGGTGCCTTTCCCCGGAAAATCGGACACGAAAAAAGCGGGGGACATTCTTCCGTTTGTCTCCCGCTATGAAAGTGAACTTTCCGACTTATTTCGTCGAGAAAGCGAAGATGCAGTGTGAAGAGTAGGTCTCTCCGGGACGGAGGACTACGCTGGGCCACTGGGGCTTGTTGGGTGAATCGGGGTAGTGCTGGGTCTCAAGGCAGATACCCGTCCTCTGCTGGTAAACTATGCCTTTCTTGCCGGTTGCGGTTCCGTCGAGGAAGTTGCCGGAGTAGATCTGGATTCCGGGCTCGTCGGTGTAGACCTTGAGGTCGATTCCGCTGGTGGGGCAGTACAGCTCGACGGCGACCTTGGTGATGTCGCAATTGGTGTCAAGAACCCAGTTGTGGTCATAGCCGTTTCCGTTGCGGATCTGCTCGTTGTCGGCGGTGATTCCGTCAGAAATCGCATGGGCCGTCGTGAAGTCGAACGGTGTACCGGCTACGGGAACGATTTCGCCTGTAGTCATGTAGGTGTTGTCGACCGGAGTGTAGGTGGTGGAGTTCACGTACATGATGTCCTCTGTGATCTTGTGGTTCGCGGGATCACCGGCGAGGTTGAAGTACGAGTGGTTCGTCATGTTGATGACGGTGGGAGCCGATGTTGTGGCTTCGTACTTGATGTCGATCTTGCAGTCGGCGGTGAGGGTGTAGGTCACGTAAGCCTTGACTTCACCGGGGAAGTTGTTGTCTCCGTCGGGGGAAACCCTGAGGAGCTTGAGGTGTGAATTGTCGGCCTCGACCACCTCGTATACCTGGTACTGCCATCCTGTGGGACCGCCGTGAAGGCAATGTCCGAAGTTGTTCTGGGGAAGCTGGGTGGTTACACCGTCGATGGTGATCTGTCCCTGGTTGATACGGTTCGCGTAACGTCCGATGGCGGCTCCGAAGTCGGAGGCGTTGTTCTCGGGGAAGTAGTCGCTCACCTTGTCGAATCCGAGCACCACGTCCTTGGGCTCACCGTTCTTGTCGGGAACGGTGACGGAGACGATCCTTCCGCCGAAGTTGGTGATGCAAACTTCCATACCCGCCTCATTGGTGAGGGTGTAGAGTGCCGTTTTGGCCCCGTTGTACTCTCCTACGAAATTCTGGGGATCGAGTCCTGATTTCGTGAGGGTGGCTCCGCCTTTGCTGCCGCAGGAAGCGACCGCGAGAATAGCGGAAAGAGAGAGAATGATTGCAGAAATCTTTTTCATTTTGGTTATACTTTTTTTTGATGATTTTCTATTCCGTGTAAGTGGAGAATGCCCTGAACTCCTGCGGCAGCCATACGCTCATTTCTCCGCTTCCTCTGTGGCACCATGCGTAGTAGGGGATGAGTTTGAGTTCCACGTCCTTGAGGGACATCCTGCCGTCAGCGTCGAAGAGCATCGCCTGGGCTTTCGCCGAAATCATGTCAACTCCGCCGAGAATGGAGCTCCTGTTCACTTTGAGGTCGGGATTTTTGGAAACGAGAACCTTCCTTACTGATATGCCTTCGTTGTCGGGCCATTCGGCGCAGTAGACGACGGGACCCTTCTCGACGGCTATCCTTCCCCGGTCAGCCACGACTTTGTCATTGGCTTTGACGATGCGGGGCTGCATGTCGAAGTTCATTTCGATGGTGTCACCCTTCTTCCATTTCCTCGTTATGGTGAAATATCCGTCGGGGGTGATTTCTCCGGGAGCGGCGCTTCCGTTGAGGGTAATCGTATAACCTCCCTTGACTCCGTCCTCGTAGGTGTAGAGGTCGCTCGGAAGCGGTGAACCCTTCACCCAGCCGGGGATACGGATCTTGAGGGTCATTTCACCCTTGAGGGCGGTCTTGTCGACCGAAAGAAGGACGTTCCCGTTCCAGGGGTAACCAGTCTTCTGGCTGAGGGTGATTTCCTTTCCGGAAACGGTGCTCGTCAGGGTATTCGTCATGAAGAGGTTGACATAGAGGTTGTTGTCCTTGACGGCATAGACGTATCCCGGAACCGAAGGGATGAACCTGGAGATGTTGGAAGGGCAGCAGGCGCAGCCGAACCAGGGCTCCCTGTGATGCTCTCCGGCGGACTCGAGGGGATTGGGGTAGAAGAAGGACCCTCCGTCCATCGAGACTCCGCTGATGAGGCCGTTGTACAGCGCCCTTTCAAGGACGTCGTAGTATTTCGAATCACCGTGAAGGAGGAACATGCGGTAGTTCACGTAGACGTTCGCTATGGCGGCGCATGTCTCGCAGTATGAAGTCCTGTTGGGGAGCTCGTAATTCGCTCCGAAAGCTTCTCCGGCGCTCGTCGAACCGATTCCTCCGGTGATGTATATCTTCTTGGAAACGATGTTGTTCCATATCGCGTCAATGGCGTCGATGTACTGTCTGTCACCGGTAAGGGCGGCGACATCGGCCATTCCCGCGTACATGTATCCGGCCCTGACGGCATGTCCCACGGCCTCGTCCTGCTCGAGGACTCCCTTGTGGGACTGGCTGTAGGCGTCACGGATTGTGGTGTAACCCCTCTTGTCGAGGAAGAACTTGGCCTCGTCGAGGTACTTCTTATCTCCGGTCACGGTGTAAAGCTTTGCGAGAGCCATCTCGGCGATCTGGTGTCCGGGAACGACGCATGCCTGTCCTTCACCGGCTCCCACTTCACGCACCACGCAGTCGGCGTAGCGGATCGCTATGTCGAGGAAGTTCCTCTTGCCGGTTGCCTGGTAGTGGGCGATGGCGCCTTCGACCATGTGACCGAGGTTGTAAAGCTCGTGGCTCAGGACCTCTTCCTTGGACCACCTTGTGTCTCCGGCCCATTCGTGGGGATGGAGGGGATTCATGGTCCTTGCGGTATAGAGGTATCCGTCACTTTCCTGTGCGGCGGCGACGATCGTGAGAACGCTGTCGATGTAGGCCTCCAGCTTGGCGTCAGGGTAGGTCTGGAGAACGTAGCTCGCGCCCTCTATCGTCTTGTAGACGTCGGTGTCGTCGAAGGAGAACCCTCCGACTTCGTATCCGAGATTGACGGCGGAATGCATCTGCTTGGCCGCTTTGACGAAGTTTTCGTAGCGTCCGGTTTCTTCGCATTTGGAGAAGGCCAGGGGGATGGTGACTTCACGTGAAGATTTGAGCCTCTGACCCCAGAAGGAATCTTCCGCCACCTTCACTTTCGTGAACGTGACGGGATCTATGGGATATCCGCTGCTCTGAGCCATGGCCGTAAGAACACACACTGAGGCCAGGACTGAAGAAAATATCCTTTTCATTTGTTTCGCGGTTTGGTATTCTTTTCTGAAAAAGCAGTATGGTTGAAAGGAATGAGGGGGAGGGAAGACCCTCCCCGCGTCATTTCCTTCAAAGTAAGCGGAACTATTTCTTCAGTTCCACTGCGCACTTCTCGACGGGGATGCAGGCCTTGTAAGCCTCGATCCACCTGTTGAAGCCTTCGATGTCCTCAGCCGTGGGAGCGACCTCGACACCTTTCTCTCCTCCGAAAATTACCTTGTCGAGGAAGTCGGCGAGGTTGAATCCGTCGGGGTTGTTCACAAGGAACGAAGCCAGAAGGGCTATTCCCCATGCTCCTCCTTCACCTGCGGTCTCCATGACGGAGATCGGGGAACCGAGGGCCGCGGCGAGCATCTTCTGTCCGACGCCCTTTGTCTTGAAGTAGCCTCCGTGTCCGGTGATGCGGTCCACTTTGACGCCTTCCTGTCCGAAGAGGATGTCGTTTCCGATCTTGAGGGCTCCGACGGCGGCGTAGAGATTGGCGCGCATGAAGTTCGCGAGAGTGAACTTGTCGGTGGAGTTCCTCAGGAACATCGGCCTTCCTTCCTGCAGACCGGTGATGGGCTCACCGGAGATGTAGTTGTAGGAAATGAGGCCTCCGCAGTCGGAATCGCCCTGGAGAGCGATGTTGAAGAGGTTCGTGTAGATGTCACCCATGTTCACCGGGATGCCGAGCAGCTGCTGGTACTCCTTGAATATGCCGACCCACGCGTTGATGTCCGATGTGCAGTTGTTGCAGTGGACCATGGCGACGGGGCTTCCGTCGGGAGTGGTGACGATGTCGATCATCTCGTAGGGACGGGAAAGGTCCTTTTCCAGGACTATCATCGAGAAGGATGATGTTCCGGCGGAGACGTTGCCCGTACGCTGCTTCACGGCGTTGGTGGCGGTCATTCCGGTTCCGGCGTCTCCTTCAGGAGGGCAGAGAGGAATTCCGGCCTTGAGGTGTCCGGAGACATCGAGGCGTGCGGCTCCTTCGGCGGTGAGCTTTCCGGCGTCCTCTCCGGCTGAGAGAACCTTCGGCATTATGTCACGCAGTTTCCACGGGAATCCCTTCGGTGCGATGAGGTTGTCGAAAGCGTCGACCATCTTCTGGGAGTAGTCCTTCGTGGCGGGGTCGATGGGCATCATTCCGGATGCGTCACCGATTCCGAGGACCTTCTCACCGGTAAGTTTCCAGTGGATGTAACCGGCGAGGGTGGTGAGGAACTTGATGTCCTTCACGTGATCCTCTCCATTGAGGATCGCCTGGTAGAGGTGAGAGAGACTCCACCTCATGGGCATGTTGAAGTTGAAGAGGGCGGAAAGTTCAGCAGCTGATGCGGCGGTGTTGGTGTTCCTCCAGGTACGGAAAGGTACGAGGATCTCTCCATTGGCGTCGAAAGGCATGTAGCCATGCATCATGGCGCTGATTCCGATGGCGCCGAGAGACTCTATTTCAGTGCCGTACTGTGAGAGCACATCATGGCGGAGGGATGCGTAGCAATTCTGCAGACCGTTCCAGATCGCTTGGATGCTGTAGGTCCAAAGACCGTCCACGAGCTGGTTCTCCCACTCGTGGCTGCCCTGGGCTATGGGACGGGAGTCCTTCGGGTCGATGAGGACCGCTTTGATCCTCGTTGACCCGAATTCGATTCCCAGTATAGCTTTGCCTTGGGCGATTGTGTTCTTCGCGTCGGTCATGGTGAACTATTTGAGCGCCTTCCCGAGGAGGTAGTAAACCTCGTTCATCTTCATCTCCTTCTTGAAGTCGGCGATGTTGGTGTTCTTGTCGATGTGGAGCATCTCGATGTCGGCGATCTCAGCGTAGTCCTCCCAGTACTCAGGAGTGAGGTCATAGGAGAAGCAGCTGTGATGGGTTCCTCCGGCGAGGATCCAGGCACCTGCACCAACCTCGAAGTTCGGCATGGGGATCCAGAGGGCCGAAGCGACGGGAAGTTTGGGGAGAGGCTTGGACTTGATGCACTCGACGTCGTTCACGACGAGACGGAAACGGTTGCCCATGTCAACGACGGTAGCGGTGACGCCGGGGCCGACCTTTGAAGTGAACACCAGACGTGCGGTGAGGGCCTTGCGGATTCCGATTCCGAGGTAGTGGACCTCGAGCTTGGGTTTCGCGTCAGCGATGAGAGGGCAGACCTCGAGCATGTGGGCCTGGAGGATTGAAGAACGCTCACCGTCGAAGTTGAGGGTGTAGTCCTCGAGGAAGGAGCAACCTCCTTCGAGACCCTGGCTCATGAACCATACGGTACGGTAGAGGGCGGCTGACTTCCAGTCACCTTCGGCACCGAAGCCGTATCCTTCCTGCATGAGGCGCTGTGAAGCGAGTCCGGGGATCTGGTCGAAGCCCATTCCGGATACCTTCACGTCAACGTCTCCGAGGTCGTCGAAGTTGGTGGTGAAGCCCTTGGCCTTTTTGTCTACGAGAAGGGCGCGGAGGGTGAGCTCAGCCTTGGCGGCGTTCCAGATGCTCTGCTTTCCGTCATCGAAGAGGACCTGTGAGGTGTCGTAGATGCTGTTGTATTTGGCTACGAGGGCGTCGACGTCAGAGTCCTCGATCTTCTTGAAGTACTCCAGAACGGTGCTGAAGGGAACGTAGTCAACATGGTATCCCATGCGCATTTCGGCCTCGACCTTGTCACCGTCGGTGACGGCTACGTTGTTCATCTGGTCTCCGATACGGAGGATGCGCATATCCTGTGCGTCAGCCCAGGCTGCGGCGACTCTCTGCCAAACTGCGATGTGCTCGAGGGTCTTTTTGTCCTTCCAGTAACCTACGACGGTCTTGTGGTTCTTCCTCATCCTGGCGAGGATGTGGCCGAACTCACGGTCTCCGTGGGCGCTCTGGTTGAGGTTCATGAAGTCCATGTCCATGGTCTCCCAAGGAATCTCCTCGTTGAACTGGGTGTGGAGGTGGAGGAGAGGCTTGCGGAGCTTCTGCATTCCGTGGATCCACATCTTGGCGGGAGAGAATGTGTGCATCCAGGTGATGACACCGATACACTTGGGATCCGCCTCGGCGCGGCTCATAACGTCCAGAACCTCGGCTGAAGAGTTTGCTGTTCCTTTGTATACGACCTTGACGGGGAGGATACCGGATTCGTTCATTCCGGCTACCATCTCGGTTGAATGGCCGTCAACCTGTACGACTGCGTCACCGCCGTAGAGGAGCTGTGCTCCGGTGACGAACCAAACTTCAAAATTTTCAAATGCTTTGATCATGATCTGTGTTCTGTATTAGTGGTTTATGATTTATTTCTTTTTCTGGCCGTAGTATGCGCCGGGGCCATGTTTGCGGCTGTAGTGCTTCTCGATGAGGTGACGGTTCATCGAAGGGTTGTGGGGCACAAGGTCGAGGTACGTGAACTCGAGGGTCTTGGAGATGTAGGCCATCTTGGCGACCTCCTCGAGTACGACGGCGTTGTGGACAGCGTTGAAGGCGTCAGTTCCCCAGGCGAAGGGACCGTGGTTCTTCACCAAAACGGCGGGCGTATCGTCAGGATTCAGCCTTGCGAACCTTTCGACTATGACGTTTCCGGTCTCCTTCTCGTACTCTCCGAAGACTTCAGCCTTCTTCATGTCACGGGTGCAGGGGATATCATCATGGAAGTAATCGGCATGGGTGGTTCCGATGTTGGGGATGTCCTTTCCGGCCTGGGCCCAGGCAGTAGCATAGGTGGAGTGGGTGTGGACCACACCGCCGATATTCGGGAATGCCTTGTAGAGGACAACGTGGGTCGGGGTGTCGGAGGAGGGGTTGAGATCCCCCTCCACGACTTTTCCGTCAAGATCCACTACCACCATGTCGGAGGGCTTCATGTTGTCGTATGAGACTCCGCTGGGCTTGATCACCACCAGGCCGCTTTCACGGTCGATGGCGGAGACGTTGCCCCAGGTGAATATCACAAGTCCGTGCTTGACAAGGTCAAGGTTGGCCTTGCATACTTTTTCTTTCAGTTCTTCGAGCATATTACCAGAGTGTTATGTAGAGAATGATGGTGATGATGGCGATACCGAGGGCACCCCAGTTGTATACCTTGGAGGTATGGAAGAGGGAGAGGTCGATCGGGAGGGCCTTGTGGTCCTTCTTGGTGTCGTTGGCGTCAGAGTACAGCCAAACCGCGTTGCAGCCCACGAGTACACCGAAGAAGATGAACGCCTGGAATCCGATGTCGTTCAGATATGCGATGAAGTTGTTCTCCGGAGTCGCGCTTGCGGGAAGGAGAGCGCCCCAGATGATGACGATGAGTGCCATCACGATGAAGAATATACCGGCGCATCCGAGGATCTTCGCCCACTTCATCATGGCCTCGCGGTCCTTCTGCTCGGGAACTTCGCAGGAGACGAACTTGTTGTCAAGATAGGAGATGAGGATGAACATGCTCACAAGGATGATGAAGATGTAACCTGCCCTCAACTGGAAAGGCACGCCTCCGAGGAATACCTTGAAGAGGATTCCCAGAGGAATGGTTGCGATGGCTGTCCATACGGCGGCCTTTGCGGAAGCCCTCTTCCAGAGGAGTCCGAGACCGAATACGGTGATGATACCGGGATATATGAATCCGGAGTATTCCTGGATGTACTGGAACGCCTGGTCGAGACCTCCGAGGAGAGGCTTGACGGCGATGGCGGCGATGATCAGGGCGGTAAGTGAAGTGAGACGTCCCACGTTCACGAGCTTGCGGTCATCGGCTTCCTTGTTGATGTACTTCTTGTAGATATCCATCGTGAAGAGGGTGGAAGTTGAGTTGAACATGGAAGCGAGAGAGGAGATGATGGCCGCGGTGAGGGCTGCGAATGAAAGACCCTTCACCACCGGGGGAGCGAAGTTGCGGATGAGCCAGGGGTAAGCGTCGTCAGCGACGTTGATGGAGCCCTGGAGCTGGGTGAACTGGTCAGCGTGAGCAGTCATATAGAATGCGCAGACACCGGGGAGAACGACGATGAAGGGGATGAGGAGCTTGAGGAAGCCAGCGAAAACGAGACCCTTCTGAGCCTCATCTACGCTCTTGGCGGCGAGTCCCTTCTGGATGATGTACTGGTTGAATCCCCAATATCCGAGGTTGGTGAGCCATACTCCACCGACGATGGCGGCGATACCCGGAACGTTGGCGAATGCGCTGGCGTTGTGGGATTCCTGGATTACGAGGTGGAAGTGGGTGTCGTTGGCGTATTCACCTGTGGTGAGGGTGGTGTAGACGTTACGGAGTCCTTCCATAGCGGCACCGTCTCCGGCTGACTTGAGTGCGAAGTACGCAGTGATGAGACCACCGCCCACGAGGAAGACGACCTGCATGACGTCAGTCCATGCGACAGAGGCGAGACCTCCGTAGATCGAATAGATACCGGCCACGAGGAAGAGGAAGATGACGATGACCATTCTCATCGATATCATCATTCCGCCCATCTGGATGTACACTCCCTGGAGTCCGAGGATCTGCTCGATGGCGAGAGCTCCGAGCCATGCCACGGAGGTGAGGTTCACGAACACATAGAGGAAGAGCCAGAGGATCGAGAAGGCGAGACCGACACCGTCGTTGTAACGCTCCCTGAGGAACTGGGGGATGGTGAAGATCTTCTGTTTCAACATGACAGGGAGGAGGAACTTTCCGATCACGATGAGTGTGATGGCAGCCATGACCTCGTAGGCCGCTGTGGCGATACCGTCACGGAAACCGGTTCCTGACATTCCGATGAACTGCTCCGCCGAGATGTTGGCGGCGATGAGTGACGCTCCGACTGCCCACCATGTGAGGGTGTTGCCGGCGAGGAAGTAGTCATTCGCGCTCTTGGTTTCGCCCTTCTTGGTCCTTCCGAGGAAGAGTCCCAATGAGACGAGGATGATGAGGTAAATGACCAGGATGATAAGGTCGACGGCCCTGAAGCCCGAAGTCCCTATCGTCTGGGAGAGGTCGATACCGCTGAAGGTATCTCCGATCTGCTGTACGAAATTCATAAAAATATGTAGTTAGATTTTGAATTGTCCGTTTTCCTTGAACCGCTCGGGGTTGAACCTGTAGAGGGCCGCTCCCTTTCTGGAAAGGGTCTTGTCGATCTTCCCGGTCTTCTCGATGTAGTCCATCGAAGCTATCTTCTTGCGGAAATTGCGCTTGTCCATGCTCTCGCGGAAAATCGCCTCGTAGAGGGTCTGGAGCTGCGTGAGGGTGAATTCTTCCGGCAGGAGGTTCATCCCCACGGGCTTTATCGACGCCTGGTACTGCATGAACCTAAGGGCGTCCGCCACCATCGAATCGTGGTCGAAGATGAGGTGGGGGACCTCAGGAAGCTTCACCCAGAAGGCGTTATGGGCCTGGACGAGGGTATGGTCGTACTTTTTGATGTCCACAAGGGCGTAGTAGGCGGAGGAGATGACCCTTTCACCGGGGTCACGGTCCACGTTCCCGTATGTCTTTACTTGCCTCATGTAGATGTCGGTGAGACCGGTCAGCTGGGCGACGATCCTTCTCGCGGCGTCGTCGACGCTTTCTCCTTCCTCCACGAATCCTCCCATAAGGGACCACTGGCCCTTCGCCGGTTCGAAATTCCTCTTCAGCAGAAGGAGGCTGAGTTCCCCGTCTTCGAAGCCGAAAATGATGCAGTCCACCGCCATGTGGAACTTGGGGTGGACGCTGTAATATGCTTTTTCTGAGGCGGTCATTAGTATGGTGTCAAAAGTACACTTCTTGTAACGTTACAAAGGTAGGAAAAGAAAAGTGTAATTGGAACACTTATTAAGATTTTTTTCACTATTTTTGGGAAAAATTATATCCGATGATGAAAAAGTTAGCTCTTTTGATGAGCCTCGCTCTCATTTTGGCCGGTTGCACCGCAAGACAGGAGTCCCAGATTGCCGTGAATCCGCTTACGTATACTGACATTCCCGACAACGATGTGATAAGGGTGGGGGATGACTATTATATGGTAAGTACCACGATGTTCTTCTGCCCGGGGGCGCCTATCATGCATTCGAAGGACCTTGTCCATTGGAGGATCGTGTCGTACATATTCGATACGTTGGAGGATGATGACGTTTACAACCTTCGGAACGGTCGCAACGCCTACGGGCAGGGCCAGTGGGCTACCTCGCTCCGTTACCATGACGGGATGTATTACGCCCTTTTCGTGGCGAACGACCAGCACAAGACTTATATCTTCAAGACCCGTGACATCGTAGACGGCCCTTGGGAGAAGACCGTTCTGGACGGCTTCTTCCATGACGCTTCGCTTCTTTTCGATGACGGCCACCTGTACCTTGTCTACGGAAACGGGGATCTTCGCATGACGGAACTTGAACCGGACGGATCGGCCGTGAAAAAAGATGCCGTCGACCAGGTGATCATCTCCGCTCCCAGGGAAGGATACGGCCTCAGGGCCGAAGGAGCCCACTTCTATCATATAGGGGACTACTACTATGTCCTTGAAATCGACTGGCCCATTGGGGAGGAGAGGACGGCGACCATTTGGCGCAGCGAAAATGTCCGCGGTCCCTATACTTCAAAGGTCGTCCTCAAGGGAACTCTCGGTGGACGCGCCGACGGTATCGCCCAGGGACCCATCGTCGACACCCCTTCGGGAGAATGGTACGCCATCCAGTTCCAGGACCACGGGGCGGTCGGAAGGATACCGACTATCCAGAGGGTGACTTGGGTGGACGGCTGGCCCATTATGGGTGACAACACCGTTCCGGAAGAAAACGTGACGGTCAATCTTCCTTCCGTAGGGGAGGATTACGTGTGGGCTTCGGATGAATTCGACTCGGGGGAACTCGCTCTGGTGTGGCAGTGGAACCACAAGGCCCCTGAAGGATGGTCGCTCACGAGAAAACCGGGCTATCTTAGCCTTCACGCCGAAAGGAAGGCTTCCGGAATAGCTGATGCGGTCGGCACTCTTACCCAGAGGACGGTGGGCCCGAGGAGTTTCAGCGAAACCCTTCTGGACTTCTCTTCCCTCAAGGACGGCGACGAAGCCGGAATATGCGCTTTCCAGAGCATGAGTGCGAGGGCCGGTGTCAAGGCTGAAGGCGGTGTGAAGTATCTCGTGTGCAAGGAAAAGGAGAAAGAAATCTTCCGTATCCCCCTTCCTGATGAACAGACGAAGGTATATCTGAGAATAAAATACGTTTTCACAGCAGAGGAAGAGGACGGATGTCCTGATGATACCGCCTTTTTGGATTATTCTTTCGACGGAGAAAAGTGGACCCGTTTTGATTATGCGCTGCAGATGAAGTATACGCTGGATTATTTCACAGGATACAGAAGCGCCCTTTACTGCTTCTCAACTGAAGGGGAAGGGGGATATGCCGACTTTGATTACTTCAGGCAGAGGGTGTTCTGACCGTAGTGGAGTAAAGTGCGGATAGAAAGAAACCGGAGGATGAGATCCTTGGATAAAGGAACATCCTCCGGTTTCTTTTGTTGGACACTGATGTATGCCCAAGATGATACTCCTCTGAGCATGTGCCAGGATCAGTTGTCTCCCGATTTGGACTTGAGCAGTTGCTCTTTCAGGTCTCGGATTTCGGCATTCAACTTCTCAATCTCGGCATCCTTCTGCTCGATTTCGGCATCCCTCTTCTCAATCTCGGCATCCTTCTGCTCGATTTCGGCATCCCTCTTCTCAATCTCGGCATCCTTCTGCTTTAGTTCTTTGTTTTTTTGGTACTCGACTTCCTCGCGGGCAGCTTTTGCCGCGTATTCGGAAATTTCTTTGGTGTCCTTTGCAGTATAATATGACATGTTCATCAGTTTTATAGGCGAAAGTTCGGTAAAAGAAACGGAATGAAAAAAGTCGTTGCAAGACTTGTAATGTTTTGTTTAAGTCAAATAAATTTTGTTGGCGTTTGTCATAACAGAGTAATCGACGGGTGGATGAATATTTCGAGGCCTTTTTGAGTCGGACGCAAAAAAAAAAAGAGGAACTGGTCACACAGGAGCAGTTCCTCTTGAAAGAATTATTCCGGATACCCTATTTCACTTCGAGAACAATCACTGAAGCGGCGGGAATGGTGAGCTTGATGGTCTTTCCGCTTGTCCTGAAATCCTTGAATGCGGCGGGGGAGACCTTCGGAGCCTGATCGAAATCATTGTAGTCGCTTATCGCGGCGGCCTTGAGGATTTCGGCGGAGACGCTCTTGGCGTTGAGGGCGTCGAAAGATATCTCGAGGCTCTTGGACTTGTCAAGGCTCGGGTTGGCGATCGACACGTGAACGGCTCCGCTGTTGTCCTTTGAGGAAGAGACGGTGAGGTCCTTGCAGATGCGGCCGGACTGTGAGACGATTTCACCGGTGGAGTAGTCCGTGGGAACGAACTGGGCGTTCTGGTGTACGTTGTACATCCTGAACACATGATAGGTAGGGGTGAGAAGCATCTTCTCTCCCTTGGTGAGGATCATAGCCTGGAGAACGTTCACGACCTGGGCTATGTTCGCCATCTTGAGGCGGTCGGTCATTCCGTTGAATACGTTCAGGCACATCGCGGCGACCATGGCGTCACGCATGGTGTTCTGCTGGTAGAGGTGTCCGGGAATGGTTCCGGGCTCGGCGTCGAACCAAGTACCCCATTCGTCGAGAAGGAGGGCGACCTTCTTCTCGGGATCGTAGGCGTCCATGATGGCGAAGTGGTTCTTCAGCACTTCCTCAACTTCCATCGTCTTTGTGATGGTGTTGTAGTAGTCCTCGGTGGTGAACTGGGTTGCGGAACCCTTGCTTCCCTCCCATCCGGGAACGGTGTAGTAGTGGAGGGAGAGTCCGTTCATCTTGTCCTTCGCGTTCTTCATCATGACCTTCGTCCAGTTGTAGTCATAGTCAGAAGCGCCGCAGGCGATCTTGAAGAGGCGGTTGTCGCTGTAGTTCCTCGCGTAGAGGGCGTACCTCTTGTAAACGTCTGAATAATAGTCAGCTGTCATGTCTCCGCCGCAGCCCCAGGACTCGTTGCCGACTCCGAGGTATTTGATCTTCCAGGGCTCCTGCCTTCCGTTCTTCTTGCGGAGTTCAGCCATGGTGCCCTCTTCGGCTGTCATGTATTCGACCCATTTCGCGAGTTCCTCGACGGTCCCGGATCCGACGTTTCCGGAGATGTAGGGCTGGGTTCCGAGCAGTTCGCACAGGTTCAGGAACTCATGGGTTCCGAAGGAGTTGTCCTCCAGGGTGCTGCCCCAGTTGTTGTTGACGAGCTTGGGACGGTTTTCCCTGGGACCGATTCCGTCCATCCAGTGGTATTCGTCGGCGAAGCAGCCGCCCGGCCAGCGGAGAACGGGGACCTTGAGTGTCTTCAGGGCCTCAAGGACATCGGTACGGTATCCGTTGATGTTGGGAATTGATGAGTCGGGTCCGACCCAGATGCCTTCGTAGATGCATCTTCCGAGGTGCTCGGAGAACTGGCCGTAGATCTCAGCGGGGATTATGGGCTGGTCCTTGGCGGTCTCGTGCACGGAAATCTTAACTTGCGCCATTGCCGATACGGTGACGGCTGTTGCGGCGAAGATGGTCAGTATTCTTTTCATGTCGAGTGTTTATAAAGTTTCAATTACGAATCCTCCGTTGCAGGGTATACTCACCTTGATGGGGGATCCTGTCAAACGGATTGTCTCCTTCTTTCCTTCCAGGGAAGGGGAGTCGGAGTATAGGTTCGCTCTTCCGCGGGGAAGAAGCGAAGGGTCCAAAGTTATCTCCTTCGTTCCGCTTTCGGCGTTTATTCCGGTAATGAACCACTTTTCTCCTGAGCGCCTTCCCATCACGATGAATTTCCCGGGATATCCGTCGATGAATTTCACTTCATCCCAAGTGGTCGGGACATTCTTCATGAAATCCACGGCCCATGAAGGGGCGTCGTGAAGGTTGTTCGGCGCCAGTGCGAAGTGCTGAACCGGACTTTGGAAAAGGACGGCGGTAGAGAGGGCGAACACGTCGGAAGTCCTCCTTACGGTTCCGGGTTTGGAGGGGTCGTTGTCGGCGTTGTACACCTTGTTGAGGGCGCTTCCCCCGAAATCCATCACCGCAACGGTGTTCCTTATGAAAGGATGAAGGCAGGCGTGGAAGGCTTCGGTGTCGCACCTCTCCTGCGTGAAATGCAGGTTCTCGCTGGCGAGTACCGCTTCGGCTGAAGCGAAGTTGGGATACATCCTTTCCCAGCCTCTGGGAAGGGTGCAGCCGTGGAAGACCACAAGGAGGCCGAAGTCATTGGCGTCCGCGAGGATATCCTCGTAAAGTTGCATGGTGACCTGCTTGTCCGAGCCGAAGAAATCGACCTTTATACCTTTGACCCCGATGCTCCGGAGCCATTCCATTTCCTTCCGTCTGGTGTTCGGACGGTTCATTATGTCGCGGGGACCCTGGGGAGCGTCGTTCCAGTATCCGTTGGAGTTGTACCACAGGCACAGTTGTACTCCCTTCGAACGGGCATAGGCGGAGAGCTCCGCGATCTTCTCCCTTCCGATGCGGGTGTCCCACCAGTTGTCGACGAGAACGGTCTGCCATCCCATTGCGGCTGAGAAGTCGACATATTCCTTCTGGTCCTCGAAGGTGATGCTGTCGTCCATCCTTATGATCCAGCTCCATGAGCCTTTCGAATAGGTGTAATCGACCTTTGGCTCATACTGCCTTTCGACAACGTCGAAGGGTATCGTAGTCTCGACTATCGGAGCGAGATTGTCCCCGAGGGTGAGAGTCCTCCAGGGTGTGTATCCGGGAACTGGTATTCCGGGGGCGGAAGTCCCGTTACCGTTGTACTCTTCCTCCATAGGATAACCTACGGTATAGCTTCCGTCGGGGTTTCCGATGAGGCGGGAGGCGCAGTAGGCGGGAGAAACTCCCGTTTCGCTCACAAGGACCCATCCCTTTTCTCCGATGCGGAAAAGGCACGGGAAGGTGTACCCGTATCCGTCTCCGTTCTTGCCGGGGGTGTCATCCGCCGTGTAAGCGGTCTCATAGCTCGGTGTTGTCCTCGCGAATCCGCTCATCGGAGGCATCTGAGGGCAGAGGAAGGTGGTTGTCCCTTCGGGGAAAGCGTATCCGGTGCTCTCGGAATACACCCTGCATACTTTGGTGTCCTGATTCGGCGCATATACCTTGTAACGGAAGGCTATGTCGGAGTCGCTCACCTGGAAAATGACTTCGAAACGGGAAAGACCGTCCTTGGTGAAGGTGAAAGTGCCGCTGTTGGCCCTGTAATGGACTTCGCTTTTCTTTATGTTGGGAAGCGAATAGTCGTCCTTCACCGAAGAGTGTTTCTCCTCCGAAAGTTCCATCCCGCAGGTGAAATCTCCGATGTCGGTCAGAAGTCCGAGAGGGGAGTCGCAAAGGAAAGGGATCCCGTCGTACTCGACGCTGTAGGCGGGAATGCCGCCCCGGTCGGATACGAGGACTTTGACCTTTCCGTCCGGTGAAATGACACTGCCTTCCCGCGCGGAGGATTCAAGCGCGGGAAGGAGTGACAATATAGCCGCCGTTATAAGAAGACGCTTCATCCGTTATTCGACTTTCTTGCCCCAGTAGGTGATGGTCTTGGCGGTGTCGGAAGCGTCCTTGCCGATTCCGGCGTAGACGATGGTAGCGACCCTCGGTGAAGCCTCCCAGTCGGCCTCCCTCTCGACGCAGACGACAACGTCACCCAGCGTGAGCTGCTTCTTGGAAGAGTCGTAGCTCCACTTGCCGGTCATGGCTCCCGTCATGGTGCCGTCGGCCTTGAGGGTGAGTTTCGAGGAGGTGTTCTGATTGGCGTAGTCGTAAACGAGGTTTATGTTCTCCCAAGTTCCGACGAGGTCATCCTTGGAGATGCTCTCCGAAGGGAGACCGGCGTAACGCTCGGGAAGGGCGATGGGCCAGAGCTGGGAAGCGTCGAAAGGTGAAGGGCACCAGACGATCCTGCGGATGTGTCCCATCATGATGGCGTTGCTGTATTTGTTGCCTCCGACATTGGCGGGAAGACGTCCTTGCGATGCGTAGAACCACTCGTTCGTACCGTCCTTCTGGAAGATGCCGCAGTGTGAGATTCCGACCCAGCCGTATCCTTTGGAGAACTTGTAGGGATGGGTCACGATGGGGTAGGCGTCACCCCTTCCGTTGGTGATGTTCCTTCCGGTTATGTCGAGGTAGGGTCCTTCGATGTTCTCGCTGCGGACAACCCTGGTGTTGTAGGGAACGTCAAGCCCGTCGTACGCCATGAAGAGGTAGTAGTAACCGTCCTTGTAGACGATTTCGGGGGCCTCGCTGCCCTGCCAGCGGGATGTTCCGCGGGTGGCGATCCTCTTTCCGTATCTTGCCTGGAGGTCGGCTGACTTCTCCGCCCAGGGCTCACCGAGCTTGTTTACGGGTTTTCCGGTCTCGGGGTTCAGCTCAAGAAGGGAGAATCCGCTGTGCCATGATCCGTGGATGAGGTAGTGCTTGCCCTCGGGGGTCACGATGTAGGTGGGGTCGATGGCGTTGTAGAAGAAGTATGCGTTCCAGTCGTCGGCGTTGGGCCTGGTCCATCCGTTCATTCCCTTGTCGGAAGAGGACATCGTCACGAATCCCTTGTCCTCCCACTTGCCGTTCGCGGGATCGGTGGTCTCGCACATGCCGATGTATGCACGCTCGGTCCAGCTGCCGTCGAAGGCGGTTGAAGTCTTCTTTCCGGTCTTGATGTAGTTGTCGATGACGATGCAGTAGTACATCCTCAACCTCTCCGTTCCGCCCACGTTCACTCTCCTCACGACAGGAGCCCAGTAGCCGTAGCTGAAATCATTCTTCGCGATTGTGGGAAGTCCCATCCTCGTGCGGAGATTGTTCAGCGAATCGGCCACCCATTCGGGGGCGTCGTTCATCGGTCCCTGGATGTATGTCCAGTTGACGAGGTCCTTCGAACGCTTGCCGGGGAAGTGCCTTCCGGTGGATGCCTTCAGGTGCTCGTTTCCGTATGAAGCGTCGGTGTTGTACATGTAGTAGTAACCGCCGAAGTAGGCGATGCTGGGATCATGCACGTTGGCGAGGTTCCATTTGCCGTGGTCCCCCCATGATGAAATGGAGGAATAGTCGTCAGCGTAATCGGGTATGTCGTAATCCGTTCCGGGAGTGGGTGTAGGAGTGGGAGTCGGGGTCGGTGTGGGTGTGGGATCGACTTTGATTCCCGAAGGATCGGAAGGATCACTACATGAGGCTACGGCCACGAGGGCTGCCGCCAGTGCTGTAAGACAGTATCTTGAAAATTTCATCTGGTGTTAAAAATTTATGTGGAGACGGAGAACTTGTCCCCGTCTCCACAACAAATTTACAAATTATGTTCCAATCGGAAGACTCTTATTTGAGGCTTACCACCGGATGGGGGTTGCCGTACTTGGAGATGAAGTCGGCGCTGTTGTCGGTGTTGGTGTTCGCGGAGTTTCCGTGGAGGTTCGGATTGGCGTCGCGGGTTCCCTGGTAGATGGGGAAGTACTCGTGTCCGGGCCTGTAGTAGTTGTAGGATGCGTCATCGCAGGTGTCGATGTCGAGCTCGGCGGTAGATGCGGTTCCGTTGCGGAGGAAGGCGCTGTGCTGCTTGATCTGCTCGAGACGGTCATTGGCGTAGAAGAATCCCCAACGGAGAAGGTCTATTCCGCGGCCGTTCTCGCAACCGAACTCCTTGGGACGCTCGACATTGGCGATCTGCTCGAAGAGCTTGTCCTTTGTGGAGAAGTCGGCAAGGTTCAGGGCGGGGAGGGCTACCCTCTGGCGTACCTGGTTGATGTAACCGATGGCCTCGGCGGTAGGTCCTTCAACTTCGTTGATGCACTCGGCTGCCCTGAGGAGGACGTCGCTGTAACGCATCAGTCGGAGGTTGATTCCGCAGTGCAGACCGTTTGTGATGGTCTGGTAGATGTTGTTGCGGGCGTTGGTGAACTTCGCGATGGGAATGCCACCCTGGGTTGAGTTGGAGAGGGGAGTTTCGGTGATCTCGGACTGGTAGATCACGTTGCTTCTGGGATCTCCGCCGGGATAAGCCGCGGTCTTGGCTCCCGTGTAGGTAGAGTACTCGGGCTCATATGTGCATGCGGTCCAGTAGAGCCTCGGGTCGAGGGTTCCGTCGGTGCACTTTTCAGCCTTGAAGAGGTTGTAAAGCCAAGGGGAAACGGCGAGGTCGCCCCAGGAACCGAGCTGCTGTGAAGCGTAGTTGCTCTCAACGGCGTGGCCCTGGCTGGCGTTGGAGGAGATGTTGACAGGAGTCCACTCCTCGTCGGGACCGCCCATTCCGTAGTCCATGAACTGGACTTCGAAGAGGCTTTCGGCGTTGTTCTCGAACTCGGCTCCTTCCTTGAAGTTGGCACCGTAGTCATCCATCAGCTTGTAGCTTCCGTACTTGCCGGCGATGATGTCACGCAGGACGGTGAGGGCCTCTGAATACTTGTGGCGGAACATCAGGCTCCTTGCGTAGTATCCGGCGGCTGAACCGGCGGTAGCCCTTCCTTTAGCCCATTCGCCACCTTCGTCGCGGGTGGGGAGAAGTTCCATCGCGGTCTTGAAGTCCTCGTCGATCTGGTCGAAGACGGCGTCCTGGTCGGCATTCTCCATGTACATGGTCTCGAGAGTTGAATACTGGCTGTAGTCAACGAACAGGGGAACGGTCTGATAGTAGGTGGCGAGCTCGTAGTAAGCAAGTCCGCGGAGGAAGAGGGCCTGTCCTTTGATGCGCTTGTAGGCGGCGTCAGAAAGGTTTGCGTTGTCGACCTTCGAAAGGACGAAGTTGGTGCGGTTCACCACGTGATAGCAGTCGCGCCAGATCCACTGGTCACCGATCTCGATGGTGCCGGGGGAGTTGAGGTTGTCGTACTCGAGGTACCACTGCTGGGAAGAGTTCCATACCTCGTCACCGCGGACAGCGTCCATGGTGTATCCGACACGGGCGAATGTACCCTCGAGACGGATCCTGTTGTAGCAGGCGATGACGGCTTCCTGGAGATCTGCTTCGTTGTTTCCGAAATCGTATGTCGTCTGGTTGTTCGGGTTCTTCACATTGAGCTGGTCAGCGCATGAAACCATCGAACCGATCAGAGCGACTGAAGCAAGAATTGTATATATCTTTTTCATTGTATGATCAATTTCCAAGGTTCTTTAGAATGAGAGGTTCACACCGACCATGAGGGACATGGGGGAAGGATATGAACAGTAGTTGTAACCCGGAGTGAAGGCGCCGCCGGCGAAGTCGATGTTGTAACCGCGGTACTTGCTGAGGGTGAGGAGGTTCTGTCCGCTTACGTATACGCGTACACCGTGGATGTAGTCACGGAAGATCTTGTCGGGGATGTTGTATCCGATCTCGACGTTGGCGATCTTCCAGTAAGCACCGTTCTGGAGGTAGCGTGAAGAGAACATGTCGTTGGTGATGGAACCGTTGCTCTTGTAGTAGACTGCGGGAACGGTTGTGCTGGGCTTGTCAACGGTCCAGGCGTTCAGCAGATCCCTGCTCTTGTTGGTGATTCCGTAGGAAGAACGGAGGGTCATGTCGACGAAATCGAGGAGTTTGTATCCGGCTGCGCCGAAAGTGGAAACGCTCATGTCGAAGCCCTTGTACTCGAGGCGGAAGCTAAGGCCGAACTGGACCTTGGGCATGCCGCTGCCGATGAAGGTCTGGTCATCAGCGGTGATCTCACCGTCATTGTTGACGTCCTTGTAGGCGACGTCACCGGGCTGTGCGCCGTTCTGGTTGACATGGGTGCCCTTGTCATTGACACGATTGTCGATCTGGTCCTGGTTCTGGAAGATGCCCTCATATACGTATCCGTAGAAGCGGCCAACTTCCTGTCCGACCTCGGTGCGGCAGAATCCGTCCGTACGTGCTTCACCGGAGACACCGAGAGATTTGACGGTGTTCTTGGGAAGGGTCATGTTTCCGGAGACCTCCCACTTGAACTCGTGGTTGTAGTCGCGGTAAGCCGCGCTCAGCTCAAGACCTGTGTTGAGCATGGAAGCCGCGTTCATCGTTACATTGGCGTTGGTGGCTCCTGCCTCAGCGGGAACGGGAACTGAATAGAGAAGGTCCTCCGAAAGGGCGTGGTACCAGTCGGCGTTGAACTCGAGTTTGCCGCCCCACATCGCGTAGTCGAAACCTACGTCGAAGGTCTTCTTCTTCTCCCAACGGATGTATTCGTTCACGTAGTTGGAAATGGCTGAACCGGTGATCTTGTTTCCGCCGAAGCTGTAGGTGTAGTTTCCGCGGGCCATGGTGTCCATGTACTGGTATTCACCGATGTTCTCGTTACCGAGGATACCGTAGCTGACACGCAGCTTGAGGAGGTTCACAAGATGGTCGTCGACATTGAAGAAGGGTTCCTTGTCGATTCTCCAACCTGCGGAGAATGAAGGGAACCAGTCCCAACGGTCGGCTGAGGAAAGCCTTGAGGAACCGTCACGACGGACAGTTGCCTGGAGGAGGTAACGGCTGTCGTAGTCGTAGTTCAGACGGCCGATGTAGGAAGCGAGGACATGCTCACTCTCGTAGGAACCGGCGTCACGGGTTGTGGCGTTTCCGACCTGCAGATAGTAGGGCTCGGGCATGTTGGTGCCGGTGCCGGTGAGGGAATGGTGATACTCCCTTTCGAATGTCTGTCCGAGGACGGCGTTCACATGGTGGAGACCGAACTTGCCGTCATAGGTGAGGAAGTTCTCGACGAGGGCGTCCGAGTATGTGCGGTAACCTTCAGTGAGGGTCTCGTTGCTCTTGGCCAGGTAGTTGGTCGTACTCTGGATGAATGAAGGGACGAAAGTGAAGTCCTTCGCGACGGTACGGCTGTAGGAGAGGTTGAGGTTGTAGGAGAGGGAGTGGTTCTCGCTCTGGAGGCCGAACATGCCGAGAAGGTCGACATTGGCGGATCCTGTGGCCACAACCCTGTCAACGATGCTGTTGCGCTCGAGGAGGTTGTTGTAGAGGAGAGGGTTCGACATACGGATGTCACCGTGGACCTTGTCGTAGTATGTGCCGAATCCCCAAGAGTCGTATGAATAGTCGGTAGCGGCTGCGATGTCGCGGTCGAGGAACCAGGTGCTCTCGTCATATGCCTTGATGGAAGGAGGCATCAGGAGGGCGGAAGCCATGACGGGATACTGGGTTCCGTAAAGACCCTGTACGTACTCGTTGGCGTTGGAAAGGGACATGCTGTCCTGCTTTGAGTGGCTGTATACGATATCGGTGCGGAACTTGATGAACTTGGCGTCCATGGTGTTGTTCACACGTGCGGTGAAACGGTCGTAGTTGGGGCCCGCTCCCTGCATGGTACCTCTCTGGCTGAAGTAGTCGAGAGCCACGTTGTAGGTGCTGTTCTCGCCACCGCCTGAAAGGTTGATGTTGTGGTTCTGGCGGATATCTGTCTTGAACATCTCATCGAACCAGTCGGTGTTGACCTTCTTGGGATCGACATAGAGCTCGTTGCCCTCGATGTAACCGGCGGGAGCGTCCATACCGTTGTTCTTGAAGGCCTGACGGACGAAGTTTCCGTACTCGGCGGCGTCCATCACGTCGTAGACACCCTTGCGGATCTTGTCGACACCCATGTAACCGCGGTAGTCAACCTTCATGGACTCGTTCTTCTTACCGCTCTTGGTGGTGATGATTACCACGCCGTTAGCTGCACGTGATCCGTAGATTGCGGCTGCGGAAGCGTCCTTGAGGATCTGGATGGTCTCGATGTCGTTAGGGGAGAAGTCGCGGATGGTGGTTCCCATGGGAACTCCGTCGATGACGTACAGAGGGGCGGTGTTGCCGAAGCTGCCCAGACCGCGGATCCTCACTGCAGGGTCGGCACCGGGCTGTCCGTCGGAAGTGATCTGGACACCGGCGACCTTACCTTCGAGCATCGAGGAGATGTTGCTGTGGGAGACCTTCTTCATCTGGTCGGCGTCGACGATCGCGACTGAACCGGTGAGGTCAACCTTCTTCTGGGTACCGTAACCCACGACGACGACCTGCTCGAGGAGCTCGTTTTCGGGGGTGATGGTGATGGTTCCGAGGTCGGAACGGCCGTCAACGTTGATTTCGAGGGTGTTGAATCCTACGGAAACGATCTGGAGAACGGCGTCCTTGGCTACGGAGAAAGTGAATTTACCGTCGAGGTCAGTGGTGGTTCCTTCGGTGGTTCCCTTGACGACCACACCGGCTCCGATGACGGGTTCGCCCATGTCATCGATGACGGTACCGCTGACGGTGATGCGGTCCTGCTGCATTGACTCCATGGGAGCCTTGGCGGAGGCGGCACCCGCTACGGGGGCTGCGGCGATAAGGCCTATGAGTGCTGCGATTGTATATATTGCTGAATGTTTCATGATGATGCTCATTTGGATTATTTCACCATTACGAGGTAAGACTCCTCAGTTACGAGAGCGCTGTTGAGATCAGCACCGTCAACAGGAATTCCGAGGTAGTTCTGGAAGTGCTCCTCACCGTTGGGATATATGACGGCGTAGCGGATGTCGGCGGTTTCACCGTTGTTGGTGATGGTGATGGTGACATGGCTTCCGTTGAGGTTGGCCTTGAATGTATCCCAGTTCCAGTTGCTTTCCTTTACGCAAGGTTCGTAACCGTCACCCCAACCGAAGTGGTCCATGCGGACTACGATGTACTCGGCTGCGTCGGATTTGCGGAGAATCGTGCAAGGGGAGTGGTAGTTTTCGAGGTTGTCCGAGTAGAGATCCATCTCGTATACGCAGCTCTCACCTGCGGCGATCTTGGTGTCTTCGGGAGTGAAGGTTGTCCACCAGCCGTTGGTGAAGTCGGGAGCTCCGATGGCGTATGCGCCCTTGATGACGTTGACCTTGACTGTAGTCGAGACGGTCTTCGTGGCTCCGACGTAGGAGATTTCGACTTCCTGCTCTCCGACAGTGGCGGGAACCGCTCCGAAGGTGAGGGAGGAGTTCTCCATCACACCGGTAGTTCCGTCAGCGTAGGTGGCGGTGACTTCGATTCCGCTCTGACGGAATGCGATGTCGGTATTGTCGAAGATGTAGTAGTCTGTAACTGAAGGCGCCTTGGTGACGGCGATGCTTGAAACGGGGTTGGTGACCTCGATATTGTAGTATCCGGCAACGGATTTGCCGTAGTTTCCGAGCTTGGTCTTGCTGTATGAGAAGACGACGGTCTTGGTTCCGGTCGTGGTGAAATCGGGAGCGGTGAACGAGAGGTCATCCTTTCCGACGACCTGGGAAGAACCGTCGGCGAAGGTGACGGTGGCTGAGGCTCCGCCCCAGTAGTCGACTTCTTCACCCTCAGCGGCGACCTCCAACGTTGTGGGATAACCGTTCACGGTGATGGTCTCGGCGTCGAAGTCCTCTTCCTCCTGGATCTCGGAAGGGGAGATGACGGCACTCTGCATCACGAAGTGGCTCCCGTCAGGGATGAGGAAGGCCCAGATCTCCTCGGTGGAGGATACGGGGTGGTTGTAGCTTTCGGTCACGGTTACGCTTCCGTCAGCGCTTACAGCTGTTGCACTGAAGAAAACCTTTCCGGCAAGAGAGTGGTCGAACTTCATTGTGACGGTCGCTCCGTTCATGTATGAGCGGAAATCGTTCCAGATGTCTCCGTCTCCGTCAAGGTCGGGATAGTCGATGGAGATGAGTCCGGCGTCGTAATTGGGGTCATCCGCACCTTTCCATCCGTAAGCGTCGGAACGGAGTGCGAAATACTCGTAGTAATTGTCGGTGTCCCTTTCGTAGGGCTTGGTGACAACGACATTCCAGTTGTTCCAGTTGTTGGCTCCGCTTCCGTAGTTCACGAACGTGAGGGTGAGAAGCTTGTTGGCGGGAATCTTGAAATACTGGGACCATTCTGTCCACCATCCGGTGGTGTTGTCCTCGGCGCCCACGATTACGGGCATCAGAGGAATCTCGTAGGTGTCTCCTGAAGTCTCAGCTTCCCTTTCGGCCGCATATTCGTCGATTTTGCTCTGCAGATCGTCCGGTGCTTCGATTGAGTACGGGTTGATCTCAGAACATCCGACGATGGCCGCGAAGGCTGCAGCTGCGAAAGCAGCGTTGCGCATCATTGTACGGGTCTTCATTTGATTGGTTTTAATTGTTAATAATATAATAGTGATAATTACAATCTACTGGAGTTTGACTTCGGGCCATCCTTCGGAGTCCCACTTTATCGTGCGGACAAGGAGGTTCGCGTTGTAGTTCTTGTCGCGGTTGTACGCGTGCATGAGCATCTTGTCCCCCTCGGGAGTTGAGATGACGGCGCAGTGTCCGACTCCGGGATACTGGTCATTGCCGCTCACCACGACCGTTCCGCCTCCTTCCATAAGGGATACTCCGTTTTTGTCAAAGAAAGGACCTGTGGCCTTGTCGCTTCTTCCGACAACAACCTTGTAGGTGCTCTTGGCTCCGCGGCAGCAAAGGTCATATGAAACGAAGAGGTAGTACTTTCCGTTTCTCTTTACGATGAAAGGGGCCTCGACGGCTCCGTTGCCGGGGTCGAAGTCATGGCCTCTGGGGTCAGCCTTGATGGCGTCATCGGTCTGGGAGGTGTCCTCGGCGGTCCCTTCCGGACGGCGGCAGATGGGGAACCATTCCTGGGGCTCGGCCACCTTTGTCAGGGAAGGATCAAGCTTTACCATCTTGATACCCCTCCAGAAGGAACCGAAGGAAAGGTAAGCCGTACCGTCATCGTCGATGAACACGTTCGGGTCGATCGCGTTCCACTCGTCCCTTCCCGCGATGCTCCTCACTACGCAGCCGTGGTCGGTCCACTTGTAGTCGGGGGAGGAGGGGTTGAGGGTCTTGTTGGTCGCGACGCCGATGGCCGAAGTGTTCTTCCCGAAGGAGGAACAGCTGTAATATAGATAATAGGTACCGTCATGGAAGAGGATGTCCGGAGCCCAGGTGTGTCCCATGTATCCGGGTACGGTCTCGACAGCCCACTGGGGAGCCTTGTCGAAAACCTGGCCGGCGGGATTCCAGGAAAGAAGATCGTCGGAAGTGAGGATGCTCACCCCGAAACCGGTGCAGAAAAGGTACCAGCTTCCGTCGCAGAAGGCGGCAACCGGATCATGGGCGGCGGGTGCGAGAGAATCGAACCTCGGTCCCATCTGTGCCCTGCAGACCGTCCACCCGAGGGTGACGGATACGAGCAGGAAGGTTACAAATCGTTTTAGCATCTATTGCGCAGTTTTCTGGACGCAAAGGTAGAACACCCCAAATTCCTAGAGGTGCACAAAATAACTTAAAGGGTGGATTTTTGAACAGTGGATAAAACGTTACACTTTCTGGAATTCGGAAGGGGATACTCCGAACTCTTTGGAGAAGCATCTGGTGAAATACTTAGGGTCATTGAACCCGACTTCGTAGGCGATTTCGGAAATGTTCATTCCTGTCCCGTTCGAGAGCATCTCCTGTGCGACGGAAAGGCGGTACTTGCGGATGAACTGACCGATGGATTCCCCGAAGGTCTCCTGGATGCGGAGGTTGAGATTGGTCTTGCTCATGCCCATGGATTCGCAGAAGGTGGACACGTCCAGGTCGGGATCCTTGTACAGGTCCCTGATGACGGCGAGGGCCTTCTGTGCGAAATTGTCCCCGTCGGCCTCTTCGGTTTCCTTCTTGGGCTGGGAGAAGAGAAGTTTTCTGGAAGCCAGTTCCTCGTTCTGGCGTCGGAGGACCTTGTTCTGGCGGTCGAGTTCCTCGGCTTTCTGTTCGACGAGCTTGCGCTGCTCGGATATCTCCTGCGTCCTTTGGCGTACGGTCTCTTCGAGGACTTCCCTCTGGCGGACCATCGTGCGCATTTTCCAGACCGTGTAGAGGTACACTCCGAGAAGCACGAGACCGATGATGATGAGAGTGAACCACCAGGTGTTGTAGAAGGCGGGTTTCACCTTGACGGGGAGCTCCAGCAGATGCTCTTCCTCTCCTTGGGTGGCTTTGACCTTGAGGGTGTATTTTCCGGCAGGGAGGGTAGTGAATGTGGCCTCGTGGTGGTTCTTCGGCAGAATCGTCCAATCGTTGTCCAGCCCCTCCATCATGTATTCGTAGGAGACATACCTGTCGGCGTTGGGCCTCAGAAGGGCGAAACTGAAGACGATCGAACGGTCCCTTTCATGGAGAGTGATCTTTTCGGGCGAAGGGTCGTAGTCCTTGTTCTGGCCCACCTGTATTCCCGCGAAACGGAGGGGATGGTCCTCTTCGTAGTCCCCGGGGGTGATCCCTTCGACGACGGTAAGTCCTCCCGTATGTCCGAAGTAGAGCCTTCCTTCCTTGTCGGAATAGGAACTGTTCCAGTAGAACTGGGTCCCGGCCAGTCCGTCATCCTTGAAAAAGGGGATTATCTTCCCGGAGGCGGGATCCAGAAGGTTCAGTCCGTATTCGGTGCTGATCCAGATGTTTCCCTTGCCGTCTTCCAATATTCCCCTGACCCTTTCGTTGGAGAGTCCGTCTTTCGAAGTGTAGCCGGTGAACTCACCGTCTTTTCCGGAAACGCTCCTGTAGAGTCCACCTCCGTTGCTTCCGAGATAGATGGTCCCGTCCGAGGTCTCCTCGATGCAGCTTATCGTCTCGACCGCGGTTGAGGAAGGGTCGTCAAGTTTTGTCCTGTAGTTCATGAAGGGGAAAGTCCCGTCAGGTTTTCTTGAGGTCAGGTCGAAAATGTACACGCCCTGCTGTGTGCCCATCCAAAGGCGGCCCCTGGAGTCGATCATCGAGCCGATGCAACCTGTCGGCTGCTCTTCCAGGGCGGGGAGGAAAGTGCCCTTTCCCTTGTCGTAGAAGAAGATACCCTGGTTGGATCCTATCCAGAGCAGGGAATTCCTTGAATCGTATTCCACCGCTCCTGTGAAATCCAGCATGTGAAGGGGATCAGAGATGTGCTCCTTGACTTCGTAGGGGGCATTGTCCGAAATGATGTCGGTACCTCCGCCCCAGGTTCCCACGGCCATCATCCCGCCTTCGACAGGGGATAGCGCTGATATGGAATTGTGCGAAAGTCCACTTTTTTCATGGGTGAGATGGGTGAAAGAGCCGTCATTCTCCATTATGTTGATTCCGCCTTCGACGACGCCGACCCAGATTCTTCCCGAGCTGTCTTCGCTTATCGAGTTGACAGTTCCGGTGCTTATCGAGGAGGAATTTCCCCGTACGGAGGAATAGTTGGTGATATTGATGCGTTTGGGACTGTAGACGAGAAGTCCGGAGGTCTCCGAGCCGACGATTATGTCGTTGCCCATAGAGACTATGCAGTTCACGACTTCCGAACCGATCCTACGGAAGTTGTCCGAAATCGAGTTGTAGAGGTTCAGTCCGTAAAGGGATGAAACAATGATGTTGCCGTCGGGAGTCTTCGTTATGCCGGTGAGGAAATTCTGAGTCAGGGACCTTGGGTTGTTCTCTTCGTGGCGGTAGCGTTTCCACTGGCCGGAATTGCGGTTCATCCTGAAAAGGCCGTCATCGGTGGTGAACCAGATTTCGCCGCCGTCAACCAGGACGTCCGACAGGTAAGTCCCTTCTCCGATGTTGAAACCGGGGAAGAGGGGGGAAGCTTCGAGGGTTCCCGAGTTTTCCCTTATATTATATATGGTACCTCCGAGGGTGGCCCAGACCGAACCGTCGGAGTTGACGTCCTTGAACACGTATGTCCTCCGGTCAAGGGATTCGTGGGAAAATTCAAGTACGTCGTCGATCTCTCCGGTAGGGGTGAATTTCACCTTGAAAATGCTCTTGCCGGTTTTGAACCAGATGTTTCCGTTCCCGTCGGTGGTGACGTGGCTGCAATATTCGGAGGAAATCTCCTCCAAAAGCGGCGAGGAAGGGAACTCCAGTCGCATCGTGTTCATGTCCAGCACGTCGAGTCCTCCCGTTGAAGCGATCCAGAGGCGCCTGAAAGGATCTTCGGCCACTTTGATCACGAACGGGCTTTTGAGGGAAGATCCGGTTACCGTTGAATTGACGCTGAGGAACTGCCAGTCATACCTGCACAGACCCCCTCCGGATGTCGCCACCCAGATGAATCCGGCGTCGTCCCTGAAGATGTCATCGACGAAATTCGACGGCAGTCCGCTTTCCATGTCAAGGCGGGAGGAAATGTAAGACTCCGGGAAACTGCGCTGGGCGGAAACAGCCTGACACAGGAGCAGCAACACGGCCAAAAATGCCGGGAACAATTTTGCACTAGTACGGTTCATTTGTCCACCATTGATACGACAAAAATAGTTATTTTTGCAATTATCAGAAACAATAACCCTTCGCATATGCTCAAAAAGACATTTTTCCCGGCAATTGCTGTTGCTCTTCTCGCGGCGGTTTCCTGCGAAAAACCTTCGCTCACTTTCGACATCGACCTCTCCAAGGAGGGGGCTCCCATCCAGGAGACGATGTACGGAATCTTTTTCGAGGACATCAATTTTGCGGCTGACGGCGGACTTTACGCCGAACTCGTGAAGAACCGTTCGTTCGAATTCCCCGATGACGCTCTCCAGGGATGGAAGGCTTTCGGAAAGGTCGAGGTCAGAAATGACGGCCCCTTCGAACGCAATCCCCACTATGTCCGTCTTTCGGACCCGATGCATCCCCACAAGTGGACCGGCCTCGACAACGAGGGTTTCTTCGGAATCGGTGTGAAGGAAGGTGAACAGTACCGTTTCACCGTTTGGGCAAGGGTCCCTTCAGGCAAGGAATCCGAACTCAGGGTCGAACTCGCCAATACCGCCTCCATGGGCGAAAACCATTTCCTGTGCCAGGAGAATCTCAAAGTCTCCGGCAAGGACTGGAAGAAATATGAACTTACACTCACTCCCGACGCGACCATCGAAAAGTCGGTCCTCCGCATTTTCCTCGTCGGAAACCGTGAGACCGTCGATCTTGAGCATGTTTCCCTCTTCCCGAAGGATACCTGGATGGGACACGAGAACGGTATGCGCAAGGATCTCGCACAGGCTCTTGCCGACCTCCATCCCGGAATCTTCCGCTTCCCCGGAGGTTGCATCGTTGAGGGAACCGACCTCGATACACGTTACAACTGGAAGAATTCCGTAGGACCGGTCGAGAACCGTCCCATCAACGAGAACCGTTGGGAATACACCTTCCCCCACAGGTTCTATCCTGATTATTTCCAGAGCTACGGTCTCGGATTCTTCGAGTTCTTCCAGCTCAGCGAGGAGATCGGCGCCGAACCGCTCCCGATCCTCAGCTGCGGTCTGGCTTGCCAGTTCCAGAACGAAAATGTTGAGGCTCATGCCCATGTGAGCGAGCTCGCTCCCTTCATCCAGGACGCCCTCGACCTCATTGAGTTCGCCAACGGCCCCGTCACTTCCAAGTGGGGTAAGGTCCGTTCCGATATGGGACATCCCGAACCGTTCAACCTCAAGTTCATCGGTATCGGAAACGAGCAGTGGGATTCTCTCTATCCCGAGCATCTCGCTCCCTTCATCGACGCCATCCGCAAGGCTTATCCCGAAATCAAGATAGTCGGATCCAGCGGACCCGATTCCGAAGGCAAGCAGTTCGATTACCTCTGGCCTGAAATGAAGAGACTCGGAGCAGACTTGGTGGATGAACATTTCTACCGTCCTTACGAGTGGTTCCTTGCACAGGGTGCCAGGTACGACAACTACGACCGTGAGGGACCCAAGGTCTTCGCCGGTGAATACGCTTGCCACGCCACGGGAAAGAAATGGAACCATTACTACGCTTCCCTTCTTGAAGCGGCTTTCATGACGAGCATCGAGCGCAACGCCGACATCGTCCATATGGCAACCTACGCTCCGCTTTTCGCCCATGTCGAAGGATGGCAGTGGCGTCCGGACCTCATCTGGTACGACAACCTCCGTTCATTCAGGACCGTCAGCTGGCATGTCCAGCAGCTCTACGGGCAGTATCGCGGCTCTTCCACCCTCACTCTCACCATGGATGGAAAGAACGTCACCGGAGCAGAAGGTCAGGAAGGACTCTTCTCAAGCGCGGTGCGTGACGGCAACAAGGTATATGTCAAGGTGGTAAACACTTCGGAAGAGGCCAAGTCCATAGCGCTTTCTTTCGGCAGTGCTTCAGTCAAAGGCGTTTCATCCGTGAAGCTCTCTTCCGACAAGCTTTATGAGGACAACTCCCTCGACGCTCCCGAGAACATCGTTCCGGTTGAAGAAACCTTCTCCGGAAGCGGATCATCGGTCAATGTTAAGGTGGAACCTCTCAGCTTCAGAATCTATGTTTTTGAAATTATCTAGGAAATAGATACTTACGTGTGCTTATGTGATGCCGGGCCCTTTCCTTTGGAAGGCGGCCCGGTTTTTTGGCTGCTCCGCTTATTTTGCCCTTTGTCACAAAAGTGCCAAATGATGGAGGACGACGGTATTCGGATATCGTTTCTATCTGTTTTGACGAAGAAGAATCAGCGGACTATAAGGTAGTCGAGACAGGTGCACAAAGTTTTCATGATTGGGCGGTGTCTCCGGCATCTATATCATCCCGAGTTCGGCGAAAATGACGGAATACTTTTCAGCTTTTTTGTCGAGAGACAATGGATAGGCCCTGGAGGTGGACGGCATTCTCCACAAGTCGAAAGTTTTGCCGGCAATGAGGACGGGTACTTTTCCTCCCATCGGAGGCTCTTCGCATCCATATGCGGCGACAAGTGTGTCGGTCGCTTTCTGGCCCGTCGTTACGATTGCCTTGCACTTGGGAATCTTTTCCAGAAGGGCGGGGATATCCGTCGGGGTGACCACTTCGAGGAACTTGTCTGATGCGTTGTCCTGAAGACGTCTTATTTCGGAGGCGGTATCGTACATCGCGAATCCCTTTTCCCTGCAGAAGGAGATGATCTTTTCCTTGTCGAACCGCTTTTCTCCCTTCTTTTCGAAGTGATCTTTCTCGGAGAAGAACACCTTGCCGCAGATTCTCCAGAAGTCATTTATCCAGTTGGGGTAATAGAAATCCATGCTCCAACGTTTGGGTTGGGGCGGGAAACTACCCAGGAAAAGTACCAGGGCATTATCCGGAAGGAAGGGTTCGAAGGGGTGTCTCTCTGTTTGGACCATGAGGGCTGAGGATTTGTATGCAAAAGTACTTTCCCGCAGCGACAAAAGCAAAGTGTTTTTCCGTGGATTTGCTGCTGGAGGAGACTGGAGAATCGGCAACAATCTGATAGATAGTGTTTTGGTGAGGTGTTCTCAAGGAAGGGCCCTCTTTGGAGAATGTGGAGCAATCCCCGGAGCGGGGGACGGAATAATGATTTTGTCAAGTTTATTGAAGAAAATGGTATACCGTTGATGGTTTTTATCGATACCTTTGTATTGTACCTCACTGTAGGGACTCTCACAATAACAAGGAGACACAAAACTATCTTTCCATATGGACAAATTCAGCATGTCAAGGCGCGATGCCCTCAAGATGATGGGACTCGGTGCCACAGGATTGGCCGCAGCCAGCATTTTCTCGCCCATAACGAGGGCAAGTGAAATTTTCCAGGGCCCCCAGCGTCAGGTCCCTCCCGGGGGACAGAGACCTCAGGGTGGCGCTCCCCAGGGAGGTCCTCGCATGAGCTACAAAGAGAAGGAAGTCTACAGCGGACCCGATGTGATCATCCGTCAGATCGACGAGCATACCTGGGAAGGCAACGGACACCTCATGGCCAATGAGACCATATATATTATAGAAGGTAGGGACAAGGCCATCCTTCTTGACGCCGGTACGAAGATCGACGACCTCGACAAGATCGTCGCCGGAATCACTTCGAAGCCTATCATCCTCATCGCAACCCATGTCCATCCCGACCATACCGGTTCGGCTATCAACTATTTCCCCGAAATCTGGATCGACGCTGCCGATACGCCCAACGTTCCCCAGTTCATGGCCGGATACAAGGGCAAGATCAACTACCTCGAGGACGGACAGGTCTTTGACCTCGGCGGAAGGGAGATAGAGGTTGTCTTCACTCCCGGTCACACTCCCGGAAGCGCCTGCTTCTTCGACAAGGCTAACCATATCGGATTCTCCGGTGACGCCTTCGGCTCAGGAAACCTCCTCCTCACGACCAACTTCTCCACGCTTCTCTCCACCACGACCAGGATCGAGGCCTACATGGAGAAGAACGGAATCGAGAAGATGTATCCCGGACACTACATGGGTGCCAATCCAGAGACTCTCCAGAGGATAAAGGACCTCAAGACCATCTCCAAGGAGATGATCGCCGGAACCCGCAAAGGAAACGTCAATCCTCAGGGCATGATGGGACTCAACGGTTCAGTCCGCGACTTCGGCGTGAACGTGAGCTACCGCGATCCTATAGGTCTCAAATAGGACAGCCAGAGCACTACACTTGACTTCCATTATATTGAATTTTGCTGCGGCCACAAGATAAGGTCGCAGCTTTTTTTGCGCCTAGCCCAAGCTCTGTAAAGCCTATTTCGAAGGAAGCCTGAAGAGGCCTACCTTGTGCCTATGTTATGGTACAAGATGGCCCAATTTGACTGATAACATTTTTGTTATAGACTTTAACAATTATGTTTCATTGTTTGATATATAGTGAAATATCCTTAATTTTAATCCTCCAATCAACTTTGGCTGATTTTCTGTCCGGAAACCCTTTTTACAAGAGAATTCGCACCCCGGAAGCGCAACAATCTTCAAGTTTTATCTTTTCTTTCGTCATATTTGTCTACTTTTGTGTTATGGCAAATTCACTTTTCCGCTCCGGCGGAAACACCATCCTTTCCTTCTCCGGGGTCTACCCCGAAATGGCTCTCCCTTTCATGGAAGGGGAGGGTTTTGTCGACTGCTCCGATATTGAAGGCACGGTATGCTATTGCGACCCTGATGCCGAAAATGAAATCCTCCGGCGCCTTTCCGGAAGAAGGGTTGATGCCCTCCATTGGATAGACAGCGGGGACTATCACCATGTCTCCGCCCTGTGGCTTTCCAGGATGGAGGTCCCTTTCGATCTTCTGCTTTTGGACAACCATCCCGATATGCAGGAGCCTTCCTTCGGCGGAATCCTCAGCTGCGGAGGATGGGTCAGGGAATCTCTCATCCGCTATCCGCTTCTTCGGAACGTCGTCATCGCCGGAACGGATCCATCCCTTTCGGATGAATGCGAAGGGTTTGGGGACAGGGTGAAGGTTTTTGACAGGGATTTCCTGTCGGAGCACGGTACGGATTCACTTTTGGCCACCGTCTTGGAAGGAAATCTTCCTCTATACATATCCATCGACAAGGACGTACTTTCCGAGGAGTTCGCGAGGACGGACTGGAGTCAGGGCAACATGATTTTGGAGACTCTTCTGTACATTCTGGAGAAGTCCATCCATGGAAGGGAAATCGCGGGAATCGACATCTGTGGCGAACTTCCTTCACACAAAGGCGGAAATGCCGAAGATATGAGGATCAATTCCGTGACGGACAATGCCCTCTATCAATTCTTTTGCTTAAATTTGTCAATTGGCCGAAAGGATGATTCTTTGTCGGACGGGAAATTTAAAATTGTTTAAAAGTAGTTGGAAATGAGAAATATAGCATTGACGATATTATTGCTGACACTTTTTGGTGCTGTCATCTCATCCTGCGGAGGGAAGGTCTCCCAGGGTGAACCTTCCGTATTTGAAGGCGTGCAGACTTCATACTCCGTCAAGGGGACGGACCTTCCTTTGGTGAAGGTGCCCGGAGGGACCTTCTCCATGGGCAGCCGCAAGGACAGGCGCATAATAGACGGCTCGGCGACCCGTCATCAGGTCCTCATGGACGGATTCGTCATTTCGTCATCTCCCGTGAGCCAGGCCCTTTGGGAGGCGGTTATGGGGAAGAATCCCTCCTCTGCCGTCAATCCCTCCCTTCCCGTGGACAAGGTCACTTACGACGAGTGCCTTGAATTCACGGCGAAACTCTCCAAGCTGACCGGTGTTCCTTTCACTCTGCCTACCGAGGCCATGTGGGAATACGCCTATTCTCTGGGACTCATCGATTGGCAGGCGGGCATTACCGAATGGTGCCTTGACGCTTACGATAGAGAAACTCCCGACACGTTGTCTACCAATTATTTCCATCCCGGGGAAGGCCCGATGATGGTTGTCCGTGAGGCTATCCAGAGGACAGGGGTCAACCGGATAGCGAAAGCCGGAGGCATGACTTTCAGGGTGGCCGTATTCGATGGAAGCGAATGTCCTTCTGAGATAGTCGACGCGATGAACGCCGTGCAGACCGAACGTGAGAACTCCTGCAAGAGGGAGAGCATAAAAGTGGGGGATTACAGCATTGACATGGTTCCGGTCAAGGGCGGCAAGTTCCTTATGGGCGGAACGACGAAGCAGGCGATGTATTCCGACGGGGACGAACTTCCTCCCGTCGAAATGGAGGTCGCCGACTTCGAGATGGCCGTGACCGAAGTGACCGCCGGGTTGTGGAACGAAGTCATGGGTTACCTTCCGCTGGGAAACTATCCCAAGGAGCCCCTCCGTCCCGTCATAAACGTTTCGTGGTACAACGCCCAGGAGTTCGTGCTGGAGCTGAACCGCAGGACAGGCCGCATCTTCCGTCTTCCCACCGAGGCTGAATGGGAATACGCCGCCAGGGGAGGAGCTTCCTCCAGGGAAGAATTCCGCTACGCCGGGGCTGACGTAGTGAAGCATGTGACGGTATATGCCGAGGACAACGTCGGAGGTGAACCTTCCCCCGTGAAGACCAAATCTCCCAACGAACTGGGGATATATGACATGAGCGGCAACGCCTGGGAATGGACCTTCAGCCGCTACGGAAAACTCGGCTCTGATCTCGTCGGAGAGGACTTCGTGCAGAAAGGCGGCTCCTTCAAGAGTCCTTGGTCCGCATGCAGGGTCTCCAACCGTCAGGATGTTCCTCCCGGAAGTACCAAATCCACATTCGGTTTCCGTCTGGCGATTTAAGTGTCGCTTGATGTCGTTTCCAGGGGTGAACTTACCAGCTGTGCACACCTTGCCTGTGTCCCGTATGGATTACAGAAGAATGCTTCAATCATCTGAAAGTTTTCTCTTTTGAGTCCTTACTCGGAATAAGTCATATAGAATAACTGATACAATTGAATCATTATGAGCGAAATATCTCAGAAGGAACACACACTTTACGTTGACATCAATTCTCCCGAAGGGGGAGACGGATCGCGCGAACATCCTTTCAGACTGATAGGCGACGCCGCTAAAGTGGCCGCTCCCGGTGATACCGTTCTGGTCGCTCCCGGAGTCTACAGGGAATGGGTCGATCCGGTGAACGCCGGAGCGGAAAACGCGCGCATCACCTACCGGAGTGCCGAACCCCTTGGAGCTGAGATAACGGGTGCCGAACCGCTTTCCTCCTGGGAGCCCTTCGAGGGCAATGTCTGGGTCTGCAGGGTGGACAACTCCGTTTTCGGGGATTACAATCCCTACACCACTCTCATCGGCGGTGACTGGTATTTCATGCCGCCCAGCAAGCATACCGGAGCCGTGTATCTGAATGACAGGGCTCTTTACGAGGCCGTTTCCCTCGAGGAATGCATAAAGGGAGAACCCTACATGGGCGCCTGGGAACCGGAGTTCTCCATATACAAATGGTACACCGAGCAGGACAAGGACGCCGACATGACCGTGATCTACGCCAATTTCCAGGGGAAGGACCCCAACAAGGAGAAGGTTGACTTCAACGTCAGGCGCCGCTGCTTCTTCCCTTCGAGGACCGGAATCGGATACATAACGCTGAGCGGATTCAAGGTGGACAAGGCCGCCACGACCTGGGCTCCTCCCGCCGCCTTCCAGGACGGTATGATCGGTCCCCATTGGTCCAAGGGATGGATCATCGAGGACTGCGAAGTCTTTTTCAGCAAATGCTGCGGCATTTCGCTCGGAAAGTATCTGGATCCGGACAATGACCATTTCTTCACAACCAAATACGTCAAGAGCGCGACCCAGATGGAAAGGGACGCCGTCTGCCGCGGCCAGTACCACGGTTGGCTGAAGGAGAACGTGGGAAGCCACATAGTGCGCCGCTGCCATATCCACCATTGCGAGCAGACCGGCATAGTCGGCCGGATGGGATGCGTGTTCAGCGTCATCGAGGACAATCACATACACAATATAAACAACATGCAGGAGCTGGGCGGCGCGGAAATCGCCGGCATCAAGCTGCATGCCGCCATCGATGTCGTGTTCCGGCGCAATCACATCCACCACTGCACCATGGGAATATGGTGCGACTGGGAGGCGCAGGGTACCCGCATAACCCGTAACCTTCTGCACGACAATCATCTTCCTGAATCAAACCCCTTGGCTTTCAGCCTGATGTCAAACCAGGATATCTTCATAGAGGTGGGGCATGGACCGACTCTCATTGACAACAATGTCCTGCTTTCAAGGTGCAGCCTCAGGATGCCCACACAGGGGATAGCCTTCGTGCACAACCTCTGCTTGGGAACGCTCGCCGACATCGGCAGCGGAACCGCATTCATGGTGAACGGGAACAAGGAGGAAAGGTACACCCCGTACCATTTCCCGCACAGGACGGAAGTGATGGGCTTCATGAGCATACTCCACGGGGATGACCGCTTCTACAACAATATCTTCGTGCAGGGGTATCCGGTCAAGAAAACCGCCCCGGCAGGAGACATGGGCATGGTGATGCAGGAAGTCAACACCGAATCCGGCACGTTCGTTTTCGACGAATATCCGACCTACGGGGAGTGGATAAAGCAGTTCCATATGGAATCGCCCGCGGACATGTTCCTCTGCATGCCGGCGCATTTTTCACATCTGCCCGTCTGGGCCGGCGGAAACGCCTATCTTGCGGGGGCCAAGGCATGGAAAAAGGAAGAATCCTTCCTCTGTGACAAGTCGCCTGTCAAGGTGGAACTGACGGAAAAGGACGGGGAGTATTTCCTCAAGACGGATATTTTCGAGGTGATAGGCCGGTTCCGTGGAGAGAGTGTTTCCACCGAAACCCTGGGCAAGGCTTTCGAGCCCGACCAGCCCTTCGAAAATCCCGACGGTACTCCGATAGTTTTCGATACGGATTATTTCGGCCTCAGACGCGAAGCCGCCATCCCCGGACCGTTCGCCAACACATGGAGCGAATTCAAACTCCTGTAGATAAAGTAACCACGTGTAGATTAGATATATAGATGAAACAATCCGACAAGGAAAAACGTCCGAACAGAAAAGGACTCATATACGCCGTTCTCATTCTTGCAGCCCTCATCCTTTATCCGATCCTCAAAAACGGAGACGGATCCACCTCTTCTGATGAGGAACTGCTCAGTAACGGAATATCCCTCAACCTGCCGTCTTCCTCTTCCGACAACGGTGTGTCGGCATATACCGCTTCGGAACTCCGTGGGCTCGAGATTCCGTACCTTCTGGAACCTGACCGTGAACAGAACACCGTCGTCGAGCATATGGGATACACCCTTTCGTACAATTCACTCCTTCGGATACCGAACTGGGTGGCTTATGAATTGCAGGACAGCGAACTGTACGGTGACTTCGAACGCGGCGATGAATTCAATCCCGATCCCCAGATCAGGGGAAGGCAGGCCTACGACAGTGACTACCGCGGCAGCGGATGGGACCGCGGTCATCTTGCCCCTTCCGGAGACATGAAATGGAGTTCCCAGGTGCAGAAGGAATGCTTCTACCTCTCCAACGTCTGCCCCCAGAGCCATAACCTGAATGCCGGCCTGTGGAACGACCTGGAAAAGCAGGTGCGCTACGAGGCTAGGTATTACGGCACGATCTGGATCGTCACGGGACCTGTCGTCGGGGACGCCAGGTACGGAACCATAGGCGAGAACAAGGTCACGATTCCGGACGGATTCTTCAAGGCTCTTCTGGCGAAGGACAAGAAGACGGGGGAGTTCCTTTCGATAGGTTTCTATTTCCCCAACGAAAGCTGCAGCGGTGACCTTGCGGATTACGCTATGAGCGTGAACGAGCTCGAGGAGATCGTGGGAATGGACCTTTTCAACAACCTGGATTATTCGGTTCAGGAGGAGGTCGAGGACAGATTCGATCCCTGGGAGTGGAGAATCGGCGACCGATAGACGATTTTTCTTCGAAATTGTAACTTCAGCGCGGGAAATACGTGTCTTTTTGTTATCTTTGGAGACTTGAAAGGGCGCATTTGTTCACATTGACGCAAACGCCTCCCAAGATACAGACTGGCAATTTCAAAAACAACTGATAACCAAATGGAAGAGAATCTCAAATACACATGCCTGTATGACAAGCATGTCGCTCTCGGGGCCAAGATGAGCCCCTTCGCGGGTTTCATGATGCCGATCCAGTATTCGGGCATCACACCGGAACATCTCGCCGTAAGGACAAAGGTGGGAATGTTCGACGTTTCCCACATGGGTGAAATCTTCATCGAGGGACCCGACGCCGAGAAGTTCATCAATCATATCTTCACGAACAACATCAGCGGTTTCGAGCCCGGCAAGGTGCTCTACGGAATGATGTGCTACCCCGAAGGCGGAGTCGTTGACGACCTCCTTGTCTACAGGGAGTTCGAGAAGGACCATTTCCTTCTGGTCGTGAACGCCGCGAACATAGAGAAGGATTATCAGTGGATGAAGGACAATGAGAAGGGTTTCGACGTCAAGATAGAGAATCTTTCCGAGCAGTGGGGGCAGATAGCCGTCCAGGGCCCCGAGGCTGAAAAGACCGTCGTTGAAGTTCTTGGATACAAAGAGGCTGAGGCTCTCAGTTTCTATACCTACTGCAACTGCGTATACAATGGCCACAGACTCATCCTCAGCCGTACGGGATATACCGGAGAAGACGGATTCGAGATCTACGTCGATCCCGCATCAACCGTCGAGATCTGGGACAAGTTCCTCGCCGCCGGTGTTGTACCCTGCGGCCTCGGTTGCCGCGACACCCTCCGTTTCGAAGCGGGTCTTCCCCTTTACGGCGATGAACTGAGCGCCGACATCACTCCGATCGAAGCCGGCCTCGGAATGTTCTGCAAACTGGACAAGGAAGAGTTCATAGGAAAGGATGTCCTCGTCGCCCAGAAAGCGGGAGGCACCACCAAGAAACTCGTCGGCATCGGAATCGAGGACAAGGCCATACCGAGGGCCGGATACCCCGTCGAGACCGCTGAAGGAGAGCAGGTCGGAGTCGTCACCACCGGTTACCACTCCATCTCCCTTGACAGGAGCATCTGCTTCGCCCTCGTGAAGAGCGAATATGCCGCACTCGGAACACCGCTTTCGATCCGCATCCGCAAGAAAGTGTTCCCCGGTGAAGTCATAAAGAAGAGATTCTATCAGACCAATTACAAGAAATAGAAACAACAAAATATCAACAGAAATGAGCAAAGTACTTGAAGGATTGCTTTACAGCGAATCCCACGAATGGGTAAAGGTTGATGGCGATGTTGCCGTCATCGGTGTATCAGATTTCGCGCAGGAGGAAATGGGTGACATCACCTATGTCGACCTCCCCGATGTCGACGATGAGTTCGAGAAGGGTGAGGAGTTCGGAGCCCTCGAGAGCGTCAAGGCCGCTTCCGATCTTTACTGCCCCGTCAGCGGAACTGTCATTGAGGTGAATGAAGCCCTCGACGACGAGCCCGAGAAGATCAACGAGGACGCTTTCGGCTCCTGGATCATCAAGGTCAGAATGAGCGACCCCGGCGAGCTTGAAGGTCTTCTTGACGCCGCGGCTTACACGAAACTCATCGAGAAATAGTTGCATTATGACTAAAGGGCATGTCCTTCAAGGCGGATATGCCCTTTCTTCCACCTTCACACCATAAGATAGATAAATGGGCACATTCTCATATTTCCCGCATACCGATGAAGATATCCGGGTGATGCTCGAAAGGATCGGGGTCAGTTCCCTCGATGACCTTTACAGCGACGTTCCGGCTGAATTCATCTACAAGGGGGAGTACGACCTTCCTGACGCGATGAGCGAGCAGGAGGTGCGTGACTTCTTCAATTTCCTCGCTTCCCACAATACCCCTCTCACCGTTTTCGCGGGAGCGGGTGCGTATGACCATTACACCCCTTCGGTGATTTCATATCTGACGCAGCGCTCTGAGTTCATAACCGCCTACACTCCTTACCAGGCGGAGATCTCACAGGGTACCCTCCGTTACATCTTCGAATACCAGAGCATGATCTGCTCCCTCACCGGAATGGACATCTCCAACGCTTCGATGTATGACGGGGCCACAGCCGCCGCAGAGGCCATGATGATGGCGATGGCGAGCACCAAGAAAAAGACCAGGGTACTCGTTTCGTCCACTTTGCTTCCGAACGTTGTCAAAGTCATCGAAACCTACGCCAAATTCCACGGCGTGGTCATAGACTTCCTTCCTTACGACGCAAAGGGACAGACCTCTTTCGAGGCCCTCAAGGCTGAACTTGCCAAGGGTGACGTCGCCGGAGTTATAGTGCCTTCCGTCAACCGTTTCGGAATCATCGAGGACCTCAAGGGTTTTGCCGATGAGATCCATGCAGTCAAGGGCATCGCCATCGAATACTGCGACCCTTCAGCTCTCGCCGTCGTGAAGACTCCCGCGGAGTGGGGCTTCGACGTCGCCGTAGGTGACGGCCAGTCACTCGGCATTCCGCTCAGCTACGGAGGCCCTTATGTAGGATTCATGGCATGCAGGAAGGAGTACGTCAGGAAACTTCCCGGAAGGATCGTCGGACAGACCGTCGACCATGAAGGCAAGAGATGCTATGTTCTCACGCTCCAGGCCAGGGAACAGCATATCCGCCGCGAGAAGGCCACTTCGAACATCTGCTCGAATGAGAGCCTGATGGCCCTTTGGGTCACCATCTACCTGTCGGTGATGGGCCCCGAGGGTATGAAGAAGGTAAATGAACTCAGCTGCAAGGGTGCGCATTATCTGTACAGGGAGCTTCTTTCCACCGGTGCGTTCGAGCCCGTTTTCGACGCTCCGTTCCTCAAGGAATTCGTGCTGAAGCCCCTCGTCGATCCGAAACTTCTCCAGGAGAAGCTCCTCGCTCAAGGTTTCTTCGGAGCCCTTCTTACCGAAGAAGGTTACGTGAGTTTCTGCGTCACTGAGAAGAGGACTAAGGAAGAAGTTGACGCCCTTGTCGACGTCGTCCGTGAAATGGTCACCAAAGCATAGGAGGAAGGAAGATGAAATATTACGACAAACTTATATTCGAACTCTCGAAGGAGGGCCGTACGGCCTTCACCCTTCCCGCCGACAGGTGGGGCATGGACTGCACTGGCGCCATTCCCTCCGCTCTCAGAAGGGAAAAGGACGCCGTCCTTCCCCAGGTCAGCGAAGTCGACGTTGTCCGTCACTACACCAACCTCTCGCAGATGAACTTCGGTGTCGATACCGGATTCTACCCCCTGGGAAGCTGCACGATGAAGTACAATCCCAAGATAAACGAGGAGATCGCTTCCATGGGTGCATTCGCCGGATTGCATCCCCTTCAGCCCGACCATACGGTGATGGGTGCCTTGGAGGTGTATGACGGATTGGACCACGCCCTTGCCGCAATCACCGGTATGGCCCACTTCACGTTCCTCCCTTGCGCCGGAGCGCACGGTGAACTTACCGGCCTTATGATAATGAGGCAGTACCATATGGCGAAAGGTGACCTCAAAAGGACAAAGGTCATCGTCCCGGACAGCGCCCACGGCACGAATCCCGCCAGCGCGGCCGTATGCGGACTTGAAGTGGTGGAGGTCAAATCCAACGCCGACGGCCTTGTCGACGTGGAGGCCCTCAAACCTCTTCTCGGGGATGACATCGCCGGAATCATGATGACGAACCCCAACACGCTGGGACTTTTCGAAAGGGAGATAGGGGAGATAGCCACTCTTGTGCACGGCTGCGGCGGACTCCTTTACTATGACGGAGCCAACATGAACCCTCTTCTCGGAATGGTGCGTCCCGGAGACATGGGATTCGACATTATGCATCTGAACCTTCACAAGACATTCTCCACTCCGCACGGAGGAGGAGGCCCCGGTTCAGGTCCCGTCGGTGTTGCCGAACACCTGGTCGAGTTCCTGCCAAAGACGAGGGTGTCAGGATTCAACGGAAACTTCGGAGTGATACTCAGGGCTTACGCTTACATCCTGATGCTCGGAAAACAGAACGTGAAGCTGGCCGGCAAATACGCTACCATGAGCGCCAACTACATAAAGGAATCCCTCAAGGATTGCTACAAGCTTCCCATTCCTTCAGTCTGCAAGCATGAGTTCGTTTTCGACGGTCTCATCAATGACGGTTCACGTGAGGGAGTGGAAGGGGCGACCACGTTGGACGTCGCCAAGAGGCTTCTTGACTTCGGCTTCCATGCTCCGACGATCTATTTCCCGCTCCTGTTCCATCAGGCCCTGATGATAGAGCCCACCGAAACGGAGTCCATCGAAACGATCGACGCTTTCATCGACGTGATGAAGAAGATAGCGGCAGAGGCTGCGGAGGATCCTTCCTTCCTCAAGAGTGCTCCCCACTGTGCTCCCATAAGCCGTCCGGATGAGACTACGGCAGCAAGGCAGCCTGTCCTCAAGTGGCAGGATTCCCTTTGACGGATTTTCTTGAAATTGATTATCGATATCCGGGGTTGGCGTACGGCCGGCCCCGGATTTTCGGAAGAAACCATCCCATCCTCCGGAAAGTATGTTTCGGAGGATGAAGTTTTTGGACCGAGCCATTTTCCCCGGCCCAGTCTGATGATTGGTGAAAAATGCCTTGACTGATCGCAATTCCTATGGATTTTCAGGAAATAGTTGTTAGCTTTGTACCAAGTTTGACAGTATTTTTAAACCGCAAACGAGAATGAAAAAGTTAACTTTTCTGAACCTTTTATACCTTTTATACGTATTGTTTTTCATCAACTTATTCAATGCTTGTTCCGGGAATGTCCCCGAAGTACTGAACTATGCTGAGGAATCAATAGACATTGACCCGTCCGCTGTCCTGGATACTTTGTCTATCGTTTCGGGGGAGAAGATGCATGGAAAAAATGCCGCCAGATACTCCCTTGCTATGAGTGCGGCACTTGACAAAAACAATATTCCCGCCATGAATGATTCACTGATATCGGTCGCAGTTGAGTGGTATCGGCGTCATCCTGAACCGGAACATCTCATGAAGTCCTTTCTATATTTGGGAAAAATCCAACAGAAAGAGGGTCGTTATGCAAGTTCGATCACTACATTTTCGCAAGCATATGAAGCCGGCCTAGGTACAGGGAACCATTATTATCTCGGGATGGTCCAGAGAGGAATCGCCCAATCATATGCTTCAACGTATATGAGGAGCAAGGCGATTGAGCACATGAATAACGCTTATGCGGAATTCTGCCTGGCGGGAAAACAGTCTCATGCGGATTGGGCGTTGTATAATCTGGCGAGCTATCATCTGAGCCTGAAGAATACCAGGATGTGTGACAGCCTTGTTTCTATAGTTGAGAGACATGCGAAGGAATCAGGAGACCGTTCTTTGCTTATCAATATTTGTCGGGTTCACGCTGAAATGGCCATCGGGAGTTATGAGGATGGACCTCTGACGATCAAGTTGTACAAATACATGGTGGATTCATTGGGGCTGCAATTGTCTGTACGGGATGCCGCGAAATTGGCACACGCTTATGAATTGATAGGTGATAGGACAACATCTGACTCTTTGATGTCGTTGGCAGACAAAGGCGGTACGGACCATTTGACAAAGGGCATTATCGCATTTGATAAGCAACATGTTGCTAGATTGAGAGGTGATTACAAAGCGGCGTACGAGTATCTTGATCATGCGGTTTTTGTTGAAGATTCTCTTTTCAATGTTCTTCTTGAACAATCAGTGGAAACAGCTCAGACTGAATTCTATAGGGATAGGCTCGATTTGAACGAGGCTTTGATTGGCAGAAGAAATGACCAAATGGCGATATTATTGATATTGCTTATTTCAGCTACGGTAGTTTCTGTTTTGTCGGTCAAAGCAAAAAGAAAGGATGACAGGGAGAATGTAATGTTGGTCAATAGCCTCAGGGAAAATCTGGCTGAAATGAATTCAAGGGAAACCGATCTTTCAAAAAGTGTCAGTTCTCTTATTACGAATAAACTTGGAAGATTGAACAGCCTTTCTGAGGCCTTTTTCTATCAAGGCAGGAATGATTCCTCGGAAAAAAGAGTATACAAAGAAGTTGAAAAGGAACTTGCCAAGTTCCGAAGTGATGATTCTCTGAAAGATATAGAGTCATTTGTCAATCTGCATAAAGATGTGCTAATGGCTAAACTTCGTCAGGAAATATCTTTGAGTGAATCTGACTATGACTTATGCTGCTATCTTTTCGCCGGCCTCAACGCAAGCTCTATTCGTGTTTTGACCGATGAAGGCAGGTCAAATATATATTCCAAAAAGAGTAGGATAAAAAAGACAATTGCCGGATCCGGAGCGCCTCATTGTGCTCTTTTCCTAAAGGAACTGGGGTAAGCATGTGATATGTCAAATCTTGCAAATCGCATTCTCAGGCCTCTGAAACGGCGTTTTTTTGATGTTGAATCTTGCAAATGGTATAATGCTTGCTGAAGGACTGAGATTAAGATATCTTTGCAGAATCTTAAGCGTAGATTGAAATGAAAAAATTGTTTTTTGCGTCATTATTGCTGTTTTTTGCAATTTCCAACCTGCAGGCCTCTGGAGATTCATACAACATTATTATTCATGTTGGCGAAATGGAGTCTGTAGGTGAAAATCCAAACAATATTCCCCATATTCCGATTTCAGCTTCCTATAACTCAGAAGATGCGGTAGTCTCTTTTTATTTCGATTATCCTTTAGGTGATGGTATGCTGATCGTATCGTCTGCAGTATCATCAGATACGCAAACAGTGGAATTCAATTCAGTTCAAACTCGAGTTGACGTTTCACTCATTGGGTACAGCGGGTTGGTGAGGCTGGACATTTATACATTATCTGGATTTTATTACACATTTGTTTCTGTTTAGATATTGTCTGTGCCCCCACAAATAGATTCCAACACTGTATATTTGGTTATTCCTTAGTTTTATGATGAAGTTTATGTTAAACATGTTAAACTCAAGTCGTGTCTACCTTGTAGGAAAGTTGACTCAGATGCTTTTTATGTTTCTGTTGTTGTTTAGCGGTTGTTCAGATCAGTTATCAGAAGATTTCCAGATGGAGATGAACAAAAGCAGTGATGTAATACCAATGGAAGAGGCTTTGGCAAAGCTCGACGCTCAAATGAAAATCTTCTATGGAGATCCAACTAAGGGCGAACTTCCAAGAAAATATGATCACACATCTGTTTCCGCATTGACAAAATATGATTTGGGCATCTCTGCGACCAAAGGATTTTCATTGGATTTTCCGGATTCCCTTCTATACTTGATTAATTTCGACGGCGACAATGGATATGCCGTTCTTCCGGCAGCGAGATCAATCGATAACGGCGTCTTCTGTATCACAGAGGGCGGCAATATATCTTCTGATGATTTTGTATCAGCCTTCGAAGTGTTGAAAAATGGTGGGAATGGCACGGGTATTGCGTCTTCAGATAAACTCCTGATTGTTCCGGAACTGATTCTTAGCGAATTGATTCTTGAACTTGAGTATGGTGTCAAGATTGAAGACGAGAACGTGGATGAGACTAAATCAGCGCCTGCCGGAACTCTATATGGACCATATCTTAAAACCAAATGGGGACAAGCATCAATCCATGGAACTCGTGTATGGAACAGGTATACTCCGAATCATGCATTAGCGGGCTGCGTAGTGACTGCCACAGCACAGATAATGGTCTACAATAAACACAATAACACGAACATGTATGATGGAGTTGTCTGTGATTTTCAGGGTATGGAATCAGTGTACCATTATTCCACATTAGGATTCGCTGAAGATACGACGTATTATGATCAGGTGGCCCACTTCGTCCGTGAACTTGGAAATCATAATCAATGCAGAATCACTTATGGAAGTTCAGAAGGCGCAGAGAGTTCCGGCTATGCGGAAGGTGCACAACGCGCATTGCAGTATTACGGCTACAACGATGTTGACAAACATCTAGGCTTTGGCAGAAGGAAACAGAAAATAGCGACCAAAGTTATCAGGAAAGGACGACCGGTGTATTTGGATGGAGCTACGGACTTTCTTGATCATGGACTGAACACTACTGGCCATGCGTGGGTGCTTGATGGAGAATGTGGAGAATACTATCATATCAACTGGGGATGGAACGGATACAGTGATGGCTACTTCAAGAAGGGTACATTCTCCACTACGGACCGATATTCTGTCGATGACCTCGTAGATACGGCAACACAACAGGTGTCGGCGCAAAATTATACCTGGGATTATCGACTTGTTACATACGGTGATTGGAATTGATCAACTCGACATAAACACAAGCAAGAAATATGAAAATACTGAGAAAATACATCTGGTTAATCCTCATTCCTCTTCTACTTGTCGGATGTGCCAAAGGCCCCGGAAGGGTGAGATTGAAACCGTCGAATATCGTAGTGGACGCCGGAGAAAATGATGTCAATGTTCAAAGCGTCAATTACTATTTTCACATTTTCGATATTTATACCTACATTGGTGAAGACCAAGCGCAAACACATAGCGATCCTACATTCCATATTATCGATTCGCAAACGGCTCAAGGAAATCCTGGGATATTGATGAATCTCGAGGCCGAGAACGACTGGATACATGTCAAGATGAATTCAGAGAATGAAATGACGGTCCATGTGAAGAAAAATGAAACGGGCAAAACTAGAAAAGGTGTAGTTACTGTGCAAGCTATAGCAGTAGGTACAGTTGGCAGAATACAAATAACACAGACTGTAAAATAGATCTGACCACGCCATTGCTCCAAACGACTTGACGAAAAGACGTCTAACCCATATGTGCTGAAATTATCCCAACGTGGGTATCGGATAGCATGTGCCGCGGTGAAAGTAAAAGGAGCGTTAGCGACAAGCTAATGCTCCTTTTTACCGAGTGGATTTACACTCTCCGGTTTCCTCCGCTACCGGATTGGCCTTGAACCAGATTGACCGTATATGGATTTGTTTTCCCGGTGAATCCGATTTCCGTTTCCTCATCAAGTCCTTCCTTGGGGAACCGGTGGAACGTGACCTTTTCGTATGTTGTGGAATCAGCTTTCCCTGAAAATGTTATCACTGTCCCGTATCCGAGTTTCAGGTAACCTGCATTGGCGTACGTGAAGTTGAGGTCTTTCGTCTCGACTTCGCTTTTGGTCGGGCCCTGGACGTCGATCGTGTCTCCCGGGGTTAGAAGGTCCGATGGGGTCAGAAGATAACTGAATCGGTCCTTGAGTGGCCGGATCTTCTATAGAGCCTCTTTGGCGTCCTTGATTCCCTGCTTGAGGTCCTTCCTGGCGTTCTTCATGTCGGACTTCGCGTTCTTCATCTCGGTCTTGGCGTTCTTGACGGCCTTCTTCTCGTTCTTGATACTTGACTTGCTTGAGGAGATGACCTGTTTGCTCTTCTTGATCTGGGAGTTCAGCTCCTTGATCTTCTTCTCTTCAGTCTTGAGCTGGCTTTCCATCTGTTTGATTTCCTGCTCGACGGCTTTAATCTGCTGTTTTTCGGCCTTGTTGAGTCCACCGTCGACGGCGAGATTCTTCTTCATCGCGGAAAGTTCGCTCTTCCTGCCCTTGATCCTGTCCTTGAGGACCTTGTTGGATTCCTTGATGGCCTTGATGGTGTTGTTGCTCTCATCGATCAGGGCCTTGCTTCGGTCGATCTGCTTCTTGTCGGAAGAGATCTGCGACTTGCTGGAGGAGATGTCCTGCTTCCCGGCCTTTCCGGTCTCCTTGTTTATCTGGGAAGCCCTTTCGTAGGTCTCCTGCTGGGTAGACAGGGTTGTGGTAGCGGTTGTGGTGTTGCTCTGGGCGAAAGCGCCACAGGATACGGTAAGCATGAGTGCCGCGATGGCGGCGACTTTGAGGATGTTCTTTGTCATGGTGTTTCCTTCTATTTTGTGGTTATTTTTCTTTGTTGTCTTTTCCGGAGAGTTCGTCCATCAGGTGGTCGAATTTCCTTCTTATCCCTTCCTTGTCAAGGAGGGTCCTGCGGAAAGCGTCCAGCCTTTCGGCGTTGGGTGATTCCGGGATGTACAGGTGGAGGTATCCTCCGTACGCGTACTTTTCCTGGAGGTGATCCCAGACCCTCACGAAGTGTTCCTCACGTGTCATATGGGGATAATTCGAGAGGCTGTACTGGACTGTCCTTCGGAGAATGGTGTCTCCGTCTATCAATCTGTCAGCTTCCGCAACAATCCTGCCATATATCGTGCGTGGGGGAGTGGAGCGTGAAGCGCGGTGGTCCTCGGCGGCGTCGGCCATCGAGTCTATCTGTTCGGGGGTGAACCACCGCTTCAGGGCGGGATCTTCCCTTATTATCCTCGCCGATACGGTATGATGGGTCTCCCGTCCTTCCACAAGACCCGTATCGTGGTAAACGGCGATCGCGTAGACCATATCCGGGACGACGTCGTAATGGGAAGCGAGGGCGAGACTCTCCCGTATGACCATCCTGACGTGGTCTATCCTGTGGGCCATGTCGAAGGAGGAGTAGCGGGGGATTATCTCCTTTTCCGCATATTCCCGGAGGGAGGGCGTTATGTCGTTTTCCGTCATGTCTTTTTCCTTATCTTACGGATTCGGTAGTCTGGTAATCGATGATGTCCCTTATCGCCTTTTCGCAGACGGGGCAGAACTTGGGGTAAGTGTTCGTCTTCATGCGGCAGTCGTCGCTGGGGCGCCACACGCCTTTTGACATGTATCCTCCGCCTTCATAGTATCCGACACCTTCCTTCCCGATGAGGGCTTTCCATTTCGCGCCTCCGTCATTTAGGGTCGTTATGTTCGGTTCCCACGGTTCCACGTCCGGATGGTACATGTTCTCGTACTGGTCGTCGTAGTAATACTCATCCGCGAGGCCGGCGAAACTGTGCCCGAACTCGTGGACCACGACCGGTGAAGTGAAACGGTGATGTGCGGCTACAAGAACGTATGAGTTGTAGATTCCTCCGCCTCCGTAGGTGTCTGTATTTGTGAGGATTATGATGTGCTCATAGGGAATTCCTTCAAGGCAGTCGTGGAGGTCGAAGAGATTTAGGGTCGTAAGGTAACGGTCAGAATAGAACGTGTCGAAATGTGACCCGAGGGCCGTATTCTTCCATTCACCCTTTCTCGGGACGGAGACTCCGCTGTCCGCTGATACGGTCGGGACGGCCACTATGTTGAAGCGGTCCTTCATCGAAGAGAAGGGCTCGTGGCTCCAGATGCTTTCCGCGGCCTTTCGGGCGTCCTCCATGAAAAGGTCCTTTTCATCGGCTGTGTAGCCTTCTCCGATTATCGCTATGTCGATCTTCTCTGAAGGGTCTCCGCTACGGAAGAGGTACTCGTGGGGAAGGGGATTCCCCGTGAACGGGCGGATAAGGATATCGTCCGGGTCGACAGGATAGTCAAGGGTGGCCGAGACCCTCTTTCTGGAGTCGAAAAGTTCAATCCTCACTACGGCCTTTTCCTTCGGCATGGGAACGAGGAAGACGTTCTCGAACGCCTTGGCGCAGCGGGTGGCCTCTTCGGTACTCTGCCATTCCTGGAAAAGAGTGGAGAATGTGTTGACGTACAGTGTGTCGCCGCTTCCCCCGCCCAGAAGGGTAATCCTTCCGTTGCCCTCGAGAAGGGCCCTGTCCATATTGACTCTTCTTCCGGCCCATCCGTTTATGGAGTGCATCTTCGACACCGATATCGACGCCGAACGGGAGTCTCCCGAGAAGATGCAGTCAAGACGGAGGGTCCTGTCGTAGTCTTGCCCGATGGACGGTATTCCCGGGAGGAGGAGTCCCAGGAGGAGTGCGGCTTTTGTGAAAAGTCTGATCATATCGGCAGGTATTGTGTCCGCTAGTCCCAAAGAACGGCGGAGAGGATCTCGCAGGCCTTGCCGAGATATTCCCCGTCGGTTTCGTCGAAAGTGCCGACTTCAACTGAGTCGATGTCGAGTACGCCCATCACTTTGCCGTCACGTGGACGCTTAAGCGGGACGACGATTTCGCTCCTGGAAAGGCTGCTGCACGCGATGTGGCCGGGGAACTCCTCAACGTCGGGAACGATGAGGGTTTCAGCCCTCTGCCATGAAGTCCCGCACACTCCTTTCCCTCTTCCTATAGTATAGCAGGCAACTGGTCCCTGGAAGGGGCCGAGACGCAGCTCTTCCGTATCGAAGAGGGGTTTATGGGGAATGCAGGGTCTCACCAGGTAGAATCCCACCCAGAAGAAGAGGGTCTTTTCCTTTATGAGGGCGGCGGCGTTGGCGAGTACGGCGCTCTGGTCGCTCTGCCCTTCGCAAAGGGATTTGAGCATCGAGACCAACTCCTCGTACATTAGCCTTTTTTCAACTGTATTGCGCTGTTCCATGATTGTCTGTGTCAATTTCTTTGTGTCAGAGAGTTTCTATGAAAGCGGACATTTCCCCGAGGTGGTCCATGACGCTATGGAAAAGCTTCATCTGGGCCCTGGTCCTGACGAGGTTGTGCTCCGGATACTGTATCTTGTAGTATGTGTCACCGTTGATGTAATCGGTGAAGAACCTGACGGCCTGCATGTAAGGGAAAAGGCAGGCGGCGTAGGGGAGGTTCTCCCTTTCGACGGGAAGGAGGAACTCCTTCGTCCCTTCGATGTAACCTTTCGTGAACGAGCGGAAGATCTCCATGTCGAAACCGACCTTGGAAAGGTCCGGTTCGTCCTCCGGGGCGGTGCATGCGCCGGTGCGGAGGAAGTCCCCGTAATCCGAGAAAACATAGCTCGGCATCACCGTGTCGAGGTCAATGACGCACAGGACATTGCCGTCCCGGTCGAAGAGCATGTTGTTGACTTTCGTGTCGCAGTGGCAGACCCTTTTGGGGAGTTTCCCTTCACGGTGGAGATTCTCGGCGAGGCACATCCTGTCGGCGTACATGCTCATGTCCTCCAGAATCTCGGCCACTTCCTCTTCGCTCATCCTTCCAGCTCTGTTCTCTCGGATCGCTTCCTGGAGTTGGCGTAGCCTCAGAGTCATGTTGTGGAAGTTGGGTATGGTTTCCCCGAGAGGGGAGTCAAGGTCGGAAAGCATCGACTCGAACTGCCCGAAGGCCTTTCCGGCGAAGAAGGAGTACTCCGGAGTCACCGCGTCGAAGGTGAAGGCGTCGGGAATGAGGACGGACATCCTCCAGTAAGATTCCCCGTCGAAGTGGTAAGTCTTTCCGGTATCGGGACAGGGGAGGAAACGGAGGACCTTGCGGTCAATGTCGGATTCACCCCTGGAGATGAGCTTTTTCCTTATGTGATCGGTCACTTTCACTATGTTGTCCTGGAGAAGGTCCACGTCCTTGAAGATGGAGTGGTTGATCCTCTGGAGGACATACTGCTTTCCGGGAGAGGATGTCGTTACCCTGAAAGTGTCGTTGATGAGACCCTTTCCGAGGGGAGTGGCGTCCATCGGCGAGCCTTCCGGTGCGAAAGCCTTCGCTATATGAAGAAGATCCGTCATTCTTTTTCTGTATGTGTGTACGTTATGTGCCTATTGTCCTATGAGGAAATCCACAGCTTTCCTGAGCCTCGGAACGGTGTCCGAGAAATGGTTCCCCGGGTTGAGTTCGAATTTCGTTCGGATTCCTCTTCCTTCTATGATGGAAGCGGCTTCCCTTGTCCGCTCTTCGACTACCGCCATCCTGGGGTTACGGGTGTTCTTTTCCGCTTCTCCGACCGAAAGATAGACTTTTTCCACCGGAAACGGAAAATCTTTCCCCTTCAGATAGTCGGAGAATCCGTCGAACCACAATGATCCCGAAACGGAAGCGATTCCCCCTGAGAAGGTGGAGTCCTGAAGCGATGCCCATAGGGCGAAAAGACCCGCGAGTGATATCCCGACAAGGTACCTTTCCGCCTCAGTCCCTTCGGGAAGGCATTCCTTCTCGACTTCGGGGATGAGGGAGTTTTCCAGAAGGGACAGAAACTCGGGAGCCCCTCCCAGGAAATCTCCGCCCCTTTTGAGGACTTTGGGCGCTTTCCAGGGGGTGAGGTCCTTTTCCCAATCCATCCCGAATACCGATACTATGTTGCACTTTCCGTCCGTGACGTAGTCCTCCAGTCCCGGCATGTTCTTGAGTGGCTCGAGAAGGTAGACTACCTTTCTTGAACCTCCCTCCGGAATCATCGCATAAACTTCGGTCGAGCCGAAAGACGCTTCGTAAGTCTTCATTGCTGTGTTTTTGACCTGTCGGACTTTATGTACTGTAGAGAAGCATCGTCCCTTCCCTGGACAACGAAGAGGGGATACTGTGCGCTTCCGTCAAGAACGGCTCCGCGCATCGCTGATGCCTTCTCCTTGAGTTTTTGGATGTCCCCGGTTCTGGGGACGTCGATTATGAGACCCACCTTGAGGTCCTCGGGGAAGGAGGTCAGCATGCTGAAGTCACCGTTACTGTCTCCGGCCACGAGGGCAGGACCCCTGCCCCCATGGAGCGGGGCTATGAGTTTCCTTATGCACTCTGTCTTACCTTCACGGTATGTCTGGTCGTATGAAGGGTCGCCCACGGCTTTCACTTTTCCGTCCGGAGTGGGGGAAAGGCGGATACCGAACACGTTCCCGGGCTCCATTCCGAGGCCCCACTGCGCATCACAGGCCATGGCCTCCACCACCGTCTCCATCGAGGCTGAGCAGATGTACACGTCGAATCCGTTTTCCCTTAGGGTATTGTACAGGTTCACGCTCTCCTTGGGGAGGGCGAGTCCCTTGGTGACGGAGACCGTCATCTTGCCGTCGGGACTGGTCCACCGCTCGGTGTGAAGGCTCTTTTCCGCGGTCGCGGTATCAAGGTTCCTCCTTACCACGTTCTTCACTTCCTCCTCGTCCATTCCGTCGAAAAGGGTAGCTATCCATACGCATCCGGTGGCGGATTCGAAGGTGTTGTCTACGCCGAGGGAAAGGCCCCAGAGTTTGGCCCTGAAGTCGAGGTATTCTTCGCTTTGGTGCATTCCTTCAAGATCGGGAACTTCCCTTCCTTTGAAGAAATTCTTCATTATGAAGGCGTAGTCCTTCTCGATGTCCGTGGCCAGCTGCCTTGAAGTAAAGTTGATGGAAGTGTCGCCGTATTCCAGGGGACGGTCAATGTCCGGAATCGGGAAGGTGAGAGCTTCGAAGATGTTCTCCTCCGTGAAGGAGAAGTCCATCGTCTCTATCTGGTGGATCATCGTCGTGAGGGCGATGTCGTTCATTACGGTAGTGTTGTCGTAGTCGAAGACGGCGTAGGGCTTACAGCTGGAATCGTATGTCGGGGAATCCTTCCCGAAGTCGGAAATCATCCTCGTAATCGCCTCATGCACGGCAGGATCCCAGTTGTCTTCAGGTAGGGACGCTTTCCCTTTGCCGCAGGAAGACGCTCCCGCAGCGAAGAGCGGAAGAAGCGCGGCCGCAATGATATGATTGATAACTTTCGTCATGGTTCCGTTTCTTGGGGTCATTGTCCGCCGAGTCTCCCGAAGTACTCCAGAATATCCTCCCATGTCCTGAAGGTGTCCGAGCCGTATTCGATTACGGTCCCCATGCTGTCGGGAAGGGAGAAGCGGGAAGGGTAGCGGTCGATGACATAGTCCCCCAGGATCATGTCCTTCCTGTTCGAAAGGATCACCCTGTCGTAGGCCGCGGTCCCGAGGTTGTCCCTTACCCATGCGGCGGCTTCGCCCCATTTCTCGGGGTGGTTGAAGGGTGCTGTCGAGAGGACCCACAGCTGGTAATCCTGCGACAGGGTAGCGAACGCCTTGAGGGCGCTGTTCTCCGGTTCCGCCTCGGGAAGGTCCTTGCCCCTCTGGACGGCATGACGAAGGTCGGCTAGGGTGTCCTCAAGACCGATGAGGATTGATTTTCTTGTCCTTCCTTCGACGGCGTCTTCAATCCTCTGGATTATGGGGAGGACGCTGTGCAGAAGGGCGTGGTCGTTGAGGTAATGCTCCCCGTCGAACCATACGGCGTTGGGGTAGTGGGAAGCGAAGAGGGGATAGGTGTCGACCAGGGTGTCACGGGTTCCGAAAAGTCCCCATACCTTCTCCTGCTCGGGAAGGTAGTCTCCCGGAGTCGGATGAAGGGGATCGATTTCGGGAATGCCGTCGAAGCACTTCGATGAACACTCCCGGAATTCTTCCAGAAGGCCCTTGGTGACGAGGAACGAAGTCTCACCGTCTTCCCTAGGGTTATGGAACTGCTGACGGCCAAGGCCGTTGTTCTTCAAAAGGGTGTCGGCAAGGCAGAAGGCGGGATTCACCAAAATCCTCGGGAATCCCTTCAGCCTTTCGGCGTACATTCCTCCCATCGAGGAACCGATGATGAGGTCGGGTTTCTCGGTGGAGCAGATGTCCTCGAGAAGAGCCATTGCCTTTTGGGGCTCGACCGGAAGGTCTGGGGCGATTATTTCGGTGGAGGGCAGCAGCACCCTCAGGGCCTTGACGGTCCCGCTCTGTCCGCTGGAAGCGAATCCGTGGACATACAGAATCTTCTTTGAGGCCATCAGATTGGGCCTCGCCCACATGTACAGATCCATTCTTTCTATCCCAGTATCTTTTCGTAGCAGAGTCTCTCGCCTCTGGGGTAGAAGCATTTGCCGGTGTAGGAGAATCCCAGCGAGGAGAGCATCTTCTGCATGTATGTGTTGTCGTAATTGGTGTCTATCCTGAATGAACGGTATCCTTTTTCCAGGGCATAATCCCCGATCATCTCCATCATCTTGGTGGCCGTTCCCATCTTCTTGTAGGAGTCACTGACGGCTATCCTGTGGACAACCACGTAAGGGAAGTCCGATATCCATTGCCCTTCGATATCGTCATAGGCTTTCTCACCGTCGAAGACCACGGCCGCGTAGGCGAGGATCTCTTCATTCTCGGGTTCGGTTTTGTCGGGGAAGGGGCCTGCTTTTCTGCAAAGAACTATCCCGACTCCCTTTTCCATGTCGGCGAGGATGTCGGAAGGAAGGGGGTATGTCCTGTCCCACTGGTTCTTTCCTTCCCGAAGCATCTGGTCGACGGCCTGGGTCATTATGAGGGATACGGCGTCAAGATCATCGGGTGCGGCTTTACGGAGATAAAGCTGCGTACGGTTTGCCTTCCTGGCGTATGAGAACATCTCGAGGGGCAGGTGGCAGTATCCGTCCGGGTTCTTGATCAGATAATCCTTATGGTATTCCTCGGCGGGGTAGAAGTTCCGGAGCGGTTCGACCTCCACGGCGAGAGGCGCTCCCGCCTTCTTTTCCTCCAGGGCATACACTTCCATGATGGGATCCCTCTCTTCGGGGGAAGTGAAGTATATTCCGGTACGGTATCTGGTCCCTTCGTCATGACCCTGGCGGTTGAGGCTCAAGGGGTCTATCGACTTGAAGTACAGGGATACGAGGAGTTTGAGGGGAAGGACCAGAGGGTCGTAGACCACCTTTACGGTCTCGGCGTATCCGGTAGTGTCGGTGTATACTTCCTTGTATGAGGGTGATGGGGTGTTGCCGTTCGCGAATCCGGGGCAGGTCTCCTTCACTCCTGCTATCTGACGGAGAAAGTGTTCGGCTCCCCAGAAGCATCCTCCGGCGAGGTAAAGTTCTTTTGTTGCCATGTGTCTATTGTGCGTTGTGGGCGGAGAGGTATTCGCCCAAAAGTTCGTGCATCTTTTTGCTTGCGTCCCCCTTGTATACGTGGCCCACTCCGGGAAGCAGGCGCAGTTCCGCGTTGGGGAAGGTGGCGGCTGCCTTCACGGCGTACTTCTGGGGTACCAGATCGTCGTCTTCACCGTGGATTATGAGGACGTCTCCCTTGAATTTGTCAAGATTGCGGTAAGGGTTCATCGAGTGGATGTCCGAGAAGAAATGCCTTCCCACGGTCCAACTGAGGAACTGTGTGCTCTGGGGAATCCTCCCGATCTTGGGGTATTGTTCCTTCGTCATGTCGGGGAGGTTGAAGGCGGGTGAAAGGAGGACGGCTCCTTCGACAAGCGAAGGATGCTCTCCGGCCACTATACCGGCGACGGCAGATCCCATGCTGTGGCCGCAGAGGAATATCCTGTGACGGTCAACCTTGTCGTATTTGCGCATCCTTTTGAGGACTTCCTCGAGGTCCTTGATTTCGGTTTTGAGGGACATGTTGAGCATATCCCCGTCGGAGCGGCTGTCGGTGGCCCCGCCCCTGAAATCAAACGCGTAGGCGATGTATCCGAGAGTCGCCGCCTGGGTGCATATGTTCTTCGCTTCATCGGAGAGCTGTCCAAGGCCATGGCAGTAGATAAGGAGCGGATAGCTTTTCTTCAGGGAGTCGACCGGCTTGTAGACCTTGCCGTAGATCTTTTCCCCGCCGGAGAAGAAACTCAGTTCCTCAACGTGCACGGTTACCCCTCTCGAGGGGGTCATGACCTGCCTCGGGGAAAGGGAATGCATGTATCTGATCGCCCCGAAAACTCCACCCGCCAAGATGGCGAGGATGACGAGGCAGCTTATGAGTCGTTTCTGTCTTTTTTTCATGGGATGGAGCGGCGTCCGTCCACTTGGACGCCAATAGACAAAGATAATCAAAAATGGGATTGTTTTTCCATTTGCGGGCGGAAAACCCTCTCCGGCCTTTCCCTCTGACAAAAGCGGAAAGCGGCAGTTTTGCCGTTCCCGAAAAATGACTATATTTACCAATTGGAACGGGCAATCTTCAGGACTGCCCTTGACGTAAATTTTTACCACATGAAAAGAACACTTACTCTTTTTGCCGCCGCTTTCTTGGCGATATCCTTTTCATTCGCCCAGCAGGCCCTGATGGGTGGAGCTTCGGCCGTTTCTCCACAGATCAATTCAGACGGGTCAGTCACTTTCCGTCTCAACGCCCCCAAGGCCATAACTGTCTCCCTGAGCGGAGATTTCCTGCCGGACGTCCTGACCGATACCCCTTTCGGGAAATTCGAGGTGGCGGGATCGGTTGAGATGGTCCAGAACAGCGAAGGCGTATGGGAATACACCACCGAGCCCCTTGCCGGTGAGCTTTATTCGTACAGCTTCACGGTGAACGGTACCCGTCAGATGGACCCCTCGAACATCTATCAGAGCAGGGACGTGGCCACTTGGACCAACACTTTCACCCTCAGCCGTGAAAAGGGTGACAAGGGGTTCCTCTACAGCGTGAACAAGGTCCCCCACGGTGACGTCGCCAAAGTCTGGTACAATAGCCCCACCCTCGGACTCCAGCGGAGGATGACGGTCTACACTCCGGCGGGATATTCCGACCCCGGGAACAAGACCCGCTATCCCGTCCTTTACCTTCTTCACGGAGCCGGCGGGGACGAGAACGCCTGGAGTGAACTCGGAAGGGCGGCACAGATTCTCGACAATCTCATCGCCACCGGAAAGGCCGTCCCGATGATCGTCGTGATGCCGAACGGCAACACCAACACTTCAGCCGCTCCCGGAGAATGGTCGGCGGGGGAGTACCAGCCTTCACTTATGGGCGGAGGACCGGATTTCGGGCAGGCGAAAGCTTCGATGGATGAGAGTTTCCTGGATATCGTCTCCTATATCGAGAGCCGTTACCGTGTGCTTCCCGGACAGTACGCCAGGGCCATGTGCGGACTTTCCATGGGCGGAGGCCACACTTTCGCCACCACTCTCCGCTATCCCAAGCAGTTCGGTTACATAGGTCTTTTCTCGGCTGGACTTTCCGTTCCGGGCGGAAGTTACTCCGCTTCATTCGCCGAGCAGGCCGAAGGCAATGCCGCTTTCGCTTCACAGATGAAGGCGCTTTTCGACGCCAAGCCGCGTCTATACTGGATAGGTATCGGCAAGACCGATTTCCTGTACCAGTCCACAAAGGACCTGAGGGCCTACCTCGACAAGGCCGGATATCCCTATGAATATCTCGAAACCGAAGGAGGCCATATCTGGCGCAACTGGAGGATATACCTCACCGAGTTCGCCCAGAAGATATTCAAATAGGATGACGGAGAAGTTCTTCATCGACGGACCCTCGGGCAGAATAGCCGCTTTGCTGGACACTCCGGAAGGGAAGGCGGAAGGGAAACTGCCCCTCGCCGTATACTGCCACGGTATAATGGACTCGAAAACGGGAATCGTCGGCGAGTTCCTTTCCAAGGCGGTGCCTTCGGCGGGGATAGCGCTCCTGAGGTTCGATTTCGACGGCCACGGGGAAAGCGAAGGTCCTTCTTATGAAATGACTATTCCTTCCGAACTGGACGATCTCCGAGCGGTTCTCTCCTATGCCAGGACACTTCCTTGGGTTGACGGCATAGCCCTCATCGGGCATTCCCTGGGAGGAGTCGTGGCCGCGATGGTGGCCGGGGAGGAGGGATTCCCTTCGGTAAGGGCCCTTCTGCTCTATGCTCCGGCAGGGAATGTGAAAGCTGACGCCTCGAGGGGGGTTGTTGTCGGGATGAGGTTTGACCCGGTGGATGTCCCGGAAAGGATTCCGCTGCTGGGGGATTTCATTCTGGGGAAGGATTATATTTTGACGGTAAAGGATCTTCCCATCCACGAGACGGCTTCCCTTTACAAGGGTCCCGCCCTCATAATACACGGCCGTCATGACATCATTGTCCCTCCGAGGGAGGGGGAACGGTTCCGTGATGTGATCGAAGGAAGCGAAATGATCCTTATGGAACGCTCGAGGCACGATTTCGCGCTTTGCCGCGATGAGGCCGGAGCGCTTGGGGCCGGGTGGCTAAGGTCCACTCTGCTCGGAAACGGGCGGCAAAAGTCTTTGTAACCAGGAAATACTATCGATATGATAAGCGCAAAAGCAGTTGACGAAATAAAGGACATGGCCTCATATCTTGAGGCGGTTCCCTACGATGTGACACGTTCCTCCCTTTATTCGGCCGAGGAACTGTACCGGGGGTATGATCCGGACAGGGATGAAACTTTCTCCACCTGTTACGACACCCTCACATATGAACATTACATAAGGACCGGAAAGCACGGGACCGAGGCCAGAGAGTCCCTTTCCAGGGCTCTCCACGACCACGGCATCAACGTCGCCATCGATGAATTCTTCAGGGAACATGACCACCTCAGGTGCATCGGCATAATGGGAGGACATTCGATGAAAAGGAACGACCCCATGTTCAGAAAGGTGGTCCTCCTTTGCAAAAAACTCACTGAGGAAGGGTTCATCATGCTGAGCGGCGGAGGCCCCGGGGCCATGGAGGCCACCCATCTGGGGGCCTGGATGGCAGGAAGGGATGAAAGCGACGTGGACAAAGCGATTGAAATCCTTTCCCGGGCCCCGTCATACAAGGACGAAGGCTGGCTCAAGATGGCGTTCTTCGTCATGAGGCAGTTCCCCAGGGTGAAGGATTGCCATAGCCTCGGCATTCCCACATGGCTCTACGGCCATGAGCCGTCGACTCCATTCGCCACGCATATCGCCAAGTTCTTCGAGAACAGCATCCGTGAGGACAGTATCCTCACCCTCGCTTTCGGAGGAATTGTCTACACTCCCGGAAGCGCAGGCACCATACAGGAGATCTTCCAGGACGCGGTCCAGAACCACTACCTGTCGTTCGGGTTCGCTTCTCCGATGATATTCATGGGGAAGGACTACTGGACGGAGGAACTCCCCATCTATCCTCTTTTGACATCGCTGGTGGAAAAGGGCAAGTACGTGAATCTTCCTCTATCCCTCACCGATGACCCGGAGGAGATCTCATCGACCCTGCACGCTTTCGCCGAGAGTGTAAAAAGCAAGAAAGGCTGACCGTAAGAACCGCTCAGATAGCGTATTGAAGAAAGCAACATACAATATTCATATCCTACACAAAAACACAAATACAATGGAAGGAAGAAAGAATTTCGGAGCGAAGGGCGTCATCACCCCGCTTCCCGTGCTGATTATCGGCACCTATGATGAAAACGGCAATCCCGATGCCATGAACGCCGCCTGGGGCGGACAGTGCGGTCCCCGTCACATAACGATCCATCTGTCCAAGCATAAGACAACGGAAAACATCGTCCTCAAAAAAGCCTTCACGGTGGCTTTCGCTGACGCGAAGCACGTGGTGGAGAGCGACTATCTAGGACTCGTTTCGGCGAACAAGGTTCCGGACAAGATCGAGAAGGCTGGACTTCATGTGGTGAATAGCGAATTCGTGGACGCTCCCGTCATCTGCGAGTATCCACTCACCATCGAGTGCAAGCTCCTTTCTTTCCAGGACGACGGGAACGGCGGAGTCGTCATCGGAGAAATCGTGAACCTCAGCGCCTCTGAAAGTGTTCTTGATGAGGAGGGCAACATCGACCTCGGAAAGGTAGCTCCCATCATGTTCGACTCTGCGAAGAACTACTACCGCGTAGTGGGTGAAGTAGTCGGAAACGCCTTCAAGGACGGCGCAGCCCTGATGTAGAGATTTTTATGCCCATTGGGAATCGGCGGTGCGGGACTTCTGCGCCGCCGTTTTTTTACATTCTGCAAAGCATCGAAACAATACGGCTAAATATATTCCGATTGTTTTGGCGATATTTGTAGCTGAATTCCGGAGGTGCGCTCCGATTTGAAGTGGAATCCCGGAAGGACAACGGAATCAATTATTATTTCATATGAGAAACTATCTTTTGGCTTTGGCCGCCATCGCGGCCCTTTGCGCCTCCTGTTCAGGTAAACAGGAGAAAAACCCTGTCCTCACCATCGAGGGCGGACAGATCCAAGGCGTTGAACTTTCTGAAGGCGTGACCGTCTACAAGGGCATCCCTTATGCCGCTCCTCCCACCGGAGAGAACCGCTTCAAGGCTCCTCAGAGCGTCGTTCCTTGGCAGGGCGTCAAGGTGATGGACACTTTCGGAGCCATCGCACCCCAGCCCGGCAACTCTCCCGGCACCTTCTACGGAGACGAGTTCTACTGGGAAGGAACTCCCGAGCAGAGCGAAGATTGCCTTTACCTCAACGTATGGGCTCCTTCCAAGACCCTCGGAAAGACTGACGCCAAGTTGCCGGTCGCGATGTGGATCCACGGCGGAGCGTACATGAACGGTTACGGCTATGAGGTTACGATGGACGGAACCAAGTGGGCCGAAAGGGGAGTCATAATGGTTACCATCAACTACCGTCTCGGAACACTCGGTTTCCTCAGCCATCCCGAACTTACCGCTGAGCAGGGCGCTTCCGGAAACTACGGTACCATGGACCAGGCGGCAGCCATCAAATGGATACATGACAATATCGCACAGTTCGGAGGAGACCCTTCCAACATCACCATCCTCGGACAGAGCGCTGGAGCCATGAGCGTGAAGACCCTCATGATATCCCCCCTGTCGAAGAATCTCATCTCCAAAGCCATCATCCAGAGCGGCGGCGGAATCGGCCTCAAGAGCATGGCACCTGTTGAAGGAACTCCCCAGAGCGTTTACGATGAGCAGGGAAAGGCCATCATGGACAATGCCGGTCTTACCGACCTTGCGGCTATCCGCTCAGCTTCCACCGAGACCATTTTTGGTGCATCCAACAAGTTCATGGCTGACGGAAAAGGCTTCGCGATGCTTTCGCCCCACAATGACAAGAACGTCCTTCCCGAGGACTTCGACCATGCGCTCTATGACGGCTCGATGGCGAAGATTCCCGTGATGATCGGTTACAACAAGGACGATATGGGCATCCTCGCCGGTGAGAGCGTGGACCGCTTCTGCGCCGTGAGGGATTCATTGGGATTCCCCGTTTACGAGTACGAGTTCCTCCGCAACCTCCCCGGTGACGACGAGGATCCTTCGAAGGACTCCGGTGCGTTCCACAGCGCCGAACTCTGGTACATGTTCGGAACTCTCGACAACAGCTGGAGGCCTTTCACCGAGGCTGACCATGCCCTTTCCGATGAGATGGTCGACGCCTGGACTTCCTTCTGCAAGAGCGGAAATCCCGGTTGGGACCCTTACAAGCATGACAAGCCTTACAAGAAGCTCTTCGACGTGAAGTAGTATCCCGCTGAGACAAAAAAAAAGATGAGGGCATTTCCCGGAAGGGGAGTGCCCTCTTTTCGGCATCGGAAAAAACGTTTGTCCGGTTTTGGGAACAAAAAGCAAATCAAATGCGCTTTTTGATAAAAAATTATTATTCTTTTCCTTGTTTTTACTGAAAATTTGTAACTTTGGGCAACACTATTTCCAATAACCGATGAAAGATAAAATCCTGGAGGCTCTCCGTAATCTCCTCACCGTAAAGTTCTGGAAGGATCTTGTCATAATGACCCTCGGAATGCTTGTCGCTTCCGCCGCCGTTTATTATTTCATGCTGCCGAGCAATCTCGTCCTCGGTTCCATAACGGGACTTTCCATCGTCCTTTCGAACCTCTTCGCGATGGCCGGCATCACGATCAAGGTGTCAGTGATGGTGACTGTCATAAACGCCATCCTTCTTCTTATGGCCTGGTTCCTCATCGGCCATGAGTTCGGGGCGAAGACCGTCTATACGGCCCTGATCCTCGGTCCCATGCTGGAATTCTGGGAGAAGGTGCTTCCTTATGAGAAGCTCATCGAACCCGGACAGACTTCGGTGATGGGAGACCTGTGGTTCGACCTTCTTTGCTTCGTTCTCGTAGTGAGTTTCTCCCAGACTATCCTTTTCAACATCAACGCATCGACAGGAGGTCTTGACATCCTGGCGAAGATTGTGAACAAGTACTTCCATTTCGACATAGGAAAGTCCGTCACCGTGGCCGGAGCGATAATCTGCTCGACCGCTTTCGCCGTCAACCCTTTCCGTCTTGTGATCGTGGGATTGGTGGGAACTTTCATCAACGGACTGGCTATCGACCATTTCACCTCGATGTTCAACCGCCGGAAGAGGGTGTGCATCATTTCGAAGGAGTATGAGAAGATACGCTCCTACATAATCAATGACCTGTCGAGAGGATGCAGCCTCTACGGCGTTACCGGCGGCTACAGCGGCCAGGATTACATCGAAATCCAGACTCTCCTGACCCAGGACGAATTCGCTTCCCTGATGGCGTTCATGAAGGACAACGACATCCATTCTTTCACGACAGCCGGAAACGTGAACGAAGTGTACGGCCTGTGGAATGACAAGAAGGGCAAGAAGATGAAAAAGCAGTTGGACAAATAGTGCAGGAGAACTTTCCGTATCGTTTCTCAATACGGATAGCAGGAAAGAAAAGGGACGGATTCACTGTGATTTGTGATCCGTCCCTTGATTCATGTCCATGGTTTCAGCTTAAAGAGATTTCTTCGAGCGAATCAATGCTGAAACCTTTCATTATCAGAATGATGAAATGTAATTTCGACCCGTTGGTGTAATACTGCAACTTAGGATCAGTGGCATACTTCGACAGTTCCTCTATGGCTTCAGTATAGGCACGCTTGCGTTCAGTCTCTCCGGAAGAAGTTTTGATCATTTTTGTCTCGATGATATAGCTGTGCTTGACAAATTCCTCGAGCCCTTTTTTCGGCATAAGCAGGATATCGCAAAATCCATGGCTCAATTCTAATTCAGTCTGAGTCAGATAGTAGGAATTTACTCCCAGGAATCCTTTGATGTATGCCTGCAGGCTTCTTTCCCCTCCGATAAGATCGTGTAGCCCAGAACTGTTCGAAAAGCGTGATAAGATGTATCGCAGAACGGCGTTCCATTCTCCTGAAAAAGCCATCTTATGGAACATCTCTTTGATCCTATCGACTTCCTCGGAATTGAAGGTGTCGAAGTACCTTCTGATGTAGGTGTAGTATTGTTGACGGGTATTCCGGTTGGGTATTGAAAAAATGATTCTTGGTTGTTCATCCGGGGCGAGAACGGGGCCATGGCCGCTTATGGTCAACAAACCGTAATAGAAAAGCAAACTGAAGAAATTGTCGCTGTCTGCTATCTTTTCTGCCGGGAAGTGCTCAATGAGTGTGCATTTTACGCTTTCGTCAGCAACCAATCTCATCAGTTTTTCTCCGTTGGAAGATCCATGATTGTCCAATTGGACAAGTTGGGAAATCTTCGAATAATCCATTTTCGTGTTCGGATCTTCAGGATTCGAAGGTTTTTCACCATCTGAAATCAGATACCCCAAGTAGTATAGTACCATGTCAGGATTATATACGGAATTGCAATGCCCTTCTGCGCTCGGTGAGAATCTATAGTTGTTGTACCATTCGCGCATAATCGGGAGAATTTCCTCCGCATTCTGTGTTATTTGGCCCATACCGGTGTAGTACCTGACCATTTCCGCTACATCGTCTTCACTGAATCCGAGTATGGAATTGAAGGTCCTTCTCAAGGATATGTTTGTGGCTATGTTGAAGCCGCTTGTAAGATCGTCCATGGTGACAGGGCTTATCCCCATCATCAGAATTCTGTTGAAGGTGGGCTTGAAAGTTTTGAACAAGTTCCTGTAGCATCCTTGGTCATGTGTTGTTTGTTGGTATCTTTCCCTTCCCACGGAATTCAGAATCTCATTCGTGAAATTGTCGTACTCATCTACGATCAGATAGAGGTTATGCCCGCAGTCATTGGCGGAGTCTCGCAGGAAATTGATTTTTCTTGACGACGAATCCATCTCTGTCATTGTCTTCAAAAAACCTTCCGGATAAAAGGCCTGGTAGCGTAAAGCGAACCTGTCGAGTCTGTCGGATACGTACTTCTCGAGATTGTTTTCTATTCCTTCCCCGTTGTTGCTGACTTGGGAAAAATCAAGTTTCAGAATCTGGAACGAATTTCTTAGTTCCGTAGGATTGCTTCCGATGAAAAGGTTGCCGAAAAGAGTCTCGAACTGGTCCTTCTTCAGAACATCATAGTAGAATGACAGCATATCAAGGAACAGGCTCTTCCCGAAACGTCTTGGACGCACAAGGAAAAGGAAATTGGATGCTTTTTCCAACTCAGGGATAAACATGGTCTTGTCCACGTAGTATCTGTCGGACAGAATGACCTCTCTGAAGGATGACATTCCTGAAGGTAGTGCTTTCATACTGTGCGCAATATAAAAATGGAAGAAGAAAACCTCTTTTTCTTACCATATTTACAAAGATAAGTTTTTTTTATGATTTTTGTCCATAAATAATGGAGGTGGAACCCATTTGATCCCACCTCCATTGCAATATAGTGTATAAGGCGTCCTATTTGAAGAGGAGTCTTGCGAAAGTGTTGAGGTAAAGCCTCCAGTTGTACCAGGTGTGACCGCCTTCGCTGGGGAAGATGGTGTGCTGCATGCCGTTGCGGGTGAGAGCCTGGTCGAGGACCTCGGTGCCGGGCCATGCGAAATCGGATGTTCCGCAACCTACCCAGTAGAGTTTGTATCCGGCCTTCTTGATTCCCTGGAGCTGGCTGTCGAGTTCAGCGCTGTCGCGGATTCCGCAGCTAAGGGGGCAGATGTAATCGAATACGTCAGGATAGAGGATGGTTGCACGGGTTGTGTGTCCGCCACCCATCGAAAGTCCTGCGATTGCCCTGGATTCCTTCTTGGGGATTGCCCTGAAGTTCTTTTCGATGAAGGGAACGATCTCGGTGACGAGGCTCTTCACGTATGCGTCCTGCTCGGTGACCTGCTTGGTGGGAAGACCCATGGTGCCGGCAGCCTGCTGTCCGGGATTTCCGTTGGGCATGACGACGATCATGGGTTTGGCGAGACCCTTCTCGATCAGGTTGTCTAGGATCTGTGCGGCCCTACCCATGGATGACCATGCCTCCTCGTCTCCACCGGCTCCGTGAAGGAGATAGAGGACGGGGTATTTCTGTTTGGGGTTGGATTCGTATCCGTAAGGGGTATAGACGGTGAGACGACGGTTGATGCCGAGGATCTTGCTGTCATACCAGGGATGTGAAACCGTTCCCCTGTGAGAGGCCTCGTTGTAGTTTTCGCTCCTCTCTCCTGGAACGAGCAGCATGCTGAGGTAACGGGTTCCGTCCCTTTGTACAAGCACGTTCTGGGGGTCGTTCACGGACACTCCGTCAACGAAGAAGTTGTATGTGTAGATTTCAGGGGAAGGGAGGGGGAGTTTGACGGACCAGACGTTGTTCTCGCCTCTTCTCATCTGGATTTGGTCTCCGTATCCGGGAAGCCATGATCCGTACATGGTGACCTGAGTGGCGTAGTCAGCCTTCAGACGGAAGGTGACGCTGTCGGCCTGGATTTCGGGGGAGATGACGGGAGCCGCACCCCTTCCGAATGAAAAGTTTGTGAGTTCCTGTGCGCTGAGGGTTCCCGCTATCGCGAGAAGTCCTGCAATGATTGCGAGTTTCTTCATTTCAGTATTTTATTATGCAGTAGTGTTTCTATTTGAAAAGAAGCCTTGAGAAGGTGTCGAGGTAGTTCCTCCAGTTGGCCCAGGTGTGTCCTCCGTCGGTTACGAAGAAGGTGTGCTCGAGGCCGTTGTCGGTGAGGGCCTTGTCAAGAGAGAGTGCGCTCTGATAGAGGAAGTCGGTGTTGCCGACTCCGAACCAGTAGAGATTGTAGCCGGCCTTCTTGATTCCCTGGAGACGGTTGTTGAGTTCCTCTGAAGGCTGTGAACCGATGCTCAAAGGACAGATGTATCCGAAGGTTCCGGGATAAAGTCCGCTTGCGCTGAGGGTATGTCCACCTCCCATCGACAGTCCGGCGATTGCCCTGGACTCCTTCTTGGGGATAGCCCTGAAGTTCTTCTCGATGAAGGGGATGATCTCGGTGACGAGGCTCTTGACGTAAGCGTCCTGCATCTGGACCTGCTTTGTGGGGAGATTGAGGGTCGCTGCTGCCTGCTGTCCGGGGTTACCGTTGGGCATCACGACGATCATCGGTTTGGCCAGACCCTTTTCGATGAGGTTGTCGAGGATCTGTGCGGCCCTTCCCATCGAGGTCCAGGCCTCTTCGTCACCGCCGCCTCCGTGGAGGAGATAGAGGACGGGATATTTCTCCTTGGGTGAAGTCTCGTATCCGTAGGGGGTGTAGACCACCATCCTGCGGTTCGATCCCAGAAGGGCGCTGTCGTACCACATGTACCTGACGGTTCCCCTCTTGTTCGCTTCACCGTAGTTCTCGGTCCTCTTGCCGGGAACGATCAGCATGTTGAGGAAACGCTGTCCGTCCCTCTGTACCTGGATGTTCTGGGGGTCATTGACTGAAACTCCGTCCACCATGAAACTGTAGGTGTAGATTTCGGGAGAGGGGAGAGGGAGTTTGACTGACCATACGTTGTTCTCGCCTCTTTTCATGTCAACGGTACCGCCCATGGCACCCATCCAAGAGGCGTTGAGTTTGACGATGGTGGCGTAATCGGCTTTCAGACGGAAGGTGACGCTGTCCGCCTGGATTTCGGGAGAGATGACCGGAGCCTGCCTTCCGAAAGAGAAGTTCGTCAGCTCCTGTGCGCTGAGGCTTCCCGCTATCGCGAGAAGGCTCACGAAAAGTGCAAATCTTTTCATCATCGATGGTTTTTGGTTTTGTGACAGTTATGTTGTGTTTGTTGTATGTGCGTTATCGGGCTGAATTTACTCAATTTTTGTGGAAAGGTGAATGGCTTTTCGTCAAAAAGAACAATCATTCACTGTTTTTCTTTCTCCTTCAGCGTTTCCATTCCTATGTGTCTTTTCTCAATGACAGGCCGAAGCGGAAGATGGCGCACAGCGAAACCGTTCCGTAGCCTTCTTTGTCAGGATCCGAAAATATCGTCCTCCCGTACTGGAGGCGGTAACTCAGGGCATTGCCTTTCAGGAAATGCGTGAAGCATATCTGGGGCTTCATTATGTCCGAAGGGGTGGAGGAACCGATGTCGGCGTTGCTGTAGTCCATCCTGGCTCCGATGGCGGTGTTTTCGGTGGGACGGTATCCTCCCATGAGGAAAGCGCATTCGTTGCGGGAGTCGCCGGTCCATCCGAAGATGTTCTCTCCGCGTAGGTACCACCTTCCCCAGTCTCCCCAGATGCCCGCGGTTATGCGGTCACGGCGGAGGAGAAGGTCCCCGTCCGCTTTCCCGTCTTCGCCGATGGGGGAGTATTTGGCTTTCATCACTCCAAGAGTGAAACTGATACTCTTCCACGGGGCGAAGAGTATCTTTCCCTGGAAGTCCTTAGCCCGGTTGTTGTCGGAGAATGAGTATCCGTTGCCGTTGAAAACTCCCGCCCAGTAACGGAGTACCGCTCTTTCCCCCTCGTAAATGAGCACGCCTTCGAGGAGGATTCCGCAGTCACGGCTTCGGGAGTTTATGCCGGTTATGTCTCCGGAGTATCCGCCCAGAAGGCTCGCCCCCTGGGAGAATCCCACAGCCTCGAGTATCCTCGGGGAATAGGTCGTCTCGTGGAGGAAGGGCATGCGCTGGATTCCGGCGCGGATGTTCAAGGCGGGATGGATCTTCAGGTATCCTTCCAGCCCCATGAACTTTGACTTTATGATGTCGTACGAGGCGGTGAATTCGAAGGATGTTCCCCGTCCGAAGGAGGCGGTTATCGCCGAAAGGGGATGGGTGGAGAATTTCCCCGTATCAGTCCTGTAATCCTCGATTATGTATGTCGAAGACGAGATGTCGGGGAGGAACCATTCCGACGCTTTCTGGGCGGATACCCTGGCGGTACCCGCTGCGAAAAGGGCGATTGCCGTGGCAGCTATGCGGAACGATTTTCTCACGATGCTAATTTAGCCGATATGCCTCCTTTTCGTTGTGCGATATCGTCTCAAAGTTTTTCCTAATCGTCAAAAGATGGTTTGAGCAGAAAAGGATTTGTTGACGGGATGTGTATTTTCTTTTTCATACTGTTTTTCGGTTCGGTGGAGTTTGCCGGAGAGAATATTTGTCACTATTTTCGTATCGGAAAACAATAACCGACATCGCCATGCATAAATTCATCTGTATTTTCTCTGCCCTGGTGGCAGCGTCGCTTTTTCTCTGTTCGTGCGGAGGAGGCTCTTCTTCGGGTGCTCCCGCTCCCGAAGGCAGTCGCGAACTCATCACATCGGCTTCCGCTTCGACCATTTCCATTTCTTCGGGTCAGATCTGCGGATACATCGACGGCGGAATATATATTTATAAAGGTATACCTTACGCCAAGGCTTCCCGTTTCATGGAGCCCCAATCTCCCGACAGTTGGGAGGGCGTCAGGAGCTGCCGCCATTACGGCCCGGTTTCACCTCATCCGGTAAGGACCGGATGGTACAACGACGAGTCGGCATTCTCCATGGACTGGGATGACGGTTATCCGGACGAGAACTGCCAGAATCTCAATGTCTGGACTCCCGGAGTGAATGACGGAAAGAAGCGTCCTGTGATGGTATGGCTCCACGGGGGCGGCTTCAATGACGGATCATCCCACGAGCAGCTCGCCTATGACGGCAGGAATCTCGCCGAGAGCGGTGACGTTGTCGTGGTTTCAGTGAACCACCGTCTCAATGTGCTGGGTTTCCTGGACATGAGCGCCTTCGGAGGAAAGTGGGCGAACTCCTCGAATCTCGGAATGAAGGACATAGTGAAGGCCCTCGAGTGGGTGAAGGAGAATATATCCGTTTTCGGAGGTGATCCTTCCAATGTCACCATTTTCGGACAGAGCGGAGGCGGCGGAAAGGTGTCCACCCTTTTGGCCACCCCTTCGGCGAAGGGACTTTTCCACAAGGCCATCGTGCACAGCGGATCCCAGGCAAGGGTGATGGAACAGAAATACTCCCGCCTCATCGGTCAGGAGACCGCGAAAATCCTCGGCATCAAGCCTTCGGACATCGATGAAATCCTTTCCGTACCGTATGAGGACCTTCTCGAGGCAGGCGTCGCGGCAATCGCGGCCGTCCAGCCTACGGCGGTTGCCGACGGCTTCAAGACCTTCCTTTTCGGTTGGGCTCCGACAGTTGACGGGGACTTCCTCCCGACTCATCCCTTCGATGAGGTGGCTCCCGAATGTTCTAAGGACATCCCTATGATGGTGGGCTCCACCAAGACCGAATTCATGATGAGCGGATTCATCCCGGGAATGAAGGGTGCCGGCCTTGACCGCATCAAGGAATATTACCGGAGCCGTTTCGGTGACAGGGTGGACGAGTACGTGGAGATGTTCGCGAAGACCTATCCCGACTATGAGCCCAGGGACCTTATGGACTTCGATATGATATTCCGTCCGATGGCGCTTCACCAGTGTGACCTCAAGGTCGCCCAGGGCGGGGCACCCGTTTACAACTTCCTTTTCAGATGGGAGTCTCCCGTCCTTGACGGTGCGCTCCGCAGCGGCCATTGTCTTGATCTTCCTTTCGCCTTCAACAACGCCGCCCTTTACCGTACCGAGACCGGAGGTGGCCCGGAAGCCATTGAACTGGCGAGGATAATGAGTACAGCCTGGGTGAATTTCGCCCGTACCGGAAATCCCAACCCCGTAAAGGGAATGCCCTCTTGGATGCCTTATACCGCGGAGGACAATGTCACTATGACGTTCGACAACGAGTGTGAGGTATGGCACGGCCGTGACAAGGCACTTCTGCAGTTCGACGCATCCTTCGGAGGAGCGAGAACCCTTCACTGATCCTTTTCCCGGATTCGGGGAAGGGTGTTGCAAAAGCAATCTATCCAAATCAAACCAAACCAATACAGTATGCTCAGAAACAATAGTTTGAGAATCGCTGCGGCCTTTGCCGCAGTGGCTGCAGTCCTTGCTTCCTGCGGCGAAAAGCCGGCAGGTCCCGTCCCTCAGAAATTCCTTGTCGACAAAGGTGAGGCCAAGACCTATGTGAATCCTCTTCCTCTCGACTATGCGAGGACCTTAACGAGGAACAAAGGAGTAGTTGAGGCGAACCCCTTCGCATTCCATATCGACGTGTCGTCTTCTCCTACACATGCACGTTTCCAGCCCCTTTTCAACGGAACCGTGTCGTATATCTCCGAGAACGATTCCCGTGCTTCGGCTGACCCTTCCGGAATGTACTACAAGGACACGTGGTATCTTTACGGGACCAACGGATCCCTTTGGGTGTCGAAGGACTTCAGTGATTGGCGGTTCGTGCAGCTCAAGACCGACGACGGACGTAATATGAATTTCACGGCCCCGACCATCGCGCACCGTACCGACGAGGGTGGAGTGGAGCATTTCTACCTGGCATGGAACAGTTCGCATATCTACGAATCCCTTTCTCCGGAAGGTCCGTTCAAGGATCTTGGTGATTTCACCTACAACGGGAAATCCTTCCAGGAGAATACCAAAGAAGGTAAGATAATCGCCGATCATAACGACGTCAACATCTTCGTTGACGATGACCGCAGGATGTACCTATATTGGGGTATGGGACCCTATATCAGTGGAGCGGAACTTGACGTGAATGATCCCACCAAGCTTATTACTGAGCCCAAGATCATCATCGAGTACGACAACCGTTACCCTTGGCAGAATTTCGGTCAGCATCACCAGGACTACGAGAACGGTTTCCCCGAGGGGGCATGGATGCTGAAGTACAAGGGGAAATATTACCTCACGTGGACAACGGCCGGAACGCAGTATGACTCCTACACCATGGGATGCTACCAGTCGATGACCGGTCCTTTGGAGGGATTCACATTCCAGGAGAAGGAGATCATCCCTCAAGCGGACGCAATGTCCGGAACCGTTCGCGGAGGAGGTCACGGATCCATCGTGGAAGGCCCGGGCAGCACTCTCTGGTGCTTCTATACCGTGAACGTCGGCTATGAGGGCGATATGGAAAGAAGACTGGGTTGCGACCCCGCCAAGATTGACGCTGAAGGCAATCTCGTGGTTCCTCATCTTTCAGAGGTTCCCCAATACGTTCCCGGTGTTCTTGAGAATCCCGCCGACGGAAACGAGACCGGAGATGATATCCTTTCGGCAAGGCAGGGCTATGCCGTATCGAGCTACATCGAGGGATGGAATCCCGTCTATGCGAACGACGAATCCATCCTCACATGGTGGCGTCCGGCCCTCGAGGACAAGAATCCCTGGTATGTCGTTCCACTGAAGGGCAACTACAACGTTGACGCTTTCCGCATAATATGGAAGGAACTCAACGCCGACAAGAACGTCCCTCTCACAGAGAAGTGTCCCATCGACTATATGATCGAGGTCAATGACGGGGATCCGGGTGCGGCCGACCAGTGGGTCAAAGTGTATGAGAGGAAAGGAAAGACCGAAATCATCGACTATGTCTCTTTGGGTAAGGAGGTCAAATGCCAGTTCGCGAGGGTGACCATCACCGGATGGCACAAGGACATCACTCCGGGCCTTGTCGAATTCACCGTGTACGGAAAGAGTGTGGCCAAGCCTCGCGGCTAACGGGATCGTTTCGCTCCCGATACCTTAATGATATGAAGCATGCCTTGACTATGGGGCATGCTTTTTTTGGTTGTGCGGCTGCTACGATATCTTATGGAGTCCATACGATGTTGATGAGCGAAGGTGTGCATACCGGTGACTCCTTTCCGACAATGTCGAAGCGAACCGTTCCCGGCTTGTCTGTTCTTATTATTCCGATTATTCTTCGTAAATTTGGTAAGTTTTGACCGGTAAAAGCTATTCGTATTATTTTGTTTACTGATAGTCAGATGGTTATATAATGGATTGGAACGAGTCATTGATCGTTGAACAACTTCGCCGGGGTGACGAAAAAGCCT
>JAFUFP010000044.1 GCA_017469845.1 Bacteroidales bacterium | reverse complement strand
GGACAACCGGAACAAGGCGGGGAAACTCCTCCCGAAAACCATGAGGAGGAACCTCTCCCCTCGGGACAGGGCGGAGAGACGCTTCCGGAGAATCAAGGCGGCGAGGTGACCCCATCGGACCAGGGGGAAGGCATTCTTCCCGGAGGACAACCGGAACAAGGCGGGGAAACTCCTCCCGAAAACCATGAGGAGGAACCTCTCCCCTCGGGACAGGGCGACGGAACGCTTATCGAGGATCCGGGTAAAGTGATTCCTCCCGCGGTAAAGGAAGAAGTGTCCCAAATTATCGACACTCTCCTTGAGAGCCGCTCTCAAGTCATCACTGCACTTTATCAGTGCGGTCCACAAACTCTCGGGTCTCTGATTGAGGCTATTCGCATAGGAAAGGAAACACAGAACTGAAAATTATTCTGAATATGGCTATAAAGCATTTCAAATCGTATCCGCATTTTGTCGCTAACCAAGTGTTGAAAAGCAGCGACCTCAACAACTCGTTCGGTTTCCTTGACGAACAGGCGAGACTGTCACGCCTCCATCTGGTCGGACAAGGCATCATCAGCGGATTGGATGTTTCCGTCGGGAAAGGACTCTTGAAGGTAAGCAAAGGCGTCGCTGTCGACAACGGGGGTTGGGTGGTCCAATTGCCGGAGGATACCGAGTACAGATACGTGGCGTCCATTCCCTATTCCGAGGAGCCTTTTGATTCGGACAGCCTTGAGAGCTTGGTCGCAAACGGAGGAAGCCGCATCGAGTATATCTGTTTCAAGACCAAGGATGACGCCATGGAGCTCGGTCTCTCGCCTGTGGCTATTTCGAGTGTGCTGACCGGTAATCATCTTGTCGCTTTGGCTTATGGGACAAGGCGGGAACTGAGCAACCGGTGTTCGCATGAGAGTTGCGACGTGAATGTAACAAGCCTTCTGGTGGAGGCCTGGCCCGTCATAGTCAAACCGAAGAGTCCTCTTTTCATGGAACTCAAGTTGGTTGACAAAAAGGTGTTCCCGCCCCTTCTCCCGGAATTGCGGAACATCTCCAAAATAAAGTTTGCCAACAATATAATCGTTGACTCATTCTTGGCGCGGAAAACGGATGTCGTGCAGCTTATGCATTACATTTTTGAGATACTGTTATGCCAAAATTTTGTGCGGCAGGGGTCGGGTAAGAACACCTTTTCGACAAGGGCGACGCCGTGGGACAATGTGTTTTCTGACAGCAGACGCCTCTTCGGCCGTTTTTATGCAAGCATCTTGAAGATCGAAGGTCTTTACACTTCGGGGACCGCTTCCCGTCCTGACTTTGTCCCGGATTATTTCCTGTCTTTCTTGGGGGATATGCAACAGGCTATCGCTGAATTCATGGAAGCGTATAACGAATATGCCGCCGAAACGATACGTATTCCGGATTGGATACCTGGGGACCGTTTGTCATATCTCGGGAAACTTCCGAAAGCTGATGCCCGGTATCGGAGCTATTTCCTCGAGGCGGAAGCAGTGGCGTCCAATGAAGCTTCCATGAAGTTGGAACGTCTTCTTTGGAGGGTGTGTGTCCTGTCTCAAGAATTCATCGGCACCACTTCCGCACGGATTTTGGCCGCGAAATCCCTCAACATCTCCGCCGTCAGACCGGGTGCCAGGCTTTCCGATAGACCCATCCCTTTCTATTATACGGCAGGGGAAGAACTTCGTAGAAGTTGGAATGCCGATAAAAGTTCCTCTTACAGGAATCTGTGCGATTATGATGCACGTGGGGTGACAGCCTCTCAGAAGACTTCCCTGCTTACGTGCGCCGGAGGTATGGACTTTTATTTGGAGGCATACCAGTACAAGAAAGTTGACGCCGTCGTCAATTTCTTGAGCAATAACAGGTCTCTTTCCTGGATGAATCTTACAGTGAAGAACATTCCCCTTCGGAATCTCGGTAGATTGACCCCGGCACAATTTGATTTCTTGAACAGCTATTTCGCCGTCGACGCCTTCAAAACGACCTATGCCCCGCAAGTCAAAGAAAAAGGTTCGGATAAGGTAAAGGATTTGGTGGGCTATCTCGAGTGTATCTGGGCAGTTGTAGGGAATTCTACCCAACGTGTCAAAGATGAGATGCAGCAGCTCCGTAAGGGTAATGGATTCTGCTCGAGTTTCATGTATCCGGAAGCGAAGAAAATCAAATCCGCGATGGAAGAACTTTGGGAGATGACAAGAATTTTCAAAGAAGTGGCCGGTATCAAATACAATGACAAGAGAAACAAGTTCGCCGACCCGATATACTCTTCCTTCCTGAACCTTTTCAACATAATTCGGGACTCGGTGACTACGGAATATGATCTGTCAAAGGCTGTATTCTGCGGTCCGATACGCCCCGGGAGTACAGTATGCCTTGTATCGGAAGATGATAAGGTGATTTATTATGCAGTTTTTTATTGAAATGCTTGATAATTAGAAAATAAATTCTTAAAATTGCAACAGCATTCAGATTGTGTGCATTGGAGTGCCCAAGAAGCAGAAGCGCACGGTTTTCCCTTTTTTGTTTAGGGGCGGTATCGGATGAAATGACTTGATAGCGACGCGTATTTGGAACACAGCGAATCAGATTCGAAACTAAGTATCGACGCAAATCGAGAAGTGAATTGCGAAAACGTATCTGGACAATGGTAAGGTTGGCGGAAAAATAATATAACTGCGAAGGGACCCGGGATTTGATCCTTTTGTATCGCACGTACTGAAACAGAACAGACTGACTCATCGGAGCCAGCCTGTTCTGTTTCATGGCATTCCCGTCATCTGGGCATCTTGCCTTCCTTCTGATATTCTCTGCGGATTCCATGTAGGATGTCTTCTTTCCTTATGATGCTCTCATCCCGGCTCATCGCCATTACCGACGCATACTGGACGACATTCATTATCGACCCTCCCGTGAGTTCATAATCCCGGGCGATATCGTCCCACGAGATCGAATCCTCGAATTCTGTCTTGTCGGAGAACGAGCTGGTCCAGATGGCCTTGCGCTGAGCGGCGTCGGGCATCGGGAATCGGATCACACTCTGGAACCTTCGTGAGAACGCATCGTCGATGTTGATTTTCTGATTGGTGGACAGCACCACGAGTCCTCTGTATTCCTCAATCCTCTGCAGAAGGTATGATACTTCCTGGTTCGCGTATCTGTCGTGGGAATCTTTGATTCCGGTCCGTTTTCCGAACAGGGAATCCGCTTCATCGAAGAAAAGAATCCAATCCTTGTCTTCCGCCATGTCAAACACTTTTTCAAGATTCTTCTCAGTCTCGCCTATGTATTTGGAAACAACGGAGGCGAGGTTGATCCTATAGACCTCTCGCCCGGTGACCTGACCCAGAAGTGAGGCTGTCATGGTTTTTCCGCTGCCGGGAGGTCCATAAAACAGCGCCCTGTATCCGGGACGGAGAATCTTCTCCATGCCCCATTCTTTCCTCACGCGTGCGCCATATTGTACCCAAAGCCTGATTTCGTTGACTTGTGTCATTGTCGAATCGTCGAGGACAAGTTCGTCCCATACGCGGTTCGTCTCCATTCGGGCAGCGGGGAAATCAGGGGAGAACCTCGGACGGAAAGGCCTGTCGTAGAGCAGCCTGTCCACCAGTTCCTGCGAGGGGGTGAGGACAACTGCGGAGAAACTGTCATATCTCCCTTCACGACTATAGCAATGAATGGAGAAAAACGGGTGGTCTATGAAATGCCGGGCGCATTCCAACCTGCGGTTGATATCCGTTTCCGCCAGAACGAAAAGGAGGGTTTCCAATGTGGGCAGCAGGATGCGGCCGTCTCCGATTTCGCGGCATCCGAATTCGGCAAAACGGATACCCGTATCGGAATTCCGGATGTTGAAGCAGTCCAGAATCTGAGGACGGAGCAGCGGAATGAGGGTCAGCATCAGGCATAGCCGGTCATCTTCCCCGAAACCTTTTTCCTTGATGAAGGATGAATAAGAGTCCGTCCCTGAAGGATCCGGAGGAAGAGCCGCGCATTGAATCTCCCGCTCCCCATCCTTCTTGAAATAGTGCCCCACGCGCCAAAGGATCACTTCCGCGGCCCAATCAAGTTCACGTGTTATGAAGTTGTTGTTCTGAATCATTTCTGCCATTCCACGAAAATCGGTTTGTCCAACCAAGTTAGTAAAATAATGCTTGTTTCCCAAGGGAGATCCTCCATGAGGATGTCAATGGCGCTTCCTTCCACTCTTACCATGTAACTTCCGTCTTCATAAGTGATCGATCCAGGACGTTGGATGAATCCTCTTTGCAGTGCTCCTACGGAAGATTTACGGAGAGAGGGCCAATAGGACAGCAGAGCCCCGAGCATTCCTTCAATCTCTTCCTCTTCTTCGGGAGTGACCTCCCATTCCTCCGGAATGAGGTAGTCGGGAGGCAGTCCGCAGAGTATTTTCTCAAGCGTCAGGCAATGCTCCAGATGCTCGCCTTCATACCCGGTGATGTGACGCAGAAGGTGGACGGCGTGAATGCGTGCGATCCCCGAAATGAATTGTCCGTCTTCATCCAACAATTTCAGGTTCCGGAAGAATCTTGCGATGAATGGATGCGTGAGGACGAGTCCCGCGTCTGAAATGAACAGCTTTTTCGGGATGTTCTCCATCTCATCATCAGTGATGTCGAAGACGGAGTCGGAAATTGCCGTTTCGATGGGTTCGGCTGCCGGGAGGGGGTAATGTCCGGAAGAGAGTGTTGCTTTTTCTTTCAGTATGTTGTCGACGGAACCGGTGGAGGATGATCCCGCTGAATCCTGGACCTTGTCATCACGGAAGGATGGTGACGGTGGGGCTTTTTTCATTCCCGGAACGTCGGGCCTGTCGTCTGAAGTAGAGATTTCCCGGGTTTCATTTGAAGAAGATACGGCGGGATCCATCCGGAAAGCGGCAGTATCTCCATCCGGGGACCAATCATCGGGGTCCTCTTTCAGAGTCGCCACCTTTCCGTGCCTTGGCTGAGACGATACTCCCGTCACGGTTCCGGTGTCCCATGCCGCGGTATCTTCGCTCTGGCTGATGTGTGTTCCGGCGGAAGTTGAATGTCCTCTCTCCGTAGCCTCGGGAGATACGGTTTTCAGCCGGCGGCTCATGTAAGCTTTCCATAACGCTTCGCGTCGGGATGCTCTCATTATGATACTCGCCGGGCGATGACCATCTTCGGCAAAGGAGTTGTCATCGGTATGAATCACACTGGAGAGAATTTCGATGATCTCGGGTAAAGTGTCGGAGGATTTTCGGGCCAGTTCCCGAAAGCGGACGAACTCGATGGGAGAAAGTAGGGAAATGAAAGAAGTGACGGCACGCCCCGTGTCCTTGTCCGCATCAGCCAAAGCGTCGATCGCTTGTCTGAAGATATCAACGGGGTTGAAGTCTTCCACATTGTTGTCCCAAGGAATTTCAGGACGGGAAAGATAAGAGGCGAGTTGTTCCACGGGGTCACCGCCGATGTCCGGTGTCATCTCGGAAGGGGCTTCTATTTGGACGGATATCATCGAATCTTCTGGTATCAGGTGGCGGAATACTGCTCCGCCCCTTCTGTCCAATTCATTCCGGAGGGCGCTTTCAAGAGCCGAAGGCAAAGAATCCTCCGATATTGAGCCTAGGTCTATTTCGAGGGTGTCCAGGCTGATTCCGCTGAATCCATAGTCTTCGGCAACTTTCTCCAGGACGGGAATGATGGACTCATCAGTCAATCGTTCAGACCTCTGGATGGCCTGTTCCGCTTTGACTGTCCCGGGGTATGACAAGCATACCTTGAGTGTGCCTATGTAGTTCTCACCCGTCATCTTTCTTCCGAGAAATGTCACCGGCTGCGCATTTGCGGGGGAGGCGATCACCTCTCCTCATAGGGGGGTGCCGGCAAGACAAATATAAATAAAAACAACGGCATATCCGCCATGAAAGAATCGGCCGATTCTCAATTTGTCTGGACGAATGTCAATTGAAATACAAGTTTTTGCCGAATATGTCTTTATGGCTGTGATGCAAACCGATTTACATCTTTGTCATGTATAGGTTTTCCGATTATTTTGCGCATATTTGCCCACGATGATCGGAACGATAGTAAATACCTGCTGCATAATTGTCGGCACTCTCGCGGGGACCCTTTTCAAGAAGGGTCTGGGTGAGAAGTATTCAACGACCCTTTTCAACGCCATGGGTCTTGCCTCATTGGCTTTGGGAGCGAATTCTTTCGTTCAGAACATGCCCAAGAGCGAATTTCCGGTCCTTTTCATCCTGAGTCTCGCCATCGGCGGAATAGTGGGCACGGCTCTCGACCTTGACGGAAAGACCAAGCGTCTTATCGCCAAAAGGGGAGGGGAAGGTTTCGCTACCGGCCTCATCTCGGCTTGCCTTCTTTACTGCATCGGAACGTTCTCGATCGTGGGCCCCGTCATGAGCGCGATCAACGGCGACAACACTTTCCTTTTCACCAATTCGACTCTGGACCTGGTGACCTCGATGGTGTTCGCCACGACCTACGGCATAGGTATGATCCTCGCCGCACCGATACTTTTCTGTTGGCAGGGGATGTTCTATGTGATAGCGAAATTCGCTTCGTCGAGTCCCATTCTTCAGGGGACACTGGTCAATGAACTGGCCATAGTGGGAGGGGTGCTCATCATCTCTTCCGGTCTTTCCATACTCAACATAAAAGACTGCAAGACCCTCAATTACATTCCGGCCTTGCTTGTCCCTGTAGTGTGGTTCCTCGTGAAAGGATTGTTCGTGTAGAACTCTTTCTGAAAGGAAATCAGATCTTTATCACTTTCCTAAGTTCGTGGATGTTCATCCCGTAGCGCTGCTTTGCGGCTTTCTTCATTGCCCTCATTGACGGGAATCCGGCTCCTTTTGCTATATCCTCGATGGTGACCTCCTTCTTGGGTTCGGTCTCCTCCGTGGCATCCTTCTCTTTCTTTTTCTTGGCGTCCAGTTTCAGTTCGCGGATTTTTGCGATGGCTTCCTCGAGACGGTATTTCCCGAGAAGGTCATTGACAGTCACTTCGCCGTTATTCTTCAGAAGGGTATCGAGGCGTTTCTTCTCGACTTTGATGAGGGCGGCGACATCGTCCTTTGTGGCGGAAGGGTTGAGGAAGAGCTGGGAAGAGACGATGGCGTCCTCCAGGTCGTGCATCATTATCCTTTCCTCAAGGTCGGGATCGATGACGGAGAATTCATCCCATGCGGCTGACGGGTTGTCACCAGTCGGGGTTTGCCCCTCGGGAGCGGCGCTACTCTGTCCGGAGGCGGAAGGGTCGATAGGCCGGCTGCTCTCCTGTGAAGGGACGATTCTTGTGGCCGCCTTGAGTTCGGCCTTGAGTCCGGCGATGAGTTCTTTATTCTTGCGCAGTTCGTTTTCCTGGTCCCACAGGATGGAGTCCCTTTCGTCCTTTTCCTTGACGAGGGCGAAAAGTTTGCGGTTCTTGGCCCTCATGCTGCCTCTTGCGCAGAGATACTTTATGAGGAACAACGCCCAAAGGACAAAGAATGCGACCGCTATTATGAGCAGTATGATGAGACCGGAGTTGTTTACATCTTCCATGGTGAAATGAGTTTTGGTTCCATTTCCGGGACTACCGCCCGGACATTACAAAGTTAAGTTTTTTTCGTTTGAAAAGGATATTTTCTGCGACGGAGGAAAAGATTTATCCCGGATTATCCCTTCTCCGGGATGTTTCCCGGTGATCTTCCCGAAGCGGAAAATAATCTTGCATATAATCTTTGTTTTTAAACATATATTGATTATCAGTAAGTTGTCTATTAATTAATCAATCTTCAGAAGCGATGTTTATCATTTTTTTTGAGTTAAGGGGTGCCAAGTTTCCCGCTTGAAGCGCAAGACTTCTCTGACTGGCGAAAGGGGAGGGGTTGAGGATTTGGATGAGAAGATTTCGGTTTCATTTGGATAAGATGCCGTGGATTCTTCCTAACTTTGCAGTTCCGCAAAAGAGCGGAACAAGTGAAAACAATCGACCATGAACATCACTCTTGACAACAGGAACATACCGGTACTTCTTCTGACCGGATATCTGGGAAGCGGCAAGACAACTCTTCTGAACCGCATCCTTTCAAACCGCAAAGGAATCAAATTCGCGGTGATAGTTAACGATATAGGTGAAGTCAACATCGATGCTGACCTTATCCAGAAAGGCGGAATCGTCAATCAGACCGATGACTCTTTGGTCGCCCTCCAGAACGGCTGCATCTGCTGCACGCTTAAGGCTGACCTCATCAAGCAGATCGACGACCTGGCCCTTACCCGCAAGTTCGACTACATAGTCATCGAAGCGAGCGGAATATGTGAACCGGCTCCCATCGCCCAGTCGATATGCTCGGTTCCGGCCATGAGACCCCCTTACGTGAACGGACCTCTTCCCGTCCTTGACTGCATCGTCACTGTCGTCGATGCCCTGAGGATGCAGAGCGAATTCGCGTGCGGAGACGCCCTGAAGAAGGAGGATATCGGAGACGAGGACATCGAGAGGCTCGTCATCGAGCAGATCGAGTTCTGCAACATTGTCCTTCTCAACAAGGCTTCCGAGGTCAAGCCCGCCGAACTGAAAAGGGTGCACGATATCGTCAAATCACTCAATCCCGGCGTGAAGATCATCGAGTGCGACTACGGTGACGTGGATTTGGAGCTTCTGCTCAATACCGGAATGTTCAATTTCGACAAGGTGGCGACTTCAGCCGCCTGGATCAGCGAAATCGAAGGTAACGGCCATCACGACGAGGACGAAGACGAGGATGATGATCACGATCATGACCATGATGATCATGACGACCATGACCATGAAGAACATCATCATCATCACCATCACGACCATGATGACGATGACGATGATG
>JAFUFP010000043.1 GCA_017469845.1 Bacteroidales bacterium | reverse complement strand
TTCCAACCATGGCCTTCCAGTTCGAAAGGGCTGCCGAACGCCATGGGACAATCCTGTGTCTGCGTCACAGATTGCTTCGGAAATGCTCCGAAATCAAAAATCTCTCTTTTGCAATAGGTATTTGATGCGTCAGTCCTAGTCAGTCCTACAAAATTCTCCCTTCTGGAGCGGGAAATGCGGGATTTTGCTATATATTTGCGATAATCAATTGAAAAAAGAACCAGATGAAAAAACTCAATCTCTTTCTCTGCGTCGCGGCCCTTCTTACCGGAATGGTCGCCTGCGGCCCCATCACTTACTCTTCCCCCCAGAACCTGGTCCTCAAGAGTGTCGACGAATACGCCTTCATAGAGCCGGTGGCCGATATCCTTTACTATGACCAAAGGAACCGTCCGGTATATGATGCCGACCTTTCCGATGAAGCTGCGGACCTTGTCGAGAGCATAATAACGTCACAGCGTTATCCTTTCTCCGATCCCATATATATGGATTACTACGGGGACGGAAGAAGCGCCCGCAAGTGGATTCAGAACCTCGGGGATGTCTCCACTTCACGCCTTGACAGGGTGAGGGTCCCGAATGATATACTCGACGCCATAGACAGGAGCGGCCACCGTTACGGAGTGGTGATCTATACCTCGGGATACATCCGCTCGCGTGAAGCCATCCGTTACGAGGAAAGGCAGGAGGCGATAGGCGACGCGATCAGCGCCGTCATCGACGCCTTGGCCTCAAAGAAAAACAAGGACGACGACAAGAAGAAATCCTCTTCTTCCTCTTCGACCTATCATTCTTCCGCCAACAAGACTCCTTATGACAGCAATCTGTACTGCGTGGTCATAGACTCCGAGAGTGACGAGATCGTCCATTACATCCATCCGGTACCTTTCCTTGAAAAGGATCCTCTCAATGGAAGTGACGTGGAAACTATGATTACAAGGCTTCTGAAGGATTTCTATTAGTGGAGAATATGGGGATATCGCCCCGAAAAGAAATTCATCCCGGAAAAGACATTTATGGTCTTATCCGGGATTTTTTTATATGTCTGTGAGAATTCCCTTTGATGCCGTGGCAGAATTGGGCCCGGCGTTCAAGAAATACAGAAAAGCGGTTTCTGTTACTCAGCAATATTTGTATGAAAAGACGGGCGTGGCTCTGTCGACAATAAGTGCGTTTGAGAATGGAAAGGGACAGGGCTTGTCGTTGATACATTTTGCGAGCATTCTGAATGCGGTGGGGCTGCTTGACCGCATTGACGGCATTATTCCGGATGTCCCGGGACTGGACTTGGAACGTATGTGGAAGCGTCAGAACAGAAATAAATGAAGCAGTATGAAATCAAGGATCCCGACGGGATTGTGGAACGAGTCGTCTCATCAGTATCCGCCCTCGGAAAAGTGATGAACGGCTTGGATATCCCGGAAAGGGTGTTCAGAATGGTTTCCGGTGAACTGAATCAGAAATATGCCGAGCTATGGGAAAGTGACGGGAAAACTCTCCTGTCCGGCAATTATTGATTCGACCCTCAAAAATAGTTTCTTTTCGTGCCCGTTTTGAAGATTTGTACAAAACGATGCTCAAAATGTACAAATGATGTCTTCGGGGATGATGTATATTTGTACCTTGTGAACGAATTCCGGAAAGAAATCATTCAAAACAAAAGACACAATATGAAAAGAACCCTGATTATTCTCTCCGCGGCACTTACCGTGCTCGCATGTTCAGGCGGCGGCAATTCGCCGAAGGATTCCGCGGCGGCGTTGGAAGAACTCCATGCCGGCTGGGAGAACCCTCCCCAGGGTGCCCGTACGAGAGTATGGTGGCACTGGATGAACGGAAACATCACCAAGGAAGGTATCCGTCATGACATCGAATGGTTCCATAGGATCGGCTTGGGCGGATTCCAGACATTCGACGCCGCGATGAATTCCCCCGTCGTGGTGGACGAGAGGCTCGTCTACATGACCCCGGGTTGGAAAGACGCCTTCCGCTATGCCATGCACCTTGCCGATTCCCTCGGATTGGAGGTCGCCATCGCATCTTCGCCCGGCTGGTCTTCGACCGGAGGACCCTGGGTCGAGCCTCAGGACGGAATGAAGAAACTCGTCTGGAGAACTTCCCTCGTTGACGGAGGAAAGGCCCTCGATATGGCTCTTCCTCCCGCTTTCACTTCCACGGGAACTTTCCAGAATCTGGGTTCCGCCGAGGGCAGCGTGACCACTTCGATGTTCGCTCCCGGCTCCAAACAGTATTACGAGGATGTGGCGGTCATAGCCGTCAAGATGCCTTCGGGATACAGGACCCTTTCTGAGATGGGCGCCAAAGTGTCCGCCAGCAAAGGCGCTCCCACCCTTTCGCTTCTCACCGACGAGGATATCGTGAACGGTTTTTCTCTCCCCGCTGACGAGGCCAAGGGTTACGCCTGGATACAGTATGAATTCCCTTCGGAAGAGACGATCTACGGAGTGAAGTATTCCGGTGGAAGCTCCCTGTATCTGGAGAAGAGCTCCGACGGAAAGACTTTCACCAAAGTCGCCGACCTTGACCAGTCGAACGGAGTTTCGCAGAGCACCGTGAGCGTACCCGCCACAAAGGCGAAGTTCTTCAGGGTCGTATATCCCAATCCGAAACCGACTTCGTCCTATTATGGGACAAGGCCCGCGGCCAAGGAAACGAAGGTGACCGAACTTGAGCTCCTCACTTACCCGAGAGTGAACCACGCTGAAGAGAAGGCCGCATTCTCCGAGGCGGCAGGACACTATTCTTCGGTTCCTTCGGTAGGAGAGGGGCTTTCTTTCCCCCAGGAGGCCGATGTCGTTGACATCACTTCCTCTTTCAAGGACGGAAAGCTTTCATGGAACGCGCCCGCAGGCAGGTGGAAGATCTACCGCTTCGGATATTCCCTCACCGGAAAACAGAACCATCCCGCTCCGGCCGAAGCTACCGGACTGGAAGTGGACAAACTCGACCAGAAGGCATGGACGAGGTTCTTCCACAACTATTTCGACATGTACAAGGAGGCTTCAGGCGGAATGATAGGGGAGCACGGAATACAGTATGTGCTCACTGACTCCTACGAGGCCGGAATCATGACATGGACTCCCGCGATGAAGGAAGAGTTCCTCAAAAGAAGGGGCTATGACCTCACTACCTTCCTTCCCGCCCTCGCCGGTGAAATCATCTGTTCCCCCGAAGAGAGCGACCGCTTCCTCTTCGACTGGAGAAAGACCATCAGCGACCTTTTCACCGAAAGCTACGAGATGCTTTCAGACATCGCGATCAAGGAATACGGCATGAAGGGAAGGTACACCGAGTCCCACGAGAACGCGAGGGTCTATGCAGGAGACGGTATGGACATCAAGAAGAAGGCCGAGATCCCCATGTCCGCCATGTGGGTCAACGCTCCCTGGATCACATATGACGTTGACGAAAACGGTCATATGAGACGCAGCATGTACAAGGCCGATGACAAGGAGTCATCTTCCGTAGCGCACATCTACGGACAGAACGTCGCCGCCGCCGAGTCGATGACAGCCGCGGGAGGCGCTTACACCTTCTGGCCCGGAAACCTCAAGGAAGTGGCCGATGACGAGATGTCCAGCGGAATCAACCGCTTCGTCATCCACGAAAGCGCGCATCAGCCTTCCGACGTCCTTGTCCCCGGATTGTCACTCTCCGGAATCGGACAGTGGTTCAACCGTCATGACACCTGGGCCGAGATGGCGGGATCGTGGGTTGACTACATGTCACGCTCCTGCTTCATGCTTCAGGCGGGAAAGAACGTGGCCGACATCCTCTATTATTTCGGTGAGGATACGAACATAACATACGAGTTCGGATATGACTACAACGCTCCCAAGATTCCCGCGGGATACCAGTGGGACTACTGCGGAGCCGACGCACTTCTGAACCAGATATCCTTCGACGGAAAAGCCCTCACATCAAAGAGCGGAACCCAGTACAAGGTCATCTGGATGGACCGAAACATGGAAAGGGTTTCGGTGGACGTTCTGCGTAAACTCTCATCCCTTGTCGAGAGCGGAGCATGGATCGGAGGCGTAAGGCCCGCCGCTCCCGCATCGCTTGCCGATGATGAGGAGGAGTTCGCAACGCTTATCGCCAACATCTATGACAAGGGCAGGAAGAATGTCGTCGAGACTTCCTCCATCGAAGACTTCCTCTCCAAAGCCGGAGTCCAGCCCGATGTGAAGATCGGAGACAGCCTCCGTTTCCTCCACAGGACTATGCCCGGAGCCGAGATCTACTGGATCAATTCCCCCAGAAGCGAAGTTTACGCAAGCATTGAGCTGAGTTTCCATACTTCAGGTCTGAAGCCCACGATCTGGCATCCCGACACGGGAAAGATCGAGGACGCCTCCTATTCCCGTCACGGGGAGTGGACCGATGTCGTTGTGCCGCTCGTTCCCAATGACGCCGTGTTCGTAGTCTTCGCCGGAAAGGCCAAATCTTCCGAGCAGCTTCCCTTGACCGAGGAAAAGATCCTCGCGAAGGTCGACGGCCCTTGGAGCGTGAAGTTCCAGGAGGGAAGGGGAGCACCCGAAGGAACGGTCACATTCGACACTCTGCACTCACTTACGGAAGAGAGCGAATTCGGGATCAAGTACTTCTCCGGAATCTCCACCTATACCAACAGTGTCAGTCTTGACAGTGTTGAAGGCGAGACCATCCTCGACCTTGGGGACGTCAAGTTCATGGCCGAAGTGTATGTGAACGGACAGTTCTGCGGAAGGGCTTGGAAGCAGCCTTACACGGTGGATATCTCTTCAGCCGCTAAGGTGGGTGAGAATACCATTGAAGTGAGGGTCGCCAACATGTGGCTGAACCGTCTTGTGGGAGATCTCCAGCCCGAGTGCAAGGAGAAAATCACCTATACTGATGCACCGAGGGCGTTCTCGGCATCGATGGATATCCTTCCCGCAGGTCTTTTAGGACCTGTCGAGGTGTTGTCCATCCGTGAGAAATAGATTTTTCTTTCCGGGGAAATGACCGGAAGGATGTCCGAATGAGAAAGGGAGGCCCGGAGAGGGTCTCCTTTTCCGTTAAGACGGCTTTTCTCCGAAAAAGAGGAACGGAAATCGGGGGAAACGTGTTGTCTTTGTCCGCAATATCGTTAAATTAGGGCATCAGTTTCAGATTTCCGTTTCAAAGACCTTTTTTCGGGAAAACCGCCCGGTTTTTCCGTATAAGATATAAGGCACTTTTTGCATTGGCTGAAACGTGACACACATCCCGCCATGAAAGTTTCTTTCGCATATTCCCCTTCGGTGAACTTCGCGATGCAGCAGAACCATGCTCCCGTCGTGAGGGAAGTGACCATCTACAACGATACCGATCAGCCCGTCCATGACGTCAATGTGAGGATTTCATTCTCTCCCTCATTCGCTTCGCCCTTCACCGCCCATTTCGATTCGGTGGCTCCCGATTGCGAGGAGTCCATCTTTCCCGTACCCGTCACTTTTTCAGTGGAGTTCCTCTCTTCCCTGACGGAAAGGATCGAAGGGACGATTTCCCTTACGGTCTCGTCGGGTGAGGACGAAGTCCTTTTCTCGGAGGAATATCCCATATCCGTCCTTTCCTTCAACGAGTGGTGCGGAAGCGGAGTTTTCCCGGAAATGCTCGCCGCGTTCTCCATGCCGAACAATCCCGAAATAGCTCCTCTGGTGAAGAGGGCTTCCGAGATCCTGCAGCAGTGGACCGGTGACGGGATTCTGGACGAATACCAGCGGAGGGACCCGGACAGGGTGAAAAAACAGATGGCGGCCCTCTTTGCTGCAATCTCCGAACGCAGGATATCGTATTGTTCCCTTCCGGCGAGCTTCGAGTTCGAAGGGCAGAAGATAAGGCTTTCGGATGAAATCCTGGGCGGAAAGTTGGGTTGCTGCCTGGACATGTCGATGCTCTACTGCTCCTGCCTGGAGGCTATGGGACTGCATCCCGTGGTGGTTCTTCTTGCCGGACACGCAGTGGCGGGAGCGTGGCTTATAGGGGATTCATTCGCGGATCCGGTCAATGACGACCCTTCGCTCCTTACAAAGAGAATGGCTGAGGGCATCAACGAAATCCTTCTCGTCGAGAGCACCTTCATGTGCGAAAGCATGAACGTCACCTTCGATGACGCCTGCCTTTCCGCCGCGGACCGTCTCACTTCCGGGGATGACTTCCTTCTTTTCGTGGACATATTCCGCGCCCGGATGGCGCAGATACGGCCCCTTCCCCAAAGAATCCCTTCAGAAAGCGGATGGACCCTCATCGAGGACAAGGTGACGGAGAGGATATTCTCTTCGCCCAAGGAACTTTCCGCAACGGACATCATCCTGGACGAGAGCACCAAGGTCGGAAAGAAAACCATCTGGGAGAGGAAACTGTTGGACCTGAGCCTGAGGAACAATCTTCTCAATACACGTATAACCCGTGATACCATCCCGATAATATCGGTCGACATAGATGAACTTGAGGACGCCCTTGCCCAGAAAGCCGACTTCCAGGTCTGCGCCAAGCCCCTCGATTGGGAAGGCGGGGAAGTCGACCTCGGGATCTACCGTGCCATCAATCCGACAGATCCGGTGTACGAACTGGTGAAGAAGGAACTTTCCATGGGAAGGATACGTACGTACCTTGACGAGGACAGCGTACGGAGGGCCCTTACGAACCTGTACCGTTCCTCAAGGACCTCTCTCGAGGAAAACGGAGCCAACACCCTGTATCTGGCCCTCGGACTCCTCCGCTGGTTCGAGACCCCCTCCAGCACCCGTCCCCGTTATGCCCCGATCATTCTCGTCCCCGTCGAAATCGTCCGCCGTTCGGCTGCCCTCGGCTACATCATCCGTTCAAGGGACGAGGAGACGATGCTGAACATTACCCTCATGGAACTTCTCCGCCAGGCTTTCGACATACATGTCGGGGGACTGGATCCTCTCCCCGTCGATGACCACGGAGTCGATGTGAGGCTGATCCTCAATACGATCCGCCGGAAGATAATGGACCGTCCGGGGTGGGACGTCGTCGATGAGGCCATCCTCGGGAACTTCTCCTTCAACAAGTTCATAATGTGGAACGATATCCACAGCAACACTTCCCTTCTTGAAGGAAGCAAGATAGTGACAAGCCTGATGAGGGGCATCATCGACGAGGAAGTGAACGTTGAAATCGAGGATGCCGAAGATATAGATTCGAGATTCGCTCCGGGAGACATCGAGCTTCCGATAAGCGCTGATTCTTCCCAGCTCGAGGCCATAAGCGCCGCGATGTCCGGGAAGAGTTTCATCCTGCACGGGCCTCCCGGAACGGGAAAGTCCCAGACGATCACGAACATAATAGCCAATGCCCTTTATCGGGGCAAAAGGGTACTTTTCGTGGCGGAGAAGATGGCGGCCCTCGAAGTTGTGCAGAACCGCCTCGAGTCAATAGGCTTGGGTCCCTTCTGTCTGGAACTCCATTCCAACAAGTCCAAGAAATCCGCCGTCCTTGAGCAGCTGCGCCGGACTACCGAAGTGGCGAAGAAGGGTTCCAGCGCCGAATACGCCGCCGAAGCGAAAAGGATACATGAAGTGAGGCAGGAGATGAACTCCTACCTTCAGTCCCTTCACCGTCCCTACGGAGCGGGACTGTCGCTTTACGACTGTTTCGCCCGTTACGCTTCGCTACCTTCCGAGACGCCGTTCTTCACCTTCTCTTCGTCCCTTATGGCTCAGATGACACCGGACAGGGTGTCGAAAGCGGAGGAGAACTTCTCTTCCCTTGTCGCTGCCTGCTCCCTTGTTGGAAGCCCTTCGATGCATCCTCTTCGCGGCCTTTCCTTCAATAGGACCGTAGGGGAAACGGAAGAGTGCTTCGACCGCCTTTCACGTATCGGGGTGAAGGCCTCCCGTCTGAAGGAATCTTCCCGGAAGGTTAGGGACATCCTTTTCGGAAACGGCTCCCTCTCTCCGATGCGGATGGACGAATACGGCGCACTTTCGTCCTTGGCGGACTATATCCTCGCAAAGGATGAACCTCTCTTCGGAGTCGATACCCTCATGGGGGTTCCGGAAGGGGACCTCAGGGTAGTGGATGCGATCCTTTCCCACGGAAAGGCGAAGGATGAACTCTACCGCAAGGTGATGAACGTCTTCGACGAGAATATCTTCTTCCTTGATCCCGAGCAGAGTCTTCGGGAGTGGAAGGAAGCCGAAGGTATGGGATTCCTGAAGAGGTATTTCGCCAAGAGGAATCTCGCAAGAAGGCTCACGCCGTACCTAAGACCCGGCTTCAAGATGAAAAAGGACGATGTCCCGGGAATACTCCAAAGCCTCGTTTCGTACAAGAAAGAGTCTTCCGCACTTGAAGACTCCGCCACAGGACCTTTCAGGACTTTCCTGTCCGCAAGTGACATTTCCTGGGATGCTCTCGCCCTTTCGAAGGAAGCCGTCCTTGAAATGGACTCTCTTCTTGACAGGATCTTCTCCGATCCCGCTTCCCTTTCCGAAGCGAGACGCAGTCTCGGCGCCGCTCTCTCCTCCGGAATCCTTGACAAGGGAAAGCGCTCCCGGGAGACTCTCGGGGAGTTGAGCTCCCTTTTCTCCGAGGTGATGGCAGCCCATGACGAATCCCTCTCCGTTCTCGGAGCGGACTATTCCCCTTCGGAGGGGGATCCTTCCGATTGGGCCGACCTTTTCGGCATGAAGACCGGAAGGTGGAGCGGCGGCAGGGGTGACGCGAGACAGTGGGCGATATTCTGCACCAGCTGTTCCGTCCTCGAGGGTGACGGATTCGGGGATGCCGTGTCGAAGGTATGCGGCGGGGAAGTGGTCCCGTCCGATATAATGGACGCTTTCCGTAAAGGGCTTTACCGCTCCTATGCCGAATATATCCTCGGACAGGATCCTTCGCTGAGCCTTTTCAACGGGACGATGTTCGAAGAGAAGATAAGGCGGTTCAGGGGCCTTTGCTCCGATTTCGAGAACCTGACGAGACAGGAGATCGTCTCGCGCCTTTCTTCAGCCCTTCCTTCCCTCCAGAAGGAGGCCTCCCAGAACTCCGAAGTGGGTATCCTCCAGAGGAATATCCGGAACGGATGCAGGGGAGTGTCGCTGCGGCGCTTCTTCGACATGATTCCGGACCTTCTTCCGAGAATGTGTCCCTGCATGCTGATGAGCCCGATTTCGGTGGCGCAGTACATCGCTCCCGATTCCCCGAAATTCGACCTCGTGATCTTCGATGAAGCCTCCCAGATGCCCACCTGCGAATCCGTAGGAGCCATCGCCAGGGGTAAGAGCATAATAGTCGTGGGTGACCCCAAGCAGATGCCTCCGACTTCGTTCTTCTCGACCAACACTTTCGACGAGGACAATCCCGACCTCGAAGACCTCGAGAGCATCCTGGACGACTGCCTGGCGCTGTCGTTCCCGTCGAAGTACCTGAGGTGGCACTACCGCAGCAAGCACGAAAGCCTCATCGCCTTCAGCAACTTCAAGTACTACGAGAACCGTCTTCTGACGTTCCCTTCACCGGATGACCTTTCCTCGAAACTTTCCTACCAGTGGGTGGAAGGAGTCTACGAAAGGGGTGGAACCCGCCAGAACAAGGCAGAGGCGAGAGCCGTCGTCGAGGAAATCAGGGAACGGCTCCTCGATCCGGAGAAGTCGAAACTGAGCATCGGAGTCGTCACCTTCAACTCCAATCAGCAGTCCCTCATCGAAGATATGCTCGGGGAAATGTTCGCCCAGAATCCCGACCTCGAGAAAAAGTCCCTCGAAAACGAGGAGTACATCTTCGTCAAGAACCTGGAGAACGTCCAGGGTGACGAAAGGGACGTTATCCTCTTCTCCGTCGGATACGGGGCTGACCGGAGCGGAAAGATCGCGCTGAATTTCGGGCCGCTGAACCGTGAAGGCGGATGGCGGAGACTCAATGTGGCCGTATCGAGAGCCAGGTACGAGATGAAAGTGTTCTCGACCCTGCGCTCCGAGCAGATTGACCTTCGACGCACACGCTCCGAAGGAGTTGCGGGCCTCAAGGCCTTCCTCGAATACGCCGAAAAGGGCAAGGACGCCCTCCACTATACGAGCGAAGCTTCCTCGGTCGGGAGGGACGGCTTCGTCGAGAACGTCGCTTCAGCCATCCGTGAAATGGGATATCAGGTGAGGACCAACATCGGATGCTCGGGATACAGGGTGGACATCGGAGTCGTCGACCCCGACAACCCTTCCGAATACCTCATCGGAATCCTCTGCGACGGCTACAACTTCACTTCCTCCAAGTCGGCACGTGACCGTGAGATAGTCCAGATGGGAATCCTCCGGAAGCTCGGCTGGAAGGTGGTCCGCCTCTGGAGCATGGACTGGTGGAATTCTTCCGAATCCGTCCTCCGGATGATAGAAGAGAAGATAAGGATGGCCAGGGACGGGAATTTCCCCGAGGAGGAAGCCTTCACTTCGGTATTCCGCCCCGTCGGAAGCGGTGACTCTCCTTCCGGTGAAGACGGGGACAGCGCCTCTTCCGCATCCGCCCCTGAAGACGGGCCCTCCGATGAAGGATCCCCGATAAAGGTGATCCCTTACGAAGGGTATGAGCTTCCTCCGAAGCCGATATCGGCCGAGGAACTTACGGACGGGACTTTCGCACCTCTCATAAGGGCCTACGTGCAGAGGATAATCGAAAGGGAAGCCCCCATAAAGCAGGATCTCCTTTGCCGGAAGATCCTCCGCTCATGCGGCATAGCGAGAATGGGAGTGAGGGTCTCGGCGTACATGTACGACCTTCTCCAGAAAATGGGGCTACACCAGACGAAGGAAAAGGATTCGGTGACGTACTGGACTAAGGAACAGTCTCCCGACGGATATCCTTTTGTCCGTTCTTCTTCGGAAAGGGACGTTTTGGATGTCCCTATCCAGGAAGCCAGGAACGCCGCTGTCCTTGTCATAGAAGAGCAGGGAGCTCTTCCGATGGAAAGCCTCCTTTCCGAGATGTCGAAACTCTTCGGTTATTCGAGAGTGGGCGCCAATGTTCATGCCGTGATGGAGGACGGAGTGTATCTCGCCATAAGGAAGGGGCTCCTTGAACAGTCCGGCGGAAGGGTGAAAAAGGCAAAGGGCAACGATTCCAAAAGCTTATGACAGATAATGAACCTATCACTGTCGGCGTACAGAAATGCTCTTGACACAAAATAAGGCCACATCAAAAAACCGATGTGACCTTTTTGTTTCAGTATGCTCTTCCCGGAGGGACGAGCGTACGGTTTTACGCGTAGGAATGCATTCCTCCCAGAATCAGATTCACTCCGAAATAGGTTATCAGGACGCATATGAACGCGAAGATCGTGTAGGCATGGAAGAAAGTGGGATTCCTGAAGGCCTTTATTGCACCATTATGAAGGGTGAACGAGTAGACCAGCATCGTCACAAGAGCCCAAGTCTCCTTGGGATCCCATGCCCAGTAGCTTCCCCATGAGATGTTGGCCCATACCGCACCGAGGAATGTTCCGAAAGTGAGGAGGAACACTGCCGGATAAAGGACGACGAGGCTCACGTCCATAAGATTCCGTTTGGCCTCCGTCGAAGGTATGGCCATACCCATTATGCCGTTGAAGGCGACAAGTCCGAAGAGGGTGTAGGACATCATCATGCTGAGGACGTGGATCGAAAGCAGCGGTGACTGCAGAACCGGCATCAGTGGAGTGATTTGCGGGCTCACCCCTTCACGGCTCGCGAGCAGCATCGTGAATCCGGCCAGAAGGAACCCGAGTGGCTCCACGAGGGGGAATTTCCTGTAAAGGAGCACGATCGCGAGGGTGGAGAACCATGCCATCAGCATCATGACGTTGTACTTGCCCACGTAAGGTCCCGTTCCGGATACGTACCATCTCAGACCTATGACGAGGGTAAGGTAAATCCACAGAAGAAGAGCTATCGCGGCTCCGGAAAGAAGGATCCAGCGGGGGAACTTCCTGTTTTTCGAGATGAGCACTCCTCCCAAGATGAAGAGGATGATTCCGAGGGTGAGGCTCAGCATGAACTGGACCTTGGGTCTGGCGATGCTGATGTACGCCCTCTCGGCTTTCGCCTTGCTCTCGGAGGGAAGAACCGAAGCGGCCGTCTTCTCCTGATATGCCCTGATGCCGTTTATTATTTTCACGGCCTCATCGCCTTTCCCTTCGGAAAGGCTCTGCTTCACTACGTCGGGGGATTTGCGGATGAAGGTGAGAAGATCCTCGGTCTCGAAGGCGGACTCGGGAAGTTCATCGGAAGAGGAGTACCATGTGATCTTCCCCTCGGCGTCAGCGAGAGGGAAAATCTTCACTTTGGAGAGATTTTCGAGGGTCTTGTCCATTCCGTTCTCCTCGAGGTAAGTGCCGAACGGGCATACCCTGTGGCCGTAGTAGACGTACATCCCGTCAAGGGCTTTCTTCACGTCGCGGTCATTCGCCCGGGAAGACAAAGCGGGAAGGAAGAGAAGCATGGCTACGGCCGCCGTCATCGAGGCAACCCTTCCGAGGGCGCTACGGAAGGCCGTGTCCTTCTGGAAGAAGAACCCTATCATCGAAATGAGCAGAAGGAGATAACCGGCGTAGGTTATTCCGACTCCCCAAGGGTCGTGACCGATGGCGAGGATGCTGCCCTGTCCGTCCTCATCGTAATCCGCCTGGTAGAAGCGGTATCCCTTGTATTTGGCGATGTTGTTCATCGAAATCTCCACCGCCTTGTTCTCGGGGAGGAAAGTTATGTCCGAGCGGTAATCCGAGGGCATCATCGAACCGTGGTGGTAGTCGATATCGAAAGAATCGAGCCTTACCGAGAAGGGGAATGATGAAGGGCTTTCGTCATCAAGTTCGAACGAAGACGCCTGCTCTCCTTCCCTAAGGTGCAAAGTTCCGCTTTCACCGAAAAGATGGGTCACAAGGGCTCCGATGAGAATGGTGACGAGGCCCAGGTGCAGAGTGAAAGTGAAAAGTTTCTTCGGAATGCCGTTAGTCAGTAGATAGATCATCCCGAAAATGGCCGTAAGGGCCCATAGGATGATGAAAACGGGGCTGTGATAAATGAGGCGGAACGCTTCCTCGGTTCCGCGGCCCTTCTCAATGACGGTGGCAGCCATCATCATGATGATGAGGACTGCCATCGAAATGAATGAAATGTATTTGGATATTTTCTGCATCAGATTGAGTCTACGAATTTCACGACGGCGTCACGGTCCTCCTTGGAAAGGTTGTAGAACTGTTCGACCGACGAGTAGGCGTCGCTTTCTTTGCTGAACCCGTGCCACATGATGGCCTCGAGGGTGTTCCTTGCGCGGCAGTCATGAAGGCGGTCAGAGGCGCCGGTGTTGACCTGGGAAAGACCTCTTCCCCAGAGTGGAGTTGTGCGGCACCATGTGCCGTGGATGTCGTTCGCCATGTAGAGGCGGTGCTGGATGAAGTCCGAATAGGGGTAGATGGTCTGGTGGGCGTAGCGGGGAAGGGGCTTGCCTTCGTTCATGGCCGGTGACCAGTAGTTGTCATCTCCCGTCTCCCACTTGGGACGGTGGCAGGAGGCGCAACCCATCTTGTTGAAAAGATCCTTACCCTTCTGGACATCCTTGTCCTGGAGGTTACGTGCCCTCGGGATGGAGAGGCCCCTGTGCCATACCATGAAGTCATAGAACTCATCGGCGCTCATTTCGGGCTCGAAGTTGTGGTAGGCGTTGTCGAACTGGTTGGTCGAAGGGGAAAGCAGGGCGAAGACAGCTTCGCTGACCTCCTCCCTCGTGACGGTGCCGTCCTTGTTCACGTCAACCCTGTAGGGGGAAGAGGAGTCGGCGAGGATGGCGTCGATCACATCGTCGTTCTCCGACATCGCCTTCGCCCAAGCGACGGTCGTGTAGAGGAACGGGCGGTCGGGACGTGAGACGTTCGTTATGTTCCATATGGCGTTGGCGCCGGCTCCGTCCTGGAGAGTACCCCTTGTCATGGCGTAGGTGAACTTCTTGAGAAGCTTGCCGTCCATGTAGGCGTCCCTTTCGTAGTAGTTTCCGTTGGCGTCATATCCGGCTCCGTAGACTCCGGGCTGCCAGTTGTGGTAGTATGCCGAAGCGGCGAAGTCGTTGGCACCCTTGTCCCAGAAGGCGGGATTGAGGTCCACGTACTTTGCTTCCTGGCGGTACTGCTCCCTGATGTCATTCTGGTCGATGGCGTCTATGATGCCCGATCCGATAACACCGATGGTTGACTCGAGACGGTATCCGACAGTGGCGCCCTTAGCCCTTGCCGTAGCGTGGGGAGTGGGGTTGGTGTTGTATGCGTCCTCCGGAATGAGCACCTCGGGATAGATGAGAGAGTAAGTCTCACCGTCGGCGAACTTCATCGGAATGCCGGAGGGCATGGAAGTGACGTCATGCCAGATTATCTGGATCTTGTTCTCGTCGATAGGCGGAAGGAAGGGGCCGCTGGACATGGTCTGGGGCATGCCGGTGACTTCAGCCACGTACGGTCCGTCGTTCGTCGCGTCGGTTCCGTAAGGGTTGTTGTTCTCTCCTGTAGCCTGGTACACTACGAGGAGATAGCCGTTTCCGGCTGACCTTGCGGTGTTGGCCTCATAGACGATCTGGCGCTTGCCGTGTCCGTATCCGGGGTGGCAGTCAAGGCAGGATTTCCTGACGCTGGCAGGGCCCAATCCCTTGAACGGGGGAGTGTCGAGGGTTACGTTCCTCTCGAAGAAGAATTCACCGTGGACGAAGGCGCTGGTGAGTCCCTGTGCGGTGACGGCCGGTGTCTCGTCCTCGTAGCAGGAGGCGAGGACATTGTCCGTCGTTCCGAGTTCTCCGCCGGGGTACCATTCGGAGGCTTCGAAGTTGCCTACCGCCTTTCCGACCCACTCGCTTTCTCCCTGGGAGGAGGATCCCTTGGGATTATCTTCCCGGCATGCGGAAAGCGCTGCCGAGGCGATCATCACAAAGAGTATCGATTTGCTGAATTTCATGAAATATAGTTTTTGATCCTTTATATTATATGTAGGGACTTAGTCCTTTATTGCGGCTGCGGCTGCTTCGAGGGCGGCGGTGAGGGTGTCGATGGCATCGATGGCGTCACCTACGTAAGCGGCCTTGTAGTCATCCACGAAGTGTCCACTCTTAATGCAGACGTCGATCTTTCCGAGGGCGTTCGCAAGGGCTGTCTTTATGGCTGAAGCTTCACCGGAATGGTTCTTCTCCAGGAAGGAGAGGATCGAATCGGATGCGGGAGAAGTGGCGCCGTAGCTTCCGTAGAGGCTGTACTGGACTGAAAGGAGGTTGTCCTTGAAGTCGACGAAGGAGTTCTTCGAGTAGGGGGATTCGATGTAGCTCTCATCCTCACCGTTGTGGGCCTGACCCATCTTGGAGGATGCGACCTCGTCGGTGATGCCTGCGCAACCGGCCTGGAGGATGGTCTTGGCGACGAGCTGCCATGAAGCGTAGGTGCTTCCGGCTGCTGCCGCTCCGAGCATGTCCTCACCGTAGGACTTTCCGAGTCCGTTGACGGTGCAGTTGAGTTCAGCGTCCTCGACGGCGTCCTTCTGGGCCTTGGGGGCGTCGGGATTCCATGAGACGTTGAGCTGGAAGAGTGACCTCATCAGGTCTTCGGCTACTGCTGCGGCGTAGATCAGTTCCTGTGCTCCGGTGACTCCTGTTCCTGCGAACTCGGAAGCGGTCTCATTTCCCTTGAGGGCGGCGACGGTACGGTTGGCTCCGTCGCGGAAGAGGACGAACTCGATTCCGTGGAATCCGAGGGCGGTCTCACCGAGCTGGGAGATGGCGTCAACGCCTTCCTCCTCGAGAGCCTTCATGACCTTGGCGTTGGAGAGGTTGTTGGCGAGTCCCTTGCGGTCAAGCGGCCAGCTGTCGATATGGGGGTCGATGCTGAAATCCGTCGCTGCACCGAAAAGGAAAGCTTCTGAAGCCTCCCAGTATGCTCTTGCCTCCAGGAAATCCTTGCAGGCCTTGTCGATGTCGGCCTGGGTGAGGGCGTTCACGCCTTTGCTCTTCATCGCCTGGATATCCTTGCAGAGGGCTTCACCCGCTGTGGCGAGTTTTCCGTATGTGGAGTAGATGACTCCGGGAACGTATTTTTCCGCAGCGGTCTTTATCTCCTCCTCATAAGCGGAGAGTCCGTCATCGGAACCTCCGTCTTTGTCGCATGAGGAAAGGAAAAGTGATGATGCCGCCAGCATTGCGGCGAAGATGGTAAATGTCTTTTTCATCTTATTATCTGTTTTTTGTTCTATTCTGTTTTCAGTGATTGAAAAATCCCATATACGCGATGCCGAGATTGATCGAACGCTCGGTATTGAATCCGGTGGGGAACATGCGGTGCATGTATTCGCACTTGATGGCGATCTGCGGGATCGGGAAATAGTTTATGCCGGCGGAAAGGACGGTCTTCTCAGTGTACTTGGCCAGAGTCTGCCCTTCGGCGGGGATGTAGGAGTTGTAATGCTCACCGCGGGCGAAGAGGTAGAGCTGTCCGTCTTTGGTTCCGAACCAGGGGAGGATGTCGTAACCGGCTTCCAGACCTGCGGCATAGGCTTCCTTGCCCACAGCCCTTCTCGAGTAGGGGGATCCGTTGCCTGCACGGTTGGCCTTTATCTTGGAGATCGTGACGCAGTCGTCGAGGTGACCGTAGTCAGCGTTTCCCCTTACTATGAGACGTTTTCCCTTGTATGCGAAATCGAAGCTTCCGACCAGAAGGGTACCGCGGACGGAGGAGTACTGCTTGGGCTCACCGGTCAGATAGTTGGTTCCCTTGAGGTCGTTGGGATTGCCGTTGTGGAGGGTGTTCCCGAAATATCCGCTCAGACTGAGGCGAAGGTTCCTTACCGAAGTGTTGTCAAGCCTAAGGGCAATGCCGGGGCTGTTCGCAACCTTGAATTCGAACGGGGAACCGGCTCCGCTGTGGATGAACTTGTCGGTATTGAACATCATGCCGTTGAGACCGGCGACTATCATGGCTTCATACCTGAAGTCCCCCGCCTGTCCCCAGAAGCTTATTCCGGTATCGTGCCAGGTGGAGGGAAGGGTGGTGTATTCACCTTCGGGGCGGTAGACGTTGAAGAAGTTGAGGGGCTCGTGGGCGTTGTTGAGTCCTCCGACGGGGACGATGATGTGTCCGACCCTCAAATTGGCCTGGGGAATGAAGGACTTCTGAATCCAGAACTGCTCGAGTTCGACTTCGCCTCCCTTCTCGATCTCGGACTCCCATTCGGCAGCCTCCTCGTATTCACGTTCGTAGGCTGTTCCGGTTCCGGTGTGTTCGAATTCGACCTCGGTCTGCATTGTCCATCCCTTTCCGAAATCATATCCCAGGTAGATGACGGCGTGGGGGATGTCGACACGGCCGTGGCTGGGATCCTTGGCGTACTGCTCGGGTTTCGAGTAGCGGTACGGTGAATCGCTGTAGAAGTTCCTGCTCAGGGCTACTTCACCGTATCCTCCTACGGTGAGACGCTGTGCGAACGAAAGGATCGGGCACAGGAGCAGAGCGATGAAAATGATCTTTTTCCTCATTGTCGTAAAAATTGCGCACAAAGGTACCTAGTACGCATTTTTTATTCAATCCCCAATTTTTGTTATTGGGGCTGCCCATATACTCATTAATTGTGATTTTTGGGGAGATTCCGTCCTCGGGAGACTTGTATGAAATTGCCGATAGCGTCCAAACTGACGGGACAGTATATGTCATTCATTGAGGTCACGACTCAAGGTAGGGGTCAATACTGCGTAAAAACACTTTTCCAAAAGTGATTTTTGTTAATAATTTCGCTTTTCTAAAAGTGATTATCTATATTTGCAAATACATTTTATTATGAGTTTGGTATGGAACTGTCTGATTTGAGACCGATTGTTGACTTTTATCACAGTAAGCTCTCGCAAGTGAGCTTGGATTTCAAACGCTACCTGTACGATAGAATCAATTGGGATGCCCGTATAATCGGCATAAAAGGAGAAAGGGGCGTAGGTAAAACCACAATGCTGATACAGAGGATAAAGGAGAAATACACCAATCCTGACGAGTCCTTTTATGTGTCACTGGATCATTTCTGGTTCAAGACACATTCTTTTCCGGATCTTGTAGGGTATTTGTATGCTCATGGAATCACGGAGCTGTATGTCGATGAGGTCCATAAATACGAAGATTGGAGTTCAGTCCTGAAAGTTCTATACGACCAATACGCGGATCTCAGGATTGTGTATACGGGTTCCTCGATGCTCCTGATGGACAACTCGAAAGTTGATATGTCCCGTCGGCAGACTCTGTACACTCTGAAGAGCATGTCTTTCAGGGAGTATCTTGAATATGAAGGAGTGTTACGTCACGAACCGATCCTTTTGGAGGATCTTTTGCGCGACCATGTATCCATCGCGATGGGAATAGTTTCCCGGATAAAGGTTCTCAAAGAGTTCGGTGATTATCTCAAACACGGAGCTTATCCTTTTTACAAAGATTCCGGAGAAGATTTCCTCGGTCGCCTTCAGAATGTGGTTTCTTTGGTTATGGAAAACGACCTGCCCTCTGTCGGGAAGATCTCTTATCCGACAATCGACAAATGTCAGAAATTGTTCATGATAATAGCCGATAATGTTCCATTGGAACCTTCCATAGAAAAGTTGGCCGTATCATTGTCAACTACCAGGGATACTCTTTTGAATCTGCTTTACAAGTTGGACAGTGCAGAAATTCTCGAACTGCTGACCGTTCAATTGAAAAGTTACAAGAAGCTGAAGAAACCCGCAAAGGTATATCTGGGCAACACCAACTTGGTGTACGCCTTTTCTTCATCGGTAAATACAGGGTCCCTCAGGGAGACGTTCTTTCTGGACCAAGCCGGAGCCGTAGCTTCTGTGCAGTTGCCGGAAAAAGGCGATTTCCTTCTTGACGGAAAATATCTCTTCGAGGTCGGTGGAGCCGGCAAGACATTCAGTCAGATCTCAGGAGTGAAGGACAGCTATCTTGCCATAGACGATGTTGAAACCGGATATGGGGCTGCTATCCCTTTATGGATGTTCGGTTTCCTGTACTAGAATGCGACGAAGTTTTCCTCATCCTGAAAAATGAGCCGCCATCGGCGGATGGGATTTGTTCTTTCGTAGTGCCCGATGACAGCCGAAGGTGCTGCACGGCGTATAGGATTTGTTCTTTCGTAGTGCCCGATGACAGCCGAAGGCGCTGCACGGCGTATAGGATATTTTGCCGGTTTTAACGTTTTAACCCAATAATTGTTATCTTTCCTCTATAAATCCTCTCCTCCCCCTATGCACAAAGGCTCCAACAAGGTGATAAGGGAATACGTAGACAATACCCAATTAATCCGCCGGAATTCCAACGGACTCAAAAGCACATATAACAATTTCCTCTTCGGG
>JAFUFP010000042.1 GCA_017469845.1 Bacteroidales bacterium | reverse complement strand
TCTTCCAACCATGGCCTTCCAGTTCGAAAGGGCTGCCGAACGCCATGGGACAATCCTGTGTCTGCGTCACAGATTGCTTCGGAAATGCTCCGAAATCAAAAATCTCTCTTTTGCAATAGGTATTTGATGCGTCAGTCCTATCGCGAATTGGAGTAAAACTCCGCTCGAGGTTGCCCTCATCGGAAAAATTCGTATCTTGCAAAGAATTTCCCCCTTGCCCTGACAAGGGACAAACCTTACAGCCATGAGGATAGTAATTGAAGGAGCCGGAGAAGTGGGTTCGCACCTGGCCAAGATGCTTTCCGGTGAAGCCAACGAAATAACCGTCATAGACAATGACGAGTCCCGCCTGACGAGACTCTCATCCCAGGTGGACGTGGTTTCCGTCAGCGGAAACCCTTCCTCGATCCGCACTCTCAAGGAAGCGGGCGTACCTTCCGCAGACATGTTCATCGCGGTGAATCCCTTCACCTCGCAGGACGTGAATGTCGTCAGCGCCCTCATCGCCAAAAGGCTCGGCTGTCCCAAGGTCTGCGCCAGGATCGATGACGAAGAGTACCTCTTCCACGAGAACCGGTACCTTTTCACCGAGATGGGAATTGACCTGATGTTCTACCCCGAGAAGATCGTCTCCGGAGAAATCGCAGCCCTGCTCAAGCGCACCGCCTCAACCGAGTCCATGGACTTCGCCCACGGAAAACTCCAGATGGCCGTCTTCAAACTTGGGGACGAGTCTCCCCTTCTGGACCTCAACCTCGCGGAATTCTCCGCCCAGATGTCGGCCCGTGACGAAAGCATACAGTTCAGGGTCGTGGCGATTTCAAGGGACGACAAGACCCTCATGCCCCGATTTGACACACGCTTCAAATTCAATGACCTCGTCTTCATCATCGCAAAAAGGGAAAGCCTCGTTCCGATAATGTCATTCCTCGGAAAGAGCGACATCGAGGTGAGGAACGCCATGATCCTGGGCGCGACCCCCGTCGGGGAGATGCTCGCGAAGACGATCTCAAAGACGATGGACAACGTAAAGGTCATAGACTCGGACCGCCAGAAGTGCCTTGAACTGAGCGCGAAGACCGACGACAACGTGACCGTCGTGAACGGTGAAGGAAGGAATTCGGACTTCCTCCTGGAAGAGAACATCCGCGACTACGACGCTTTCGTGGCTGTGACACCCAATGACGAAGCGAACATCCTCGCATGCGTCGTCGCGAAGAAATTCGGGGTCTCGAGGACAATCGCAGAAGTTGAGAACATCGAATACATACGTCTGGCCGAAGAGATGGGAGTGGACGCCGTCATCAACAAGAAGCTCCTCACCGCCGGAAGGATATTCAAGATGACCCTGAGCAACAAGGTCCGCTTCATAAAGTACATGAGCGGAACGAGCGCCGAGGTCCTCGAGTACATCGTCGCCCCGGGAAGCCCCATAACCAAGGCCGCCCTCAAGGATATCGATTTCCCCAAGAACGCGATCGTCGGCGGAGTGATAAGGGGTACGGACGCATTCATCGCCGTCGGAAACACCCGAATCGAGGACTATGACAGGGTATCCGTGTTCGCGCTGCCCGAGGCGGTGAAAGACGTGGACAGTTTCTTCAAATAGAATCATGGCAAGTTACCTCCAGATAGAGAACATCTCCAAATCATACGGCCCGAAGGTCCTCTTCGAGAATATCAGCCTCAATGTCAACGAAGGGGACAAGATGGCCCTCATAGCCCCGAACGGAACGGGAAAAACTTCCCTTCTCCGAATCATAGCCGGCAAGGACAAATCCGATTCCGGCGGAAAGATCACATTCCTCAAGGACATCCGCATCGCCTTCCTCGAGCAGGACTACGCCTTCGACCCCGAGAAAAGCGTGATGGACCAGGTGATGGACTCCTCCAAAGAGTTCACCGCCCACCTCGACGAAGACCATCTTTTCGACTACGAGATAAGGGTAAGGCAACTCCTCTCCTCCTTCTCTATCTCCGACCCCACAATAAAGATGAAGTCCCTTTCCGGAGGCGAAGTGAAGAGGGTCGCCCTGACAGCCATGCTCGCCACCGAAGCGGACTTCTACATAATGGACGAGCCCACAAACCACCTCGACACCGACGCGATAGAGTTCCTGGAGGACTATCTCTCGAGGGCCAGATGCACCCTTCTGATGGTGACCCATGACCGCTATTTCCTCGACAGGGTGTGCAACACCGTGATCGAGATGGAAAGGGGCAACATCTACACCTACAGGGGTGACTACGAGAACTATCTCGAGAAGCGGGCTGAAAGGATAGACAACTACAACGCCGAGACCGAAAAGGTGAGGAACATCCTCCGGAGGGAACTCGAGTGGATGAGAAGCACTCCTTGCGCCAGGACGGGCAAAGCCAAATACCGTAAGGAAGCCTTCTACAACTTAAAGGACAGGGCGGAAGACGTCTACCGCACCACACAGGTTTCCCTGTCGGACCTTTCGAGGGGATCAAGGCTCGGATCCAAGGTCATAAACTGCAAGGACGTCTCGTTCTACTACGGCGGCAAATGCTACCTGGACCATTTCACGTACAATTTCCAGAGGTTCGACAGAGTGGGCATAGTCGGCCGCAACGGCTGCGGCAAGACAACCTTCATAAACCTCCTCACCGGCAACATGTACCCTGATGACCCGGGCGTCCTCACAGGGGAAATCGACCGCGGAGAGTCCCTCAACATCGGATACTACCACCAGAGCGGGATCAAGTTCGACGAGGACCAGACCGTCCTCGAGACAGTGAACGACACCCACCTCCTGAGCCAGTTCCTCTTCCCCCACGACATGCTCTCGACGAAGGTCGCCAAGCTCTCCGGAGGCGAAAAGAGAAGACTCTATCTTCTCACCATCCTCATGAAGCAACCGAACCTTCTCATCCTGGACGAGCCGACGAACGACCTGGACATCGTGACGCTGAATGTCCTGGAGGAGTACTTAAGGGAATACAAGGGCTCCCTCATCATAGTTTCCCATGACCGCCACTTCCTCGACCGCCTCGTGGACCACCTCCTCGTTTTCGTGGGAGACGGAGAAGTCAAGGACTTCATCGGCAAATATTCCGAATACCGGGAATATATCCGCCAGCGGGACGCGGAAAAGAAGGCCGAACAGAAAGCCCTCAAGGAAAAGGAACAGAAGGGCAAGGACTCCAGGCCCACCCAGGCGGACAAGCCCCAGAAGAGAAAACTCTCCTACAAGGAACGCAAGGAGATGGAATCCCTCGAGGCCGAGCTGGAAGTCCTCTCCGCGGAAAAGGAAGAACTTTCCGGGAAAATATCCGCCGGCACCCTTCCCTACTCCGAGCTTCAGGCGGCGTCCGAGCGGTATGCCGAAGTGTCAGACCTCATTGACAGCAAGGAACTCCGCTGGCTCGAACTTTCCGAATTGGCATAAGACTTGCCCGAAAGAGAGGCAAAGGAAGTTCCACCCACAAAACAGAAAGGAAAATGGAAGATCTCACCAAATACGAAAAGCACTACTCGGACAACGAGTTCTGGAAGAAATTGAAGGTCGTAGCCCGCAAAGCCGGCCTCAAGGTAGTCTATGCCGCCCTTCTTCTTGTTTACGTAGTGAAGTCTCCCCTCACTTCGAAAAAGGACAAGGGCAAGATCCTGGGAGCACTGGGATACTTCATCCTCCCTATCGATGTGATTCCGGACTGGATTCCCGTGGCGGGATACACCGACGACCTCGCCGCCCTCACATGGGCCATCTACTCGGTCGCGAAGAACGTCACTCCCGAAGTCAAGCAGCAGGCCAAGGCCAAGCTCAAGGAGCTTTTCGGGGAATATGACGAAAAGGACCTCCAGGGCCTCCTGTAGACTCTTCTCTCTGCCAAACTGTCATGATTTTCTCCGGGCGATGCCCTTCGGCGCCGCCTGGCAGAAGATTTGAGTATAGAGAGAATCGGGAGGCGGAAGCCTTTCCGAAGGAAAGAAAGAGAAAAAACATTCATCATGAACGAGAATAAAGAAAACATCAATTCCAAAGAGAACGAAGTTCCCGTGGAGGAAGAAATCAAAGTGACCGGGGAAAAGACTGAAGAGAAAGCCCAAGAGAAGGAGCCCAAGAAGACAAGGGCCGAGAAGAAGGAGGAAAGGAAGATCGAAGCCCTGAAGGACGAGATCGAGGACCTCAAGGAACAGATCTCCACTCTCGAAGACAAGGTCGCCGCAGAGAAGAACGACTACGTCCGTCTTATGGCGGAATTCGACAACTTCAGAAGGAGAACCGCCGAGGAGAAACTCCAGCTTGTCGGCAGCGCGGCCACTGATACGATAAAGGGCATGCTGCCTGTCCTCGATGACTGCCAGAGGGCGTTGGAACTCCTCAAGGAATCAAGCGACGATGCCGCAAAGGAAGGCACCGCCCTCATCTACAACAAGCTGATGGGATATCTCCAGTCAAAGGGACTCTCCCCCATCGTATCGACAGGCGAAACATTCGACACAGACTTCCATGAGGCCGTAGCCCAGTTCCCCGTACCGGAGGAAGAGAAGAAGGGCAAGGTCTTCGATACCGTCGAGACCGGATACATGCTCAACGGCAAAGTCATCCGTTACGCCAAGGTCGTCGTCGGAATCTGATCCTCCACCAAACCATATAGGAGCAAAAAACAATGGCGGAAAAAAGAGATTACTATGAAGTGCTGGGCGTCGGAAGGGACGCTTCAGCCGATGACATAAAGTCAGCCTACCGCAAGCTTGCCCTCAAATGGCATCCTGACCGTTGGGTTGACGGTACCGACGCAGAGAAGAAGACCGCCGAGGACAAATTCAAGGAGGCTTCCGAAGCGTACCAGGTACTGAGTGACCCCGACAAGAGGGCCAAGTACGACAAGTTCGGCCATGCCGGACTCGGAGGCCAGGGAGCACCTGACTTCAGCGGCGGATTCGGGAACCTGCAGGACATCCTGAACGACCTGTTCGGAGGCGCCTTCGGAGGAGGATTCGGAGGATTCGGTGGATTCAGCGGATTCGGAGGCCAGGGAAGGTCTTCCCAGGGCGGCCAGAGAGTCTATCGCGGAAGGGATATCCGCACGAGAGTGAAGCTCACCCTCGAAGAAATCGCCCACGGCTGTGAGAAGGAAGTCACCATCGAAAGGAACGAGCCCTGCCCCGACTGCGGAGGCAAGGGCGCCAAGAACGCTTCCGACATCGAGACATGCCCGGTCTGCCACGGCTCAGGCCAGGAACAGAGGGTTCAGAGCAGTTTCTTCGGACAGACCGTCACCTACACGACCTGTTCACGTTGCGGCGGCGAAGGCCAGATTGTGAAGAATCCTTGCCGCACATGCTCCGGAACCGGCCTTGTGAGAAAGAGAGTCACCGTGAAGGTGAAGATCCCCGCAGGAGTCGAGAACGGAATGCAGATAACCCAGAGGGGCGAAGGACACGCCGCCAAGAACAACGGAGTGAACGGAGACCTTCTCATCATCATCGAAGAGCTCCCGCACAAGGATCTCGTCCGGGACGGTAACAACCTCTTCTACACGAAGACCATCTCAGTCACTGATGCGATCCTCGGTACCGAAGTGTCAATCCCCTGCCTCGACGGATCTTATAGGATAAAGGTGGAACCGGGAACCCAGTCTGGAACCGTCGTACGCCTAAGGGGAAAAGGACTTCCCGCACTCAGAGGATACGGAAGCGGAACAGGTGACCTGTATGTGAAGTACCTGGTATGGATTCCGAGGAAACTCTCACGCAGCGAGAAGGAAGCCTTCGAGAGCATGAGGACAAGCGACAGCTTCACCCCCAATCCCACAAGGGAGGACAAGGCACTGTTCGACAATATGAAGAAGAACTTCTGACAAGTCTTAAGGGCAAAGTCAAAAAAGAAGTCACAAATGAAGGGAATTCCACAGGATGGGGTTCCCTTCAATCTTAATCTCGATTATTTCTCATAAAGATTGTAAATTTTGATTTTCAAGACAGTGATCAACCAGCGCCAACGTCGAAGGCAGATTAGCCACATTAAATGATCAATATTTGCAGGTATAAAAATTTATCCCCATCTTTGTCATGTAAATATAAAATAGATTATGCCTACAATACTTTTTCTCTTCGGGCTTCGCTTTTTCTTCTATTCTGACGAGCATCTTCCTATGCATGTCCATGTCAAGAACAGTGACGGAAAAGCTAAAATAATCATTGAAAATGCTCAAGTTGTTGAGAACAACAGCATCAAACCGGCTGATTAAAAAAAAGCCGTGGATGCGGTCAAACAGTATAAGGAGGACATGATCCGCTCCTGGAAAGAATACTTCGACGAGGATTGATAAATATGGAAGCGATAATCAAATTATGGTTCGATGGCGGCAGGGTATACATACTGACCGACCAGGGCAATACATACAACCGCCCGTTGGAGGCGTTCCCTCTTCTATTGGAAGCTACGCCCGAGCAGCGTGCGAAATACGAAATCGGCATCGATGGTGATGATATCCATTGGGATGAACTCGATGAAGATATCCATATCAGCAGTTTTTTCTTGAAGGAAGAGCCCAACATAGACAATCCGATTGCTGACATTTTTAAACGATTCCCATGGTTGAACGTCTCTGAAGTGGCGCGCAGTCTTGGTATAAACAAAAGCCTGCTTTCCCGTTATATCTACGGTATCAAAAAGCCTTCAGAAAAGCGTATGGAACAGATCATCGGTACCATCCGCCAGATGGGTCGTGAAATGGCTTCTTTCTGAAGGTCACCTTGCGTAGCATTTTGAAGCAGGCGGGGATTTAACCCGCCAGCTTCGGTGTCTTCAAAGATGCGACGCAAACAACACTAAAATACAAATGGAAAGCAAACGAATAATAGCAATTGTGGAAAAAGGCCCTGACGGGTTGTATTCCGTTTATTCGAATGACAACATCGGAAAGAGTTATCTTGGAGGATTCGGCGAAAGCGTAAGCGAAGCGAAAGAAGATTTTGAAGCAAGCATTAAGGAAGCTATTGCTGAAGCCGCAGAGGACGGCTTTGGAACAATCGAAAGATCAGACATTAAGGTGTCGTATCACTAGAATATTCCTTCACTTTTCAACTACTTCGATTTCATCAACGTCAGCAAATTCGCCGAGTACGCAGGAATCAACGAAAGTAAAATGAGAGCGTACAAGAGTGGAAGTGCATTTCCTGGAGAAAAAACTACCGGGAAAATACGCAACGCTATACAAAGAATAGGAGAGGAGTTTTCATCAATCTCATTTTAACACCTTTTTATTAAGGCAAGGGCGACAGCTGATTCCAGTTGTCGCCCTTGCCTTATTGTATGTTGTTATGGATTGCATATCCAGCATAGCACAAAATATCGTTCTATAGATGACACCTCAACTCTATCATATCTACCTAAAGTCTATTTTATTAGACTTTTTCTTGTGATTAAAATTATAATTACATACATTTGCGTCAAAAGTATAGTTTATTGGACTTATGACTCTCCCTGAAGTAATAAAAAGCCGCAGGAAAACGCTCGCTATAACTCAGCAGGATCTTGCTGAGATGGCAGGAATCGGACTCGCCACCATAAAAGACATTGAGCGAGGAAAAGGAAATCCGTCCCTTGGGACTGTCTCCAAAATAATGGAGGTCCTTGGGATGGTAATCGAGTATAAAGTTCGTCAGACGATATGATTATTTTAGAATATGAGACAAGTGGATGTATATGTGAATGATCGGAAGGCCGGGGTGTTGACAGAAATGCATCCCGGTAAAGGTTATTCTTTCAGGTATGATCCGGACTATCTTTCGTCCGACGACCCACCGGTATCTGTATCACTGTCCAAAAGGAATCCCGTATATGAATCATCCTCCCTGTTCCCTTTTTTCGCGAATATGCTTCCTGAAGGAGCCAACCGTAAAGTGATTTGCCGGAATCTCAGAATTGATGAAGAAGACTTATTCGGAATTCTGGTCGCTATGTCAGGAAAAGATTTCATAGGAGGAGTACACATCAAATCTACAGCGGAATGATTGACATCAAGCGTTGCCCTTCGCGACTTGACGATGGCTTCTCCACATATAGTCCCAATGCCGCCCGTAAGCTATTCGATGGACACAAGGTGAGCCATCAATTGGATTTTGATCTCGACGGACTACACAACAAACCGGAGCTTACCCAGGCGATGCATAGGATATGCGTATCCGGTGTTCAAGAAAAGTTTCCCGCCGTCATAGAGAAGGGCAGGATCCGTATTGCCAAGGAAGATGAACAGTCCACTTACATTTTGAAGCCCGCACCTTGGGATGAAACACTGCGGGATCGCAAGCAGATTCCCGCCAATGAGAATCTGACTATGCAAATTGCGGCGCAAGTGTATGGGATCCTTACGGCTGCAAATGGATTGTGCTTTTCCAAAAAAGGTCTCATGGTATATATAACCAAACGATTCGATGTCCTCCCTGACCGTTCAAAAATGCTTATGGAAGATTTTGCGGCGGTAATCGGAAGAAACGAGATGGAAGATGGAAAAGATTTCAAATACAACGGCTGCTATGAAGATATTGCAATAGCCATCCGGAAAAATGTTTCAGCCTGGATGGTTGATATGGAAAGGTTCTTTGAGCTTGTGACATTCAACTACATCTACGCCAATGGCGATGACCACCTCAAAAACTTCTCTTTGATTTTGCAGAGAGAGGATTATCGACTTGCTCCGGCATACGATCTTCTGAATACAAGTTTACACGTACGAGGGGATGACTTCGGTCTGGATGGAGGACTTTCTCCAAACATCATCAATAGTGATATAGATGTTCAGACAGGGCATCCTTGTCGTCTGGACTTTGAACGCTTCGGAGAGTGCATAGGTCTCAAAAAATCCCGTGTGGATCGGATACTCGACAAATATATGCAATTGCCCGAGGCGGCCATTATGCTTGTCGGTAGAAGTTTCTTGAATGACAAAATGAAGCGCTTGTATTTAAGAATAGTCAAGGAGCGAATAGCCAGATTCTCCCGAATATCCGAATAAAGAGCCTGTAGCCTTCTATCCCATTCTATTCGTGCGGCAAGCTTGAGGTTCCAAATACGAAAAAAAGAAAAATCGCTAAGTATGTGTTATTACAACTTAGCGATTTTTCGGAAGTGACTCCTACAGGACTCAAACCTGTAACCTTTTGATCCGTAGGCCTTGCCAACGCTCCTGCAAAATGCTGAAGATAAGTTCTTTCCTTAACAAAACGCTCCGCTTGCAAATAAATTCCAAGTTTATCCAAATAATTCCTATATACTATTTAGCGTCGTCCCGGTACTGCCTTGCTATGAGCGACCACCCGGCTCCAAGCAATGTGCAGAACAGCCCGACTTTCCAGTTGTAGAACAGGGAGAATATCCCAAAAGCCAATATCAGCCATCCGGCTTTTCTCAGGAACGAGATCAGAACCTGAGATTTCTTTTCTTCATCCATTTCCCTTAAGAATAAGATTAAACAAAAAATTTCCTTAAACGCCATGTTTGAGGAAATTAAAATTAGTTGTGCTTGTTGTTTAACGAATGCAAATATAAAACGCGCATTTGTAATATCCAAATTCATATTTGGATTTTTTTAAAAAATTTTTTTGGGTTTCAAAGTTAGAGTTTTGATTATGAGAGGTTTGACAATTAAAGAAATTCTCAAGCGAAACGGTTTTACCGTGTCCGGAGTGGCTGAAAAACTTGGAGAATCCAATCAAAATTTATTCGCCCTCCTTGCGAAAGATGACGTTAGGACAAGCTTAGTTGAACGAATTTCCCAAGCCACAGGAATCCCTGTCTCCAGGTTCTACGGAGATGACCAAAACGCCACCGCGATTGGCGAAAACGCCTCAGCCGTATCAGGCAACAACAATAACGTAGGAAGTCCACCCGACAGGTTCCTGGACGAATTGTCCGCCCAGCGTAAGCTTACCGAAAAGGTACTCGAACAGAATTCGGATTTGTTCGGGATCATCAAGAATCTGACGGCCACGGCTTTCCCTAATCATGGCGTTTAAGGTACAAAGTAAAGAAAATAATACATTGGACGCAAGAGCGTTTGCCGAGTTGTGGAACAGTCTTTCCACAGCCGAAAGAACCGAACTGATGTCCTCAGTCGGTTATCTTATCGACGGCAGGACCTTCTCCGAAGTATGGGACAGTCTCTCCAGACTGGACCAGGATTCCTTGTATACGGCACTCATGGAGAAGCTGAACATCACGAGGGTGACCTTCTGGCATTGGAAGAAGGGGAACTTCGCCCCAAAGACCGCCGCATCAAGGGAAGCCGTATGCAAGCTCGTCAATGAAATCACCGGCAACCGGACACATCCGGCAACACTTTTCGGAATAAGATAGCCATGAACACGAACACTGAACCGCTCAGGGTGTACGAGCTGAAGAACGTCAACTTGGAGCCGGGAAGATCATCCAAGATCGGGAAGGAAGTGGTTTCCGAGCTGGAGAGGCGCCTATGGCAGAAATTCACCAGACAGAGCATATCCGTCCTGAAGGACAGGCTCAACTCCATGGCCGATTTCCTGCGGCAGCGGAATCCCAAAGCCCTTCCGGTGGAGGTGTTCGTGGTGGAAGGCTGGAACCACGAGGAACAGGTCTTCGACCATTGCCAGATAGTGGTGAGGGATTACCGGGACAGAAGGGTGGCGTACGCCAACTTCGTGGAGATAACGCAGTGATGCGCTGCGCCCGGGGCACATACGGTACTGGTTTCCATTGCATGTATACAGAGCGGTCCTTTGAAAATCCTCCGGGCGTTCACCTGAAACAGACAAACATATCATATCATGGAAAAGAAATTCACAGTCACGGGACAGTCCGTGCTCGCATTCGCTGCAGCGTTCCTGCTCGTGGTGCTGGCGACCGTAAACGCCTTCAGAAGGGACGGAGGGGCTTCGCTTCTCTGCTTCTGCTTCGCCTACATCATGTTCGACCTCGGAAGGGGTTTCATCAAAGAGAGTAAGGAGGCGGAGTGATGTTGGCGGGCACAATAACAGTCTATCCGTGCAGTCTATTCGTGATGGAGGCAGGATTCGCAATGGCGTCATGGAACAAGTGGCTTTCCGCTATTTTCAATGAGGCGAGGAAGTTTGACCACTGCATATTCACGCCCGAAGAAATTGAAGAACTTGCTGAGGAGTTGGATGTCAAAGCAAGGAAATTCCGCGGAAGCGGTTCGGTGAAAGCCCTGGTGGATGACCTGGACAGACAGGCTCCCGCCATATGCATTTTCTCGCGCGACGGGTCACTCGGACTTTCCATCAGATTCATCGCGGTCAAGAACACATTCAGAGGGAGGAAGCAATATCTGAAGGAAAAGGAGGCGAGCCTATGATGTTCCAAGTCAGCAGTACGGAGGACGGATACATTGTCGAAGCTTACATGCCCGACGGTGACGGGACACCTAGATGGACCCCGCTTCGCAACTTCGGGGAACACCAGGGCGATGCAAAGGATTTTTGCGAGATGGACTGTCCAAGATATCCGGAAGCGATGATCCGGGGATTGGCAAAGACCTTCGACCCTGACAGGAAATACTGGAGGACCGGTTCGATGAGGCTCCACTGCTGCGAGTCATCTCCGGATGAGCGGGCCGTGTTTGACAGCAGGAAGGGCCCTCCACGGGAATAACGTGAAGACTGGCGAACCGTGGGCTCGGGAGCGCAAGAATATCTATCATTTGTGCTATGATCGGAATCAAGTTTTACCGAAGCGCTCGGGGGTTCGATTCCCCCATCCGCCGCCACCCGCAGTGATGCGTCTACAGAATTTTGCAGTTTTTCTAATACACGTCTCCCTCCGGAAGCAAGCAGCCGGAGGGTTCTGAAAACAACTCAAAAAAACATATATCATGAAGAAGAGAAAGACAACAAGCGCATTCCGCGGGAGGGACGGCGGAATGACCGTGAAACCGGAGTCCCCCACCACATGTCCAACCACCAATACGCCGAGCTTATGATGACGCCAGAAGAGCCCAAGGTTTCCGACAACGGGCTGTACAACAAGACGGATACATGCAAGGCATTGGGGATAAGCTGGAAGACGCTCGATGCCATGATGGCCAAGGGAAGGATAGTCCCCTGCCAAAGGTTCGGTGAAAGGCGTGCCCTGTTCAAGGGCCGGGAAATCAAACGCGCCTGGGGCAAAGTGCTGGGATGATGGACAGGTTTATCAAATGGCTCCGCAGCCGCAGGGAGAAGAAGCTGCGGGAACGATTGGCCTTCAAATTTGGGGGACCAGTTTCTGATCTTAAAAGGCTATTCGATTATATCGTCACGGGAGAAGGGCAAGGGATTCCCGAACGGAATGGTAACTCTCGTCAGGAGTAATCACGTCAGATAGTTTGCCGGGAATACTGCTGTCGATGAAGATTGTGCAGCCATCATCTTCTTGATTTTTTCTCAATACGACGATGTGCTCCGGATTAATGGCGCATAGTTGCCCGTCAAAATGTAACTCCAAAAGTTTCATGGCAAATGGATTCTTAAGTTAATGTTTCAGTGACAAGAATAGGTAGTCAATTGCGGGGAGAAGAGGAAATGTTGATGAAATCAGTGACGTCTTTTCTTCTCATGGCAACCCTTCTCCCCTTTCCATAATATGAAAAAGGAAATACTCAAGATAATCCTCCATGACGGAGGAATAAGTGAATGTGTATTCAAACCCAAAGACAACGCAGACATCTACCGGATGATGTCCGCTACCCTCGGCCTGATGGTGAGGTCGGAGCTGTTCCGATGGGCTATGCATGAAGTGGTGAAGACCTACGATGCGGACCCCGAAGGGATAGCGAAAGCCGTAAACTCCACCGGATGGGTCATGCTGGGGGCGGAAGGACGGCAAAACTGAACTTATCATGGCAAGCAATTATTTTCCCCACGACTCGAACGCCAGAAACTCCAAGAAGCTTCTGCGTCTCCGCGCCAGGCACGGTGCGGAAGGGTACGGAGCGTACTTCATGATCCTCGAAAGGCTCCGTGAAGAGGACGGCTTCGTCAGCGACGCCGACTATGAGATGATATCTTTCGACCTGCGCGTCTCCCCCGAAGTGATCAAGTCGGTGGTCGAGGACTTCGGCCTGTTCGAGTTCTCGGAGGACGGCACGAAGTTCCGCTCAGCCGGATTCGACGAAAGGATGGAGATCAGCGGAGTCAGGTCAGCTGCCGGAAAGAAGGGAGCCGAATCCAGATGGGGCAAGGGCAAAGCCGAAAACGCCTCCACAATGGCTCAGAATGGCAAAAATATGGCAAACGATGATTTTGCCAATGGCATTAAATTAAATAAAATAAAAGAAAAAGAAATAAAACCTTCTTCTTCTTTTTCTTCCTCTTCCTCCTCCGTCGTCAGCGGAAAAGAATCCGAAGGCGAAAAAGAACAACAAGAAGAAGAAATCCTTTCTCTCCTTTTCTTCAGCAACTGTCCGTCGCCGGGCAACGAATACGAGAGGCTGGTGGCATGGAACGACCGCCCCGACGCCAAGGGATGGAGCGAGATGAGCGGAAGGGAAAGGATCGCCGCTGCGAAGCTCTGGAAGCCGTCCGGGACAGGACGTTTCAAGCGGGAATTCCTCGACGCGTGGGAGGGACTGTATGCCCTGCTCAGGAAGGAGAACGCGCCTCCGGAGGTGAGGATGGCCGCCCTGTCCGACACCGTGGCCGCGATAGGCGGCGGGGAAAGGCTGAGGCTCCGCATTCCTGACGTCCTGAGGGAGTGGATAGAAAAGCCGGAGAACATCCCGAAAGTCAGTCCCGTCATCATGGGCTACGCCAGATCAGCCGGCTATTCCGGCATTTCATACGTCAAAAACAAACCGATAGCATCTTAGGGAATGGGAAGTTACAACAGAGCCGTCATCATGGGGAACACGGGGAAGGACCCCGTCCTCAGGGACATCGGAGGCGGCAACAGGGCCGCGCAGTTCTCCGTCGCAACAACGGAGAACGTCAAGGACAATGAGGGCGAATGGCACCAGAGGACCGAATGGCACAACGTGGTCGCCTTCGGAAAGCTGGCGGAAGCGGTCGAGAAGCACGTCAGGAAGGGGGCGTCCGTTCTCGTGGAAGGGAAGCTGCGCACGAGGGTCTGGGTGGACCAGCACGGGAACCGGAGGAACAGCACCGAGATAGTGGCTGAAGCTGTCCGTCTCGCCGGCATCCAGCCGAAATCCGAGCCTGCCGTCATGACCGAAACGGCTGAGGATCCTACGGGCGATCTCCCGTTCTGACAATCACGGCGGAGGGAAAATCATGGAAGAAGTCACGATGACACCGCAGGAGGAAATCCTGCAGAACATGAGGGCGCACCTTTTCGGCAAGGGGGTGGAAGTCTCCCTCATCCGGGACATCGAAGCGTGGCTCACGGATTCGATGCGGGGGTATGACCTGGAAAGGAAGGAGACCGCCGTGGTGGTCTACGACAACGGGGATTCCGAGATCATCGGGAAATTCTTCGTCGCCAAGGCCGTCCAGGGATGCACCGAAAGCACGCTGAACACCTACAGGACGGTACTCAAGATGGCGCTCTCCGCGATCGGCAAGCACGTGCGGGACGTGAGCGCCGACGACATCAGGGTATTCCTCGCGAAGAAGAAGGTCGACGGGTGTTCGTCCGCATATCTGGCAATCATCTACAGGACGCTCAACAGCCTGTACAGCTGGTGCAGGAAGCAGGACCTGGTACCCGCCAACCCCATGGACAGGGTCGAACGTGTGAAGGTCCGCAACAGGAAGGAGGAAGCCCTCAGCGTCGAGCAGATGGAACATGTCAGATCCGCGGCCCGTACGGCAAGAATCAAGGCCCTGGTGGAGATGCTGTACTCCACCGGATGCAGGGTGAGCGAACTCTGCGCCCTGAACCGCACCGACGTGGACTGGGAGAAGATGGAGGTCACCGTCCTCGGCAAAGGCCGCAAATACAGGACGGTCTACATCACCCAGAGGGCGAAGTACGCCTATTTCGACTACATGAAGGTGCGGAAGGACAAATCCCCCGCCCTGTTCGGATACGAGCCGGACTTGGGGACGCTCGACATCGAAAAGATGTTCTCGTCACAGGGAAGGGAATACAGGCCCGACGAGGGTCGGCTTTCCCCCGACGAGGCGAGAGGTATCCTCCGGAAGCTGGGTGAGGCGTGCGGGTTCCGGCTGCATCCCCACCTGTTCCGCAAGACGGTGGCGACCCACGCCCTGCAGAAGGGGATGCCCATAGATGAGGTCCGGATCATGCTGGGACACGACTCCATCGCCACGACCACCATCTACGCCCAGACCCTGAACGAGGACGTCAAGGACGCCCACAAAAAATTCATAGGATGACACGTGCCGCAGGGAGTCCCGCTTCATGGGGCTTACGCTTCGGTAAATAGGTATTTACATTTATGCAAACGCAACAAATGACTGAAACTCAAGAAAATACAACACATAGCCCCAAAAGCCCAAAAACCGAGCCCCGCGAGTCCGGATTCGACCTCACGGGGAAGCGTTTCGGAAAGCTTCTCGTGGTGGGTTTTGACCACTACGGGGAAGGCCAGTCCTATTGGAAATGCAGGTGCGATTGCGGAGGGGAAAAAGTCGTCGGAAGGAAGATGCTGCAGAAAGGATCCACGAGGAGCTGCGGCTGCCTGAAGGGTGCCCACCACGGCGGCGGGTACAGGAAGAGACTCGAGCTTACGGATGGCCAGATTTCCTCCTTCGTGAGGGAATACCCCTGCACCGCAAATGCGGTGCTCATGGAGAGGTACGGCATGAGTCAGACTTCACTGCACCGCCTCGCCCGCCGACACGGACTGAAGAAGTCCATGGAGTTTATGGCTGAGTCACAATTGAAAGGAGCGATGGCCGCCGAACTTTCCCATATGGCGCACGGGACGTATCCGAAGAAGGGGTATAGGATTCCCAGATCTAACGAACATTCGATAAATGACTACAGGTTGAGGGAGACTGAAGAACAGAAAAGCGCCAGACTCTCGAAGGCAAGGGAAAGCAGGAACGCTTCCATTGCGGAAGACAAGCGGAGGATCCTATTCGGACTTCCGCAGAAACTCAAGATGAAGCTGATAAAGCAGCCGAGATCCATTTGCGCTTTGCGCTACACTCTCCGCAAGCACGGATACATCGTCGGGAGGGGGAGCCATGTCGCCTACTATACTCCAGACACCGAGAGGATGCCGGAAGTGGAAGCGAGGAAATTCGGGGACAGGTACTACTGCTGGATGGAATTCAAACCGATTGAAGATAAATGATAGGAAACAACGAACGGATTGTGCGCGACGCGATGAGGAAGGCCGAGCGCATCGAGGTGATCTGGCGGAACGGGGAGGCTGTCGGCTCCCTGGCGTCCATGGATCCGGAATTCGCCAAGGAAGTGGCGATGGCTTATGTCAGGTTATGTGAAAGGCAGGAGAAAGGGATATGATAGTTAAGGAATACTTTTACAACGTACGGTGTGACTGCTGCGGAGAGACCCTCGGAAACGAGGAGCTCTGGCGTCCCGATAAGGAATACGCCTACGAGGACGCTTATGACGAAGGTGATTTCAAGGACCTTGGCGGCAAAGATTACTGTCCAAACTGCTGGAAATACAATGCTGATGGCAATTTCGTCACGAAGGACGGGAAAGTCTGGGATGCAGACACAGAAGAAGAGATTTTGCCATGAAATACATTGACGCAGAAAAACTGGTTGCCAAAATCAATGAACTAAACTTGGTAACAAAGACGTACGACGAGCAGGTTGCTTTTAATAACGCACTTGCAATGGTAGTGGAAATCATCGACTCTCTCCAGCAGGAGCAGCCGGAAAAGACATTAACCTTTGATGGCTTTGTAGATAAAGTTGGAACTTGGTTTGCCCATTTAAGACTTGATAAATTCCGAAAAACATTTAATGGTGAGATTTTTCCTGCTACACAACTTGTACAAGAGTATGATTTGTTTGTTCGAGAATTATCAAAGACATATTCCGATAAGCAAGAGCAGCCGGAAGTGGATTGTCATGAGTTGGAAGAAGCAGCAGATGACAATATCCGAAAAGTCGCAGATGCTGCTGGGCACCCCGGATGGGATTGGACCACTCAAGACGTAGCAGAAGCTTTCAAGGCCGGAGCGAAGTGGCAGTACCAAAAGGACAGATACGAGTTTGCCAAACTCAAGACTAAGGTATGGTGCGACGGATATGACGATGCCGTGTCTCAGTTTGTAAAGATTTCTTACGAACCCAGAGATTGGTTCTCAAGTAAAGATGGAGATTTCATCTGCGGAGCAAGCTTCGATGAAGCAATCCCGGCAAAGGTAGAACTTTACTATAGAAGGAGGACAAGAAATGGTAGAAAGAACAACTGAAGACATGTGTGTGGTTTGTAATGACCACGGCGAGCCTTCCTGCGGTTATGAAGTGCGAGGCTTACAGCGCAAATGCCCTTACAATGATTTCATCGAACGAGGATATGATCTTGCAAAGGAATACCTTTGTTGGCACTCGGTTGATGATTGCTTACCGGAGATTGATGAAGAGGTTATCGTGCTCACAGACGACCTCGGAACTGCACCTATCTACAAGATTGCTTTCGGGCATATTGTCAATAAAGAGAGATGTGAAGATTACAACGGGTGGAACATTCCAGGAGTTAAGTTCTGGATGCCGTTCCCGGAAATACCAAAGGAGGAAGAGAAATGACGGTTCGAGAAATCCGTGAGTTCTGCTACAATGTGATGGACACTGATGTGCTGTTCCGAGACAAGGACGGCAACATGCACAGGATATACTCCGCAGCAAACTTACTTCTCAATACAGTTCTACGGAGGCATTTTATTTGACACCCCAAAGAAAAAATTGTATTTTTACAAAAATTTGGGTATATGACTGCGATTGTAGGTGTATTGAATAAGCATGCTATAGCCATTGCGGCTGATAGTGCAGAAACCATAGGTGCTGGCATAAAGATTTATAACAAAGCTAACAAGATCTTTACTCTCTCTAAGCACCATCCGATCGGTATTGCTATTTACAGTAGTGCAGCTTTCAATGGACTTATTCCGTGGGAAATTGTAATTAAGATGTTCCGCAGTCAACTTGGATCTACCTCATATGATACTGTGCAGGACTATGCGTCAGCATTCTTTGCTTTTCTTGAAGACTACAAAAACGAATATATAAAGAAAGAGGAACTGGATGCTGTATTATGCGCAGAGATTTCACAATTTTGGATATCTGAAATCATTCAGAAGTTGCCCAATAGTACTCTAGAGAAAGGCGATTTGAATGACTTGATAACCCTTCTTAATGACATAAAGAGAAGAGCACTACAAACCGACAAAGTTGACAAGATAAAGGCTGTTACATTGGAGGACTTCAAATCAAGTATCCGGATTTCACTTCTGAAGCCAATAATTGACCAAATAGTCAGCGCCGGAGGTAAGCGAAAGGACTTTGAGGAACTAATAAGTGAAACCCTATTTGAAGTATTCTCTCGGACCTATATTCAACGAACGCAGTATACCGGAATAGCGTTCTTCGGATATGGTGAGAAAGAAATCTTTCCTGTTCTATACCAGTCATTGATATTCAACTGTTTTGCCGGTGTAATGTATTGGGAAGAAAAAGAGATTGATAAGATTTCAAATACAAAACCCGACGCGTTTATATGCCCTATGGCCCAAACGGATGTTATGACCACGTATATTACGGGAATTAGTCCGTTGATTGAAAACACATTCATAAAAAGCACTATTGAAGCAATTAAGCTTATCCTTGATAACATACGATCAATCGTTACGCCAATCAACAAGGGACTCGCTTCGGCTATTGGACAAATTGATATTAATCCCATAATTCAAAGCTATGTCAATGGCATCACACTGTTTAAAAATGAAAATACAATTTCTCCCTTAATGCAGACAATTGCGACTATGGAAAAAGAAGATCTTGCTGAATTGGCAGAGAATTTGATATATTTAACTTCATTAAAAAGAAGAATTACACCAGATATGGAGAGTGTTGGCGGGCCTGTTGATGTGGCTATCGTTTCTAAAGGCGATGGTTTTATTTGGATTAAGAGAAAGCATTATTTTGATCCTGCCCTTAACAGATGCTATTTTGACACATATTTTGAAAACGAAAACAAACAACAATAATTATGGATGCATCGCTTGCATATCTCTATGATGGTCAAAGTAAATATGTAGACCATAAGACTGTGGAGACGATGTCTCGAGAAGTAAGTAAAATTATTACTGAACAGATTAGGCATAACATCCCTGTCGAAACCAAATCTTCAAAGCCGAAATCAGGCAACAAAAAGTAAAGTCAGAGGGTCAGAGCAGGCACATTAGCCTGCTCTTCTTATGCATTGTTTAGGATATTGTCAGAACCATTTTATGCACTCAATTACATAGGTAAGAGCAAAAGTTTCAGCCATTTGCCTGGTAAACAATTATCAATTATTTGGCATCACATCTCCTTAACCATTCTAGTAATAAGTTCGCTCACCGAAATCCCTTCCTCCTCTGCTTTCGAGAACAATTTCTCTTTTACCTCAGGAGGAACGGATAGCCCAATAGTAACCCTATTGTACTTCCCTATCGACTTCCTTCCGGACCCTTCCCTTTTGCCACCCCATGTGGTCTTGTTTTCCTCTGACATAATATTTAACTTTGCGATACTGAAGCCGGAAAGGCTACCGGAGATCTCTCTCCGGTGCCCGTTCAGATTGGAACTTAGAATGAGATTTCGAGGGTCACTCTAATTTTCCAAACCTTCAAGGTGATTTTGAAATCAATCATAACCTTTCCGGTTTCAGTTTCTCCTACTTCAAGGCTTCGGCATTCCTGCTCATTTCGGTCACTCCCTCAACGGCATTACAAAGATAGTCATTTATCTTGATTTAACAAAAGAAAATCAAAATAAACTGAAGAATTTTTTGCATTATTTTTGTAGTTGGTAGCGATTTAGGTATTTTTGCCTAAAGCATTACTACAAATGAAAGAGCATGAGTGGCAGACAATATTAGGGCAGATTCCTGCAAAGAGCAATCAGTACGAAATAATAAGGGTTGCAGGTCGCCCCGGTCTGAAGAAATCAACAACAACACTCCACTACGAGAAATCCTTCTACATGCAGGCTTCCAAATACAGGGGCCTCAATATAGACGGATTGTTCGAACTGCACGTCAAGGTCTACTATCCCACCATGAGTCCAGACCTCGACAACTGTTTCAAGTGTCTTCTTGATTGCCTGCAATATGTGAAAGCGATCCGCAACGACAACAACTGCGTGAAGATCCTGGGCGAAAAGTTCATTGACAGGAACAATCCCAGGATAGAATTCCGGTTGACAGAGATATAGGGATACGATGACAAGACGCATGACGATATCCTTACCCGAAGAACTATATTCTCCCCTGTCGGCATTCGCTGAGGAGAACGGATTCTCTTCGCCAAAGGAAGTTGTCTATGCGTTGGTCAGTGTGTTCGTCTCCAGGAAACCTCTCGCCGCATCCATGCGCATGGAAGAATCCGGTGACGCCGATGCCCGCTACATTGAAGAAATGTTCTCGGAGATGGAATCATGGGAACCGGTTCCGGAAGCCGGACACGTCCCAAGAATAAGGAGGAGAAGAAATGGCTAAAGATCAGGATTACATTCGGCTCATTGGAACCACAAGATGGAGGAAGCTAAGAAGAAGTGTGCTAACCTCTCATCCTCTCTGCGAGAGATGCATGGAAGCGGGAAGGATTTCCCCTGCTATTGAAGTCCATCACGTCACCCCCGTGGAAACCGCCATTACATATTCCGCAAAGGAATCCCTCATGTATGATCCCCACAACCTTATGGCACTTTGCCACAATTGCCACGTATTGACGCACAAGGAGATGGGAAGGAGCGGCAAGGATGCAAGAAGGAAAAGGAATGAGGAACATCTTCAAAGAGTTATCGATAAATACTTAAAGTAACACTTCAATTCAAAAAACAGAAATACATTGAGCGGACGGGAGCAGGGTACGGCTTCAAGCGATGACCCCGGGGGCATTTTTTTGAAGACGGGTGGGTGCCGTTAAACCTCGCCCCCAACTTTTTGCAACCGCATGGAATTTTCAGACCCCTTGGGGGGATGTATCAATGAGTTACGCATATGGCAACAAAGACACAGACAGGAACGATAGAGGGACTGAAGCGTCAGATCAAGAAGGTGCTCTCCGATTACGGAGGCTATGACGACACGCTGGGGCTGCAGATTGAACTGGTCGCGACCGACATCCTCGTGTACAGGAAGCTTCGGATTGCGCTGCTTGATCCGGAAACCAACCTGGTGAACGTCGAGCTGTCCAGGGAGGGCGACGAAAGACTGCGCGTCAATCCCCTGGTGTTCGAGCTCAGGGAGCAGAGCAAGACGGTCCAGAAGGGGCTCGACTCCCTCACCATGAACATAAAATCCAAGAAGGAGCGTGAGGTCGTGGAAGACACCTTCAACAAGTTCATGGAGGAACTGAACAAGGATGACTGATGACCGACGCGGAGAAGAAACGGGACAGGGAGCTGAAATCGGAAGTGGTCTCATGGCTCCGCGACGGACGGGAGTCCTTTCCGTCCAGATATTCCCATGTCCTGGATACTGACCCGAGGCTCTGGCAGTACATCTCCACCAATATTGATCATCCGGACGGGCATAACCTTTATGAGCTTCTGGCGATCCGCCGCTTCTTCGAAATGGCCGACAGGTACGGATGGAATCCGAAAAGGGTTAGGAAGTTCATAAAATTTTATGAGTTGGTCCCCCTTTCGGGAACCACCGGAAGGATGACATATAGGCTCACGCCCGTCCAGACCTTCCAGTTCGCCAACATATTCGGATTCACCGACGAGAAGGGGCGGAGGCTAATCAGGAACGCCTACCTGTTCGTTCCCAGGAAATTCTCCAAAACCACCTCGGTGGCTGTGCTCGCGGTGCACGACCTGCTTTTCGGTGACAACAACGCACAGGCTTACATCGGGGCCAATTCCTACAATCAGGCGAAGATCTGTTTCGACGAAATAAGGGCGATCATGAGGACCTTGGACCCGACCGGAAGACATTTCCGGATCAACAGGGAAAAGATCACGGTGAAGTCCGGGAAAAGGGACTCCCTAGTGCAATGCCTCACCGCGAACGCGAGGACGCTGGACGGACTGAACGCCTCCCTGGTGGTCATGGATGAGTACGCACAGGCGAGGAACACGGCCGGAAAAAGCGGAGATTCCCTCAAGAACGTACTCACTTCCTCGATGGGGATTCGCAACGAGCCTCTTACGGTCGTGATCACGACAGCGTCCGACGTGGTTGACGGGCCGTTCCACGATGAGCTGGAAGGGGTGAAGAGGGTCCTGAGGGGCGAAGCCGAGCCCAACGACATGATGTTCGCCTCCCTTTTCATGCCGGACGTGGACGACAGGGAGGATGACCCCGAAACTTGGGCGAAAGTCCAGCCGCATCTTGGGATCACAGTCCAGCCGGATTTCTATGAGAAGGAATGGAAGAACGCACAGCTCTCCGCCGGGAACATGCTCGCTTTCCGGACGAAGCTTCTGAACATCTTCACCCTTAACGAGGACAAGGTTTGGTTCACCCATGAACAGGCCCAGTCCCTGGTCAGCGGATTCGACATAGACAGGATCTCCGGACATCCCGAATGTGCCGTATCCTTCGACCTCTCGGTGAAGGACGACTTCAGCGCCGTTTCATACACAATGTACGACAGCTCCTCCAAGATGTTCTATTCGCATACGGACTATTACTTCCCGGAAGGGCAGCTGGAGGAACACCCGAACAGGGAGCAGTACCTTCTCTGGGTGAGACAGGGGTATCTCAAGCTGTGCAAAGGAAAGGTAATCGACGTGAGAATGATCGCGGACGACATCTACCGCAGGACTAGGAGGATTGTCATCATCAGGATCGCATACGACAACTGGAAATCCCAGGAACTGACAAACGCCCTGTACGCCCTTGGCGCCAAGAGCGTACTCGTGCCATTCTCCCAGACATACGGAAATTTCAATCTCCCTGTGGAGAGCTTCGAGATGATGGCTTTCACCGATCCTCCGAAGATACGCATCAACAACAACCCGATAAACATATTCTGCCTCACGAACTGCGTCATAGACGAAGATATCCTGGAGAACAAGAAGCCGGTGAAGGCATCACAATACAGAAAGATAGATGGAGCTATAACTATGCTTATGGGACTCGGAAGTCTACTGACCTATGAACGGTAACAGCAGGTGATATTATTTCGAAAGGAAATCGATGAGCACTTGACGTGCTACACCTATATTCCTAAGTCCGTTCTTAATGATGAACTCCGGTACAGGATCGATGTGTGTCTGGAATGTGACCGGTCTCAAAAGTCCTTCCTTGACCCAAATTTCATGACCTCCATTGTAATGGCTGAAGTGAAGTCCTTGGGATGCCAGAAAATCCCTGTATTTTCTGGGCGATATGTTGCTCAACTGCCCCATATCCTAAGAGAAAATCGGATAAGCAACTTTTTCGGATGTCTTTCTGAAATCATGGGATACGACGTCCCTGAGATTCTTGTTGTTTGCAAGCAAAGAGGAAAAATCCTGAGCCTTGATTACCCCTGCCTCCTTCGTCCATCCGTGAACCTTGAGATCGTCATCCAGGGTTTTGTTCTCAACAGTATACTTTATGTATTCATGAAGAGCGACTTCGAAGGAGTTCCTGGCTTCAGCATCATCTTTGCCGTACCCACTAAGGTCCAGAGCCGGTGCATAAGCAATAATGATTCCGTCTTCGGAATAGAAAATGACATCGAGTTTGATTTCGATTCCCTTGTTGTCGATTTTTATGTAATTAGCGGCAGGCATATCGTCAATGTAACAAAAAGAAAGTGCAGTTTTCACTAAGGGCAAATATATCAAAAATCACGCAATTGGGTCCTAAAAATCCAATAAGGTTTACTGCATCAGAAAAATTTATTGTCTATTTGGAGTCTATTTTGTTCTTTTTGTCGCTTTTTCTTTAAAAATGTGTGCAAAAACACCGTTAGCGCGCGATAGGTAGAGGGCATTGTTTCTTTCCCCCTCTGCTGGTGTATGGGAATAAGATCCACATTGAGACGCATTTTCCGAAGGGAGACCGCGGATGAACAGACAAGCGGAACCGTCGCCTCCGTTCCGAGGGCAGGCGGCTACCTTTGGCCGGCATACTCCGGCACCGCGGCTCTGCAGGTCGCTACGGTATACCGCTGTGTCCAGCTGCTTTCCGAGAGTGTCGCCTCCCTGCCCCTTCAGAAACTGAAGCTCAGGGGAGGCATCTTCAGTGAAGAGTTCGACCATGTTTCATATCTTCTGAACGTCGAACCGTGCCCCACCCTTTCGGCTTTCGACTTCTGGCGTCAGGTCGTGCAGCGCGTACTTCTTGACGGCAACGCCTACGTCGTGCCAGTGTACAGCACCACGAGACCAGAGATTTCCCACTTCGTGCTTTGCGGCAGGGGAACCGTCTCGCATGACACCACCAACGACAAATACACCGTCCATGACGAACACAACGGTCTCCATGGAGTGTTCGAAGAAGAGGAGGTGATCCACATCAAGGGAATGACCTGGACGGATCCGAAGAACGGAGTGTCCGTGCTGACCTTCGCCCGTCTGACTCTCGACATCGCGTCCGAGGGCGACGGGGAGACTTACAACCGCTTCAAGAATGGCGGGAATGTCCACGGCATCGTGTCCAACGACACCAGCGTGAAAGGATTCGGAGAGTACCAGGACACCGAACTGGAGAAGTCCGCCAAGGAGGTGGACGACCGTTTCCGGAACGGGGAGAGGATAGTGTCCCTGCCGGGACAGGTGGACTTCAAGCAGATTTCCCTCTCTTCGACCGACATGCAGTTCCTTGAAAGCCGCAAGTTCACGGTGAGGGAAATATGCCGGTTCTTCGGTGTACACCCCTCGTTCGTCTTCGATGACTCTTCAAACAACTACAAGAGTGCCGAGATGGCGAATGTCGCGTTCCTCTCACATACTCTCGGACCGATACTCCGCAACATCGAGAATGAGCTCCAGAGGAAACTTCTTCTCGAGACGTCATATACCAAGAGGAAAATCCAATTCGACAGAAGGGGTCTTTACGCCTGCGACCTCGACAGCAGAGTCAAGTATCAGGCCGCAACCATTGCCGCAGGCCTTTACACGGTCAACGAGTGGAGACGGGAAGAGAACAAGCTGCCTGTCGAAGGCGGGGACAAGGTTCTCGTTTCAGCGAACCTCAAGAGCATAGACGATCCGGGATTCATGCAGACCCAGAGCGGAGACAACGACAAGAAAAACGACGATGAAAACAAGCAAGACCAGGAATGAGAACGTAAGGAGGGAACTTCTTACATCCGCTGCGGATCTCCATGTCCGCGAAGCGGGCGAAGGCGAGGCTCCGGGGAGGACGATCTCCGGATACGCCATTCTCTTCAACACTCCGTCGGAACCCATCTGGGACGATGAGGACGGAGAAGCGCGGGAGGTGATATCACCCGAAGCCGTCACCAGGGAACTTCTGGATTCCTCGGACATCAAGATGACGATGTTCCATGACCGCCAGCTCATATTGGCCAGGTCCAACAAAGGATCCGGCACCCTTTCGTACGAGATTGACGACAAAGGTGTGAAGTTCGAGTTCGAAGCGCCGAACACCGCCGACGGAGACAAGGCCATAGAACTTGTCCGCAGAGGTGACCTCGCCGGTTGCTCCTTCATGTTCAGCACCTACTACTGGGAACCCGGTTTCGTAGAAAGGTCCACGGAAGTACGCGACGGGAAATCGTATACGACCTACACGGTCCGCCAGATCACGGGAATATACGACTTTACCCTTGCCGCGGATCCTGCCTATCCCGCCACCAGCGTGGAAGCGAGAGAATTCGTCGAAGCCGCGAAAGCCGACGGGAAGCCCGAAGATCCCGAGGTGGACAGAAGGAAGATAAACGAGCAGGTGCGCGAAATGCGCCGTGCCGCCAACATCAAAATATTTGTGTAACCAATTTTCCGAAGAAATGAAGAAAAACCAGATCAATGTCCGCCAGCTGGTCAATCAGTACCAGGCGAACTGCGACCGCATCAGCGAAATAGCCGATGCGTGCGAAAAGGAGCAGCGCGAGCGCACCGAGGCCGAGAACAAGGAGTTCGAGGCCCTCAGCCGCGAGAACCAGCTCATCAGCATGCGCATGCAGGCAGCGACTGCCGAGCATCTGCGCGAGAATCCCAACGCCCGCGAGGAAGCGGTCAGGATGATCCGCGAGAACGCCTCAAAGGGCCGCAAGACTGAAATCACCTTCATGCGCGAGGGCGAGTTCACCGGAATGATGGTCTCCGACATCGAAAGCGGCGCCATCGTCCCTCTCAATGTCCAGGACATCATCAAGCCTCTCCAGGAAGGATTCATCCTCGACAAGGTCGGTCTCCCCATGCCCACCGGGCTTGCCGGTGACTACGTGTGGCCCACCTATGACATGGTCGAGGCGACCGTAGCCGGAGAAGGTGTCGCACTTTCCGACACCAAGATCGAGTTCAACAAACTCACCGCCAATCCCGAAAGGATCGGCATCGCCATTCCCGTGACCAACCAGTCGCTCAACCAGTCGGCAGGTGTACTCGAGATGATCATCCGTGAAGTGATGCCCCTCTCTATCCGTCAGCTTCTGAACAAGATCCTGTTCAGCCCCACTGTGGTCAACAACGCCACGAACCTTGTCGGACCTATCGCCAAGATTCTCCAGGTAGCCGCCAAGAGCGCGGCCTCTCGCTCCAAGGAGGAGAAGAAATACAACGCAGTCGTAACCCTCTCCACCGTTCCCACCTTCATCGAACTCAACAAGAACATGAAGGCCGCCGTGCTTGAGACCGGCATCGAGGGCAACCACCTCTGCTGGATCATGACCAAGAGCATGCAGGCGGTCCTCGAGGGGACCCCCATCAACTCCGAGGGAATCTATGTCCCGATGATCCAGGACGGAAAACTCTGCGGTCTTCCCGTGTACACCACCAACGTGATCCGCGACACTTCCGGCAACACTCCCGTCGAGTATATCGCGCTCGGCGACTTCGGCTATCAGCCCATGGGTCTGTTCGGAACCCTCCGTTTCATCGTGGATCCTTACAGCATGTCCCGCAAGGACAGCGTCGACTTCGTCCTCAACACCGACTACGGCACCAAGACTCTCCGTCCCGAGGCGTTCATCCTCGGCAGGGTGTCTTCGGGCAGCTAGCGAAACCCTTCTGAGTTATGGCAGCGACAACGGATCTTTCCCTTCTCAAGAAGCACGTCAGGGCCGATGATTTCAGCGGAGACGACGATTATCTGCAGCATCTTCTGGACGCGGCGGAGGAATCTGTCGTCACCATGACGAACCGGACTCTGGATGATCTTGTGGTCGAAGACACCGGACAACTGCCCTCTTCTCTTCAGCATGCCGTGCTCCTGCTGGCCGGACATTGGTACAACCAGAGGGAAAGCGTGGCGGGAGTGCAGATGCATGCGGTCCCGCACGCCCTCGAAGCTCTTGTCAAACCCTTCAGGAAACTCTCTTCTTCATCATGATAGCCGGACGACTGACGGAGCTGGTCATGCTCCAGCGCCCCACAGTGTCCACCGACGCGTTCGGTGCGGAGTCGACGACATTCGCCGACTCCGCCACCGTACACGCTGAGATAGTCTGGAAATCCGGCAATACCGGCATACAGGTAGGTGAGCTGTTCCCGTCAGGGCATGTGGAAATCATCATAAGGGACGCCCACGAGGTGTCCGAGAAGTGGAGGGCCGTCTATGACGGGACGGTGTATTCAGTCTCCGCCTTGGAACACAACAGGCAGAGGGGGCTGAAGCGCCTCATCTGCGACAAGGTGAACGAGTAGTGCCATGAGGACGATGGAGTACGACATCTCCGAACTGGAGAAGCTGTTCGCGGATCTGTCCGAGAAGGAAAGGGTCAAGGCTCTCAAGGGAGGATTCCGCAAAAGCGCGGCCAAGGTCCGCAACGCCGCGGTCAGCGACCTGCGTTCCGGCATGTCCTCCAACCGGAACCTGGAAAAGGGAGTCCGCTCGATAGTCTTCAAGAGGACTGCCGGATTCAGGGTGACCGTGGGGACCAAGATGAAGCGTTCCAAGAGCCGGAACGGCTGGGTAGGAGTGGCCGGATTTTATGAGAACCGCCAGGTGCGGCGCAACCCTTCCAAGTATTCACCGAGGCCTGTCCTGATATGGGCGGAAGACGGAACCGGACAGAGACGTACCAAGTCCAATTCCGGCAGACATACAAGGATGTTCGGAACGCGTTCCAGGTCATCTCACCCGACCGGTGCCATCAAGCCGGTGCGCTTCATGGTAAGCGCGAAGAACAAGGTCGCTTCATCCGTCACAAGCGACATCCACGAGAATGTGAAGGATTATGTTGTAAAAGTAGCGAAGAAACATGGCTGCAGGACATAGGATATCATCATTGAGCGCGGGACTTCTCGTATACGACATCCTTTCCAATGACCAGGGAGTAACGGATGCCGTGAACAAGATATTCCCGGTCGTGAGCGAAGAGGGGGCGCAGCTCCCGTACATATGCTACAGGAGAGCGTCCGCCGCAATCGTCCCCGTCAAGGGGTCACACGGTTCGGATTCGATAGTGACGGAAGTGGTCTGCTATTCGGCCACATATGCCGGTTCCATTGAAATAGCCGAAGCCGTCAGAACAGCTCTCGACGGAATCAATGCGGAGTACGAGGACGCCGACGGCGATGCCATTGTCGCAAGATCCTCCATGCTCACCGATGCGGAAGAGGGCTGGGATGCGGGAGCGTACTTCCAGACTCTTTCATTTGAAATCAAGATCAACAACGTCTAAAGAATCACATCATGCCAAAATCAGCAACAGTCAAGAAGGGGTACGTCAACGGAAGTGACCTCCTTCTTTATATCAACGGAAAGGCGATAGGGCATTGCACTTCCCATACCGCCACATTCAACTCCGAGACGAAGGAGCGAGCAGTCAAGCCTGTCGCCACCGCTTCCTTGTCCGCAGGACTCTGGAAGGGCAAGGGTGTCACCGGACTCTCGTGCTCCATCTCATTCGAAGGCCTCTCCTTCTACGAAGAAACCGAGGGAGGATTCAAGAGCATCGTGTCCCAGTGGAAGACCGGGCAGAGCGTCGAAGTACAGGCGATGGAAAGGGAAGACTCCGAAGTCCCCTACCTCTCCGGAAACTTCATCATCGCGTCCCTCGAGCGCTCCGCGCCCGCACAGGATGACGCCACCTACAACGGCTCCCTCGAGAATGACGGTGAGGTCACCGTCGACGAGTCAAAGATCACGGGCGAGGCTCTCTCAAATTCATAGAGTATGTCCAAAGGAACAATACACGTTACCATTGACGGAACATCGTACCCCTGTCGCATGACGATGGGGGCGATGCTCCGTTTCAAGAGGGAGACCGGACGCGAGGTTTCCGAAATAGACGGCAGGGGGATATCCGATGTGGCTGTCCTCATATGGTGCTGCGTGGCATCCGCATGCAAGGCTGACGGGGTGCCTTTTGCCATGTCCCTTGAAGACTTCTGCGACAATGTCTCACCGGAAGACATGGATATCATGTCCGCCGCGATTTCGGAAGAGAAGAAGGAGGACACGGACCCAAAAAAAGCCTGACCATCCTGGAAATCCTGGGATTCGCCACCGGACAGTTGGGGCTGTCCCCCGAAGAATTCGGGAATCTGACTCCAGAAGAGTTGGGCGCGATATCAAAGGGATGGGCGGAAAATCGCAGGATAACGGAGAGACAAGCGTGGGAAAGGACAAGAATGCTTGCTGCGCTCCTGCTGCAGCCTTACAGCAAGAAAAAGCTCAAGCCGGAAGATATAATGAGCATAGAAGATGAAGAAAAGCCGAGGGAGCCCATAAAGAAAAGTACCCCAGGAAGAATGAGGGAACTGGCGGAACGCAATGCCGCTCATTCCTTGTCCGAATCTTCTTCCTGAGGCTTGTCGCTATTCTCTTCTCGGAATTTCTTGTAGGCGTCAAGCAGCGGGTCCGTATAGGTGGACTGGAACCATTTGGTACATTTCCAGAAAAGATAAATGACCGGCAGCATTATGATGAACAGACCGACTGGAATACCCGCTATCTCTAAGTCCAGAAGCCAATCCAGCAAATCAATAATTGATGACAGCATAATCAGATCGTTTGTATACTTGCAAATATAATTATCGTCGACGACAATGGCAAATTCCACCATATCCATAGCGTTCAAACTTGACGGCCAAGACAGAACGTTCGAAATTCTTGGTAAAGAAGCGAACAAGTTCAAGGCCATTCTCGATTCCACCGCATCTTCCGCAGACAACCTTCACAAGAGCATCATAGACTGGACGGCCGCTTCCGTTGCCTTCAAGAATCTGGGTGATCTGGCCAATCAGCTCACATTCGCGTTCAAGGGTCTCACGGACGCCTATGCGGTCCAGGAACAGGCGGAGATGCAGCTTGAGACGGCCATGAGAAATACGATGGACGCGATGGATGAAGACATCCAGTCCATCAAGGACCTGTGCTCCGCGCAACAGCAATTGGGTGTTATTGGTGATGAAGTCCAACTAGCGGGAGCCGAAAGACTGGCGACATTCCTTCACGAGAAGGAGTCTCTCGAGCAATTGATTCCGGCAATGAACGACGTGGCTGCGGCACGCTATGGACTCAACGTGTCCGGACAGAATATGGCCTCCATTGCGGAAGCTATCGGGAAAGCGGTAGACGGTCAGTCTACGGCACTCAGAAGAATGGGAATCACGCTTGATGAAGAGACGGCGGAGATTATCAAGAACGGAACGGAAAGCGAGAAGGTGGCGGCGATAGTCGAGGTCCTTACCCAAAAGTTCGGTGGAATGAATGCCTCGCTGGCAGAAACCAATTCCGGCCACCTGAAACAATTCAGCAACCGGCTTGGAGACTTACAGGAAAAACTCGGTTCTGTCGCCAACCGCGCCATGAAGGTTATAACCGTCATTTCGCAGCTTTCCACGGCTTTCTTCGGCATCCAGAAGGGAGTGTCTTCCGTCAAAGCCCTGAGCGGTGTTTTCTCCCTTGCCGTCATCAAATCCAAAGCTTTATCCGTCCAGGAGAACATCACGGCCGCAAGCCATCGCCTGCAGGCTGCAGCGGCGAAGATGCTGGGCATCTCTGAGATTACGGCAGCAACAGCGACCGGAGTGCTGAAGACGCAGATCATTGCGTTGGAGGCGGCCATGACACTAGGTCTTTCTGCCGCAATCACCGGAGTTGTCACTCTTCTTTCCAAGCTGTTGTCAAAAAGCAAGGAAACGAACGGATCGCTGGAGTCCACAAGGGATATCCTCGAAGGGATGCCGGACCCAGCGGAAGCCTACAAGACGACTCTGACCGAGACATCAAAGGAGATTTCGGGGTACAAGGTCAAATTGGATTCGCTCATCAAAGCCAAGAAGGAGGACAGGAACCTCATTGACGAGCTCAACTCCAAATACGGCGAATCCTTCGGCATATACAACACGCAGGCGGAATGGTATGACGTGCTGAAGGGAAAGGCGAACGAATACATCAGGATGAAGGCTCTTGAAGCAAGGGCCGTGACCCTGGCCGAGCGACAGATGGAACTCGGCAAAAGAGCGAATGAACTGGATGCCCAAGCGTGGTCGATGAGAGAGGACGGAAGCGCCTATGAACGCAAGGGGCCGCTCGGTCTCGGTGGTTGGAAGGTGTCCGACGACTTCGCGACCCTTCAGGGCGACATAGCTACCGTCAAGAAGGAGGGGGCAAAGGCCCTCGAAGAATACAATGGCGTTATCGAGGAATTGTCCACTATCGCATCAGGTTTGACAGGCGCGGTCCAATCGTCGACAACGTCCGTATCAACTTCGGCCACTTCCCTGTCGGAAAAGACAAATGACCTCACGAATGACATCCTGGAATACAGGAGTGCCGTAGCGCAGGCTCTTGACATCAACTACCAGCTTGGACAGGGGCAGAATGCAATAGAACTCCGGCTCAAAACGATGGAGTCCGGCATAACGTCCCTGATCCGAAAGTACGGTACGGAAAACGAAGAAGTCAAAGCCCTGATAGAAGAATACAGGAAATTGAAGTCAGCGCGGGATCTTGCTGACGAGGCCCTGCCCAAGCTCGACAAATTCGGCCAGAAGGAATCAGGCATCATACCCCAAAAAGATATCAACACGATCAAGGAGATCCCCGATACGGCGGGCGCTGCCCAGCAATCTCTCGGTGCCCTGTCATCCACTTTCTCGTCCCTCGGAAAGATTGTCGGGGAATCAGCAGCCGCCTGGCTCGACTGGGCTTCGAATCTTATTTCAGCCATATCACAGGCGATACCTCAGATTGTCGCTCTTACTGCGGCCCAGAAAGGAAAAGCCAATGCCGATGCCGAAGGGTCCGTGGCGGGAGCAATGAGCGCCGTGGCTAACATCCCCTATGTCGGTCCCGCTCTTGCCGTTGCTGCAGCGGCTTCCATCGTTGCGGCACTTGCGGCTATTCCGAAGTTCGCCAAAGGAGGAATCGCCTACGGTCCCACACTGGGAATGTTCGGAGAATATGCGGGTGCGTCGAACAATCCCGAGGTCGTCGCACCTTTGGACAAGCTCCGTTCAATGATCCAACCGGCATCATACGATTTCGGTGACGTCAGGTTCAAGATCGAGGGAAGAGATCTCGTTGGAGTTCTCGGTAAACATTCTTCACTTGTCAGCAGAACGTAATCATGGCGATGCAACTCAGATACAGCGGAGAATTCCTTTCCGTGAGAGGTGATTCCTGGAAGTGCGACATCCTCCAGGAATCCGACACGGTGTTCACCCCGGGCGATCTGACTTTCCCTGCGGACGAGCCCCTTGTCATCGAATGGGACGAGACTGCTGTGGAAGAACCGGTCTGCGGCAGCCGCGCGACGCTGAAGATAGAATCCCCCGGAGACCGCACCTATGCCGACCTGTATTCGGTTGCTCCGGGGCAGATCAAACTAAACATATACCGGAACGGTTCTCTCTTCTGGTCAGGTACCCTTGATACGGAATTCTACGAGGAACCGTATGACCGCGGTTCCAGGTATGACGTCACATTGACGTTCTCGGATTTCGGCATACTCGACAGGAAACCGTACGATCTCACCGGAGAAAAACAGATCGGAGAAATAATCTCCGCCGCTTTGGCGAAGTCGGGGATCAGCTACAGGTCCTTGAGGACATGCATATCTTCGGAAGTGAACGGGGAGACTATGAGCCTTTCTTCCCTGTCTGTCAGATCCGGGAACTTTTACGACGAGACCGACGAACCTATGACGTACCGGGAAGTACTTGAAGGCGTCCTTCTGCCGCTTGCTCTCCGCGTGATCCAGAAGGACGGAACCGTTTTCATATATGACATCAACGGACTCCATTCGGATTCATCGGCAAGCAGGATCGCATGGGACGGCACCGGTTCGGTCATGGGTACGGGAAAGGTGTACAACAACGTGAAGGTCACTTTCTCTCCCTATGCCAAGGCGGAACTTCTGAAAGGAGAAATCGAATACACCGACGTCTGCGACAGGAAATGGACCCAATGGGGCGAAGATGAATCCTACGAAGTCAAATATGACGGAGGGGCCGTCCCTTCAGGAATGAAGGTTCCCGTCTGTTATTCCTTCTTCGCCGGATACTACAATGACGACCATTCGGATTTCGATTCGTTCCCTTATCAGACCGGATACCACAGTTTCACCATGTTCCTGTCGGACGTCGGGAAGGGAGTTGAGGAACTTGGCCCATATTCGAAATACGCGAAGATCCTTGCGGTGAACGGTGGAGAGGACCATGAATGCATAATGAGGGGATTCGTATCCGGAGGACTCCGCAGGGTCACGAAATCATCCGCATACATTGACGTTCACAGCCAACTGAATTCCGACTACCCGACAGTTATCGGTGAAAGCACACTGACGACCGATGGTTCTGTCGTGTACCGTTCCAGGAAGGCATTCATACCGGGTGCCGGCAGTGACGCCAAAGCTTACCTCAGGATGGTGGTCCCCATGTTGGTCGACCCGAGATACAACCCGTTCGAAGATTCTTCCGATGAGAACGAGAGCGGCAACTACAGCGATTTCGAAGCGGTGTCCGAAGCTTCCGTGAAATGTTCCATCGTCCTTTACGACGAGAACGGGAATGCGCTGTATCATTACGAGAATGAAACAGGAACCCGCCAGCTGTTCAGCAGCGGAATGCTGGGGTCATGGGTAGCAGGCGATGACGCCACGGGACAGGCTTGGCTTTCATACTACGACCCAGACAAGATGGGAGAAGGCCAAGGAGTCCTGGGATGGAAGAACAACCGCCATCATCACCATTACTACTCTTCAGGGAAGAAATACGAGAAATACATACACGCCCTTTTCAGGGACATGCCGGACGGGCTGTACATGCCCTATCCGCCCGTAGGGGGATATCTCCAGCTGACCGTATATGACGGGATAAGTCTGCACACGGTATTCTCCAGAACGGAGATCAACAAGTCAATGGTATTGCCATTCCCGCTTTTCTATTATTCGAGGTGGGCGGCTTTCAAGGCCCCAGAGCTGTCGGTGGTGACTTCAGACAGCGTCATGGAGGAATTCACTGCAGATGATGCCGAATATACAGGGATGTTGAATGTTGACGCAAAAGAGTCCCTGGATCTTGACACGGTATGCGGCACTCTGGATACCGATTGCCCTTCCGCAATGGGGCTGTATCTGCTGCCATCCGGAGATCCCCTGAAAACCATGACCAGAGCGGGCAGGACGCATCATCCGGAGCAGCTTCTCATAGGCACCCTGTATTCCCAGTATGCCGACCGCAGGACGACGTTGTCGGGCGAGGTCGAAAGCGAATACTCCGTCACGTTGCTGCACACCGATGACGCCCAGGAGAGCGGCAAGGTTTTCCTTACGACGGGGGAAGCGATGTATGCCAGGGAGGGCGTTTCCAGATCCACATTCCTGGAGATCCGCCCCGATGAGTACGATGATATAATTGACGGATAATGGACAAACATTACATATCAGGATATGCGACCAGGACGGCACTCCCCCGCAACAAACGCATGAGGGAGGCAGGAATCACCGCCCTCTCCGCCGTATCGTCATCCCCTGCAGGATCTGAAGGTCCCGATTGGTTCATTGCCCAAGGGGACGGATCCCTGAGGCTGAATCCGAGATATTCGGGGCTATGGACGGATGGGTTCCTCTCCGCCCTCGGTGTTGGTCCTTCCTCCGGCGGTTCAGGTGGCGGAGCGGACCTATCGGACGTGTGGGAGTCCCTCAGAACGAACTCCGACGACTTCGCCGATGAAAAGATAGACTGGGGGCACATCAACCTCACTACCGAGGCATCCGGCTCCGGCAACGTGGTGAGCGGATTGTCCCTCGTGGTTGACCCGCAGGACAACACCAAGGCGAAGATAGTCTACACGAAGACGAACATCTCGCTCGACTGGGAGGCAATCACGGGCAAGCCCGACCTTGTCACTACGTCAGCCCTCAATACTGCGCTCACTTCTTATGTCACCACAAGTGCATTGAATACGACACTTGCTTCGTATGTGACGGCATCATCTCTCGCAACTACGTTGGGAGACTATGTTACAGATTCCGCTCTCGCCTTATGGACCGGAAGCTCAAAAATCGATACCGTTGGAACGATAGAGAGTGGAGAATGGCAAGGGACACCGATAGCAAATGCATATCTCGCCAATCCGTCAGTAACCGTCGGCAGTGCGTCTATCACGTTAGGGAATAGTGCAACACTGGCTGAGATAGGCGTAACGGAGACATATCTCACTGGATTGCTCAATAGCGACTATCACCCATATGGAGGCGCCAATGACCTTGACCTTGTCGCAAGATACGTCACTGCGTCAACTCTTACGGCATCGGGAGCGATATCCGGCGGAAGCACTATAAGCGCAGCGAACAGCATCACTGTCGGCAACGGATCAACCGCGACCACGTCGGCTGCGGCTTCGAAGAGGAGGATATACTTCGGCTCCAGCTCGTATTATCTCGAATTGGCATACGACTCCACACTTGCCCAATTCTACCTTCACACGAACGCAGGTTTCGCGGCGGATTCATTCGTGTCCACCCTTGGCGTAGGCACTCCAAGCGGTGGCGAAAGTGGTGGAGGCGGGATACCCCATGTTCTCCTGACCGAGGCGGAATACGAAGCTCTCGTCACCGGAGGTTCAGTGGATGACGGAGTGATATACCTTGTTTATGAAGACGAGTCATGATAAGAGCACAAGGTCACACAGCCTTCTCCGCTATCCATTATCAAGGCAAGAGAGTGATAGCGAAATACTACGGGAGGCACCTTGTATGGGAGGAGGTGAGGTCCTGCTACGGCAAGGGAATATGGATTGAGGAAAAGCCTTGGATAGACAACGACACTTGGAAGAATAATAGATAGAATGGCAGCTATACAGAACATAAATGAGCCTTGGAATGGGCATACAGGATTGGAGGTCGAGACCTTTCTCAAGTCCCAGATAACGGCAGCTATTGCCGCTGCTGGAGGGAAGATAGGATACGTGGACTTCGCCAACATGACGATGCGATTCTGGGAGTACGAAGGCGCTGCACAACCCCTCGTCACCATCGGTCTCGGTGGCACAGTATACACAGTCAATGTGGACGTGGACCTCGGAACTTTCTTCTACATCCTTCAGGACGAGACATCCAAGGTGTTGACCATCACTCCGACCACTATGCAGTCTTCTTTCGGAAGTGATGAATCTGAACCGTTCACTGAGGATTATGTCTACACGGTAGCTGTAAATACCGGGAACGGGTACGTGGACAGAACACCTGCGGAACATTCGATACATACGGGCGAGAGTGCGTCATTCGACATCAGACCCTTCATCAATACGGGAGACAACTACATAAGGATTTCGGTCACGGGAACCACATCCGGTCAGACCAAGACCATCGTATGCACCGCCACACTCACGTCTTTGTCATTGACGGTGAACCATGCGTGGCAGGAGGTATGGAACGAGAACTCACCTTACGTGCTGAACGGAATCAGATTCTCAGGCAACCTCGTGAAGACCCTCCACGTCGCACTTGACGGGACGGAACTCAATGCCGTGGAGTACGGGGCGAACGAGTCCTACACGTCCACCGCCACGACATACACCATACCCGCATCAGCATTCCCTGCATCTTCCGGCAACGGTGTGCACACGGTCACGATGTGGATGACCGCACAAGGCGTATCCACTCCTGTCACTACTTACAGAATAATGTGTGCCGCCAGCGGAGACACTACGCCGATGATAGCGGTGAACTCTCTCGGCACTGCCGTCAATTTCACATCCTCCACTATATTCTCATACGCGGTGTTCAATGCGGATTCGGCAAGGTTCTCCCTCAGCGCAAGCATCGGTGGTGAGACATTTGCCGTCACCAAGGCTCCGGTGGAGAACACCAATCTCGAGGAAGGAAGGCAATACACGTTCGCTTACACTATAGAAGTGGACACCGGAAACGTAATCGAGACGATGGGAACCCTTTCGGTGGATGCGACACCTTATGACGGCAACACTCCAGGAAGCACACTCTCCGTCACCACTCCTTTCGACAACACTTATTCGTATGTGGCCACACCGGGAGCTCTCTTCCATCTCAACGCGGCTACAAGAAGCAACAACACCTCCGACTATCTCACCATCATCAACGAAGCCGGAGCGTCACAGGACGGCAACTTCGCTGCTTCATACGCTGCCGTATGGAGCGGATTCTCATACAAAGGTGACGGGTGGGAAGCTGACGGTCAGAGCAGGGCGCTCATAGTCCCAGCAGGTTCGTCATTGTCGGTCACGGGCTTGGAGCCTCTGAAGCTGTTGTCGTCATACGCGACTGGAATGACCGTGGAGATGATGATAAAGTGCGCCTACCCCTCGGACTACTCCCAGCCGGTATTCTCGATGTGGGCGGGCAACAAGGGAATCCGCATCTATCCGACAAAGATAGTGGTCTTCTCCTCATTGGAGACTGACGAGACCACGCAGAGCGTAATGCTCGCCGAGAACAGGGTGACGCACCTATGCATCACATGGGTCAAGAACTACGGTGATGTGCCGGGCAGGAACCTCTGTTCCATCTACGTGAACGGCATCTCCAACGTGAACTTCGCATTCCAAGGACTTTCTACTTTCGGAGAGAACGGGTCGAATCTCGTGATAGGGCAGCAGGACACGGACGCATACCTCTACAGGATGAGGGTCTACGGTACAGCCCTCTCGTCGCAGGCGGTGTTCAACAATTTCCTCAACTGCATCACCGACGGCATAGAGTTCAATAGGAGGGAAGAGGACGCTGCGAACAATGTCTACTACGGCAACGCTCCCGGATACGCCGAGACGAAGGCGGCGGGATACAACATCATGGTGGTTGAGATGGCTGACGATACGCAGTACCTCCCTTCCATCGACCACCCCGCTCCGAAGGACGGATACTCCGGTTGTTCATTTTCCTTTGAATATGCTGACCATCCGGAGTGGAATGTCAAGGTCGGAGGCATATCGCTTGACGGACAGGGTACGACGTCAAAGCAGTACTACCGATGGAACCTAAGGGGCAAGACAAAGAAGACCACCACATGGACTTATGCGGATGGTACGGTGGTAACCGGAAAGACCGGGAAGTTCGCCGGTGACGACTACGCAATCATTGACAGGATAACCGCCAAGAAGAATTACGCGTCATCGCAGCAGGGCCACAAGATGGGAATGACCGGACTCTACAACGACCTCTTCAAGAGGGTGGGACTCGGCTCGCACCTCCCTGACGAGGACTACTGCGTCGCCGTATACCAGTTCCCCTTTGTCGGGTTCAGGCACTATACGGCAAATGATTCCTATGAGTATATCGGACTATATACCGCAGGTCCGGACAAAGGTTCGAAGGTCACCTTCGGATATGTTGATGATTATCCGAATCTGATGTCCATAGAAGGACCGAACCATGACCCAGCCGGCACAAGATTCATCACCCCATGGGTTGATGTGACATATTCTCCAGCTGACGAAACTTCGATGATAGGAGGCTTGGAAGCTTGGGATGCGGATTACATGCCTTATGAGACATCGGACGAAGGTACGCAATCGGACTGGGACAACATTCTCGCATTGTACAATGCGGAATGGGCTCCGGCTTATGAGATAGTGTACAACTGCTCTCCTTACATAGCTGCGATATCAGAGACTGGATATGCGTCAATAGCGGCAATCAATGCTGATATTCAGAATTTTCGTGACGGCAGCACCAATGGAGTGAAGAATAGTCTATTGTCGTTGTACAGCACTGCCTCCGGAGAAAAATATGAATTGTATTTCTACCGTATCAAGACAGGACAATACGAGAAACTGGCCACTGTCGATTCCACGAAGGAACATAATATCCTTACCCCGGTAACGACATACCTGTCTGCGCTCGGGTACAGTACAACCTCACCGACAACCGCACAGCTTATCGAAGCGAGGGCTGCTAGATTTAAGGTAGTCGCTCCGGATTATTGGGATATTGACCAGACTGTCTTTCATTACGCCTATTGCATCCTCTTCGGAGTTACTGACAACTTTGCGAAGAACTCATACCCTTTCAAGTTCCGTGGGTTCAATGAGTCCTTGGCATCTGGTGAGAGTATCTATTGTAAGAGATGGGGATGGAGGCAGGATGACCTTGATACCGTACTTGCTACCGATAACAACGGACGTTCCACCAAGCCGTATTACGTTGAGCATGGCGACCAGAACGCGTCAGGCAACGAGATATTCCAGGGCGGAGATTCCGCATTATGGGTGCTGATACGCGACAACTACGTTTCTGAAGTGAGTGATATGATGCTCCGTATAGCTAATGCGGCGAGCGCCATCTCCTCTGACCTGATCTTGGGTGGTGACGGGCTGCATGAGACGCTGTTCAACGTCGTATCATACTACTGCTGGGAACACTCGGCGAAGTACTTCGCTCCTGCTCTCTATGAGACGGACCGTGAGTGGAGCTATATCGCACCATGGTTGGAAGATGACGGAAAACAGTACAATGGAGTGTTTCCTCTTGACCAGGCTCTCGGAGACCAGTATCAAGCGGAGCGTCTGTGGGTTGAAAGAAGGATAGCCTACATCTTCTCAAAGTACAGGATAGGTGCATTCAATGGAACGACTGGCGGATACAACATGCTCGCAAATACTCTCGGAGCACCATTCACCTTTGAGATAACGCCTGCTATCAACTTGTATCCAGTACTCTCGGTAGCCGCCACGAACTACGTTGATGACAGCCTCGTCCCGGCATCATCATCTACGGTTGCATCTCCGGTTGAGGCTGGTGATTCGTTCGATGTTTCTCTACCGGCTGGTGGAGCATCGAACAACTACATCCACGGCATGGACTGGATAGCATCGCTCGGCGACCTCTGCGGAATGAAGCTCACTGACCGTGCCGCCGACACGAACATATCGTTCACCGTCCAGAGTGCAAGGCTCCAGACATTGAAGGTGGGCGACCCTACCGCCTCGAATGTCATTTTCAATGCCACGTCTTTCGCGGTGTCATCCCCTTCATTGACATACCTCGACGCAAGGAACACCACCACTGTCAAGAACGTGGTGAACCTGCTCGCGTGTCCGAGACTGAGGACAGTACTCTTCGCCGGTTCCGGGGCGATGGGACTCTATCTGCCGCAAGGTGCGAAGCTGACAGAGGTCTCGTTTCCTTCAGCAGCATCGGTGGTGTACATGGACTCTCTCCCCTTGCTGACAAACGAGAACCTGACTCTCCCCACATTGTCTGGCATCACTTCATTGTGCGTGTCGAACTGCGTCAACATAGACCCTATAGAGCTTGTTTCAAGCATACTCGCCGCCACGGGTGAGAATCTCCAATACGCCACCATCCAGTGGGACGGCATCAAGCAGGTCGGACGCTCAGCATTGGCTGACCTCGCGGAACTCACGACAAGGGCGGGATACGTCCAGAACACCGGAACGACAATCGCGAATGTCGCTGGAACGCCTATCATTGAAGGGACTCTTGAGTTGACGGAACTTGCTCCTGCATCAGAGTATTTCGCCGTAATGGAAGCGGGATTGGACGTCACCAATGCCGACGATATGGTCTACATCGATTTCGCTGACGAAGCGGTAGAAGCCATAGCTATTGCAAACTGGGACACGAACGGCAATGAGGTTATATCCTTTGGAGAGGCAAGAGCTGTGACGAACCTGGTATATTTGTTTAGGAACAATACCGAAATAGAGACGTTCAACGAGCTTAAATATTTCACTGGACTAACGTATATCCATGGCGTTGGTAATTCGGCTTCCGGTGCGTTCTCTGGATGTACCGCATTGAGAGAAGTCTCTCTCCCCGCAACTGTTACAACAATACAACCATACGCTTTCTACAATGACGCACAACTCACTAGTGTCGGTGACATGTCTCATCTCGTCTTAATTGATACGAGTAGTTTTAGAGGCAGCGGTATCGCTGGGGAACTTGACTTGAGCAATGTCACTACCGTCAACTCTTATGCTTTCAGTGGATGTACCGGAATAACGTCGGTGAATCTCCCGTCAGTGACGACTCTCGCCGGAACCGTATCAGGTAACTCGGGGGCTTTCGAGAATTGCACGTCATTGGAAAGTGTAGTGTTAAATGACGGGTTGACTGAGATACAGCAAAGGGCCTTTTATGGTTGCACCGCATTGTCGTCAATCAACATTCCTACGGCATTGAAAGAAATAGGGCAGTTTTGTTTCATGAATTGCTCGTCTCTCGGTATTGAAGTCTATGCTCCGAATCTTGAGACCATGAGCGATTCCGCATTTTGTAGGTCTGGAGTCGCCAGAGTCACTTCTTTGGGTTCGCTCATCACAATCCCCGGTGGCAATGGCGGCAATAGTGGAGCGTTCCGTGAATGTCCGTCGCTAACGGAAGTTTATTTGCCTTCTTCTTTGACTTCCATAGGCCAAGCCGCTTTCTATATGTGTCCCTTGTTGACCAGTATCCATTGGGCTGGGCGTATAACATCAATAGGAGCCAGCGCGTTCGCCGGATGCTCTTCTTTGTCTGGAGATGTTGAACTTCCTTACTTGGGCAGTTTGGGTACTCAGGCTTTTCGGGACACTGCTATAGTCAAAGTCTTGTCGTTGGGAAGTATTACTTCAATAGTTGGTGGTGTTGGTAGTAATGATGGTGTTTTTAGAAGATGCACATCCCTCAAGGAAATCCATTTCCCGTCCACATTGACCTCCATAGGACAGGCAACATTCGCCAATTGCACATCTCTTGAAACCGTGGAATGGGGAGCAAACATCACTTCTATTGCTACTCAAGCTTTTATAAGTACCGGACCAATTGATGACGTGAATATCCCGGAACTCACATCCTTGGGAGACCAAGCATTCAGAGAGTCAGGTGTCAAGAAAGTCACTTCTCTGGGAAAGATAACCACCATTGCTGGTTCAAACTCGATATACGGCGGAGTATTCAGAAACTGTACTTCACTTACAGAGGTATACTTGCCTTCGACACTTACGACCATACAGATATATGCCTTCCAAGGTTGCACATCGTTAACAACAGTGCATTGGAACAGTGCATTGTCTACAATAGGAAATCAGTCTTTCGGAGGGTGTAGTGCACTTACGGGTGACATCAATCTACCAAACTTGACATCCATTGACGATGCTGCGTTCCGTAATTGTAGCAACTTGACCTCGGTGTCAAACCTCGGTTCAATAACAACGTTGACAGGGACAAACTCAACTGTTGGTGGATGTTTCCGCGGGTGTTCGCGGATTAAACTCATACACTTGCCATCCACGTTGACATCGATTGGATATTACGCAATGTCAGGGTGTTCAAGTCTTGAAGCAATAATCATAGATGCGACTACGCCTCCATCACTTCAGACTTCAGCATTGAACTCCACAAATAACTGTCCTATTTATGTGCCAGACGCTTCAGTGGCCACATACAAGGCTGCAACCGGATGGAGCGGGTTCGCATCAAGGATATTTTCAATCAATGATTACAATCCATCATAGCATATGACAATAGAAGGCAACCATATGATAGCCGATGAAGGCAAGGTCTTCAGACGCAAAGTATCCGGGGAGGATTACGGCGAGGAGATATACCTCGGCTACTCCCATTACATCGGAGGGGTCAAGCAAGACCCTCCGCACCTTGACGTCCCTGAGGACTTCGAGGAGATAGACAAACCCATAGAAGAGGAGGTTGAAGATGAGCTGGAGCAGTAGCACACAGAAGATAACCGGGAACGTCGAAATTAACGACGTGAGGAAGGCCCTCGTCGTGTCCTCAAGGGATATCGGCGGTGTCATGATTAACGGCTCTTCCAGGATAAACAAGTGGGCCAAATGGAAGCCTGTGAAATATTACTACGACCCTGACGCACTCAACCTTGAGACAGAGGCCAAACGCAAAGCCGGGGGTCAGCTCAACGCCCAGGACACCGGAGTCGTGTACGGACTGAGGGGAGGAATCAGTAATGTCGGGAGAATCACCGCTCTCCATTCATTGGATTACACTTATGAAGCTCCCACATCGTGGGGCAGCGGTTGTGCCTACCGCATCACAGACTTCGCATATCCTGCAACCAGCGTGTCGGACAGGAGCACGACGAGGGGATACTATCACGGGGCGACTTTCAACCTCCGTGCCGAGCCATACACCGGAGGAGGTCAGAGGATATGGATAGGGGCGGAAGGGGCGTTATATGTGAACCTGTATTTCACTCCCCGTGCCAGCCATGACCAGGACGCCATTGCCGTCGAGGACTTCCTTGACAATAACGGAATACAGTATAACCCGCTCGACTGCTATCCTTGCATCCTCATCTCCACCGCCACCGGGAATCATTATGTGCACTGTCTATATCCAGCCAACGTGACAGCGCTGACTACATTGCGCAACAATCCGCAGGGATATTACGGGGCATCGTGGAGGCTTGACCTTTCCGGCACTGACACTCCGCAAGGTCTCGGCAGTTCGATGGACAACACTACATGGACATGGACTGTGTTTCTCGTCAATTCGAGATACCTCAACCCTGCGGACACTACAAACACTGACATATCCGCATGGATATACGACACTAATGCGGAAGGAGGGTCTACCGTGGTTTCGGGAGTCCAGAGATGCGGACTTGACGTGGATAGCGGAGTCTGGGCGTCGTGGCCTACGAATATCCCCGGAGCGATAGGACTCCAATGGACTGCGAGGACGAACACTCTTCCGTTCCTCATTCCGGACACATATACGGACATGGAGTCAAGCAACGGATTCAATATCTCTGCTCATTTCAGCGGGGAATACCAGGGTGAGGTCACATGGACTATTTCCGTCACTTTGTACAGCGACAGCGACAGAACCACAGAAGTTGCGAGTGCATCGTATACGGACACGTATACATTGGCTACCGGAAGAGTCATGGCGGTCTTCCATCTGTTTAAGTGGGAGGGAACTGATACCGACTGCTTCAATCTGATGCAATTGCCACAGGACACGACTTATTACGCAAGGGTGTACGGATCTGTATCCGTCGTAGGACAGAACCCGAACATGAGCGCACCATATGACGTAGACGTCGTGATGCACCCGAAAGTGATAAACAACACTTAAAAACACGTATACAATGGACAAGACAACACTCAAGAAAATTCTCGCCACATTCGCAATCATTGCGGTGGTGTTCTGTGCGACAGCCACTTCGGCTTTCGTCATCAACTTCGCTGTGGACACCTTTGACAAGGTGCTTGCAGTACTCACGATAATCGGAATCGTGGGCCTTTCAGCAGCATTGTTCAAAAAATTCTAAGCATATGAAAAAGTCAGAGATCAGAAACATCACGCTGGTCCTCGAATCTCTCCCTATCAAGGAGTGCGAAGACCGGGAGCTGAAAATCCAGCTCATCCACGACAGGGTATGCCTCAAGAGGTATGACCAGGAAATCCTCTCCGACGTGGTTTCTCTACGTGAGGAGATAATCGGTGACAAGCAGGACAAGGTCAACGAGTACTACCAGCTCGCACAGGAGGGGAAGATTGAGGAGGCGAAGGCTCTTGAACCGGAGGTGAAGGACGTTATCCTCGACTTCAGCAGGGCCAACGACGGGCTGATGAACCAGGAGGTGGAAGTGAATCTCCCCTATAAGATCGAAGGGAGGAAGCTGGTTGAGTTCATCGTGGACCATGCTCCGGAGGCCGTTGACGACATCGACAAACTGATTCCCATAATGATGTAGCCATGACCTTCAACGACACATCCACGGTAAGCACGGTGGCCCAGGGTGGTGTCACCGTGACCGCATTGGCTTTCCTTCATACCGCACTGATGAACATGATTCCCTACATTATTTGCGCTGTCCCGTTGGTCCTGCTTGATTTGATTTGGGGTGTAAGGGCGGCACGTTTCCGCCACGAGAGGGTGACCTTCTCAAGGGCGTTCCGACGGACGATGGCTAAGTGTGCCGACTACATCTGCTGGATAATAATAGCCGCATCGATTGCCCTCGCATTTGAGGCCAAGATACTGGAATGGATAATCCTCGGACTGGTGATGGGTAACGAACTGATTTCGATAATCGGGAACTACCTTGAGACGAAGGAAATCGAGTTCTCATGGGGCGGGTTCTACAGGTGGCTTTTCAAGGCGGGAGCTGAGAAGGTGGGGGTCACCATGGACAGTGCGGAAGCGGAAGGAATCATCAAACCCAAGAGGTCAAGAGACCCGAAGACGGGCAGATACATAAAGAAGTCATAAGACATGGAAATCATAGTCGAACGCAAGTGGCCTAAGGCCACATACACGATAGGCAATCTCTATGTGGACGGTGAAGTGTTCTGCAACACACTTGAGGACACCGACAGGGGATTGTGGATATACGATTCACTTGAGACCATAAGGTCGAAGAAGGTGTACGGTGAGACCGCAATTCCGAAGGTAAGGTATCTCGTCCAGATGGATGTCCTCTCACCCAAGTACTCGCAGATAGCATACTACAAGAAGCTGACGAAGGGTTACATGCCGAGGCTCAAGAACGTCCCCGGATTCGAGGGGGTGCTCATACATCCCGGCAACGGACCGGAGGATACGCTCGGATGCATCCTTGTCGGACGGAATTTAGCGAAGGGCGTGGTGTTGCAGTCGCGGAATTATTTCGAGAAATTGTACAAGCAGATGAAAGCCGCCCACGACAAGGGCGAACACATATTCATAACGATAAAGTAAAAGCCATATGGACAAGTTTATCAAAAAACTCACGGACTTCCTTTTCCGCTTCGGAAAGGACCGCTACATCCACTACTCACTGAGCCTTGTGCTCACCCAACTCTTCTCCGCTGTAATGCTCATCGTGGGCATCGGCAACTGGTCGCTCTTCATCGGACCTGCGCTGGTCCTCTGCCTCGGATTCGCCAAGGAGTTCCACGACGAGAAGAGTGGCGAGGGCTTCGAACCCTATGACGTGGTTTGGGATTTCCTCGGAGTATTCTCCGGCATCGTGCTGATGATACTCATACTCGCAGGATTCAAGTTGTAATTCAGTTCCCCCTCCGCTTCCAGATACTGCCGGAAGGTTGCAAGGGAGCGTGGGGAATATTTTTGCCATGAAAATTGTGTTTCGCTGGAATATTTTTCTCGGCATTTATGTATGCCTTCTCCTCGCCGGATGCGCACCGAGGGTAATCACCGAACACGTCACCCAGTACGTGACCAGGGACTCCCTCATTGTCAGGGACACGACGGTCTACGTCAAGCTACCACCGGAGGTGAAGGAGGTCGTGGTCTATCCGAAGGACACGTCCGAACTCGAAACGTCCCTCGCGGAGTCCACCGCATACGTGGATTCCCTCGGGCTGCATCATTCGCTGAAGAACAAGGACCGGGACTGGGACGTATCCGTACCCCAGGTGACGAGGATCGTCGCCACGGCGCAGGAATCGGCCCAGATTCGCACGATTGAGAAGGAAGTGAAGAGAGACTTCACCTGGTGGGAGAAAGTTCGTCTGTGGGCGTTCACGCCACTTGTCCTACTCTGTCTTGTCGGATGGAGAAAGGAACTTATCAAATTCTATAAAGCGATCGCTCATTTCTTCCTGTAGTCCTTCCCATAGAGAACGAAGTCTATAATCTGTCTGTTAGCTTCGTCCACCTTCTTCATATCGAAATCCATATAGATCTGGGTGACTGAGAGCGCCCCGCTGTGCCCCAGTCCCCTGCTTATCACTTCCACCGGAATATCGATGTTGAGTCCGCACGATGCCCAGGTGTGGCGGGCCCAGTTCGTACTGAGACCGGGGAACAGTCCTTCGCCGGCAATCTTGTCACGCTTCCCTCTTGGAGCACCTATCGTCTTTAACCCGTAATTCAGGTGATGCAGGTAATCCGTGTAATCCTTGTAATGATCCAACGGAGACAGCAGATACTTGTCACCCCTGTATTTTTCAATCAACGCCAGTGCCTCGGGCTCGAGCTTGATTGAAAAGAGCGTCCCCACTTTACTTCTCCGGTATTCGAATCTTCCGTTGACGATTGACGACTTCTCCGCCTGAAGCAAATCCCCGATGTTCACACCTCTGAGGTAGAACATCAGAAGAAACATGTCGCGATATTCTTCTTGATTGCCCCGGCATTCACATGACGCTAACATCCGCATCTGCTCCGGCATAAGCGCTTTCTTCCTGGTCTGTTGTCTCTTCATCTTGACATCCGAAAACGGATAAGCTGTGGTGATTCCCGCCTTGATTGCATCGCGAAACACCGCCCTTATATACCTCATCGATACATTGCAAGTATTGGCGCACACCGTTTTTCCCAGGAAGGCCCTGAAATCATTGATGTAGTCAACGCCTATGTCCTCAAAGGATCTTTTCGAAAGTTGCGGGTCAAATTCCTTGAGCCTGTTGAGCGCCCATTTGTAGCCGTTTATTGTATTCTTGCGCGTTTTGAGACTCATGAACCTTTCATAGCGGAAAAGGAAGGTTTTCTCTTTGCCACGGGAAATCTCCTTCCCAGGATGAAGAGCAAGATCCGCAGCGTCGCGGATCTCCATGATGCTCATGGAATCCAGTTTGCCGGACATTTCGAGTCGGAGGATCTCCGCCTCGATGGTGTATTTCTTTCCCGCGAGTATGGAGTTCAGAAGCCTGTGGTTTGGATGCTCTTCCTTCACCTTGCACGTGTCGGGATCCCATTGATGGGGGTAAGCCTTGAGCCCGAGTGAAATCATCGCTGATTTGCGGCCTTGAACGATGACCGCCTTGAAGGGGGATTCCTTCTCCCCCGAAAATCTCGAATCGAGATAGATAGTTACTGTTGCCATTTTCCTTTTACGCATTACGACTTGCAAGCAACTTGCAAGCGGAACTCCAAAAAACTCCCGAAAAATCCAAGTTTTTCCAACTTTTCGGGCTTTTTTTTGAGCGTTTTCAGCGCTACGGAAAGAACAAAAAAACAAAATTCCGGCTTTCTAAATTATTGAAAGTCAGAATTTTGCAGTTTCGTGACTCCTACAGGACTCAAACCTGTAACCTTTTGATCCGTAGTCAAATGCTCTATTCAATTGAGCTAAGGAGCCAAATATGTCTTGAAAGTAGAACTACTTTTCAGCGGCCTTTACGGCGAGCTTCTTCTCCTGGATCCTGGCCTTCTTACCGGAGAGATTCCTCAAGTAGAAGATACGTGCCCTACGGACCTTACCGACCTTGTTGAGCTCTATGCTGTCAATGAAGGGAGACTGGAAGGGGAAAATCCTCTCGACACCTACACCTCCTGAAACCTTGCGAACTGTGAAAGTCCTTGTGAAGGGAGAGTTACCGTTGATCTGGATAACAACACCTCTGAACTTCTGGAGCCTTTCCTTATCGCCCTCCTTGATCCTGTAAGTAACTGTGATGGTATCACCAGCCTTGAACTCAGGATACTCAGCAGCTTTCTCATTGTTGAAAGACTGCTCTACAATCTTAATCAAATCCATTTCAAAAATCTATCTTTAGCGCAACGTTACCCGTCAAAATCGCGGTGATGTAAGAGGTTGCTTTTGTTTTCGGACTGCAAATGTAGACATTATTTTCTTTCCGGCAAAGTTTTTCGAGGAATTTTATCGGAATTTCTCACTTTTTGTTCACGGATCTGTTCAACCAGGACTTCGTTCAGGTCTTTGCACTCTCCGAAACTCTCCGCCATGTCCACAACATCCACTGAAGGGAACCTTCTCCGGATCGTCTGAAGACAATTCCGACCGGCTACGTCCACATCAGAGTAAGAGAAGGCCACTCATGAGAAAAGATCAGGTCAAGCCAAAAGAGAATCGACGAAGAGTTTGCGATTTTGTAAAATATATTTCATAAATTTGTAAAAAAGAATTTTGAAATATGAAATACGAGAGACAGCACTTAGCCATATTGAAGAGTAGGATGGCTGAACCCCGCAGACGGATGCAAATCATCATGGGACCTCGGCAGGTCGGCAAATCCACCCTTGCATATCAGTTCTGCGACGGCACAGACATACCCTATGACTACTTTGCCGCTGACGGCGTGAGCCGCTTCGATACCTCGTGGATTCCCAATCATTGGCAGGAAGCCCGAATGAAGATGGACCTCCACTCAGACAAGGAGCGCATCCTCATTTTCGACGAAATCCAGAAGATAGAAGGATGGAGCGAGCAGGTCAAGAAGGAATGGGACGAGGATACCCGCATGAAACGTAACCTGAAGGTCATACTCCTGGGTTCTTCACGCGTTCTTCTTCAAAAAGGGCTCAATGAATCTCTTGAAGGCCGCTTTGAACCCATCAGGATGGGATATTGGGATTGGAATGAAATGAGGGACTCCTTTGGTTTCACCATGCAGCAGTACATCTATTTCGGTGGTTTCCCGGGCCTGGCGAATGACATCCACGATGAAGACCGTTGGCGCAGGCTGATGGAAGATACCATCATAACCCCCATCCTTACCCGTGACATTCTGGAAATAGAGGAGATCCGCAATCCCGCTCTTCTGCGGCAGGTATTCGAACTGGCTTGCATCGAGTCCGCACGAGAGCTTTCCCTTACCAAGATGCAGGGGACGATCAGGAGCGGAACAGTGCCCACGATCAAGAATTACCTGAACATCCTTGATCAGACCATGACGGTCAAGCCCATGCAGAAATACGCCCCGTCTGTCATAAAGGAGAAGAATTCCGTCCCCAAAATGCAGGTTTTCAACAGCGCATTCCGTAACCGCTACGGTCAGTTCACGTTCGAAGAAGCCGTAACCAATCCCACGGAATGGGGCCGCCAAGTTGAATCTGCCGTCGGGTCCCACCTGGCCAACCGTTCGCTACTGGACAGCTTCGAGCTTCTGTACTGGCGCGATGAACACAAGAAGGAATGTGACTTTGTCCTGAAGAAAGGCCAGGCCCTGGTCGCCATCGAGGTGAAAAGCAGCAGCGTCGATGACACTTCCGGCTTCGAGAAGTTCAAGCAGCTTCACGGCGAGCACATCACATCAGCGTTCATCGTAGGACCGGAAGGGCTTCCGCTGGAAGATTTCTTCAGTCTTGACATCAAGCAACTGTTCCGGAAGAAATAGATCCTTCCGCTACTACAAATGCGTCAAGCTCCGGAATTCGGCATCATTTTCTTTCCGGCAAAGTTTTTCGAGGAATTTTATCGGAATTTCTCACTTTTTGTTCACGGATCCGTTCAACAAGTACTTCGTTCAGGTCTTTGCACTCTCCGAAACTCTCCGCCATGTCCACAACATCCGCTGAAGGGAACCTTCTCCGGATCGTCTGAAGACAATTC
>JAFUFP010000041.1 GCA_017469845.1 Bacteroidales bacterium | reverse complement strand
TTGCTTCCCCTTACAAATGTGAACTAGAGTCCCGAGTTCTGCCGTTTTATCTACCACAAGTGGAAGAAGCCTCCTATAAAGTGCCTTAATTAAGGATTCATACTTCTCAATCACCTTGTTTTGGATGGAGATTCGTTGATCTATTATGGTCAACAACTTAGCTATCTTTTGCTGTTCTTCAAGCTTCGGCAGAAAACAGCGGTAGGAAGAGTACTCTTTCGAATTGATACCCGGTTGCCCTGATCGCATCGACATGATCTGTACCCACTTCTTATAACGTGGTGTTTGAGTTTGATAGAAAACAAATCGAGAATCGTTCCGCGGTGAAACATTCATCCTAATCAAGAAACCAGCATAATAGAGCCGTCCGTCTTTGGGGTCATACAGATATGTCTTCCCTGTACTAGCACCGGTTCGTGCAAACAGGATATCGTTTTCTTTAACGCGATAATGCTCATCTATTTCTGTATCTGGTGATACCACGCCGTCTCCCCTATATTCAGAAGTGTTTTCATCAATATCCGTTATCCTGATATACTTGTGTTTACCATCAAACTGCTTTGAGGCGGCATTCATTCCGTAGTCAAAGCCAGTACAGCAATCTCCAAATATACTTTCCTCCCACTCTCCACGAAACCCAGGGAATCTCAAATTCGGGACATTAAGGATGGTTCGGTTGATAGACGGAACTTTGCTTTTTAACTCATAATCATCATGGAACAGAACAACACCTTTAGCAAAGTTGCCGAGCTTTGGAAAGCCGACAAGAAACAGTATGTCAAGAAATCTACGTATGCGGCTTATTGCCTCCTTATTCAGAGCCATCTTCTCCCATATCTTGGTGAAAATGAAGATATCAGGGAAGAGGATGTGCAAGGACTGGTCAACCGGAAACTTGAATCCGGCCTCAGTCAGAAGACAGTTCGGGATATCCTGGTCGTCCTCAAAATGATCCTGCGCTTTGGTGCAAAGTATGGCCTGCTTCCCAGCCATCAGATTGACGTCATCTTTCCTACCGATCGAGAGAAACACGAACTTGAGGTTCTGACGCTCGCTCACCAACGGCAACTTATGTCCTTTGTAAAGGATCATTTTACGTTTTTCAACCTGGGTATTTACATCTGCCTCAGCGCAGGCCTCCGTATCGGTGAAGTCTGTGCGCTGCAATGGGATGACGTGGACATCGCATCAGGTGTCATTCGGGTTAATAAGACTATTCAGAGAATCTATCTAGTGGACGGGGAAAAGAAGAAGACTGAGCTCATCATAGACAAACCCAAGACCAAAAACTCCATTCGTGAGGTTCCAATGACAAAAGACCTCTTGGCATTAGTCCGGCCTCTGAAGAAGATTGTCCGCGGTGACTTCTATGTACTCACTAATGCGGCAACTCCCACAGAACCACGTACCTACCGATGCTATTTCAATAAGCTTCAACAGCAGTTGGGCCTTCCCAAAATGCGTTTTCACGGTCTTCGCCATAGCTTCGCCACCCGCTGTATCGAGAGCAAATGTGACTACAAGACTGTTAGTGTCCTCCTCGGTCATTCCAATATCAGCACCACACTGAACCTCTATGTTCACCCAAATTTGGAGCAGAAGAAAAAGTGTATCGACACAATGAATCGGCTGCTTAAATAGCCCATTCTTATGATTGTCAGCGAAAAATGCCTACATTTGCTTATTAACAGCTAAAGCAAAGAGACAATGGCCCACGAAAGCGGTTGCATCTACATTCTTACAAACCCATCATTCCCTGAATACGTCAAGATTGGATACGCCTCCAACTTGGAGAAGCGCCTCAAGCAGCTGAACCGTAGTGAGACCATACCTTACGCATTCCGAGCATACGCGATTTATGAGGTGGAAAAATCCCTTACTGATAAGGAATTGCACAAACTCATAGATAAGCTCAACCCGGATCTGCGCACAATCGACAATTTCGATGGAAAGGAACGCATCAAGGAATTCTTTGCTATGTCGGCCGAGGATGCCTATGGTCTACTGGAGTGTATCGCTAAGATTTCAGGAACAACCGACAGACTCAAGAAAGTCAAGCCGGAAGGCCATGAAATCGAAGATGAGAAAACAGCCAAGGAAATCAAGGAAACAGCTCGTCGTGGGCCATTCAAGTTTGGAGAATGCGGTATTCCCGTGGGCGCCGAGCTAACTTTTGTTGATGACGCTTCTATTAAAGTCAAGGTTCTCGATGATCGTCATATCCTCTATGGAAATGAAACCACATCAGTGTCTGCCCTCGCAAGACGCCTTAAAGGTTTCACGCATCCGGTTCAAGGAACTTTATGGTTCAAGTATAATGGTGAGGTGTTGAATGCTTTACGAGAGAGACTTGGGAAATAGTCCCTTCCCTTATTGACCGGACTTCTGCAGCCGGCACTTGAGACAAAAGAGGAATCGCCAATAAACCCTTGACGATTCCCCTTTTTGAATTCATCAGCAAGATGCTGACGATTTTGTCTTCGCAACGGATCGGGAGACAAGTTCCATTAGAAAGCGCCTCGATTGTTACGATTGCTATAATCATAGCTTGTTACTTTCTTCTCCCTCTATCTTTCTTTGTCCCGTCCCAATTGGTGAGTTCGTTGTTGGAGCCACCTCCGCCACCCCCGACGCTGATATCCCCTTTTCCGCCGGCAGCGAGCAATAGTTACCCCGGACACTAAATTGTCGGCTCCGGGCAAGCCCGGAGCCGACAAAACACCCTAAAATGCCAAACTTATGCCAACTCTTTTGAAATGAAGATAAAGCAAATAGCGGTGTTTTATCTATATTTGTATTTGGACCTGTTATCATAAGCTTGTCAAGTGGATATGAAGAAAATACTTACCCTTTTGCTTCTACTCCTTTTTGTCCCGAATCTTCAGGCCAGGGAATTAAAGAAGGAGTGGCGGGAATATCAACGGATAGCTAGAAAAGATAGGCCACGCGATCAGATTGAGAAGCTTCATGAAATTCGAGAGATAGCTTTAGAGCGCCGGTACCCCGATGACCTCATGGATGCCTGCCGGAATGAGGAACGAATCTACTCCCGCTTAAACTGGAAGTCGACCGATTCCCTAAGTGCTGCATTGTTGGAAGTGGTGGAATCCTATGGAGAACCCCTTCTCACATACCGCTGGCTATCCAAGGATTGGGAATATGCCCAAGCCCATCAAAGAGAATTGCTGGCCGGAAACCATCCATCCCTGCAAGATCGAAAGGTTCCATTCCTTCAAACCAAGGAAGAGAACGATATCGCCAACGATTTCGAATGGGTCCTGTGGGATCGATTGACCCGGCAACCTACTCTGATTCCGGATTCAGAAGAATATCGTCTTCTATCCAGTCTGATTGGAGATCGATATCCCGCCCGCCCCTACTTGTCTTACCTGACAGCCAGACGGGCAGAAGACCGTTTATCTGCAATGCAGGAACTCTATGCTGAGTATAATGGAGACCCTTTCCGCTTCTTGCCTGAAAAAGTGGTTTTGGAAGAAAGGCTATCAAGTCTTCAGAAAGATAAAACGGCAACAGAAGACGATTTCAAAACCTTATTTGAAGATACCGAGGCATTCGAAAAAGCAGTAATGGCCGAGAAACGGATTCATCGACGGATGGATTTGTCTGTTAACCAAATCAAGAATACCCTAAAAAGGTCAACCCTATCCATCAAATTCCGGAACGATTCCATAATCCTTATCGGAAGAAACTTTGGACGTGGGACGGTCGTGTTCCACTCCGACGAAAACCGTCGGACATTCTCTTTCAGAAATCGCGACGGACGGTTTTATGTCTTGGATACAGTAATTGCACCGGTCCCTGTACTTCCTGATGGTTCTTACTACGTCTACTCAGAAAAATACGGGGGCAGGACAAGATATGAGAAACACACTCTTTCACTGGCTGTCCGCCAACAAGGCGGTGATTTAGCTGTCTACGTGGCCGATTACCAAACAGGAGAACCACTCTCGTCGGCTACGCTTCGCCTATATCGCCCCAAAAACGGGAAGAAGATAATTGAGAGGGAAATCCCTCTGAATGGATTCACGATTCTACCCGCTGATTTCCAGAGACAAATCAGCAATAAAATCCTCTCTGTTGAAGCACGAATTGGTGAACGGCGGAGTTCTTTCGTCCCTGTGTATCAGAGAGATGAACATATAGATGTTCCGCCGGCTACCATACACGGTCGCGTATTCAAAGATCGGGGTGCCTACCGACCTGGAGACACACTTAAGGCAAAGGCAGTGTTTTTCAAGGGCGATTTGAACGATCATGTGAACACTCTTGAAGAAGGGGAAGATATAAGGGTCCATATTTTTAATGCGGAAGGAAAAACGCTTGCTGATATTGATCTGAAAACTAATTCCTTCGGCTCCGTAGCCTGGGAATGGCCTATCCCCGCCGAAGAAAGAAATGGGCTTTTCGGAATATATGTATATTACCGCAAGACGAACGTCACCCATTCTGAGTTCAGAGTCGATGACTTCGTCCTACCGACATTTGAACTATCCTTCGATCCACAGAATGACCCTTTCCTTCCCGATACAGATATTGAAGTTCGCGGCAAGGTGGCGAGCTACTCCGGTCATCCGGTAGACGGCGTATCTTTGGAAGGGACCGTGACCCGCAATAGCACGGAAATCTGGAAGGGCTCCGTTCCCGTTGACCTGGAGGGTTCTTTCCGAATACCACTCCATTTGAAGGAGCAGGGAGAATATAAACTAGACATCCGCGCTGTGGATGCAACAGGAGAAACCCGTCAGTTTGAGCACCGTTTCACGGTTAGTTCATTCCTATCTGTTGCAGCTAAGTTGAGAAATGCGGCTGATGGGGATTTCTCTCTTCATCATTCAGGGAAAGGCGAGGCGCTCTTGACCGAATCTTTGGGGCATTTTGTCTGGACGGTAAAAAACGGAAGACAACCTGTTCAATTGCCAATCTCATACCGTTTGCTTGATGCAAATGGGAATATGATCCAAGAGGGGATAACAGGGGAAACGCTTGATCTGGATATGTCGGCTTGCCCAGATGGCTTATACTTCCTTCAAGGTACCGTCGCGGTTGGGGAATTCCAAGCGCGGAATCTTCTGTCCGTAATGAAGTGGACAAATCAATCTGTTGTTGACACCCCCGTCCGAAGCGTTTTTCTTTCTGGTGAAACACAAATTGAATACGGCGAGACAATACGGGCCATAATAGGAGCCGGAAACGGACCTCTTTGGTCAGTAGCAACTCTGTTTGACCCGAAAGGAACAATACTGGAGTCAAGGTCCGTACATCTTAGTGGAAACCAAGGCGAAGATGGTTCCGTTACGAAACTCGTTTTCCCCTATAAGGGTAACTATCCGGATGCAGTCCGGCTGGAGGTGTTCTATTTCCGAGATGCAGAACAAATTGTTCATGAAGCCATCTACCATCGTATCCGACACACTTTAGATCTTCCTCTTTCTTTCTCCCGCTTTGTGGACCAGACGATTCCAGGAGCGCCTTGTACGCTTTCTTTGCAGACCGAAGCTGACGTCGAAGCTTCTGTGGCGGTATTTGATAAGAGTCTTGATGCAATGGCTCCGAACAGATGGGAGGCCGTGACAACGCCATCACCATCTCTGCAAAAGGCTTTGTATATGTCATTAGCGGGCAGCATTACCGGAGAGAAGTCCAAATATCTGATTACTGGGAATGGGCCAGTCTATGGTATTGTTGTTGATCCGCAGGGTGAACCGATTATTGGGACCGCTGTCATTGTTGAAGGGACAGAACAAGGAACGATTACTGATTTGGACGGGCGTTTCTCCCTGGACGTCCCGGCCGGAACTCGCTTGCAGGTTTCCAGTATAGGCTATGTTTCCACCGTGGTATCTGCCGCTTCTGGTATGTATGTGGTTTTGGAAGAAGATTACGAAATGCTGGAAGAGACCGTAGTTGTAGGGTACGGCTCTTCCCGGCGATCAATTGAAGATCTATTGTCGGGTATGGTTGCAGGCATCCGAGTCCGGGGCGCATCAAGCCGGATTTCCTCTCCGCAAATATATGGATATTCAGCACCTGTATTTACGTCGGAACCCGTCGAAGAAGAAACAATGCCAGATGTCTCGGATGAGGACTATCGGGCTGTATTCTCCGAGGCCTTGGCCTTCGAACCTTTCCTCTATCCTGACAAGGATGGGAAGGTCGATGTTTCCTTCCGCGCTTCCGACAAAGTTTCCACCTATCACGTAAATGTCTATGCACATGATCATTCTCTGCGAAACGCCTCCATCCAACGAGATTTTGTCGTGACTGTTCCTGTACGGATTTCCGTAACGCCTCCTAGGTATTTGTATGGAAATGACGAATATGAACTGTCCGCAGCAGTATCCAGCGTTTCTGAAGATCCTGTATCCGGACGGTTGTATCTTCAGGCAGAAGCGGGCGACAACCGTCAGCCGATATCGGTTGCTGACCTGACCATCCCGGCAGGTGGAACAGCATCAGCTGTTTTCTCCATGGCCGCGCCTTATTCCGACGGACAACCACTTGATCTTCGGCTGGTATTTGAAAGTACTGACTTTAGCGATGCTATTCGTTTTACCATTCCTGTTTATCAGGCCGCCCAGCTACTCACCGAAACGCATTCGGCACTTGCCGGAACGGAAGTCATTGATTCGTTGCGACAGGCGTTTGTCAACGTCCCTGGCGAGCATGCAAAAGTTAATACCCGTACCTTACGAGAATTAGTGGAATTAGGCCTTGAACAGTGGACATCCCCTGAAGAACCGGACGCCTTGTCTCTCTCTGCAGACTTCTATGCGCGTGCAGTGTTGGGACGAGACACAACCGGAACGTTAGCCCCACTTCTAGCGCTCCGCTGCACAGATGGAGGATTTGCTTGGACAGATGGGATGGACTCTTCGCCAATAGTAACCGCCACTATTTTGGAGCGTTTTGCTGTGCTTCGGGACCGTGGAATCCCTATTCCAGACATGGAAGCCACCGTTCATTATCTGGACTGCAGCCAATTCGGGAACTGGATGCCAATGTGGTGTGGCGGTCTATCAGACGAGCAGTATATGGATATCCGGGCGATGTGGGCTTCTGTACCCCTGAATCTGGACGATATTGAAGAGAAGGCTATTCGACGCTTCCGGCTTAGGGAGTTCCGTCGGTTTGCACGAGCCTATCTGACACCTGGACGATACGACTATGCCAATGGTTGGATTCTGGATAAAGCCCGAAGAGTCCGAACACTCCAGAATTTGACGGCTTCTGACGACGGTATTGCCCTAGGCCAGACCTGGGGAGAGCAACTACTCACGGCCTCCCGTTTCGAACGGTCTATCTTAAACGACATCGCTTCTCTCGAACAGTATGCTGTTCGCCATCCGTCTGGTGCATTGTATTATCCGAATGCAGTATTGCCATTCCGTGGATTACTCTCCTCGGAGGTATATGCACATACCCTGCTTTCTACCCTTCTGGATGGACCGATTTCAGATGGAATCAAACTCTGGCTGATGCTTCAGAACGAGACTCAGTCCTGGACTTACGATCCTGCTTATGTGGATGCCCTGCAGACATTATTAACCGCCTCTGATAGCTTGCTAGACCGTCAAATCGTATCCCTTATGGCCTCTGTAGCTGTTCCATTCGAGGACATTCAAGCTTCCGGAAATGGAATGAAGGTAACCCGTAGATTCTTCTTGGAAAAAGATGGCAGACGGACAGAGATACAGCCCGGAGACACACTCCGGGTGGGTGATCGTCTTATCGCAAGCTACGAACTTTGGAGTGCAGAGAATCGCTCCTTTGTGCGGGTCGATGCGTTCCGAGAAGCGTGCTTCCTTCCTGTAGAACAACACTCCGGGCCGGCAAGAGTCTCAATTAACCCTATCCGAATTGATGGTCTCTGGACGAGGCTAGTCCAATGCTACCGGGATATCCGTTCCGATCGCACCTGCTGGTGGCTTGATGTCTGCCCGGAGGAAAACTCAAGGTGGGAAGAATCGTTCTTTGTGACTCAGGCAGGGACCTTCTCTGCCCCCGTAGTTACAGTGGAATCCCTATATGCTCCAGATTACCGTGCAAATGGTATGTTCCGTGGTCCAATGACTGTTGAGTAACAAATCTATCCGACACGAAAGCATCACCATAACAAGTACAGTGGAAATCGTGTCGGATATGTCGCTTATGTCGCTTTTGGGAAAAACTAAATAATGATATCGTCCGTGATTATGATGTCATCCGTATCGAACTTCTCCATCTCCTGAACACGGATAGTGTCCGCGACATCAACATAAGGCTTCATGGAAAAGAACTACAACGGCAATTCTACTGTATAGAAAAAGCCGCTTTATAATAGGTGGGTCATATAAAGCGGGAGATAAACCAACCCATCTTTCATCTCCAGATCTTTCGTGTGCAAGACATAGGGAGTTGAGAGGTACTGGCCAAACTTCTTGATGCATTTGTTAATGGAAGTAAGCGTATAGTTTGATCCACTCTTAACTTCAATTGGAGATATGTTGTGCCGGGAGGTTACTACCTCCTTTTGTATGAGGAAATCTATCTGCATCCGGTTGTCTGCTTCTTCTTTATCATAGTTGGAATAAAAGAATAGCTCTTTACCCGATGCTTTTAACATTTGAGCCACGATGTTTTCTACTAGCATCCCTTCGTCGATTTCCAACTTGTCAAACATCAGTTTCTGGTAAATCTCATTCGTTACGATACTCCGCGCACTGAAGGCCAACGAAATAAGAAGCCCGGTATCGCAGAAATAGCACTTCAGGACGGTGCGGTCTTCATTCAATTGCAGCCCAATATTTGGCGCCGTCGTATTGTAGCAGATATTAACGATCTTGGCATCATCTAGCCAAAAGAACGCACTATCGTACTCACGCATTCGCGCTTCATCCTTCAGTGCCGACAACACAAACCTTTTTTCTCTCTTCTGCAGCTGTCCAGGAATGGCGTCATAGATAGCGCTGACGCGAGCAGTAGCTGTCCCGGCGTATTTCTTTATATCGTTCTTGTAAAGGCGCAGTAGCTGACGTTTGATGGCGTCCACCTTGGTAAAATCTCGCGTTGCAGCATACTCGGCAACAGCCTGCGGCATTCCTCCTACGATAAGATACTGACGGAAATAGTGTAAAGCTTCGCGGTGGAATTCTCCCATTGGCTTTCGCTTTTCATATTGTGCTTTGATGTATGGCATCATTACCTCGTTGCCCATAGCCCAAAGAAACTCTTCAAAGTCCATGGGAAACATTTCGATACCGTCCTCTTCTGATGGAATGACAATATTCTCAACGTTTTTCTTTATGGAGATAAGAGAGCCCGTTTCCAGATAATCAAAACGGCGGTCCTCCACCAAGGCTTTGATTGCCTCCCTGGCTCGAGGGCATTTTTGAACCTCATCAAAGATAATCAGGGATTTTCGCGGAGTAAGTTGCTTTTTATAATGCAGTTGGATATTCTGCAACAACGTGTCGATATCTTCTAGATACTCATCAAACCATCCTTTAACGCGAGCAGGAGCCTTGCTGAAATCGATGAGTATATACGAGTCGTATTCGTTTCGAGCGAACTCCTCTGCGATATAACTCTTCCCGATACGCCTAGCCCCTTCTATCAAAAGGGCTGTAGATCCATTCTTTTCCTGTTTCCACTGGACCAACTGGTCGTAAATCTTACGTTTCATAATCACGTTTCCTAAGATTTTCAGATAGGAGAATATACACCTTTCCGCGATTTTTCTCAAGTGCAAATATACACCTTTCCGCGATTTTTACAAGCGTCAACTTAAATCAACCCATCAAACTTCGTCATCGAGCTCGCTTTAATGGACTACAAAACAATAACATGGAAGGACGTCAAGCTCAATAAGGGAACAAATGACATCTTGGTCAAGGCACAGGATGGAGAAGAAAAGGCACAGTGGACCGTACTATAGGATAGACATGCCGACAGATAAGAACCCCGGAAGTGGTATCTTACTTCCGGGGTTCTTTTTCACTGTCTCTTTGTCTTTTCAGCTTTGTTGTTTCTATGATCATTATCTTTCCCAGTAGACTTCCTTGAAGGCCGTATTGTTTTTCAGCTTGTCTTCGCTCACTGTCGGCTCAACCGGTTTGATGGTTCCGTCCTCGTTGTAGTACAGGTAATCGACACATACGGAACGATGAACTGAACCGAAACCTGGCATATCCGGATAATTGTAGTTGCCCAAATCTCCTGTGTGATAGAACAGGAACCAGTCATCACCGAACTTTGTAATGCTGTGATGGTTTGTACCGCTGCTTACAGGACCGAGGATGACGCCCTTATATTCGTAAGGACCGAGAGGGTTGTCCGCCATGGCATATGCGATCTGAGGCTGATGACCCGTGAAGGGACTGTTGCTGTATGAGAGATAGTATTTGCCGTTGTACTTGTGTATCCAGGCGGCTTCGAAGAACTCCTCAAGACCCTCGATGATGTGTACTTCTCCATCATAGGAGATCATGTCATCATTGAGTTTGATGCAGCAGAGGGTATTCTGCCCAACGAACATGTAAGCCTGCCCGTCATCATCGATGAAGACGCAAGGATCGATGAAATCCCTGTCACATACGACGCCGGGAGAGTCGATGGTAATAAGCGGATGACCGAGGGGATCAGAGAAAGGCCCCCAGGGGTGGTCCGCAACGGCGACACCGATATACTTGACGTCTGTAGGATAATAGAGGTAGTATTTGCCGTTTCTCTCAACGCAGTCTGGAGCCCATGCCTGGGTTGTCGCCCACTTAGTCTGTTCGAAAGGTTTGAAGATGACTCCGTGGTCCTTGAACGTCTTCATGTCGGCAGTGGAGTAGCAGTGATAATCCTCCATATCGAATCCCATAGCCTTATCCCTGTCGTGGCTGGGATAGATGTACAGGGAATCCCCGAATACATGTGCGGAAGGGTCCGCTGAATACATGTGCGTGATGATGGGGTTTCCTCCGAGCTCGAAATGTTTCGGTTTTGGGGTACAGGAAGTAAGGGCTGCCAGCAGGCATGCGCCAACCAGCAATCCATTATTGATTGCGCTGTTCATTCCTTTCATGTCGTTTCTTTTTTTGACAAGTGTAAATATACACATTTATCGTCAAAAACTGGAATTACTCAGCGAAATCGGCCTTGTAGAGAACTGTAGATTCGGCTCCACCACGGGTTACGACATCGGATAGCAATATTCTTCACCGCCAAGAAAATACACATTGTCCGACACAACTTATACTCACGCGGGCCATTTTGTACTTTTTCCGCACATTCTCCCCCCTTAAGTCCGTCTTTGCTCCAAAACTGATATTATTTGCAATATTGATTGAAGCCATTCTCGTTTGAACCGTATAACTTGCGGCAAGTAATACTGTTGAGATGAGAAGAATAATACCAATTGCCGCCATAGTCATGCTGGCGACAGCTTGCCAATCTGAAACACCCGGTCTGAAACTTGGCGAACTCGAGTACTTCGAGCGTCAGGGAGTCAATGTTCTTGTATTCAGCAATCCGTTCAACGGGGGATTCAACGACGAAAAGGACTCCGGAATCGAGATAATCCACCATGGCGTGAGGACTGTCCAAGGCGGAGCCGTGCGTCTCAGCACAACTCCCGAACAATGGGATCTTGTCCCGAAGATGACTTCCCGTGATGTCGACAAAGAAGGCGGGACCATCGAGGTCGGTCTCCGATACGACGAATATGACTTCGACTCCCGGGTCAGGGTCACGGCGAAAGGGGACGCCGTGGAGATTTCCGTGTTCCTGGACAAACCGGTCCCCGAAAGTCTTGAAGGGGAAGCCGGCTTCAATCTCGAATTTCTTCCCTCGCAGTATTGGAACAAGGCTTTCATTATGGACGGCCGGTTCAACCGCATTCCAAGGTATGCGGTAAGCGACACCCGGACAAGGCCCAACAGTGAAAAGGTGCGCCAGTTCAAAGGATACAGGACCTATGACGACAGAGGTACAGGGGAGTTCATTGAACCCCTCCCGATTGAAACCGGCCACAATCTCATTCTCGCGCAGGACACCCCAGAGAGGATGATAAAGGTTTCTTCGGAGGAGGCGGAACTGATGCTGTTCGACGGCAGGATACTGGCCCAAAACGGCTGGATCGTACTTCGGAGCATACTTCCTTCCGGAAAGACCGGAAAGGTGTTGACCTGGACAGTGGAACCGAACGCCATTCCCGGATGGATAAGGGAACCGAATGTCGGCTATTCCCAGGTCGGATATGTCCCGGACCAACCCAAAGTTGCGGTAATCGAACTTGACAAGAAGGACAAAGTCTTGTCCAAAGCTTCTCTTTGGAAGGTTGAGGAAGACGGAACAACCCGTAGGGTTTTCTCGGGGCCGGTGAAACTCTGGGGAGACTATTACAAATACAACTACGCCAAATTCGATTTCACCTCCGTCAAAGAAAACGGAGTCTATTACCTCGAATACGGACCCGTCACGACTGAAAACTTCATAATAGATCCTTCTGTGTACGACAAGATAACGGTGGCGACAAGCGACGTGTGGATTCCTGTGCACATGAACCACATGGCCGTGAACGAGGGCTACCGTCTATGGCATGGGGAGCCTTTCAAGGAAGGATATCTTCAGGCTCCGCCTTCAACGGACCATTTCGACCTTCATGGGCAAGGTCCCACTACCGACACGAAGTACAAGGCTCTCGAGCTGATACCCGGATTGAACGTAGGAGGATTCTTTGACGCGGGAGACTTCGACATTGAGACCGGATCCAACATCAGCGTGGTGCAGAACCTCATCACATATTGGGAACAGTTCCATCCGATGCGTGACGAAACTTTCGTCAGTGAAGAGCAGCGTTACGTGGATCTGCATCGCCCCGACGGAACACCTGATATTCTTCAATACATCGAGCACGGTGTCCTCAATCTGGTTGCCCAGGCCGAGCGGATCGGACACATGGCACAGACTCTTTCCAATTCGGTCCTCGACAACTACCACCATCTGGGAGATGCCGCCGGAATAACGGACGGACTCCACTATGACCCCCGTCTGAAGCCTTATCAGAAATCCCCGGACGGCCGCTCAAGCGGCACCCCTGACGACATGTGGGCCTTTACCAGCAGAAATCCTTCCCTTGATCTGCAGGCGGCGACGGTACTTGCGGCGGCAAGCCGCGTCCTGTCGGAGTTCGACCCCGAACTATCTTCACGTGCCCTCAAGCAGTCCATCCGCCTTCAGGAGGAAGGTATGGCCCTTATGTCCGGCGGAGCCACCGGGACAAGACAGGGAAGAAACGGGTTCGGGAACATTTCAGCGGCGCTTCAGCTCTACGTATCAACGAAAGAAGCCTCCTATCTGGACCAGTTCACGCAGGCCATCTGGCCAGCCTTGGAGCAGTTCCCCACGTTCGCCATCAACACGGCCCTGGACGCTGTTCCATATCTTGACGCTTCCTACAAGGAGAAACTGCGTCCCTTCGTCGAAAAATATCTCGAATATGTCCTGAGCCTTGAGGAAGACAACCCTTACGGAGTCCCGATCGGTACGGGAAACTGGGCCGGAAGCGGCCAGGTCGTGTCCTTCGGAACAACGGTCTGCAATGCCCACAGACACTTTCCGGACATCGTCGGGAAAGAGCACATCTACAAAACACCGGCCTGGCTGTTCGGTTGTCACCCGTACCACAACTACTCTTTCGTGGCTACGGTCGGAGCGACCCATCCCAAACAGGTGTTCTACGGAAACAACCGAGCGGACTTCTCGTTTATCCCCGGCAATGTCGCTCCAGGACTCCTGTTCCGCCAGCCGGACCACTTCGAGAATTACGACGACTGGCCCTTCCTGTGGGGACAGAATGAAGGGACAATCGCCGGTAACACTTCGTATCTGATATTCGGAGAGACCTTCAGAAACATTCAGGGCTAGCCCTTCAGTCCTTTCATGAAAGCGGACGGAGGCAGATTGAACTGCTTCTGGAAGCATGTGGCGAAGTATGACGGTGATGAGAATCCCGTCATATATGCCACCTCGCTGATCCTGTATTTCTGGGAGGAGAGCATCTCGGCGGCCTTTTTCAGGCGGCTGACTCGGATATATTCATTGATGTTCAGACCGGTGTTGGCCGTGACCTTGCGGTAAAGGGTGGACTTGCTCGTTCCAAGTTCGTACGTTAGGGTCTCGATGTTGAGATCCGGATCCGAAAGGTGATTCATCACGGAGTCGTGAAGTTTCTCCATGAACTCCTTGTCCATTCCTCCGGTGACGACGCTGCTGAAGTGCGACAGGGGTGAAGACGTGAACTGGCGGTTCGCGATTTCCCGGTTCTTGAACAGGTTGGCGATGTTGGCCTGGAGAAGTCCGATGGTGAACGGCTTCTCTATGTAACCGTCGGCTCCGGCCTCGAGGGTCTCTATTCTTGTAGTCATGCCGACAGCGGCGGTAAGAAGAATGACGGGAATGTGGCAGAACTCCATACTGGACTTTATACGGTTGCAAAGGGTGCATCCGTCTATTCCGGGCATCATGATGTCACTCACGACGAGATCCACCCTGTTCCTTCCGATCACATCGAGAGCGTCTTCTCCGTTGGAGGCCAGCAGGACATTGTAATCCTCCGAAAGCTCCTTGCAAAGATAGCCCCTCATTTCGGGGTCGTCCTCGACTACAAGGATGGTATGCAGGGAATTGTCGAAAGGCCTGGTACTTTCTTCGGCATCTTCATTGGGGCGGGCAGAAGGCATATCAACCATACCCTCCTGATGAACGGGCAGTTCAAGGACGAAGGAGTTCATATCCTTGACTTCCCCGTCAAGGACAAGCGTTCCTCCGTGAAGGGTGGCTAGGCTCCTTGCGTAAGGAAGCCCAAGTCCGGTTCCTTTCCCCAGACGGGCAGGGCCCGACTGGTAGAACTTCTCGAAGATCTTCTCCGCATCCTTTTCCTGTATCCTCTCTCCGTCACTGTCAACCCTTACCCTTACGCGGTCCTCTTCGGATAGGGATTCAAGGGACACTTTTATGTGCCCGTCCCCGTACTTGAAAGCATTCGAAAGCAGATTGCCGAGAATCTTCTCGACCATCTCCGCCGCACATTCAACCGGCACGACCCCTTCCGGCAAAGATATGTCGAAGGCAATGTGCTGGTCTTCCGCCATGCGTACGAACCTGTCGCAAGTCTTCCTGACCAAAGAGGCGAGATCGTTCGTCTGGAAGACGGGGCGAATCTGCTGTTTTTCCATCTTGCGAAGGTCAAGAAGCTGGTTCGTAAGACTGAGAAGACGGTCGGTGTTGGCCTTCATCGTGAGAAGGTCCTGTTTGTTCGCTTCGGAATAGTTGCCCGTTTCGATCAGCTTGTCAAGGGGCATCTTTATGAGCGAAAGGGGAGTTCTGATCTCATGCGTGATGTTGGTGAAGAAGTTGATCTTCGCATCGTAGATCTCCTTCTGCTTCTCTGTTTCCAACTGATCCACCTGACGTTCCATCCTTATCCTGCGGATATGATTCACCTGGCGGATGATTAAGAATGCCAGCGAACAAAACAGAAGGAAATACAGACCGTATGCGGCCTTTGTCCTGTAGAGCGGCGGGATGATTTCGATGTCAAGAGTCTTGGACTGCGGCACACCTCCCATGCGGGTGACCTTGAACTGATACTTTCCGGGAGCGAGGTCCGTGTAAGAAGTCTCTCCGCTCGTGGAGAGTTGCCTCAGCGTCTTGCGTCCTCCGGTGAGCACTGATTCGAAAAGGGAAGATCTTGCGCTCTGGAAATCCGGGCATGCGTAATGGATCAGAAGGGCGGAGATGTTGGCATATTTGACCCTGATCCGTCCGGACCGGATGGTGGACCTGCCCTCTTCGCTGAGGCGGAAGTTCCCTTCCGGGCCGGTTCCCTGTATTTCGGTTATGAACAGCTCACCATAATTGCGGCTTCCCTGGCCTGACGGGGAGAAGGAAATCATTCCTTTGCTCGTTCCGAAGAAAAGCCGGCCGCTCGATGTCGCACAGGCGGACCCGTACGAATACTGGTTGAGCGTATTGCCGTGCGACTCCTTGTACACTTCCCTTATGGACAAGTCATCGGGGTCGAGTTTCACGATGCCGTTTGATGTCGTCAGCCAAAGGACCTGGTCCAGGTCCTCCAGGATGCAGGAAGTGATGGATGAAATGAGCCCGTTGTTGCGGGAAATGTTGCTGAAAATGAAACTCCCGTCAGACGGCATCTCATCAAGAGAGACGTAACACACTCCTCCGGCTTCAGTACATACCCATACCCGGTGGCGGCTGTCTTCGCGTATGCTTGTAATATAATCAGAGGTCAAACCGTATTCTTCATCGCGCGAAGTGACATGAATGGCCTTTCCGGCTTTTTCCACCCACAGTCCGTCTCCGTAAGTTCCTATCCACAGGGTCCCACGTGAGTCCTCCCAGATGGTATGTATGAAGGATCCGCCGTATTCCGGATGCGAACGGAACCTGTCCGTGGTCTTGTCATAACTGTAAAGACCGGAAGTGGTTCCGAGAAGTATTTCTCCGGAAGCTCTTCTGAATACCGTCGCGGCGGAAAGATCGGACAGATAGTTGCGTTCTATCTTCCTGGAGGGGTAATTCATACGGTACACTCCGTTTCCGAAAGTCGCGATCCATATGTCGTTCCCGGATTTGCACAGGCCCTGGATGTTCTGGTTTGAGCCGTCCGGGGCATAGAAAGAAAGGTCCTCCGCCGTTCCGTCCGTAAGATCAAGGAGCGAAAGGCCGCCGTCTTCCGCCCCGACCATCAGATGGCGTTCGTCAACCTGAAGCAGGGGACGGATCATCTCCCCATGAAGAATGCCTCCCGACTGCTTGCCGTAATAGCGCTTGATAAGACCGGAGGTGTTCCTATAAAGGCTGAGCCCATTGTAGAACATGCCGACCCAGATGTTACCCTGACGATCCCTGAACATTGACCACACGTCTTCACCGGCCAGAGAGAAAGGATCGGAAACTTCGTGCGTGACGAAATTATAGGATTCCCCGTCGGTGACGATTATCCCCCTGTCGGTTCCGAGCCAGCAGGTTCCGTCTTCCATGGGAATGATGCAGCGTATTTCATTGGCGTCGGTATCATACAGTTTGGCGATCGCATAGGTAAGGATATCGGCCTGCATGACCTTGCCCTGCGCCGCCGAAAAAAGGACATGGCCATTGCCGTCGGAAAGAATCGCATGACGGGATGACCTTCCGGCCGCTGGTGACTTCCAGAGCAGTTCGAAGGAATTGCTGCGTCCGTCAAAACGGTAGAGGCTGCCCGTCTCATTCAAAAACCAGATGTTGCCGTTGCCGTCAGCTGAAAGGGCGTCGCTCTTGAACTGGGCCATCGGGGAATAATCCACGAGACTCTCCGTCGCGGGGTCCCAACAGAATATGTCCTCCGCCGCGATCCAGACTTTACCCGAGCGGTCGATCGCTATGTCCGCAGCTCCTATCAGACCTCCGGAATTCCTGTAGACGGTTCTCGTTTCACCGGTATCGAGATCATGGAAGCCGATTCCTCTGGTAGTAACGAACCATAGACGGCGCTCCCTGTCTTCGGAAAGGCATATCGCCAAGCCGTCAAGTATATCACAGGAGCTATCTTCCAACGCTTTGAAGTGGAGACCGTCATACATGCATATGCCGTCACGGGTACAGAACCACATGAGACCGTCGCTGTCCTGGAATGACGATCTGACGGAATTGTCCGGCAATCCGTCATCTGTACTGAAATTCCTGAACTGATAGTCTCCGGCCAGTGCGGCAACGGGTAACAGAAGAGATAATATTGCGGTCAGAAGTGCGGTTCTTTTCATCTTGAATGATTTATGGGCGAAAGATAGCAATATTCATCTTCACTTTCCGTTCAAAAGGTTTCAAAAATCGTCCAACTTATGGCGTCTTTTCAAAAAGTGACTGATTTTTAACCGTTTTAGGTCGCCTTTTTAAAGCACCGCCATATAGAAGAAGGTACTTTTGCGACGGACACAACCGCGCCAACATTAGACACAATATCATAAAACCAATCAAAAACCCCATCTATTTATGGCTAAACAATTGTTTGCAAGAATGGCCGCCGCAATCATTTTTGTGGCGAGCTTGTTGGGAACAACGGCATCAGCCCAGAACCGTTCCATAAGCGGTACTGTTGTGGACGCGACGGGAGCTCCGGTAATCGGTGCCGCCGTTACGGTTGTCGGAAACGCTTCAATCGGAGCGGTTACTGACGTAGACGGAGCGTTCAAGCTCCAGGTTCCCGCAGGATCGAGCCTGAGTGTCAGTTGCATCGGATATGCCACACAGACCATCTCCGTAGGCAACCAGACAATTTTCAATGTAGTCCTCGAGGAGGACAGCGAATTCCTCGAAGAAACTGTGGTCATCGGATACGGTGTCCAGAAAAAGAGTGACCTCACCGGTTCGGTTGCATCAGTAAGAAAGGAGGATCTCCAGAACAGGAGCACTTCCGATGCTGCAGCCGCCCTCCAGGGTAAAGTTTCCGGTGTCCAGGTCATCAACACTTCAGGAGCCCCCGGTCATGGCGCTGAAATCCGTGTCCGTGGATATTCCTCCAACTCCGGTAACCTTTCACCTCTTTATGTAGTCGACGGTCTCAAGGTCTCGAGCATCCAGTATCTCGATCCTGAAATGATCGAGTCCATCGAGATTCTGAAGGATGCGGCATCCGCTGCAATCTACGGAGCTGAAGCAGGTAACGGTGTCGTCCTCGTAACCACCAAGACCGGATCCAAGGGAGAAGGTAAGATCTTCTACAACAACCAGTTCTCCTATTCTTCACTTTCCCGCAAGCTTGACATCATGCGCGCGCAGGATTATATAGCTTTCGGTAAGGCTAACGGTTATCTGACCGATGCAGCCCTCAGCAACTACTACGACGGATCTACCGATGTTGACTGGAGCAAGGAAATCTTCGTTCCCACATGGAGCAACCGCCACACCGTAGGTTTCCAGGGCGGAAACGACCGCGGAGGCTTCTTCGTATCAATCAACAATGTCCATAACGACGGTATCTTCCGCGGGGACAAGGACTCATACGACAGGCTTACTTTCCAGGTCAACGCCGACTACAAGATCAAGGATTGGCTGACCGTGGGTGTCAACAATTCGATCGAGAAATGGAGCCGCAAGAGCGTGTCCGAGCAGGACGACAATGGATCAGCTATGCTGTCCGCTATCACCTCTTCACCTCTGTTCCCCGTACGTGGAGACGAGAGCAAGCTCTCCCAGGGTATGAAGGAGCACCTTGCCGCAGGTGACAAACTCATCAAGGATCCCGAGACCGGCCTCTACTGGACAGTTCCCCTCATCGGAGAAACACAGTCCGGTCATCCTTTCGTCCGCAGGGACGCAACCGAATCATCAGGCGGCGGTATCAACATCCGCGGTATAGCATACGCAAACCTCACCCCCATCAAGGGTCTGACCTTCACCAGCCGTTTCGGATACAGTATCTCCAACAACAATTCCCACAGTTACACCGAGCCTTACTTCTCGACCGTAACCGTGAAGGCCACCAATTACACTCTCAGCGCATCCGTAAACACCGGATACAACTACCAGTGGGAAAACTTCGCGAACTTCAACCGCACCTTCGGTAAGCACGACGTTTCCGCGATGGCCGGTATGTCCTTCATCGAAAACCATTGGGACAACATGAACGGCCAGGCCACAGGTCCCGATATCCTCAAGGGATACCAGCCCAACTTCCAGTTCCTCAGCTACCTCAAGGATACCGATTCCACTACGAAGACCATCAGCAATGAGCCCAACCGCTCAGCTTCGCTGGCTTATTTCGGACGTGTCGGATACACCTATGACAACAGGTACAGCGTCCAGGCCAACTTCCGTGCTGACGCATTCGACTCCTCCAAACTTCCCGCCCGTTCCCGTTGGGGATTCTTCCCTTCCGTGTCCGCAGGTTGGACCATAAGCAATGAACGCTTCATAAGGGACAACGTGGATCCTTCCATCCTTTCATTCCTCAAGCTGCGTGCTTCATGGGGTGTCAACGGAAACATCAACGTGCTGAACAACTATCCTTACTCGACATCCATCCTCTCGAACGCCGTATGGTATCAGTACCATGTGAACTCAGCCGCGATGGATACCGGTTCCCTTCCTTCGGGACTTGCCAATCCCGACCTCAAGTGGGAGACCTCCGAGCAGCTTGACCTCGGTCTTGACGTGAGGATGTTCAACAACCGCCTCACCCTCGGAATCGATTACTACAACAAGAACACCCGTGACCTTCTCATCCCGGTCAATCCTTCATACACCGTAGGATCTCCGATGTTCTCGGAAAAAGGACTCAGCTCCTCAACCACCATCAACGCCGGTAAGATCAACAACACCGGACTCGAGGTAGAAATCTCATGGAGAGACCAGATCGGTGATTTCGGATACTCCGTTACCGGAAACATGTCTTTCCTCAAGAACAAGGTGACTTATCTTGAGCCTACAGTCGGTCAGATCTCCGGACGTACGGTCCAGGGAACATACCTCACCTCCACCTTCGAGAAGGGCTATCCTATCTGGTACATGCTCGGATTCAACGCCGAAGGAATCAATGAAGAGGGCCGCGTAATCTACACCCATTACGAGACCGACGAGAACGGCAACAAACACCCGGCCGGAACGACCATCTCCCCTGACCAGGCCGCTGACCGCGTAATGATAGGAAAGGGTATTCCTGATATGACTTACGGACTCACCATCAACCTCAACTGGAAGAACTTCGACTTCTCGATCTTCGGAAGCGGAGTCGCCGGAGTGGAAATTTATCCCACCGCCTTCCGTGTTGACCGTCCTTCCTGCAACACTTACGCATACTACTGGAACAACTCCTGGAAGAAGGCCGGAGACGAGAAGACAGCGAAGTTCCCTGCAGCCAACTTCTGGACTCAGGAAGCCTTCAGCTCAACCCTCAGCGTATTCAACGGATCTTATTTCAAGATCAAGCAGGTCCAGCTGGGTTACACCCTTCCCAAGGATGTGCTCAAGAAGGTCTTCATCAGCAATCTCAGAGCGTTTGTCATGCTTGACAACTTCTTCACATTCACCAATTACATAGGACTTGATCCGGAAACGGCATCGGCCGGCGGAAACGCCCTCGGTTTCGATATGGGTAACTATCCTACCGCCAAATCCGTAGTCCTCGGAGTAAATGTCGAGTTTTAACCCGTAATCGCATTTTAATCATGAAAAAGATATTTATCGCATTGACTGTCGCTTCTGCGGCCCTCATTTTCTCAGGTTGCGAGGACAGACTGGACATCCAACAGCACGGCGTCATCTCCATGGAGGATTTCTACCAGACGGATGAAGATGCCGAGTCCGCCCTCATCAATGTATACTACACTGCGGGACGTTTCCTTTCCAACTCCATGTTCACCGATGCCGGATGGAACGAATGCCCTCTTCTGAACCCGTTCGAATACGCTTCCGACGACATGTACGTAGCGGGAGAGAACAAAGCCGACGGTGTTTCCGGTAACCAGATCAACGCTTTCTGGCTTGATTCCAACAATGATGTCATCGCCGGTTCATGGGAAGCATACTACATGATCATAAACGCCGCCAATCTCGTGATCGACCATTTCGCGGAAAGCGCTGACACTCCCGTCAAGAAGAGGTGCGTGGCTGAAGCCCGTATCTTCAGGGCACATGCCCATCTTCTGCTCGCCCTGGGTTGGGGAACCCCTCCCATCGTCGACCATTGCCTTACCGGAGCCGACCGTCCCGGTAACGCAGAATCACAGGAAGCCATTCTCGACTTCATCGTGAAAGACTGCGACCTGGCCATCAACGATCTTCCCGAGCGTTCTTCCAAGACGGACATGGACGGAGCAGTAAAGATCACCAAGGGATTCGCATACGCGCTCAAGGGCAAGGCCCTTATGTTCAAGAAGGACTATGCCGGAGCGAAGGATGCCCTCAAGAAGGTCATCGACTCCGGAAAATATGACCTTGTCCCTTCCGACAAGATGAGTTCTCTGTATCACTACAGCGGCCGCGGAAACGAGGAAACCATATTCGAGTTCAACCTCAAGTATGACGCCACCGTCACCGACTACTACTGGAGGGCACAGCCTAACTTCAAGAGCCTCTGGGGTTGGCGCGCTTCCAAGATCCAGATTCCTCACGGAGCTGGCTCAGAGCTTCCCGAGAACGACGGTTGGGGTTGGTACAACCCTTCCAAGAAGTTCGTTGACGCCCTTTTGGCCAATGACGGAATCGAGTCGGCAAGACGCAAGGCATGGATCAAGAGCTATGACGAAATCCTCTACGAAATGCCTTACGCTTCGGATTCGAAATATCCTACCCTCGCCGACAAGAAGAAAGACCCCAGCCGCGGAGTCTCCGCTCCTGACGGAGTATACGGAAACGTAGGCTGGTTCATGTGGAAACGTCTTCTCAGAACCGAAGATTTCGCACCCAACAACGAAATCCAGTGGAACCTCGTGGTGATGCGTTACGCTGAGGTCCTCCTCATGTATGCCGAGTGCTGCGCCCAGACCGGTGACAATTCAGGTCTCACCTATCTGAACAAGGTCCAGGAAAGGGCTCAGGCCAAGCACATCAGCTCGACCCTCACCCTCCAGGAGGTCCAGAACGAGAAATTCCTCGAGTGCTGGATGGAAGGCTGCCGTTTCGTGGACCTCGTCCGCTGGGGCATCGCCGACAAGGAACTCGCCGACAACGGCAAGTACCTTCCCAACTGGTGCGACGAAATGGTGACCAAGGGTGCCGCTGAGCACAAGGGATACATCGACGATAGCGACGCCAAGTGGTGCACCACCGCTCATCCCGAGATGGGATTCAAGAAGGGCAAGAACGAAATCTTCCCCTTCCCCTTCAGAGAACTGAACGTGAACCCCAATCTGGTTCAGAATCCCGGTTATTAGTATTGGCAAGGAGGGGGGAGACCTCCTCCTTCAATGATTGACATTGATCCGGCACCGGGTGATACCGGTACCGGATCCCAAATAAAAAGCCGCATCCGATGAAACGATTCTTCCTTTCATTGGCTTTCGCCCTCACTATCCTGTCGGTGTCAGCCCGAGACCAAAAATTCCACATCTTTCTCTGCTTCGGACAGTCCAACATGGAAGGAAACGCCCGTATCGAAGCCGTCGATTCCGTCGGTATAAGCGAACGGTTCCTGAACATGTCCGCCGTTGACTTTTCAGACGGCTCCAGAAAGATGGGGAAATGGTACAAGGCCGTTCCTCCCCTTTGCCGCGAGACCACGGGACTCACTCCCGCAGACTACTTCGGCAGGACCCTTCTGGAATACCTTCCGGAAGACCACCGCATCGGCATTGTGCACGTCGCCGTAGGTGGAATCAGCATTGACGGCTTCATGAAGGAGAGGATTGACGAATACGCCAAAACCGCTCCGGAATGGATGATTCCGATGCTTCAGTCTTATGGCGGACACCCTTACGACAGGCTCGTGGAAATTGCGAAAAAAGCCCAGAAGGACGGAGTCATCTCCGGCATTCTCCTTCACCAAGGAGAGACAAATACCGGAGACCCTCAGTGGTGCGACAATGTACGCCAAGTCTATGAGTCCCTTCTCAAGGACCTCAATCTCAAAGCCAAGGATGTTCCCCTCCTTGTCGGAGAAGTGGTAGCGGCGGACAGGGGAGGAATATGCGCCCCGATGAATGAGATAATCGACACCATAGGAAGGGTCATTCCTACAGCCCATACGGTATATGCCGACGGAGTTACCCAGAACTTCGATTTCCTTCATTTCGATGCAGCCGGTTACCGCGAAATGGGCCGAAGATATGCCGCGAAGATGCTTCAGCTTTGGGGAATACCCTACTCGCAGGAAAAGGACTATCATTCCTCATCCCCTTCTTCCCCGTTGGTGAACGCCATGGATGGAAGCGTCACCTTCAACATTTCCGCCCCCGATGCGGATGAGGTTCTGCTCTCAAGCCAGTTCCTCGACTCTCCTGTCCCCATGAAAAAGGGAAGGGACGGCCTTTGGACATTGAAGGTAAAGCCCGAAAGAAGGGATATCTACCCGTACAATTTCATCGTGGACGGAGTCAGCGTCTCCGACCCCCTCAACAGGGACATTTTCCCCAATGAAACTTTCAAAGCCAGTCTCGTCGAAATTCCTCCGATGTTCGGGAGCACTGAGGAAAGTGTTCCCTACACGGTACAGGACGTTCCCCACGGAAAGGTATCTTTCTGTTCTTACCGTTCATCGGTTCTCAGCGGATGGCGTCCGCTGGCGGTATACACTCCGGCCGGATACGAAACTTCCGGAAAAGATTATCCCGTCTTCTATCTGGTCAGCGGAACCACCGACACCGAAGAGACCTGGTTCAGGGTCGGAAAAGTCAACACTATCCTGGACAATCTCATCGCCGAAGGGAAAGCGGAGCCCATGATTGTCGTCATGCCCTATGGTAATATGGGGGCAACGCCTCAACCCTCGTCCATGGCCGCAACCCGGTTCTACGGGGTTTTCTCAAGGGAGCTGACGGAATGCGTAATGCCTTATGTCAGAGATAACTTCAGGACAATCGAAGAAAAGGAATCAAGGGCGATAGCGGGATTCTCAAGAGGCGGCGGACAGTCCCTCTTCTGCGCATTGAGCCATCCGGAACTGTTCTCGTGGGTCGCCTCCTTCAGTGCGTATCTCACTCCCGAGATGATGGACTCCTGTTTCCCGAGGTATTCATCTGACCCCACCCTCGTCAACAAGGATTTCAAGTTGCTGTGGTACGGCGTCGGATCAGAAGACTTCCTTTATGGAGGCGTCACCGAAAACCTCCGATATCTGGATTCCAAAGGCATCCGTTACAAAAGCATCACAACAGACGGCGGCCATACATGGATGAACGCCAGAAAATATCTCACTGAAACACTACAATCGCTGTTCAAATGAAAACACTGTCAATAATAGCCCTTTTGGCGGCAACCGGACTGTCCCTGAACGCCCAGGTTCTTCCCGGAATACCCGCTCAAACGAACATTCCTGAAAAAGATTACCCATGCGTCGATGAAAAGGGGCAGGTAACCTTCAGAGTCGAAGCGCCGACCGCCTCTTCAGTAGAGGTGGATATCTGCAGCACGAAATATCCCATGTCTAAAATAGACGACTCGGTTTGGGAAGTGAAAACCGACCCCCTGGTGGTAGGATTCCACTATTACGCGCTGCTGATTGACGGGGTGAGGGTGAATGACCCTTCCAGTGAAACCTTCTACGGCTGCAGCCAGCAGACAAGCGGAATAGAGATTCCGGAGTCGGCCGAAGAGGCGGCTTATTATTCTTTTGACAAGTCCATTCCTCACGGACAGGTGAGGGAATGCCAATACTGGAGCGATATCGAAAACGCACAAAGAAGATGCTTCGTATACACTCCGGCCGAATACGAAACCTCCGGAAAATCCTATCCCGTCCTCTATCTTCAGCATGGGATGGGTGAAGACGAAAGGGGTTGGCACCAGCAGGGAAAACTTGCGAACATCCTTGACAATCAGATAGCTTCAGGCAAGTGCGTTCCGATGATCGTCGTGATGGACTACGGAAACTGCGGATACGGTTTCGGGGCGAAAAAGGGAGAGTCCATGGAGGAGTTCGGAGCATCCTTCTACCCGATCCTCCTTGACGAAATAATCCCCTACATCGAGAAGACTTTCCGAGTAAGGACTGACAGAAGGAGTAGAGCCATGGCCGGCCTTTCCTGGGGCGGACACCAGACTTTCGATGTGGCTCTCGCCCATCTTGACAAGTTCTCGGGAATCGGCACTTTCAGCGGCGCGATCTTCATGATGCCCGGGGCCGACTTCAAGACAATCTACGGTGGCGTTTTCGCCGATGCGGATTCATTCAACGACAAGGTCGATGTCCTTTTCATGGGAATGGGTTCGGAAGAGAACTTCGGCGCGGACAGATTCTGCCGGAGCCTTACCGAAATCGGCATCAGGAACACCTATTATTCCTCTCCCGGTACAGCCCACGAATGGCTGACCTGGCGCAGGTGTCTGAGGGAATTCCTGCCGCTTCTTTTCAGAAAATGACGTCACAAGGCCTCTTTTCGGCATCTTCCTGCGGAATGGTCCGAAAACGACAATAATTGCATCAGGGATTGAAGCACTTTCGGCAGCTTCTGTCTATTTTAGCGAAACAACGAAAAAAAGCTGACATATGAGAAGGATTATAACTGCTTTCATAGCAATCGCCATGGCGACATCGGGTCTGTCTGCGCAGAATCCGGTCATCAGGGACCAGTACACGGCTGACCCCACGGCCAGGGTGTTCGGCGGCAAAGTATGGCTTTACGCTTCCCACGACATCATAAGTCCGGTGGAGCCGGAGAGAAGATGGTTCTGTATGGCGGACTATCACGCTTTCAGCTCGGAAGACCTCATGAACTGGACCGACCACGGGGTCATCCTTACACAGGAGAACGTCCCATGGGGCAACCCGAAAGGTTATTCGATGTGGGCTCCCGACTGCGTTGAAAAGAACGGCAAGTATTATTTCGTTTTCCCGAACGCTCCAGCCCAGGGGCCGGGATTCTCGATAGGTGTCGCCGTGGCGGATTCACCGTCCGGTCCGTACAAGGCCAGAGAAAAATCAATCCCCGGCGTTTTCGGAATCGACCCTTGTGTCCTTCAGGCATCGGATGGCAACACTTACCTCTATTGGTCCGGTATGGGACTCCAGGGGGCAAGGATAAATGACGACCTCACCGAACTTGTCGGAAGTCCCGTCCAGCTTGACAAACCCCTTCCGGCGGGATTCAAGGAAGGACCGTTCATCTTCGAAAAGGACGGACACTTCTATCTCACTTACCCTTGGGTTCAGGACAAGACCGAAACCCTCGCTTATGCGATGAGCGACAATCCTCTCGGACCTTTCGAATTCAAAGGGATCATCATGGCCCAATCCCCCAACGAGTGCTGGACCAATCATCACTCCCTGGTACAGTACAAGGGAGAGTGGTATCTGTTCTACCATCACAACGATTATTCTCCTGACTTCGACAAGAACCGCTCCGTACGCATCGACAAGGTCATTTTCAACGAAGACGGCACGATCCAGCCCGTAACTCCCACATTCCGCGGAGTCGGAATCACCAAGTCCTCCGACACGATCCAGATTGACCGATACAGCGCCATCTATCACCTCACCACCAGCCTGTCCTTCCTGGACAGGTCCCGTCCTTTCGACGGATGGTACGTTTCATTGGGCGCCCCCGGAGCATGGGTAAGGTATGACAGGATCGATTTCGGGGAGACCGTTCCCGGCAAAGTCGTCTTCAGATACAGGGCCAAGGAAAACTGCAGTGTTTCCCTGAGCACCGGCGAAGAAGAATCGACCGGGCCTTTCAACCTTCCCTCGGCCAAGGACTGGACCACCGTCAAACTCCCCGCCGGGAATCAGGCTACCGGAGTGAAAGATCTGAAACTTTCCCTCATTTCGGGCTCCGGACTGGAGCTGGATTGGATTTCTTTCGAAAAATAAAACTGCCATATGAAAAAACTACTGATCTTCGCGGCTCTGCTATGCACCGCCTGCGCTTCGGACAAGAACACCTTCATCAATGAAGGCAATCCCCTTTTCAGGGACTGCTACACCGCAGATCCCGCTCCTATGATCGCCTCCGACGGACGGTTGTACCTTTTCTGCGGACATGACGAGCAGTTCGACGACAAACCGGGGTATGAAGGGAAATACGGCTTCAACATAACTGAATGGCTGTGCTATTCCACCGATGACATGAAGACGTGGAAAGCGCACGGTCCGGTGATGAAGCCGACCGATTTCAGCTGGGCCGTCGGAGAAGCCTGGGCTTCCCAATGCATCGAGGTTGACGGGAAGTATTATTTCTTCGTATCGACCCAGAGCGGAGACCCCGACTGCAAGGCCGTCGGTGTGGCGGTAGCCGACCGTCCGGAAGGACCTTACAAGGACGCCATCGGTAAGGCACTCATTCTCGACGATATGACTCCCAACGGACCTCTCGGATGGTGGAATGACTTCGACCCCACCGTCATGATCGACGATGACGGAACTCCCTGGCTCTGCTGGGGCAACGGGACGTGCTTCCTCGCTCCTTTGAAGAAAAACATGACGGAGCTCGCAGGAGAAATCCGCATCCTCCCGATGGAGAACTACGTGGAAGGTCCATGGATCTACAAGAGGAACGGCCATTATTACAACGTGTACGCCTCCATGGGTTCAGCCGGAGGAGAGACAATCTCCTATGCGATGGCCCCCGGCATCGAAGGTCCCTGGGAGTTCAAGGGAGAACTCACCGGACAGGCCAAGGACAGCTTCACGATCCACCCCGGAGTGATAGACTACAAAGGCCACAGCTACCTTTTCTATCACAATTCCACCCTCTCTCTTGAGGGATACGGACCGGCTACAGGAAGAAGAAGTGTCTGCGTGGACGAACTCTTCTACAACGAGGACGGTACCATGCAAAAGGTGGAACAGACCACTGAAGGGATAGTTGGCAAATAAAACTTGAAATGAGACCTATCATCTGCATATCGGCGGCATTGGCCCTTTTGACGGCTTGCCGACCCTCACTCCAGGAGGGAGTAGCGGTTTTTGAAGACTTCACGTACGAAGGGAAAGATTCTTTCTATGAAAGCAATCCTCTTCCGGGAGAAGATTACGTGTACAACCCGATTCTTCCGGGGTGGTACTCCGATCCGAGCATCTGCACCAACGGAGAAGGGGACTACTTTCTGGTGACTTCGACATTCAGCTATTTCCCGGGAGTGCCCATTTTCCACAGCCGTGACCTTGTCAACTGGAAACAGATCGGACACGTCCTCAACCGTCCTTCGCAACTTGTGAACCTGGACCGCCAGGGAATAAGCGGAGGAATATTCGCCCCCGACATCAAGTACAATCCCGCTAACAGGACCTACTACATGATAACGACCAATGTCGGAGCCGGAAACTTCGTCGTGAAGACCGAGGATCCGTTCGGAGAATGGTCCGATCCTATCATGCTGCCCCAGGTTCAGGGCATCGACCCGTCGCTCTTTTTCGATGATGACGGAAAGGCATACATCGTCAACAACGATGACGCACCGGACGGAAAGCCCGAATACGACGGCCACAGGACAATCCGGATCGTGGAATACGACACGAAGAATGACTGCACCGTCGGGGAACGCAAGATAATCATCAACAAGGGGGTAGACCCTTCAAAGAAGCCTATCTGGATCGAGGGCCCGCATCTGTACAAGATAAACGGGAAGTATTTCCTCATGGCGGCGGAAGGAGGCACTTCCGACATGCATTCGGAAGTCATCTTCCGGAGTGATTCCCCCATGGAAGGGTACAAGCCCTGGAACCGGAACCCCATCCTGACGCAGAGGCATCTGTATCCGGGAAGGGACAATCCGGTAACCTGCGCGGGACATGCGGACCTGGTCCGTACCGAGAGCGGGGACTGGTGGGCCGTATTCCTTGGCTGCCGCCCTAATATCAAAGGTTACGAGAATCTCGGAAGGGAGACCTTCATGGTTCCCGTCCGTTGGTCGGATGACGGTTTCCCCATCCTTACTGAAGGACTCGAAACGGTTCCCCTTGTCGTAAGACATCCGGGCACCACCGTCGGTGAAAACCCCACTTTCGGTAACTTCACGGTGAAAGATGATTTCGACGGAGAAAGCCTTTCTCTGGAATGGATGACCCTTAGGGCCCCGGCAGACGAAAGGATCACGGTAAAGGACGGCGCCCTGACGCTGGTGTGCGATGACACCAAATCCACGGAGTTCGCCTCTCCTTCCCTCATCCTGCGTCGCCTCCAGCACCATGCCTTCACAGCTTCCACTTCGATGCGTTTCATCCCCAGCGGATCATCATCCGCAGGAATGCTTCTTTTCAAGGACGAACAGCACCAGTACTACCTCAAGGTCTACTCGGGGCAAAACGGTCCCATGGTGGCGGTCGAGAAAGTGGGAAACGAAAATGTGGCCCTCGGGACATTGCCTTTGCCCGGAAAATACGGCTACTTGGAACTATCGGTATCATCCCCCGACGGACGGACGTTCTCCTTCAGCTGCGGTGTTGACGGTGCGGAAAAAGAGGTTGTCGCCGAAAACGTGGACGCTTCCTATCTTTCAACCGCGGTCGCAGGAGGGTTCACAGGAACGACGGTAGGCCTTTACGCCACGAAATAGACAAGCGACCCGCAATGAAAAGAACGTTCATATCCGCTCTTGCGGCCATCTTCACTCTCTCATGCACAAGCGGGATTCCGTTTGTGTACGAGAATGAGAATCCTTCCTCCGTCTTCTCGATACCGGAATGGAACCCTTCCGGGTTGGAAAGCCCTCAGGAGAAACTTCCGGATCCGCTCCTTTTTTCTGACGGCAGGAAAGTGAAGAGCCTCAGAGACTGGGAGAAAAGAAGAGCGGAAATCGCCACCATGCTCCAATTCTATGAGCTCGGCATCAAGCCTTCCCCGGAACGTTCAAGCATAGACGCAAGGATGAGCGGAGACACTCTTACGGTGGATATCACTGTGGGAAAGGAAGTTCTCACCCTTTCCTCCGTCATCCGGTATCCCGATGAAGGAGAGGGTCCCTTCCCGCTCATGATAGGCGCGAGCATGATTTCCCTCCCGCCGGAAGTTTTTGACGGAAGGCCGATAGCTCTGATGAATTTCAGCGAAAGGCAGGTCACCAATTACGGCCAGTTCGGACCAAGGGATGACAGGGGACACTATCAGTTCGACAGGCTGTTTCCGGACCTTACTGACAACGGTGCGTACATCGAATGGGCATGGGGGTTCAGCCGCATAATAGATGCTTTGGAACTGTTGGGCCCCAAGGTCACAAGGATTGACACGAAGCACATCGGTGTCACCGGATGTTCCTATGCCGGAAAGATGGCCCTCATGTGCGGAGCATTCGACCAAAGGGTGGCCCTGGTCATTTCCCAGGAACCGGGCGGAGGTGGCGCCGCTTCATGGAGAGTCTCCCATACCCTTGAAGAGGTGGAGGACCTTGAGCGTACCGATTACCACTGGTTCAAGGAAAGTTTCAGGGACACTTTCTCCGGAGAAAGAGTCTCTTCAATTCCGTACGACCGTCATGAACTGTGCACGATGGTGTTTCCGAGGGCTCTTCTTCTTATCGGCAATCCCGACTACAAATGGCTCGCCGACGAATCCATGTACGTTTCCGCGAACGCCGCCCTCAAAGTTTGGGAGCACTTCGGCGTGGAAGACAGGATGGGCTGGTCCATCCAGGACGGTCACATGCACTGTATGCTTCCCCAGTCACAGTATCCCGAAGTCGAAGCTTTTATAGACAAATTCTTACTCGGTATTCCGGACGTGGAGACAAAGGTCAGGAAAGCCCCGATGTTCGGGGAGGTCGACCTTTCGCGCTGGATAGATTATTGATTCTGTTCATATGAAATCTTTTTTCCGATATCTCGTCATCTGCACCTTGTGCATGGCCGCCTGCATAGGTGCCGACGCGCAAAAAAGGGCTGCGGCGACAGTTACCGCAAACCCCTCTTTGGCGCCGTATTTCAGCGATCCTTCAGGAGCGTCACTTTCTCCTGATGACAACGGTTTTATCCGGAGGTGGCTTCTTCTGGAACCGATCCTGAAGCCCAACAGGACAAACACTGTATTCACGGACAGCTATATCCGTGAAACTTTCGGCCAGGAGATGTTCCCCGGCCAGTTTACGGTTCTCCCCAAAGACGGCGAGGCCGTAAAGATGGGCAAGGAAAAACTCCTCTGGCATGCCCTCGACAGCAAACTTTTCAATGTCAAGCTCTACAGGTACGCCACCGGCCTGGGGAAGGAACGTTACGGCATAATCTTCTGGGCGGTTACCGTCCTGGACGTCCCGGAGACCATAGAGAACGTAAGGCTCATGGCCGGATCCAATTCGGCGTCCATGTGGTGGCTTGACGGTGAGGAGGTTCTCATCCTCTCGGGAGACAGGCGCATGGTCATGGATGACGGAGCGTCGGAGCGCCTTACCCTCACAAAGGGAAGGCATCTTCTTCGCTGCGCGGTAATAAACGGACCGGGGATGAGCGATTTCTGCGTAAGGTTCGTCCACGAAGACGGAACACCGGTCACATCTTTCACAACCTCAAACAAATAGTGCCATGAAAAAAACAGCTGTAGCTATATTGTTCGCCTTGTTGACAATTGTCTCGGCGAAGGCGCAGATCGGCCAGCCCTGGATCCACGATCCTTCGACGATAATGGAATGTGACGGGAAGTACTACACTTTCGGAACCGGAGGCGGCGGACTCATTTCAGAGGACGGATGGACCTGGAACGGAGGAGCGGTACGCCCCGGAGGCGGAGCTGCTCCCGATGCCATCAAGATAGGTGACCGGTACCTTGTCGCCTACAGTTCCACCGGCGGTGGACTTGGAGGCGGTCATGCCGGAACCGTTCTCACCATGTGGAACAAAACTCTCGACCCCGAATCGCCCGATTTCAAATTCTCTGAGCCCATTGAAGTCGCCCGTTCGGAATTCGATGAGGACTGTGACGCCATCGACGCCGGCCTTCTGCTTGACCCCAATACAGGACGCCTCTGGCTTACATACGGGACGTATTTCGGGTTCATAAGAATGGTGGAACTCGACCCCAAGACGGGTGCAAGGGTAGAGGGCAACGAGCCGGTGAATGTCGCCATTGACTGCGAGGCGACGGATCTTATCTACCACGACAGATGGTATTACCTCCTGGGAACCCACGGAACATGCTGCGACGGCGTGAATTCCACCTACAACATCGTGTGTGGACGTTCCCGTAACGTTACCGGGCCGTTCCTCGACAATGTCGGAAGGGACATGCTCGAGGGAGGCGGAAAGATGGTGCTCGCCGCCGAGGAAAGGATGATGGGTGCGGGACATTTCGGCCTTATCGATGAGGGCAACGGTGTCCAGAAGATGTCCTGCCATTTCGAGGCGGACCTTGACCGTGGAGGACGCAGCGTTCTTGCCATCCGCCCTCTCATGTGGAAAAACGGCTGGCCCGTGGCCGGAGAACTGTTCAAAGAGGGAACCTATGAAATCATCTCGGAAAGAAGGGGCTACGCCCTTGAACTTGCCGTGGATTTCGTGAGGATGCCAATGACTCCCGGGTGGTTCATGAGAAATTCCGAAGAGCCGGTTAAGCCGATAGAGTCCCAGAAACTCCAGGATGTCATCGAGACTTGGCCCGAGGGCGATATTCCGGTAAGGGCGGGGGATTATATGGCAAGGCCCCATCAGAAGTGGACCATCACCGCCGTCCCCGATGGGGGAGGATATCTTGGCGGACCTTATTTCAAGATAGGGATAGAAGGTACGGACCGCGTTCTTTCCGCTGCGAAGGGCGCCACTCTCACAACCTGCGCGGAATTCACGGGAGAATCCTGCCAACTTTGGCGAATAGACCAGTTGACGGACGGCACTTTCCGTATCATGCCCAAGGAAATTCCCGGCTGTGACAAGCCTTTCGCCCTTGTCTGCATAGCCGACAGCACTCCGGTTTTGGCTGAATTCAATCCCGAGAGCGACAACTGCAAATGGTCTTTCAAATTGAAATAATTACGTATGATTGGATTTTGAAGATTTTGAAATTCTATTTATAGTTTTTGGTTGATTTATTAAACCGTTTTAACCCGGTGGAGGCTATCTTTACGACAGCTGACCACCGGGTTAACTTTCCAAAAATCAACCGTATGAAAAAAACGTTTATCTTCTCACTTGTTGCGGGCATCATAATGACCGCGACTCTTTTCCCGCCCACAGCCTACGGCAGTGAGTCGGAAATGACTGCACAACAGCCGAGGACCGTTGTCCAAATCAGAGGCACAGTCCTGGATGATTCCGGACAACCGATTATCGGCGCCGGTGTGGTGGAGGTCGGAGTCAAGGGGAACGGAACTCTTACCGGAACCGACGGCTCTTTCACACTTTCGATCAACCGTGGCGCGAGCGTTGAAGTTTCGTGCATCGGTTTTGAAACCGTCGTCGTAAAGCCTGTAGAAGGTCAAAGACTGACAGTAGTGCTGCGCGAAGATGCGCAGATCCTTGATGAGGTCGTCGTCATGGGTTACGGTACCCAGCGCAAGAAACTGGTTACCGGTTCCACCGTCAACGTGACCGGGGACAAATTGGCCTCAGTCCATGCGCTGGATGCCTTCGGAGCCCTGCAGAGCCAGGCAGCCGGAGTCAATATCGTACAGAATTCCGGACAACCGGGAGAGAGCTACAAGGTTACGATCCGCGGTATGGGTACAGCCGGATCGAACACACCACTTTATGTAATAGATGGTGTTCCCGGCGGCTCCATCACGGCTCTTTCACCCAACGATATCGAGTCCATAGACGTTCTCAAAGACGCCGCTTCGAGCGCCATCTACGGAGCGAGGGCGTCAAACGGTGTCATCCTTGTCACCACCAAGAAAGGTAAAGCGGGAAAAATCCAGGTGACTTTCGACGGCTATTACGGATGGCAGAATCCGAACACAAACGGAGTCACGCCCTTGAACGCCAAACAGTATATGGAGATCAACGACAAGGCGTATGATATCCAGGGAGCATCAAAATACGATTGGGCCTCCCTGATTCCCAAGCAGTACGCCCAGATACAGGCAGGAACATGGAACGGAACCAATTGGCTTGAGGAAACGACGATCCATAACGCACCCATCAGCAACGCCTCCATAAACATTCTCGGAGGAAGCGACGTCTCCCGATTCGCTCTGGGTTTCTCAAGATTCACCCAAACAGGAACGATCGGTTATCCGGCAACACCCCAGTACAACAGGAACACTTTCCGTCTGAATTCCGATTACTCGCTCATCAAGAAACAGGGCCGTGACGTCCTCAAATTCGGTGAGAATGTCACCTTCTCCACAACCAACAAGAGAGGTGTGTCAATCGGAGGAATCTACGGCAACAGCATCAGGAACCTCCTTGCCATGTCCCCGCTTCTTCCGGCCTACAACGAAGAGGGAGGATTCTATGAATACGATGATATCGTGGCCGACAAATGGGATTTCAGTGCGGAGATGGCAAACCCTCTCGCCGCCATGAAATATGATGAAGGCAACGGATACACCAAGGGATTCCGTCTGCAGGCGAACGCATTCCTGGAGTTTGTTCCCATCGTCGGCCTCACCTTACGTTCGAGTGCCGGATGGCAATACAATCACACCGAGTCGAGAAGCTACGTTCCGGTATACGAACTCAGTACCAAGAAATCGAACCCCGAAGACGATGTCCGCCAGAGCCAGTCATACAGCGCCAGGTGGTCATGGGAAAATACCGCCAACTGGGTCAAATCTTTCGGAAACCACAACATCGACTTCCTGGTGGGACAGTCTCTTGAGAAATGGGGTTACGGAAACGGCGTAAACGTCACAAACTCCGTTTCACTGTTCCCCGGATCATTCGACCACGCCTATATCGCAAATGCCAATGTTGTCGATCCCGCCTACACGAAAATAGGCGGCAGCCCCAATTCCCAGGGTGCGCTTTCATCATTCTTCACCCGACTGAACTACAACTACAACGAGAAATACCTGTTCTCCGCAGTTCTCAGGGCTGACGGATCGTCAAACTTCGCAAGAGGCCACAGATGGGGAATCTTCCCTTCATTCTCGGCAGGTTGGGTCATGACAAATGAACCGTTCATGGACTTCTCCAAGAGCTGGCTCAACTTCTTCAAGATCCGCGGAAGCTGGGGACAGAACGGTAACTGCAACATTTCCAGTTTCCAGTACGTCGCCACAGTCGCTTTCAATGATCCTTATTATTTCGACAACAAGGACAATCCCGGAATCGGAGCTTATCCCGATATCCTCCCCAATCCGGAAGTCAAGTGGGAAACTTCAGAGCAGACCGATATCGGATTCGATGCACGCTTCCTGCGCAGCCGCCTGGGCGTATCCTTTGACTGGTACAACAAGATGACAAAGGACTGGCTCGTACAGGCTCCCGTACTCCTTTCCTACGGAACCGGAGCACCGTATATCAACGGCGGTGATATCAGGAACAGGGGTTACGAGGTTCTCCTGACCTGGAACGATTCCCCGTCAAAGGATTTCAACTACGGAATCACGGCAACCCTCTCACACAACAAGAACGAGGTAACCCGTCTTGCCAACTCCGAGGGAATTATCCATGGAGGATCCAATGCGATAGCCCAGAATACGGCTGAACTTTACCGTATCCAGGTGGGATATCCTATCGGTTACTTCTGGGGATTCGCAATGGACGGTATCATCCAGAACGAAAAGGATCTCAAGGATTATCTGGACAAGAACTGCGGCGGTGAAGCCGGCAACTCCCTACAGGGAGGCGACATCCAGCCAGGTGACGTGAAGTTCGTCGATGTCAACGGCAACGGAAAGATCGACAAGGATGACACCGACAAAACCATGATCGGAGACCCCAATCCCGATTACACCGTGGGTCTATCTCTGAATCTCGAATTCAAGGGATTCGACTTCTCCCTCAACGGTTACGGATCATTCGGTCAGCAGGTCGCGAAGAGCTACCGACAGTTCTCCGACCATCCTGACGACAACTACTGTACTGATGTCTATACCAAATACTGGACAGGTGAGGGTTCGACCAACCGTTTCCCCCGCTTCACGCATGGAAAACACGTGAACATGTCGGAACTTTCCAGGGTATGGATTGAGGACGCGGACTTCTTCAAAGTCTCTCAGATTACAGTAGGATATGACCTCAAGCGTGCTCTCAAGGCGATTCCTCTGGCAAAACTCAGAGTGTATGTCTCCGCTCAGAACATGCTTACCTTCACCAAATATTCCGGTATGGATCCTGAAGTCGGCTTCGGAAACGGAGCGAGCTGGGCTTCCGGTATCGACTGCGGATATTATCCTTCTTCACGTTCTTGGCTTGTCGGCCTGAATATCACCTTTTAATCAATGAGAATCATGAAAAAGAATTACATATATCTGACAGCGGCTGCATTGTGCATGATGCTGATGAGCGGCTGTGATGATTTCCTGGATACTCAGAACCTCACCAAGAAGGACACTTCCAACTTCCCCGTAAACGAGACGGATGCCGTCCAGATGGTGAACGGAATTTACTCCGTCATGAACAGGAACCTGGCGGACCCCGAGGAAGATCCTTTCTTCATCTTCGATATCGCATCCGATGACCGTCTGGGAGGTGGAAGCCAGAGCAACATCGGCGCCCAGGGTGTTGACCGCCTGATGAACTCCTACACCAACTGGATGGGACCGTGCTGGAAGCAGAGGTATGCCGGCATCAACAGGGCAAACAACGCCTTGGAGACTATCGACAAAGTGACCGAGTGGAGTTCAAAGGCCGCGAAAGACCAACTTCTGTGCGAGATACATTTCCTTCGCGCGTTCTATTACTTCAACCTCGCACAAGTATTCAACGGTGTTCCCCTGGTCCTCAGTACGGAGCCGCAGAACCTGCCGAGGGCGACCCCGGACGAGATTTATGCCCAAATCGCATCTGACCTGAAGAAAGCCATAGAATATGGTCCCGCCACCAAATATCCCCAGTTCGGGGACGGAAGAGCATCACGCTGGTCCGCTGAAGGAATGATGGCAAGGGTATGGCTGTTCTATACCGGATTCTACGGAAAATCCGACCTTCCCCTGCCCGCAGACGAAGGCGGTTCCATCTCCAAATCCCAGGTCGCAACCTGGCTTGAGGACTGTATCCAGAACAGCGGATACGGCCTGGTTTCCGACCAGAGGAATCTCTGGCCTTACACCAATCCTTATACAGGAAAGGATTATAAGTACGACATAGACAACAATCTCAACTGGGAAACCGACGAGAACAAGGAAAACATGTTCGCCGTGAAGATGTCGAACAAACCGGGTTGGAGTGCCGACGCTCAGTTGCGTCACAACAGGGTCGTCGAATTCTACAGTCTGCGCAAGACTACCGCCGACGCATTCCCGTTCTCCGTTCAGGGCTATTCCAACGGTCCGGTATGCGAAAAGCTCTGGACTGATTGGGAGAAGGATCCCGATTATGCCGGAGATTACAGAAGGACGGGATCCATCTGTGACCGTCTTGTGGAAATCCCCAATTATGCCGGAGACAAGGCGAAGGAAGTGGAGAACACGAACCTTCTCGCAAAGAAATACGTCGGATGTGAGGCATACAACTCCGAAGGGCAGAGAATGCTGAGCTACGGATACTTCTACGGAAGTGAAAACAACCGCCAGACCGGCTTGACCCAGTCTCTTGTCTGGCTGCGCTTCGCCGATGTTCTGCTGATGCACTCGGAATTGACTGACGGAAAGACCATATACAACGGAAAGAGCGGCATGAATGCCGTAAGGCAGCGTGCGGGACTCCCCGACATCGCCTACAGCCTGGAAGCCCTCAAGAAAGAGCGCAGATATGAGCTCTGCTTCGAGGCGATCCGCTGGAATGATCTGCGCCGTTGGGGAGATGTCCAGGAAATCGTCAGGAATCAGGTCGGAAACAACATTCTGAACGAAAAGGCTACAGGCACTTACAAGTTCACTGTCGACTTCATGGAGCGCTACAAAGCGACCGGTGGAGGCTTCTTCAAGATTCCTGAAGACCAGGTGACTCTTTCCGAAGGTGTTCTGGAACAGAATCCCGGATGGGGAGATGGAACAACATGGGCCAAAGGTGACTTACCTTATACTTTCAAATAGTTACTGGGTTGATTGATATGGGACTTGGGGCCGTCTCCGTTTGCGGGGGCGGCTCCTTGTATAAGAAATCCGCCACTTGAGATGCATTCTCTTGTGGCGGATTATCTTATGGCCAATCGCTGACGGGACTCCTGAACGCTTATTTGCGTTTATAGGTGACGTCTTCCACAGGCTCCGTGTCTTTCTTCTTCGGATCAGGAATCTCCCTGAGGACCATCTCCGTCTCGGTCAAAGAGAGCACTTGCTCTTTTTCCGGCTCAATGAGGGCATTCTTGATCTCTTTCTTAAGAGGAGCGACCAGAAGGGTTTTCGCAATACCCGGAAGGCCCTCTGATTCAACTTCGATATTCGGTTTGGCTTTCTTGTCCGGAACCATGGAAAGGATTCCGTCGACGTATGTCCAGGTTCCTTTGATGGATCCTTTGACGGTCAACTTGATATCAAGCTTCTGGGCCTCCTTGGTGCTCTCTCCTGATATGTTCATGACCATCGAGAAGTTGCGGCTGTAGGTGTTCCCGCTCAAAGTGAATTCATCAAAGGCTTTGACGGACATCTCTGCCGAGACATCCTCTTCCTGACCGCTCTCGCTTTCCGAGAATTCGGTGCGCCAGGTGCCAAGAATCGATGCCTGCCCGAATGCCGCGGAAGAGAACATCAGGGCGAGGACTATGGCGAACAATGATTTTTTCATCTCAATCTGTTTTGTTTGTTTCTGAAAGACGGCTCAGCCCCCCGCATCAGAAATTGAATGCGATACCGAGAGTCATGTAACTCAAGTCAAGACCGTCTTCGGGAAGAAGATGAGAAGACTTGGGATGATATCTGAAATATATTCCGCCGTCATTCAGAGCGATTGTGGCAAGAAAACCATAAGAGAAAGGATTGACCTTGGCCTTGTTTTCGGAGACTCTGGTCCGATGATTATTGGACCTGTAGTTATAATCCGTACCACCGGTCACGTTCCAACTTCCTTCCACTCCCACTCCGATGCTGAAATCGTTGAAAATGGCTTTGAACAACAGTGGAACATTGAAACTGAATGTGCTGAAATCACTGCGCACTTTCTTGATGTCCGCAATGTCGGCAAGATAAACAGGAGCGGCTACGGAACGGATGTTTCTGTCAGAGTCGAGGAAGAAGACGGCGTTCTTCTGATTGAAGACGTTGAACAGGAGATCAACTCCCATATCTATTCCGAAGTTTTCAGCCGGATAAATTCCCAAATCAAGCACATTCACAAAGAACTCCCAACCGGTCGAAGGGTCAAAATCCTTGCTTTTTGTGAAGCTGTAGCCATATCCTATATGCTCGAAGGCCTCAAATTTGACCGTTTCATTCTTGGATGACGCCAAGACAAGGGCGTCTTCGGATGATTGGGAAAATGCGTTGACTGCCATGAGGGAGGCAATCACGATTGAAATGATTCTTTTCATGCTAAAATGGTTTTAAAACATCATTCACCTGAAGAAGGAGAACATACACTATGATGACCGTCGTTTGATTTTTCCATTTAAGGTGAATAGTATGCAAATATAATACATTTGGATATGAATTTGTGTCTTTTTGGCTCTTCTTTCCACGGATTTCACTCTCCTGACGATACGGTAGAGCATTTCAGCGAAATCGCACAACCGTTCTTCTCTTTGTTTACTATCTTTCGGCAGAACAAAAACTCACCGAATATGAGAAAGTCATTCACATTCATCGGCATTGCCGCCCTCGCGGCAGCCTGCTGCAGCAACCCTTACGACAAAGGGCCCTCAATCATCGTAAACTCGACGGATGCAGTCGTTCAGACACAATATGGTGCCGTGTCCGGTTACATCGAGGACGGAATCTACACTTTCAAGGGCATTCCATATGCCAAGGCCGAAAGGTTCATGGCTCCGGAAGAACCGGATTCTTGGGAAGGCGTCAGAAGCTGCCTTTATTATGGTCCTCAGTCTCCCCAAGACGTCAGGACGGGATGGCAGAGCGACAAACAGGCCTTCATGTTCCATTGGGACGACGGCACCCAGAGCGAAGATTGCCAAGTCCTCAACGTCTGGACCAAAGGGATCAATGACGGAAAGAAACGTCCCGTGATGGTATGGCTTCACGGCGGAGGATATTCAATGGGTGCGGGAAGTGAACTTCCCTTCTACGACGGAGCGAACCTGGCGAAGAAGGACGTTGTCCTTGTGAACCTCAATCACCGTCTCAATGTCGTAGGATATCTCGACCTCTCCGCCTTCGGAGAGAAATACAAATATTCGGGAGTCGCGGGCGTCATGGATATGATCATGGCCCTGAAATGGGTGAAGGAGAATATCAGCAACTTCGGCGGAGATCCCGACAACGTGATGATATTCGGTCAGTCGGGAGGTGGCGGAAAAGTGAACATCCTGCTTGCCGCCCCGTCGGCCAAAGGCCTTTTCAACAAAGCTGCCGTCCAAAGCGGAGCGATAATGACCGTCACTGAGCCCGAGGCTTCACGGCAGATCGGAATTGAGACCGCCAAAGCTCTCGGCCTTGACGAAAAGACGATCGACAAGATTCAGGAGGTTCCTTATACGGAACTGCTTGAAGCCTCGAAGAAAGCTACTGCCAATCTGCGTGCAGCCGGGGTCAATGTCGGGATGATGGGCGTAGGTCCTGTCCGTGACGGAGAGGTTCTTCCTTACCAGCTGGGTGCTCCCGAAGTTGAAGCGATTTCAGGAGACGTCCCCGTCATTGTCGGACACAACTACTCCGAAGCGACCTCCAGGGCCGGAGCGACCGCCGAACTCGATGTCCGCTACGCTTGGAAAGGTGCTCCCGAATACCTCTACATCTTCGCCAAGAATTCCCCCATCCTCGACGGTGCATTGAAGTCCATGCACAATATGGAGATATCTTTCGTCTTCAACAACATCTATCTCGGTAGGCACATGACAGGAACTGAGAAGGAAGCCTACGCCCTTGCCGACAAGATGAGCGACGTCTGGGTATCATTCGCGAAAGACGGCAACCCCAGCATCAAGAAACTCTCCTGGGAACCCTACAATCCCGAAACGAAGCCGACCATGATTTTTGATGTCGAAACGAAGCTTGTCTACGACGACGATCCGATCATAAAGGCCATGGCTGAGCAGGAACCCTTCCGTTGGAATTTCTGAGAAAGAGAAGGGTTCTTATGAAAAAAGGGGATGGAGCCATGATGGTTTCCATCCCTTTGTTTCGTTGTTTAGTTACCGGCTATTGTCACCGATTATTCCAAGATACCTATCTCTATCCCTTTTTCGGCGCAAAGCCGGGCATAAGAATCAGTGCTCCAAGTAATAACGCTTTCGCCGTGCTTGAAATTGGCGTTCAGCATCGGGAATCCCGCATTGTATGGTTCCCACTGGGCCTTGGCGGCATTGATATCGTCAACGACCCCCTGCATATCGTACAGATATTGCATCCCAAGTTTCGGCTTTTCTCCTTTCTGCCAGGCATGCGCCCCATAAACCGTGAGGTCGTCAAGGTTTACTCCATTGGCGGGTTCCTCCAGAAATGATATGAGGTTGGCAAGGCCTTTCTCAAACTGTTTGAATCCATCAAATGAGAATATCCACACCCCGCTCCCTGAGCCTACGGCATCCCCGGTAAAAACAGCATTGCGGCCCTCAACATAGAAGGCCATCGAACCGGGAGTATGCCCCTGGACATCTATGGCGTCCAACTTCACGCCTCCAAGGTCAAAGACATATCCTCCGTCAATGATTGTTGTCCTTTCCTGCGGGAACCTTTTGTCATTTCCGAAATCCTTTCTTGAAAGCACGAATGAAATCTCCGGATCATCAGCGAACGCATGTAGCATACCTGTATGATCTCCGTGCGCGTGAGTGATTGTTATTATCTTCTCCCGCTTTCCGGCCAGGTCATAAAATACTTTTCTGAGAGACTCAGCAGCGTTGTCCGCCCATTTGATGTCATTGGAAAGGTCTATCAGAAGCGCCTTTTTCTTTCCGAGGACAAGATACATGTTGGAACAATTGTTCATTCCTCCTTCCTGAACTCCGGCTGGATTGGAAGAATTGCTGTCCTCGATGTCATATATACCTTTTTGCAGGGTTGTTACCGTATAGGGACCTTCCTCAAAACACTGGGGCACGTCCTCATGGCAGGACGAAAGGAACAACATTGCGAAGGCCGCAAGCAATAGTACAGATCTTTTCATGGCAAACGATTATTGTTCCGAAAGTTAGGAACTTATCTTATTTTTCGCAACAACTTTTTGATCCGAAATCATAAAGCGATAACAGGAGCCATTTTGCCACCGGAAGAATTGAACCTGAAACTGATACTCAACAAAATGCTCCTCCCGTATGAAGGAGTCCACGTCCGCACATATGAAGAAGCCCCGGAGCTTGCTGAAAATGTTTTCCCGTTATTGAGGAGGTCCACTCCCAGGATATCCACCGAAAGCGCCCTTTTTAGGAAACTCCAGCCAATGGACAGATCAAGATAATGCCGGTATACATCCTGCCTCCGGGATTTAAGATAATTATAGAAGTTGAACCTGTAGGACCCCTTGATATGGGCGTTGCGCATGAATTCGAGATTCACGTTGCCGCCCAAGGATGAATTCAAAGAAGAAATGTCGTTGTTGCCGCTTGCGGTCCTTACATTACAGTATTCCACCGACGCAAGAAGTCCATATCGCAACGCCGAAGAAAAGGATCCGTTGGCACCGAATCTTCCCCCGGTTCTGAATTCCCCGGTCCTGTCGAAGACTGTACCATAATATTGTGGCATGGATTGATACGAAAGGGAAGGCACCAAGTTCAAATTGACAGGAAACTTGTCTTTTGCAAGGTATACGTGGTAGTTTATGGATCCGCTTGCGGAAAAGTTGTACCTCGGAGAGGAGTTTTCCGGGATATTGAGGGCGGATCCTGCAGGTGCGGAATAATTCCTGTAATCCGTCAGGACGGTGTCCTCATTGAAAAAGACGAGTTTGGAAACAATCGGGTCCGTAACGATATTGGCAGAAATGTCAATGCGATATTGAGGCTTTCCTTCACTGACATTCAAAGAATATCTGCTCAGACTGAAGGAATGCGACAAGCTTCTCTTTATTCCCGGATTACCGGATCTGAGCATCAAAGGGTCCGTATCATCTATATAATCCCTGACCTGCTCAACCGACGGGATGATATCGGAACAGGAATAGGAAAGGGTGAAACCTTTTCCCGTTGTGAAACTAACGGCCGGCAAGACACTGTAAAAAGTCCTTTCCGTCCGGTTTCCATCAAGATTCTCAAGGTCCCTTATCCTGTCCGCGGAGATTTGCAATGAGCCTATTACCGAAATGCCACCTATCCGGCCGTAAACCATATTGGCAAGCAGATAGTATCTGTCATCGTTGAATGTATAGTCAAAGGTATTCGCAGGATTCAACACGGGACGTACGGGGTCCAGCAGGTCATAGGCCTCCTGGATTTTCGAAGACCTCTTCGCCGTATATCCGCCCGTCAAAATCAAGTTAATCAGTTTCCTGGAATCGTTATACATCACAACCGGCTGTCTGAAACTTAAACCCAGCGATCTTGAAACACCCGATCCGTCCTTTGTAAGATACCGCCTGGAATAGGAAGAAGAGAGGGTATCAAGAGTCCAGGAATCAAGATTATTCCTTCCCGCTTCTACTGAAACCCCTAAAGAGGGGGTATACTTGCGGATTTTCCTCAGAGAAACGGTTACGTTTTCAGAAATACTCCAGGAACGGTTGTTCTGTGAAAACCTTTCTTCCCGCAGCATCGGGTCATGTTCGGGAATCAGTGTCGTCTCCGAAAGGTTTCTTTCGGATTCCAACGAACTGAAAGACAAGGCATTAGTCCAACGTACCGATAAGAAGGGAGCGGTCCTGTAGGCTAGGGTGGAATTGAAGGAATGCGTTTTTGTTTTCTGCGTTCCAAGCGTCTCACTTTCCTGATTCCTTCCGGGAAAGGACTCCATTTCAAAATACTCTGACAACGCCTTGCTTCTGTTTCTTGCCCATCCGTGTGTGAAATTGTATCGTCCCTGCACGCCATCGCCTATGAAAGCAGACCCAAAATAATGATCGAAACCCAAACTGACAGAAGTATCTTCTTTGTAGTTGGATTGAATCGTAGGATCAACAGAAATAAGACTTGACGTCATCCCGAGGTTACCGGTAATAAGGTCGGCGGTGAGGATATTCTTCTCGGAAAAGAACTTGGCGTTAGTCCCGATTGTATACCTTGTCTGATGTTCTCCTTTATCATCGTTCTCCAAATCCACTCCCGCAATCGCCCTTGCCTGGATATCGGTGACGCTGAATATCGGGTCCTTGGTATTTATGTTGATGACAAGGTCTTTGGGACGGGCGTTGCCGTCTATGGTCTCTTCAGGACTCTTCTCTTTGTAAACGTCCATTGTCAGGACCTGCTCACCTTTCAGGTTCTCCATGGAAGACATCGGGTCCTGTCCGAATATCATCGCCCCGTTGACATAAGTCCTTCTGACGTTTTGCCCAACAATACTGATACTGCGTCCTTGGACTTCCACGCCAGGGAGCTGCTTGAGTATATCGATTGCATAGTCCCCTTCGCGTCTGTCGATAGCAGCTGCATTATATACAAGAGTGTCTCCCTTCATCGTCATTACGGGGGGACGGGATGTTGCGACGGAGGGTTCTATGTCCCCTCCGGAGGGAGAAAGATCGACCAGAATGACATTTTTGCCCGGAACAATTTCGAAACTTTCCGAGAACGTAGCATATCCGTCTTTTTTTATGGACATATGGATTTCTCCCGGAACAAGACCTGTAAAAGTAAAGCCCCCACGCAGATCCGTTTCAGTTTTCAAAGTGTCCCGTCCGCAAACGAGTACCACTTCCGCCCCTTGTACCGGGAAGTCGTATTGCAAACTCTGCTCGATAATCTGTTGCCTGACGATGACCTCTCCTGCGATGGAAGAAGTAGTATCCTGCGCCATTGAACGTTCCTCTGCAAAGAGTGCGGACAACAGCCACAAAGAAAAAACTATGCTTCTCCTTTTCATCGGACAACTTATAAGGTTGATTTCATCGAAGGTTGATTCTCGCCTCGATTCTTATCAGCATCGCCCGGTCCATATATGATACGTCAACGGAAGAGGGGTCTATTACAAGCTTATTACCGACCTCAACTCCAGGTATGGCCCGGAGGACCCTGGCGTAGATGTCATTCTCAAAATTTGACAACGCCATTCCGTCATAGACAAGGAGACCATCCTCCTCATACAGCCCGGCAAGAGGAATTATTCCATCAGGGCCGGCTGTGGAAGAATCATCATCCCATACAGACATATCATAAGAAGCTTGCACGATTGTGACCGCCTTGCTCTTATTTTTTTGTTTTTTACCTTTTGCCGTCAAATCCGGCAACGGATCTGCAGTATCGACTTGAACGGATGGCTGACTTTTCGGGGCATATTTGTCCTTCAATGCCGGATCCCGATGCATCTCTATCTGGATGGCATTCACTCCATCCACTATTTCGAATTCTTCACAGAACAACAGCCAAGGCTCTCCGCAGTCTATTGTAAGACGAACTTTTCCTGCGTTCAGGTTCTCAAAAACGAAACTCCCCGCCTTCAACTGTTCCGTCGAGTATAGTTGACCATCAGCCTCAAGCGTTATCTTGTTCTTCCTATAAAAATCCGCACCGACGACAGGCATATCATGGACATCCCCTTTTGTCCATTCAATGAATCTGCCTACCAGAATCGCATTGCCTGAAAAAGCCCTCGTAGACGGGAGGATCAGCAACATGGCGGCAAGAAGAATACTCCGGGTTTTACGCTGAATTATTCGCATAGTTTTGAAAGTGTAGAAATGAGAAATTATCAGTTGAAACGACTCACTAACAATTGCAAAAAAACAAAAAAAAACGGTTTTCGCAAAAACATTCCTTTGACACTTGCAGATCTTTTGGCAATAATATCTCTATGCTGCAAAGAATACAATTCCGGCTGGGGCTTCATCTGAAATCCCAGCCGGAAACAGTTGTATCTGAAATCTGTTTGACTACTTCTTCAAGGCGGAGTCAATCTGCTTGGATATAGCAAGCCAGTGAGCCTTTGTAACGGAATCGGAAGATTTTGCCTTGGAGGCTTTCTCCTGAATCTCGACAAGCTGTCCGAGGAGAAGGGATTTGCCGTTTGATGTGGCGGCTGCAGCTGCGTAAGCCTCGAGAGCTGCGGTGACATACCTGCGCTGCAGATAGCGGCGGTAGCTGTCTACGGCCTTACCTTTTCCGAGTTCGGAGAAGACCATTCCATATAGATCGGAAAGATACTCCTCAGCGCTGTAGTTCGAAGAATCGTACTGTGCAAACTGCTCAAGACGGTCAAGCTTGGCGGTAGAAAGGAGGACGGAAGAACTGACGACACCGTTCACAACGTTGTAAAGATAATTGTCGGGACGATCAGTCAGATCGAAGATGTAAGGAACATCGACAAGCCACTCGGGCTTTGTGAACACGTGCTCGTTCAGGAAATCGAGCGCAGCTTTCTGACGGGTCTTGGGAACGGGAGCGTACTTGTCGGGAGCGGAAGTCTGTTCGATGCTCTTGTTTGTGAGATAACGGCCTCCGATATTGGCTGCGACATGTCCCATGTAGCGGTTGAACTGGCTGACTACAGCCTCGTACATACGGCTTACATTGGTATACATGTCAGCCTCTTCAGCGTTCCACTCGGGAATGTTTACGATAACCCTCTTGAGGTTCTTGATTCCGTAGTTGCTGGCTGCGACAGCGTCATCACTGAGGTCTTCCCTCTGTGCCCTGGGGTCGGAATCGCTTCCTTCACCGCCGAACCAGAGATTGGGGTTCTGGTTGAGGCGCTCGATGATGACATTGTTCCAATAGAGATGATCCTTCTCGGGATCGGTATAAATGGTGGGACGGTAGCCGTACTCGATGGCCCACTTGTCATAATCATTGATACGGGGATAGAGACCGGCCTTTCCGATGTTGTCCTCGGGCTGAGCGACGTAGTTGAAACGGGCGTAGTCCATGATGCTCACGGTGTGTCCGTGCTCCTCAACCCAAGCCTTGTCACGGAGCTTCTCGACGGGAGTGAAGCTGCTGGATCCCATGTTGTGACGAAGACCGAGAGTGTGGCCTACCTCGTGGGAAGAGACGAAACGGATGAGGTCGCCCATGAGTTCGTCATCATATTTCATCTTGCGGGCGCGGGGATCGACGGCACCGGCCTGAACCTGATACCAGTCATGGACGAGGGTCATCACGTTGTGATACCAACCGATGTGGCTCTCAAGAATTTCTCCGGAACGGGGGTCATGGACATTGGGACCGTATGCGTTTGCGGTAGGAGATGCCAGATAGCGGATAACGGAGAAACGCGCATCCTCCATGCTCATATCGGGATTGTCCTCAGGCCACTCTTCGGCACGGATGGCGTTCTTCCAACCTGCCTGCTCGAAAGCGACGTTCCAGTCATTGACACCGGCGATGAGATAAGGCCTCCACTGCTTAGGAGTTGCGGGATCGATATAATAAACGATAGGCTTGATGGGCTCGACAAGCTCACCCCTTCTCTGCTTCTCCACATCTTCGGGACGGGCTTCGAGTCTCCAACGGGTGATGAAACGGACGGTTTCAACCTCCTGCTGAGTGTCTGAGAACTTGCTGTATCCATTTGCGAAATAACCGACTCGAGGATCGAAATACCTCTGCTGCATCGGCTTCTCGGGGAGAAGGAGCAATGATGTATTGAGAACGATGGTGACAGTTCCGGCTTCCGATCCTGCGGGAAGTCCACGCATCTGTCCCATCTGGCCACCACCCTGGCCACCTTGAGGTGCGCTGTAGTTGAAAGTCTTGGTGACGGTCACCTCGGTATTGATCGGGTAGGTGCGGATACTGTTGATGAATGTAGCATCACTCTTCACTCCTCCGAGATTATACCTACGTTTTCCCATCGCACTGAAGGAGAAAACCTGAAGATCCCCCTCGAAAAGGCTGTTGGCCTTGATTCGGGTACTTCCGGCATTCCCACCGTTTTCAGGCTTGAAAGAAGCTACGATAGGATTCTCAGAACTGATCTTAACGGCCTTGTAGATATCCTGATCTTCGTCAGCGGTGATATTGAGGACGTCAACACGGAGAAGAAGGTTTCCATTGGGGGCCTTCTCCCAGTAAACCATCGCCTCATTGACCTCTTCGCCGCCGTACTCGGACGCTCCTGGAGTCATGCTGACATAACGGGTTACGGCAAGAATCCTGCGTCCCAGGATTTCATCCGGGATGTCAAAATACCAATCCTTGTCATTTTGTGAAACGCCGAAAAGGCCATCTGTAACGGTCAGATTGACCGGAGCCTCTTTCTTTGAATCGTCTTTCGCTTCACCTCTTGGACCACCGGGACCGCCTGGACCACCCTGGGCGAAGGCGAGAGCACCGGACATGAATATCGCAGCGACTGCGACAATGATGTTTTTTTTCATTTCCGACTTTGCTAAGTTGTTATACATTAGTCATTGTAGTGCGTAAAGGTAAGAGTTTCTTTTCTTAAAACAATGTTTCTACGATCAAAATTGCTTTTTAAGCGACCCTGGAGGTCTTTACAGAAAAAGACGGCCACAGTGTGACCGCCTTCTCAACATATGCTAGCAGACGTTCTAGTGCCTGGAGACAGGCTGCGCCTGCTTGTTTCTTGTAAGATAAATCTGCAGGAAGAATACAATGCTCAGTATGACCCCGACATTGAAGGATGCCGTTGTCAATTCCCCGAAAAGAAGTTTGCCTAAAGGAACAACGACAATAGGTGAAATGAACTGACCAAGATACAGGGCGGCGGAAAGAAGGGGCATTACGGTTGTTGCGGCTTCTTTTCCGGCTTTGAGGGAGGCGATGGTGTTGAGGTAAGGAACTCCTATACCGTTGGCAAGGCCGATGAGGGCGGAACCGGTCAACAATCCCCAAGGGACAGGGAACATGGCCATCACCAGATATCCGGCGAAGAAAAGAACCGGGGCGAAATATTTCATTCCGGAAGGGAACATTCCCACAAGCCATCCGAATATCATCCCGACAAGGAAGGCAACAACGTCCAAACCGACCATGATGAGAGTTATCGCATTCCCGGAAAGGTTCGTTCCCTTTGACGCAGCTATGGCGAAGTTCGTCGGATAAATGAAGAATATCAACATCACGAGGAACATTCCGACAACGGACGGATGGAAACGCTTCAGAAGCTTGAGGGAAGGACCGTTTCCTCCGGACAGTCTTTCATTCGGAAGAAAGAGGATGACCATGATGACGGCAACGAGGCCGAGGAGATAGACAAGGAAAGCGTAGTTCCAACTGATTCCTGCGAGAAGGCCAGCAAGAAGAGTGGCGACCACTCCGCCCATCTGGTTCATCGCAGCCGACAGACCCATAAGGGATGCCTGCTTTTCCGGAGGAAAATAATACGACAACAAACCTGTTGAAAGAGGCATTATCATCCCTACACTTATACCGAGCACCGCCCTTGATGCAAGGAGAGCCCAGATATTGTCAAGGAAAAAGGCTCCTGTTCCTGAAACGACATACATCAGCAGGCCGGTTATCGCAAGTGTTCTTGTTTTCATCAAGGCGCACAACTTGGCAAAAACAAGATTCGTCATTATGATGAAAAGGGCAGGCATCGACACTATCATCTGTATGACAATGTCGGGGGTTCCCGCAAAATGTTCCCTGATTGTTCCGAGTGCCGGAGCTATGGCGGCACCTGCCATTACGGTGAGAAGAGAAATGGAAAGGATAGTAAACGTCAGTGTTTTTTTAATTTCACTCATAAATATCTGATAATTAATCCTACAAGGAAACCTTCAGACACTTACGAACACCTCAAGAACTTCAGACGCTTACAATTTCCGGGCGCAAAGGTAGCAAAAAAAACAAAACCTTTTCTCCAAAACTCGGGAAGGTCTTTTGCTCACGTATTGTTCTTTGAACAACCCTTACTTTCCTGCACAATACCATACATAAAGCCCCATATCGGAACTGCTGTCGGATACCTTAATAGTTTATTCAAAATCGAGCCTTCACAATCGGATTGAATGTGGTTTTGCCTTTATCTGTCCAATAATAAGGAACCGCTTGCACATTGGCGTATTCTTTTTGTTGATTGTCTCTTGGAATATAAACGACCTATTCAGAATATTTTTTATATTTGTTTCCGCAGGTGTGCTTCATATAACAACACCTGATTGTTAATTATGGGACTTATCATTCTTCTTGTACTTACCGGCATCCTCCTGCTTCTTGCAGAAGTCTTCCTGATTCCCGGAATCGGTGTCGCCGGTTTCCTCGGAATAGCGGCTCTGGTCGCCTCCTGCTTCTTTGCTTTTTCCATCAGTGTAGCTGCGGGCATAATCGTGACAGCCGTCAACATACTGCTGGTCGTGGGTCTTCTTTGTTTCCTGATGAGGGACAAGACATGGAAAAAGTTTGAACTCAATACGGTCATCGGATCCAAAGAACCGAAGGCGAATGAATTCACTGTAGGACAGGAAGGAAAGGCCGTTACCCGCCTCGCCCCGATGGGATCCGCACGCATCGGAGACAAAACCGTCGAAGTCACTTCAGTTGAAGGGATGATCGATTCCGGCTCCGACATCATCGTTGAAAGGGTTGAGGAAAACAAGGTATTCGTAAAGAAAGCGTAGCCTTACAATCTCTCTGAATTATTAACCACTAATATTTCTTATATGGAAGGTATACTGATTTGGGCCGGAATAATAATCATAGGCCTGGTTATACTCCTGTGGTTCTTCCCTGTTGCCCTTTGGTTCCAGGCGATTCTCTCGGGAGTGCGCGTATCTCTGATCCAGCTCGTTCTCATGCGCTGGAGAGGTGTCAACCCCAAAACCATCGTAATCGCCCTCATTACCGGAACAAAAGCCGGTCTGACACTGAAGGCAAATGAACTGGAAGCCCACTATCTCGCCAAAGGAAACGTTCCAAAAGTCGTGAATGCCCTGATCTCGGCGGACAAGGCGAACATTCCGCTTGACTTCAAAACCGCTGCCGGAATCGATCTGGCCGGTAGGGATGTCTTCGAGGCTGTCCAGATGTCAGTCAATCCAAAGGTCATCAACACCCCTCCTGTTACAGCGGTTGCAAAGAACGGTATACAGCTTATATGCAAAGCCAGGGTTACCGTGAGGGCAAACATCAACCAGCTCGTCGGAGGTGCAGGAGAAGAAACGGTTCTTGCGAGAGTAGGTGAAGGTATCGTATCCTCCATCGGTTCCGCTGAAAGCCACGCTGAAGTTCTGGAAATGCCCGAATCCATTTCAAAGGTGGTCCTCAAGAAAGGACTTGACGCCGGCACCGCATTCGAGATTCTCTCAATTGATATCGCGGACATCGATATCGGAAAGAACATCGGAGCTGTCCTCCAGATGGACCAGGCTGATGCCGACAAGAATATAGCCCAGGCCCGCGCCGAGGAAAGAAGGGCGATGGCTGTTGCTCTTGAGCAGGAAATGAAAGCCAAGGCACAGGAGGCAAGAGCGAAGGTTATTGAAGCCGAAGCTCAGGTTCCTCTCGCTATGGCGGAGGCCTTCCGCTCCGGAAATCTCGGTATCATGGACTACTACAGGATGAAAAACATCCAGGCTGACACCGAGATGAGAGACAACATAGCAAAGCAGTAATAATCAAAAGTTTGTCAAAAGCGGACGGGATATAATTTCACAAGGGTTAAATTAACATCCGTTTTAAAGATAACTTTCGGATACATATTTTTACCAAAAAACGGGGTGGTGGAAGCCATCCCGTTTTCTTAATGTCCGACCGAAACGCCGCCCCGGAAATCCGTTCTCAAATCTTCGGAGAAGACAGACCTGCCGATTCAACGTTGACGTTGGCGAGGCCGGCTGAACGAAGAGTCTTCGCGGTGGATTCAGCTTCTTCCTTGGAATCGAAATTGCCGAGAATATAGGATACCGTTCCGGAATCAGAAACCCTTACAAGATCAAGATCGCTGACCGCGGAAACCGCGGATCGGGCGGCAGCGCTGAGGTTCGCTCCGTCACTGGGGTATATCCTGATGAGGAACATCTCGTGAATCGTCCTCTCGAGTTCCCTGGCACGAGCCACCGTCACGCTCTTGCCGTCCAGGAACGCCACGATGAATGCGCTCTTGAAAGTCTTCCTCGCTTTGGGAAGATTCGCCAACGCGTCTTTGTATGTCCGGAAAACTCCTGCCGTATGGACAACCTTGCCGGGTTCTTCCCTGAAGAAAACCGGACTCAGTCCGCCAAGTTTTGAAACCTCCGCCTTGGTTTGCTGGGAGAATAGTTGCAGCTGATACACCAGGCCTTCCGGAAGCGTATTGTCAAGGGCATATCGTCCTTCGGCAAGCACCTGGAATGTGTAGTCAAAGACCGGTTCCGGCTTGAGTATTCTGATATCGGGATCCGGGCCAATCTTCATCGAGGGGAAAGAGAAGGCAACAGTTTGTGAAGTATTCCTCTTGCGCATTTCCTTGATCGGATCGATGACGATTCCTTCCGACAGAAGGTCCATTTCATGGTCCTGGAGTCTGGCAGTGCTTTTAGTGAGGGAATCCTGAAGAAGCGGTATCTCCTGTTCCATCTTGGTAAGTTCGGAAAGAAGGGACTCCCTCTTGTCCGATGAAGCCGAAGAGAGCGACGAGCGGACCTCTTCCATCCTTCCCGAATAAGCTGAAATCCTCTCACGCAGGTCGGAGACGCTGGAATACAGATTCATATAAGAGTCTATCTTCGTGTTTCCGGAAGAGGAAGACGCGGAGGAAACACTCTTGGGGGCAAGCTTCGATAACGATAGAAGTTCAGCGGGGGAGGTGATCCGTTTCCTCACCGGAGAAGCGTCATATTCGAGTACATAAACATAAACGCTGTCACTGCCCGGGCCGCATTCACGGTTCGAGGCAAAAACGGCATATTTGAAGTCATCGGTCACCGCATACAGGAAATCGTCATACGGAGAAGAATAGGGGAACCCCATGTTGACAGGTACGCCCCATTCTCCGGTTTTGGGATCCTTCGAAGATACGTAAAGGTCGTATCCACCCATTCCGAAAAGGCCTTTGGAGGCGAAATAAAGATTGTTTCCGTCCGGTGAAACCATGGGAAAGATTTCTTCCGAAGGAGATGTCGTGCTTTCCGAGACCAACTCCGGAGCGGACCATACGGTATCACGCCAAGCTGTACGGAATATGTTCCTGGTCCCGTCCTGCTCTGTTGCGGAGAAGAAAATCTCCTTGTCCCCTTCTTCGAAATAAACCGCCGGCGCTACCGACCCTCCAAGAGTATCAAGGACATTGGGGGTCTTTCTCCAGGAACGGTCCCGAAGAGGATAATGAAGAAAAAAGTCCTTCACTGAAAACCTCTTTTTCGCCACTGCGACAGGTGAACTGCAGAAGTCCATCATGTTTTCACCGTTGCTTGAAAGAAGACTGATTTCCGACAACTCCTTGGAAAGGGAGTCCGGGAAAACGGAATCTTCGATTTCGGCGCACAGGTCCATCGCTCCGGGAAAATTGTAACTTTTCCTCAAGCTTTCCACCTCGGCAAGTTTTCGCCGGAACTGTTCTACAGACAAAGTATCCGTATTTTGGGCCGATACGTCAAAACCGGCTGCCAAGGCAAGAAGGGCCGCAACCGGAAGGGACAAAATATGTGACAAAGAAAAATTCATAGTTGGATGCAAAATTAAAAAATAGTTGCAATAAATAATCTTCTTCCGGGGAAAACTCTAAGGCATCGCAAATGGGACTCCCGCTTGGATGTTGCCACAGCGAACTGGAGGCTGAAAACAAGAAATAGTTGTAAGAAACTTTCTTTCTAAGAAAAAAGTAGTAAATTTGCAGCCTATTTTCCCGTAGTGTGAAATGACGTTTCCACATGCGTGAAAACAGCACCAAAAACGAAATTGTAACAATTAAATAATAGTAATTTAAAATGCAAAGCAAAGGTGCAATCAGATTGGTGGCCATCTTGCTTGGTCTGGCCTGCGTCTGGCAGCTTGCCTTCACCGCTGTAACAAGCATACAGGAAAAGAAGGCTGAAAAGTATGCCGAGAACGCAGTAGCAGCTTTCCAGCAGAGCGCCGCCTACAGTAAACTCGCCGAGGCTGACAAGGCTTATACCCTTGATTCTCTGTCAAAAGACAGGAACAGGTGGTATATTGACTCCATCTCAAATGAGAAGGTCTATTTCGGCTACACTTACAAAGATGTCAAGGCAAAAGAGATCAACCTCGGTCTGGACCTCAAGGGTGGTATGAACGTCATGCTCCAGCTTCAGCTTGAAGATCTCGTAAAGGCCCTCGCCGCAGACAATGCGACACCCCAGTTCGAACAGGCTATCAACCTCGCCAAAGAGCGCAGCGTCAATTCAAGGGCTGATTTCATCACCCTCTTCGCTGATGCTTGGAAAGAGGTCAGCGGAGGACAGAGGCTCGCCCAGGTCTTCGGAACTTATGAAATGAGGGACCGTATCAAGCCCGAATCAACCGACGACCAGGTTATCACTATAATCCGTGAGGATGCGGAGAGTGCCATCAGCAACTCATTCAACGTTCTCCGTAGCCGTATCGACCGCTTCGGTGTTACCCAGCCTTCCATCCAGAAGCTCGGAAACAGCGGACGTATCCTCGTTGAGCTCCCGGGTGTCAAAGAGCCCGAGCGTGTAAGGAAGCTGCTCCAGGGAACAGCATCCCTCGAATTCTGGACAACTTACGACAACCAGGAGATCTATCCTTATCTCGTAGATGCCAACACCCTTCTCGCACAGCTCCAGGCTGGAGAGCAGGCCGCTGAAGAGGCCGCTCCCGCAGAGGCTGCCGAGCAGACTGCCGCAGCTGACACTACCGACCTTCTCGGAGAAGAGATCCAGAGCAACAGCGCAGCTGAGGATGACGCCGCTCTCGAGAACTACAAGAAGCAGAACCCTCTCTTCGCCGTTCTCCAGCCCTCCAACGCCAGGGGCAACGCCTGCATAGGTTACGCTCAGGGAAGTGACACCGCTGTTGTCAACCGTCTCCTCAACATGACCCAGGTCAAGGATCTCCTCCCTGCAGAGTTCCGCGCCATGTGGTCCGTCAAGCCTTCACAGATGATTGCCGGAGGAAACTGGTATGAGCTCGTTGCCATCAAGGCCGCAACCCGTGACGGAAAGGCTCCTCTCGACGGAGGTAGCGTAACCGACGCGAGAGTTTCTTATGACGGAACCGGAAGGAACCAGGGTAACCCCACAGTTTCCATGACAATGAACGCCGAAGGCGCCAATGTCTGGGCCCGTCTGACCAAAGACAACATCGGAAAGCAGATCGCCATCGTTCTCGATGGTCTCGTATACTCATACCCTACCGTCCAGACTGAAATCTCCGGTGGTAGCTCACAGATATCCGGAAACTTCACCGTTGAAGAGGCTACTGACCTTACCAACGTCCTGAAATCCGGTAAACTTCCCGCTCCCGCAAAGATCATCCAGGAGCAGGTCGTAGGACCTTCCCTCGGTTCAAGATCCATCAGGGCCGGTCTCATCTCCTTCATCATCGCGTTCATCCTCGTGCTCATCTACATGGTCTTCTTCTATCAGGGAGCAGGTCTTGTAGCTGACGTCGCCCTCCTCTGCAACGTTCTCTTCCTCTTCGGAACCCTCGTTTCATTCGGAGCTGTACTTACTCTGCCCGGTATCGCCGGTTTGGTATTGACCCTCGGTATGGCAGTTGACGCGAACGTCATCATCTATGAGCGTATCAAGGAGGAACTTGCGGCAGGTAAGGGTCTGAGCAAGGCTGTCGCCGACGGTTACAGCAACGCTTACTCAGCCATCATCGACGGTCAGGTTACCACCCTCCTCACCGGTGTCGTCCTCTTCATATTCGGTTCCGGTCCTGTCCAGGGCTTCGCTACTACCCTCATCATCGGTATCATCACTTCAGTCATTACATCTATCTTCATCACAAGACTGATCTTCGATTCCCGTATCAATAAGGGTAAGAACATCACTTTCGAGAACAACCTCACCAAGAACTTCCTCAAGAACACGAAGGTCGACTTCATCGGAAAGAAGAAGATTTCCTATACAGTTTCCGGAATTCTCATCCTCATCTCCATCCTCTCTATCTGCTTCAAGGGCTTTACCTACGGTGTTGATTTCACCGGTGGACGTACATACGTCGTAAGGTTCGACACCCCTGTCACAGCTGAGGAAATCCGCAGCGCTGCAGAGGCTGAATTCGACGGAGCTGTTGAGGTCAAGCAGTTCGGAGGCGAGAGCCAGATGAAGATCACCACCCAGTACAAGGTTGAGGACGAGTCCACAGCTGTTGACGCCGAGGTCGAGCAGAAGCTCTTCAACGCTTTGAAGGGATTCTTCAGCAACAAGAACATGACCCTCGGAGACTTCACATCGACACTCGACAACCCTAACGGTATCATATCATCCGATAAGGTAGGACCTACCATCGCAAACGATATGAAGAGGGACGCTATCATTGCCGTCATCATCGCTCTGTTCGTGATCTTCGCTTACATCGCCGTAAGGTTCCGCGGATGGACATGGGGTCTCGGTGGTGTCGCATCACTTGCACATACCGCTCTCATCGTCATCGGCTTCTTCTCGCTCTTCAGCGGAATCCTGCCGTTCAACCTTGACGTTGACCAGACGTTCATTGCGGCTATCCTTACCATCATCGGTTACGCTATCAACGATAACGTGGTTATCTTCGACCGTATCCGTGAGATGAGGGGACTTCATCCCAAGGACAGCTTCAAGGATACCGTCAACACCGCTCTCAACGCAACCCTGTCCCGTACAATGAACACTTCATTGACAACTCTCCTTACCATGCTTGCGATCGCAATCTTCGGCGGTGAGTCAATCAGGGGTCTCGCAGTAGCTCTCATCCTCGGTATCATCATCGGTACCTACGCATCCCTCATGATCGGTACTCCTATCATGTACGATGCTACAATCAAGGCCGAGGAGAAGAAAGCTCCCGCAAAGAAAAAGTAAGATTCACACTTACCATACACTTGAACAAGGGGGATCGCCATAACGGTGGTCCCCTTTTTACGTCAATCCCGTTCCGGCAACTTCAAGTCTACGTAAAAATATGAATATTAACGAAGTATAAAAACATTCAGAGAAAGGTATATTTTCTTTTCCGCAGGTGGAGGCTTTTCATTATCTTTGCTTTCCTCAAACCTGCCTGATATGTCATTTGTACATCTACACGTCCATACACAATACTCGATTCTCGACGGACAGTCCTCCATCGCGAACCTTTTCAACCGTGCCGAGGAGCTTGGGATGCCAGGCCTTGCCATCACCGACCATGGAAACATGTACGGTGTCAAGGAGTTCTTCAAGTTCGCCAAGAAGCACCCGAACGTAAAGCCCATCATCGGCTGTGAAATCTATGTAACCCGTGGGTATGACCACAAACTGAAAGACACCAATCACAGGAAATACTATCACCTGATTCTCCTGGCCAAGAATTACAACGGCTACAAGAATCTCGTGAAGATCGTTTCAATCGCGCATACGGAGGGCTTGTATTACGGAAAGCCCAGGGTGATGCATGAGGTTATCGAGAAATATCACGAAGACCTCATCTGCTCCTCGGCATGTCTTGCCGGTGAGATTCCCAGAAACATCATCGAGGGGAACATGGCTGCCGTGGACGAGGCCATCGAATGGCACAAGAGGGTCTTCGGAGACGATTATTACCTTGAAGTGATGCTCCACAAGACCGAGGTCCCGGGAATGGACCTTGAAGTTTACGAACATCAGTCAATCTGCAACAAGGCCATCTTCGAATTGGCCAAGAAGCACAACGTAAAGGTCGTGGCGACCAATGACGTGCACTTCGTGAACAAGGAAGACGGACCTGTCCATGACAGGCTCATCTGCCTTACTACTAACGCATATGTCGATGATCCGGACAGGATGAGATATACCCAGCAGGAATATCTCAAGAGCGAGGAAGAAATGGCAGCCCTGTTCCCGGATCACCCGGAGGCCCTTTCCAACACCCTGGAAATCCTCGACAAGATCGAATCCTACTCCATCGACTGCGACCCGATCCTCCCCGTCTATGAAATCGATCCCGAATTCATGAAGGACATCGACGCCCAGATGGAAAAGTACAAGGACGTCATCGATGCCGGAAGGTGCGACAAGAAAGGCAATTACAGGGGAGACGGATTCTGCCATTCGGTAGCCTATCTGTGCCATCTTACCTACCAGGGAGCTCACCAGAGGTACGGAGAGGTGTTCACGGATGAGCAGGCGGAACGCATCGATTTCGAGCTGAAGACAATTTCCCGAATGGGATTCCCGGACTATTTCCTCATAGTGCAGGACTATATAGCCGCATCAAGGGCGATGGGCAGCATGGTGGGTCCCGGCCGTGGCTCAGCGGCAGGATCGGTAGTAGCTTACTGCCTAAAGATAACCAATCTTGACCCTATCAGGTATCAACTCCTGTTCGAGCGATTCCTGAACCCCGACCGTATTTCCATGCCTGATATCGACGTTGATTTCGAAGACCTCACCAAGGCCCATGAATACGTCGAAAAGAAATACGGCGCCGACCACGTTTCCAGGGTCATCACCTTCGGAACCATGGCCGCGAAGAGCGCCATAAAGGATGTGGCCAGGATAAGCCACGTCTCCATCGAAGAGTCCAACCGCCTCACAAAGATGGTCCCCGACCGTCTGAGCGAAAAGAAGGAAAAGGAATATCCCTTCAACCCCAAGCTCGATGAACTCAAGCCCGGCTTCAAGATGATCGAGAAGGAGGTGGAAGAAGAACATGACGGAGAAAAGGTCATGGTCAAGAAGACTTTCCAGAAAGGACTGGAAGATGTCGACGTCAAGATCACCCTCGCCAACTGCTTCCGCCTCGTTCCGGAATTCAAGGAAGAGCTCGAACACGGTTCTGAACTGAACAAGGAAGTCCTCAAATACGCAAAGGCGCTCGAAGGAAGTATCCGCCAGACGGGAATGCATGCCTGCGCAACCATCATCGGCAGGGGAGACCTCACGAACTTCCTTCCCATAACCATCGCGAAAGATAAGGATACCGGAGAAGATGTCCGCACGTCCCAATATGACGGACACTATATCGAGGACGTCGGCATGCTGAAGATGGACTTCCTCGGCCTCATCACGCTCTCCATCATCCACAACTGCCTTGACATCATCAAGGAAAGAACCGGAGAAGAGATAGATATCGAGGCCATACCGATCGATGACAAGCCAACATACGATCTTTACGGACGCGGAGACACAGTAAGCGTGTTCCAGTTCGAATCCGAAGGTATGCAGACATGGCTTCAGAAACTCCACCCTTCCCGATTTGAGGACCTCATCGCAATGAACGCCCTCTACAGACCGGGTCCTATGGATTACATTCCCAACTTCGTGAACAGGAAATTGGGATTGGAGCCCATAGAATACGACCTTCCCGAAATGGCGGAATACCTGAATGACACTTACGGCGTAACTGTCTATCAGGAGCAGGTGATGCTTCTTTCCCAAAAGTTGGCGGGATTCACAAAAGGCGAAGCGGACAAACTCCGTAAAGCCATGGGAAAGAAACAGATCGACATTCTGAACTCACTGAAGGACAAGTTCATGACCGGAGGAATCGACAGGGGACATCCGGAAAAGATACTTGACAAAATCTGGAAGGACTGGGAGAAATTCGCCCAATACGCTTTCAACAAATCTCATGCTACCTGCTACGCCTGGGTAAGTTACCAGACCGGCTGGCTCAAATGTCACTACCCTTCCGAGTTCTTCGCATCGTGCCTCACCTGCGCGAAGAGCATGGATGAGATCAAGAAGATCATGGATGACTGCCGCAGCCATGGGATCAAAATCCTCAACCCCGACGTGAACGAAAGCGCCGCTCATTTCACCGTGAACAAGACCGGTGACGTACGCTTCGCCCTCAGCGGAATGAAGGGATTCGGAGCAAACGTCGTCGATGAAATCATCAAGCAGCGCGAACAGGGCGGTCCTTTCACGGATATCTACAATTTCGCGGAGAGGATGGCCGGAGTCATCAACCGCAAGTCATTCGAAGCTCTGGTGTATTCGGGTGCTCTCGAATCCTTCGGAATAGAGAGAACAAGATATTTCCTGCCGGGGAATTCCGGTAAGGAGTTCATCGACGAACTTATCGACTACGGCATCAATTCGAAAAAAGGGGAAGAAGAGAACGCCTTCTCTCTCTTCGGAGAAATCGAAGAGCTGAAAATGGTCAAGCCCGAACCTCCGGCACTCATCGCCGACGAGGACCAGCTCCTCCTTCTGCAGAAAGAAAAGGAACTCGTCGGAATGTACCTGTCGTCACACCCTCTGGACAAGTACCGCTTCGAGATGGAGAACTTCGTGAGTTGTCCTATAAGTGCGCTGGCCGATAAGATACAGGAATGCGAAGAAAAGAAATCTCCGCAGAAGGTGACTACCGCAGGATACATAACTTCGTACACGGCCCTGACCACGAAAGTCGGGAAACCCTACTCCAGAACCATTATAGAGGACTACAACGGATCCTACGAACTGTCCCTGTTCGGAAAGGACCACGAAGCCTTCATGGGGTACATGCAGGTCCATACTCCTGTCCTGATAGAAGGTGAAATAGCCGAGAAATGGAGGGTCAAACCGGAAGATGCGGCACAGGGGAAGACCTCTCCCTATGCCCTCAAGATAAAGAGGATCATCCTCCTGGGAAACGTTACTGAAGAGTTCCTCACCGGATTCGCTATACAGGTGACAACACCCCAATTGAATGAAGACTTCCGGAAACATCTTGTTCATCTGGTGAAGACCAACCCCGGAAAGACTCCTCTCAATATGTACCTTTACGATCCGGAGACCAAGTACAAGATCGATTTCCAGTCGAACAAGTTCCGCGTGGCGGTGACTTCTGAATTCATCCGCGAACTTTCCAATATGGGAATCGCCTATAAAGTGATCAAAAAAGCCGTTTAAAGGTACAGGCATACGAAAACCGCACTCTCAGGAAGGGTGCGGTTTTTTTCGTTTCTGCTGGTTTTCGGGCGGGTGGACTATTCGTCTATCGACCCGGCGACGATATTCGCCACAACGGCCCTCAAACGAGCCATGGAGCCGACATCCTTCGGATGGACGCGGTGTGCGAGAATGATAAGACCGGTATTGGTGTCAGGATCCAGGATTATGGATGTTCCCGTATATCCGGTGTGGCCGACCGTATGCTGCCTTTCGAAGATTTCGCCGCTGGTGCCGGGATACATGTCATAAGTGTCCCAACCAAGAGCCCTGGCGACCCGAGGATCATTGTCATTGGGGATTTCCATCATCTTGCGGACCGTTTCCTTGCCGAGAATTCTCTTTCCGCCGATGGAACCGCCACGAAGGATCGTAGCGGCGATTACGCTCAGATCCTCTGCATTTGAGAACACTCCCGCGTTTCCGGAATTTCCTGCATTGATCTGACGTGCGATGGGGTCATGTACGGCGGCAACGAGAGGAAGGCCGTCCTCCTGAACCTCGGTCGGTGCGCAAAGCTTCGCCAATTCAGCGGCGTTGGGGTTGGACTGCGGTCTTCCGTACAGAGGGAAGTAGCATGTATGCGCCAGTTCAAGTACATCGAAAACATTCTTCTGGGCGTAATCGCACAGACGCTCGCCGGTAACGTTCTGAAGGATATTCTGCAGTGTCACGAAATTCAGGCAGCTGTAGATGACGTCAGTTCCCGGTTTGAAATTCCGCTTTACCTTCGTCGCTATATATTCCATCAGTTTTTCGGGAGTGTTTTCGCCATACTCTTTCACATAAGAAGCGACACCTATGTAAGCGTCAAGGCCTGAAGAATGAGTGAGAAGGTCCTGTATGGTTATTTCGTCCTCTTCACCGGTCACGGGATCAACCCATGGTTTGAACCCGGGTATATAACGGCTCACAGGATCGGAAAGGCGGACCTGGCCCCTTTCAACAAGCTGCATGAAGGATAAAGTGGTACCCACGCACTTGCTCAAGGACGCAAGGTCGAACATCGTGTCCTCCGTCATGGGTTCAACATCAGGAACGACGGATTTGTTGCCATAAGAGCGAAGGAATACGATTCTGTCGTTTCTCACTACGGAGATAACGGCACCGGGGATGATTTTCTGGGATATCGCGTCATTGACCGCACTGTCAATCCTCTCCAGGTTGTCAGGATTCATTCCCTGGGATTCGGGGGACGAATGTTTCAATCCTGTGCGATGCGAACACGAGGCCGCGATCACACTAATAAGGACAATGAAGAAATACTTTTTCATGGCTCTATAAGTTCAGCTCCATTAAAATATCAGTATCGCTTTGACGGGGAAATGATCAGAGATATAGTTTCTGTCGTAGTATGGTTTAGTCACAACCTCGAATACCGGACAGCTGCTGAATCCGCTGTAATAGATATGGTCGATTACCGAAGCGGACTCTTTCTTGCCCCAGGCATTGTAAGTGATGGAGTTGTCTGTCTTGGCGGCCGTTGTCCTTGCGCTTTTCATCTTGCCGTCCAGCACTTTCAGTTCCGGAGCGCTCTGCGGAATGTTGAAGTCTCCGGAAAGGACCATCGGATAGCCTTCCGGGTTGATCTGGGCTATTTTTTCAACAATGAGGTTCAGACCGTTCTTTCTGGCTTCAACTCCCACATGGTCGAGATGGGTGTTCACAAAATAGAATTTCTTCTTGGACGCCTTGTCCTGAAGAAGAGCCCACGTCGCGGTTCTCTTGCAGGCTGCATCCCATCCCATTGAAGGAGTGTCGGGGGTTTCGGAAAGCCAGAATGTTCCCCATTTGAGAAGTTTGATAGTCTTGGTGTTGTAGAAGATGGACATATGCTCACCTTCGTGTTTTCCGTTCTCACGTCCGACGCCTACACCTTTGTATCCCGAACAGTACTCGGAAAGATAGTTGACCTGATAATCGTAAGCTTCCTGAAGTCCGAAAATGTCCGGCATCTGATCCATTATCATCATCGCGGACGCGGGATATCTGTAAGTCCAAGAGTTCGTGCCGTCATTGGCTTCACCCATTCTGATATTATAAGATATTACGGAAAGTTGGGCGGGTGTTTTCGGCCCTTTTGCCGAACAGATGACGGGTAATACTATCAAAAAAGCCCAAAATAACTTTTTCATCGTAACGGAATAGTTTGTCATGTTATGAAATGTGCTTCTACTGAGGACACAATCCTGCAGTTTAGGACAAAAATAACACTTCCGTACTTATTCTGCAATCGAAAAACCGTTTATGGCGCATCTGAAAACAATATTTCCCTTCGGAGGACATCCAAAGGGAAACATTGTAAGGTTGACAGACATTGGGAAAGCGCTATTCCCAATCGGCGAGTTCCTTTCCGGTGACGCTGTGAAGTTTTGATTTCAGAATGACTTCGCGAGCTTCATCAGTATTGTCCGTACGGAAGACAAGGATACCCTTTCCATGGAACAGGAATGAATACATGTAGATGATACTGATGTCCTTGTTGCTGAAAAGTTTTATCGTATCCGCAGCCTGTCCCGGTTTATTGTCCAGTTCGATGGCGAACACGTCGGAAAGGGCGACGGCTATGCCGCCTTTCTCCAATTCGGAGTATGCCTTTTGCGGGTCAGAACAGATTATCCTCAAAATACCGTATTCAGCGGTATCGGCAATGGTGGATGCTATGATCTGGATATTGTTTTCTTTGAAGATATCCAAAACCTTCGTAAGTGTTCCGGATCTGTTCTCCAGAAAAATGGATAACTGATTGATAGTCATATGTGGTTGTTTTAATTGTTTATTTTCAATAATTCTTTCTGAGGTCGCGTACCCGGACGGCCTTCTTCTCGTCGGAAGCCGCCAGAGTACCCTTGGGTACGATTCTTACCTCCGGTGTCACAAGAATTTCATCCTTGAGACGGCGGGTGATTTCCTTCTGAAGAGCCTGAAGTTTCCGGTAATCGTCGGTGAACAGGCCCTTCAGTTCAACTTCGACAGTCATCGTGTCGTTGCTTTCCTTGTTTTCAAGAGTGATGAGGAAGTCCGTTCCGAGTTCTTCGAATCCCAGCAGAATCTTTTCCACCTGGATAGGGAAGATGTTGACACCCTTGAGTATGATCATGTCATCGCTCCTTCCCTGGAGTCTGGACAGCCTCAGATGGTGTCTTCCGCAAGGACATTCTCCGGGAATTATCCTGGTAAGGTCCCTGGTCCTGTAACGGAGAAGCGGCATGGCCTCCCTTTTCAGGGTTGTGATGACAAGTTCACCGAGTTCTCCCTCGGGAACGGGTTCCAAAGTATCGGGATTTATGATCTCAACAATGAAATAATCCTCCCAAATGTGAAGCCCGTTCTGGCATTGGCATTCGAATGCGACCCCGGGTCCCATCATTTCAGATATTCCGTACGAATTGTACGCCTTCACTCCGAGATCCTCCTCTATGCGCTTACGCTGCTGCTCACTATGGGGTTCGGCACCGATACAGAGAACTCTCAGTTTGGTGTCCCTGACCGGATCCACCCCTTCCGCTTTCATTACCTCGTAGATTCTGGAAGCGTAACTGGGAATGGCGTGGAGAACGGTGGTTCCGAAGTCCTTTATGAACTTTATCTGACGGGTGGTGTTTCCGGCGGCGGCCGGTACGGTGAGCATTCCCACCTTCTCAGCCCCGTATTGGAAACCGAGTCCCGCTGTGAACATCCCGTAGCCCGCGGAATTCTGGAACACATCCTCCGGACGGGATCCCACCATCCAAAGGCATCGTGCTACGGCTTCGGCCCAGTCGTCCAGGTCCTTTTGCGTATGAAGGACGACGGTTGGATTGCCGGTAGTACCGGAAGAGGAATGGAGCCTCACGCAATCCTTCAGGGGAACGCACGACAAGCCGAAAGGATAATTCTCCCTCAAATCCTCCTTCGAAGTGAAAGGCAGCTTCCTCAAGTCATCAACGGACTTGATATCGTCGGGAGTTATACCCAATTCGCTGAACTTTTTTCTGTAGAACTCCGAATTCATGCAATGACGGACAACCCGTCTGAGAGAGGCGGACTGAAGAGATCTGATTTCCTCCCGGGACATTGTCTCAATCGGGGGATTGAAGTAGGGTGAATAATCCAAAACAGTTGTCAATTTGAAAGTTATACCAATTTCCTGTTATCTATCACATGTACGCTCTTGCCTTGACTCCTTTCGATGGAATTCGGGGCCTTGAGCTGGACATTTACACCGATGCTGAGGACGCTGCGGAGTTTCGCGGCAAGTCTCTTCTGCAGTTCGTCGATGGCGGCGGGGGTATCGAAAGTCGCCGTGAAATACTCCTGACGGAGTTCCACCTGGATCTGCAGCGTATCAAGATTGTTGATACGGTCGACAATGAGAAGATACCTCGGAGCGAATTCCTTCATGCTGAGGACAACGCTTTCAACCTGTGAGGGGAACACGTTGATTCCGCGGATGATGAGCATATCGTCGCTTCTTCCCGTAATCGCGGACATTCTTACGCTCGTCCTTCCGCATTCGCATCTCCCGTCCATCAATGAACACAGGTCCCTGGTGCGGTATCTCAGAAGCGGCATTCCTTCCTTGGTAAGAGTGGTAAAGACAAGTTCTCCGGATTGACCGTAAGGCAGGGTTTCTTCAGTTACGGGGTTGATGATTTCGGGATAAAAATGATCCTCATTGATATGGGAACCGTTTTGCATCATACACTCGTAACTCACGGACGGACCCATTATCTCGCTCAGACCATAAAGGTTGTATCCTTTGAGGCCCAAACGTTCCTGGATCTCTTTCCTCATGCTCTCCGTCCAGGGTTCTGCACCGAACGCGCCGACCTTCAGCTTTATGTCGTCTTTGGTAATTCCCAATCTGTCCATGGTCTCCGCAAGATAAAGGGCATAAGAAGGTGTACACGCTATACCTGTAATACCGAGGTCGCGGATCAGTTTCGCATGCTTTTCGGTATTTCCGGTCGAGGCGGGCACTACCGCCGCACCTACCATCTCGACTCCGTTGTGGGCTCCGAGCCCTCCGGTGAAAAGTCCATATCCGTAAGATACGGAGAAGATGTCATCCCTACCTATTCCGTAGGCTGTAAGACATCTCGCCATACATTCACTCCATACGCCGATATCCTTTCTAGTGTATCCCACAATGGTGGGATTTCCGGTGGTTCCGGAAGAGGCGTGTATCCTTATTATCTGGCTCTGGGGAGCAGCCTGCAACTTGAAAGGATAATTGTCACGGAGATCTTTTTTGGTTGTGAAAGGCAACTTCACTATGTCCTCTATCGTCTGTATGTCATCCGGGGTTATATCCATTTCCTGCAACTTGTTGCGGTAGAAAGGGACATTGTGATATACGTACTCGACGATCTTGTGCAACCTCTTGCCCTGCAATGAACTCATTTCATCGCGGCTCATACATTCCTTGTTGGGATTCCAGATCATTTGTTATGTTCGTTTTGATTGTTTCATTCGTTTACTAACACCCCTCGGGGACGGGATGATCTTCTCTGAAGGCCTTCATCCTTTCTTCAAGAACAGGATAAAGCTCTTCCTTCATGCGTGAAGTGCACCCCCTGACTCCGTCTCTTTCACTTCCGGTGGTGGACAGGGATATGCAGCTTACGCCATAGTACAGTAGTTCCCGGAGAAGAGTGCCTCCGCTCATTCCGGGATATCCTATGGTGAAGAAGAATCCGTCTCCGACCTCCATCGTCACATCCCTGGGATAAACTATGTTGAATCCGTTCTCCTTGAAGATCTTTTTCATCTTGTAGGCCCTTTCCTCGTATACACGGGTATCTTCCACAAAGTTGATTTCCCCCTTGCAGGACATTTCCAGCATCTTGGCGTAGGCGTACTGCGTTGAAGCGGTGCATCCGGAAGTTATCATGTAAAGGATGGACGCCGTAAGTGTCTGCCCGAAAACTCCCGCATCTTTGTATCTTTCCGCCAAAGCGGGATAGTGTCTGTTGAAAAGCTTGTCTCCTATACATATGAGCGCCATTCTCTGGCCCGCATACGAGAAAATCTTCGAAGAAGAAAGCATCAGGATGTAATTGTCCGTATATCTGGCCACGGAAGGGACGAAAGGCGCCTCATAGGGATGGCCGAGGGGACGGCGGTAATCCATGCAGAAATACGCCAGGTCCTCCATCACTATGACATCGAACTCGGTGGCAAGTTTTCCGATGACGGCAAGTTCACTTTCCTCGAGACATATCCAGGCAGGATTGTTGGGGTTTGAATATACGATGGCTCCGATGTCCCCACCGGAAAGTTCTTCACGCAGCTTCGCTTCCAGTTTTTCGCCCCTGAACGGATATATGTCGAATTCTTTCCATTCTATTCCCAGAACACGGAGTTGTGATTTCTGGATAGGGAAACCGGGATCAATGAAAAGCACCTTGTTTTTTCCGGGGATCCTCTGGGTACAGGCTATGAACGAACCGAAAGAACCGGCGACGGATCCTGTGGTAGGAATGCACCCCAAAGGATTGACGTCGATGTCAATGAACGCCTTCACGAATTCGCTGGCGGCTTTCTTGAGAGGGGGAACTCCGTCCGCCGGAGGATACTGTGACCCGACACCGGCATCCAGGGCTTCCTTTTCCGCCTCAACTCCATAATGGTTCGGGGGAAGACCGGGGGAACCCTGATCCATACGTATGAAGGGGATTCCGGTTTTTCTTTCAAGATACTGTGCTACAAGCAGTATTTCTCCGATTGTGGCATTCGAAAGATCGGAAACGCGGCATTGGGTCCTTGCCTCTTCGACGAGATTTTCACTGAATACTTTCATATCCCTTTTCGAATGCTTTTATGTTGTCTTCCACCACCTTCTCACCCTTTCTGGAGAATACCGCCCTTATGGCTTCCTTGAGGTCCTGTTCGGAGATGATTCCGATATACTTGGCGGCCATGCCCAGAAGAACCATATTGGCGCTTTTGGGAGCCTGGATCGATAGCGCGATATTCTCGATGTCAAGCGAATGTACCGTATACCGGCCCAACTCTTCCATCAGGGCGTTTTCGTCAGGATAATTCGGGATGTTCACGAAAGGCTTGGATGAAGTGACTATCACACCGTCCGCTGACAGATACGGAAGATATCTGAGCGCTTCCATCGGTTCCATGGATATTATCAGATCGGCACCTCCCAAAGGGATCTGGTCGCTGAAGATTTCTTCGGTGGAAAGTCGCAGATCACTCTGTACGTCACCTCCCCTTTGACTCATACCATGGACTTCGGCCTGCTTTAGATTGATTCCGGATGCTGTCGCAGCCTGTCCGATTACCGTAGCGATGGACAGGATACCCTGACCGCCTACACCTGAAAGTTTGATATCTGTTTTCATCTTGACCGTTTCGTTTTATTTGGTGGAGTTTTTCTTCGCCCTCATCTTCCTCGAAAGAGTCTGCATGCATTCCCTCTGCGGAATGATGACGGAGACTCCCTTATAATCGATTTCACGACGGATCGTTTCCGTTATCGAATCCATGTTCTTCGGCAACGGAACGACCACGTGCAGATGCTCCCTCTCCACTCCGAGAGCGAGGCATATGGCCTCGAACTTATGTGTTCCGGCGGAATTCTGACCCCCGGTCATTGCAGTAGTGAGATTGTCGGAAAGTATGACCGTAATCGGGGAATTGTCATTGACGGCATCCAGAAGACTGGTCATTCCGGAATGTGTGAACGTAGAATCTCCTATAACGGCTATGGCCGGATACAATCCGGCATCCGCAGCACCTTTAGCCATCGTAATGGACGCGCCCATGTCAACGCAGGAATCTATGGCACGGAAAGGGGGAAGGGCTCCGAGGGTATAACAACCGATATCCCCGAATACTCTCGCTGTCGGATATTCCTCCAAAACCTTGTTGAGGGCGGTATACACGTCGCGATGGCCGCAGCCTTGGCAAAGCTGCGGGGGACGGGGAGAAATGTTGACAGCCTTCTGATAAACAGCCGAAGAGGTTTTTCCGAAAGCGGCAGTCACATTGTCGGGGTTGAGTTCTCCGGTCCTTGGCAACCTGCCGGTAAGACGGCCGGAGATAGGGTAGTCCGCCGCCAAAATCGCCTTCAGCTGTTCCTCTATGAACGGTTGTCCGTCTTCAACAACGACTATATCGCTGCAATGGGAGGACAATTTCTTGACCTCCTCTTTCGGAATCGGGTACTGGGACAATTTCAGGATGGATATCCCTTCGGGAGAAGCCTCCTTAACATAATTATATCCGATACCAGATGCGATGACACCGGTTCCGCCTTCTTTTCCCAATTCAAGTCTATTGTAAGGAGACTCCAGGGCGCATGACTCTATTTCAGGCTGCTTGGATATGAGGCTATCGTATTGTTTTCTGGCATTACCGGGAAGAAGAACCCATCTTCCCCTTTCATCGTCCGGTTTGAGACAGTTCTGCTGACAAGGAACGCCGATATTGACGGCCGCCCTTGAATGAGCGAGACGCGTGACCATGCGGAGAAGAACCGGAAGACGCAATTTTTCCGAAAGTTCAAACGCATGAGCCATGCAGTCGAAACATTCCTGCTGATTGGAGGGCTCAATTATGGGAATCATCGCGAACTTCCCGTAAAAACGGGAATCCTGCTCATTCTGCGAAGAATGCATCGAAGGATCATCCGCGGCGATGACTACTATTCCGCCGTTGACACCGGTAATGGCGGAGTTCACGAACGCGTCGGCACATACGTTCATTCCCACATGTTTCATGCAGACCATGGCACGTTTGCCCGCGTACGACATTCCTAGCGCAGCCTCCATGGCTGTTTTTTCGTTGGTGCACCAGCGGCTCCTTATCCCTCTTTCTTTGGCAAGAGGATCATTCTGTATGAATTCCGTGATTTCGGTTGATGGTGTGCCGGGGTAAGCATACACACCGGAAAGGCCGGAATATATGGCCCCGAGGGCTATGGCTTCGTCGCCCAGCAATAATCTTTTCTCTTTCATCAAAAAGTTCGTCTTTCTTTGTTGTTTTTGCCCGCAAACAGAAGGTTTACTGCCCCGGCACTTACAAAATTAAACAAAAAAATAACCATTTCCGATTGCTTCTGAGAATGACAAATCGTAAACGGGTGACGATTAACCGCAGAAAATCGCACGATAAACTTACAATTCATAAGCTGCCGGGGTATGTATTCTTCGATTATCGACTCTCACGATACGTTTATCGTCCGAAAGATAAAATGCGTCATATGCCCGAGATTCGCGTAAAAAGAGTTATTTTTGCCTGAAATCTCTATCAACAGTTCAAATTCCGTCTTGCGATGAGCGAAAACAATTTTTCAGAAATAGGTATTGAAAGAGCGATCGGACAGTTATATTCAGGAACTCCATTCGATTCTCACGGGAACAGTTCTTTTACGCCCAAGAAAGGTTCGGTTGTAATCACGGGAAATGAACTCTTCCTTGAAGGCGTGGACTTCGATTTGGTATATTTTCCCCTCAAACACTTGGGATACAAATGCGTCACAGTGGCAAGCGCTTATCTGTATTCCAAATGTGCCCACCCCAGAACCCTTGATGTCAAATTGGGAATATCGGCCAAACTGGATTACGGTCACATAAAGGAACTTTGGGAGGGTATGATATCCGCCGCAAAGGATTATTCATACGGAAGCGTTTCGCTGGAACTGGCACCTTCGAAAAACGGCCTTTCAATAGGAATTGGAATGAGTGGAGAGAAGAGTGAATATTTCTGCGAAAACAGCCCTTCTCCGCAAAGCAAGGACCTCATATGCGTCAGCGGAAGCCTCGGTGCCGCATATCTGGGTATGCAGGTCCTGGAAAGGGGAAAGAAGCAGTTCGACCAAACCGGTAAGGAACCTGACCTTTCTCCCTACAAGATGATAGTAGGTTCGTACCTCAAACCTGAATTGAGTCCATATGTCCTGAAAACACTCGAAGAAAGCGGAATAACCCCCTCCGGCGGAACGCTCGTGAAACATGGATTGGCCGATGCCTGCATGAGAATATCACGGGATAGCGGTCTGGGCGTAAAAATATATGCCGACAGAATTCCTTTCGAAGGAAATTCCTTCTCATTGGGCAAAGAAATCGACGTGGATCCGATTTCAGCGGCAATGAACGGAGGGAATGACTATAGACTGCTCTTCTGCGTTCCGATCATGCAGATGGAAAAGTTGCGTCACGATCTTCAGACTTTCGACATCATCGGACACCTCGCAAAAAAGGAGGTCGGCTGCGTCCTCGTTACTCCTGAAGGAGTGGAATTGCCGATGAAAGCCCAGGGATGGAAGAACGAAGACGAAGACTGATCCTTCTGATGAATTCCGGACCAAAGGTATGAGTAGGCTCCTCACGATTTTATTCGCATGTTTTCTTTTGCCACTTGCCGCTTCAGCAAATGAGGCGGTCCAGATTCCCGGTCAATGGTCGTTTGAGGGTTCGGCCATTGATTTCGGAGATGACGACATCTATTCGAACGTGGCAGGAAAAGCGGTTTCGTCAGGAATGAAAGATAGGATTGACGAATATCTTCAAGAAGCGGGAATCCATGAAGGAAGCATGACTTTCTCCTTCAACGAAGACTACTCTTTCAACTGCACATTCATGGGAATCCCATTGGAAGGGACTTGGAGAACTCTTGACGGAGGCAGCAGAATCCAGCTTCAGTTCGGCAAGAATATGAATTATCTTTCGATGACAGGCACCGTCAACGGCACCTCATCGCAGTGCTGTATGCTGTTCGAAGAATCAAGATTCCTCACCTTCTTGAGGAAATCTCTTTCAAAGGCGGGGAAGCGGAGCGATGTACTGAAATCCATCCATTCCTTATCCGGACAATACAACAGAATGCAAATCGGATGTTCTCTTGAAAAGGACTGATTTCATTCCAAAATACCCCATAAGGATCCCTGCCACATGGTGGGGATTTTTTTGTTGAGAAATTTTGCGGGAAATGGCTAAAATAGATAAATGATTTATTTTTAATTAATTATACAATTAACTGATTTACAATTATTTACAAAGATGAGAGTTTTTTGGGAGAATTAAATTTTATAACTAATTGATAATCAGTATATATTTTTTAAGGTGTGAGAGTTTTTACAAAGGAAAAAAGTTGGTGGCATAGGAATATCGCCGTACCTTTGCTATTGTAAAAAAGGCGCTGAACAAGCCCTGAAATACCAAACTGATAAGTTTGAAATAAAATATTAAAGGTGGCACTGAATTGCCAGAAAATTCAGAACGGGCATTTGACTAAATTGGTTTGCTGGTCAAGTGCCCGTTTGTTTTGTATATGCCGTCGTGTATTGTCCGGGAGGGATACTATCCCTTGGAAATATACTTCATGAACAGATCCTTGTCCGGAGCGTTCGATGAAGAAATACGTCCTTTGAGACGGTAAAGTCTGTTGTAGATATACTGCTTGTCCTTTCCGAACAGAGTGGAAATGGTGGTCGAAGAAAGACCGGCCGCATTGAAACAGAAAAGCCGTATATCTTCTTCCTTGAGCAACGGGAACTGGGAGCGGAACTTCTTCATTATTCCGTTTGAATTGCTGTTCAGTATCTGCTCAAGATAAGCCGGATTGCTGCGGAGTTCATCTATGATGGAATTGACTTCCTTGAGGATTTTCGGCTGAAGGTTGTCCGTTCCCTCATATATGTAGAACTGTTCGCAGAGCCTTTCAAGTACTTCGAAGTTCTCCGACATCTTTCCGGAAGGCTGGTTGCTCACTTCCTGAAGCTGCTTGCGGAGATCTTCAGCCAAAGACATGACACGTTCGGTTTCCGCTTTTTCTTCGGACAATTCCTTCTGGACACGGAGTCTTTGGAGCCTGTAATAGTTGTACCCGATGATGGCAAGGATAAAGATGAAAAGGACCAGTATGTAGAACCTCAATCTCGCTGATTCGAGCTTTTCTCTTGCAGTCGAGGTTTCTTTCTCGTAATAACTCTTCTGAGAAGAAATGACGGACTGGATGAGGGCGGAATTCATGGATTCATTATTGTTTTCCATCACGCTCTCCAATGCGGAAAGAGCTCCGGAATTGTTCCCTTCCCTGGCTTTGATCTGATATTCCCTGAATCTCAAATTATTGCGCTGATCGTCTGATTCGGCGCTCCGTAAGGCCTCCGCCAACCACTTGTCCGCCTGGGAATTTCTGCCCAGAAGACAATAGGCATATGCGAGGTTACCCTTGTCCGTAGAAGATAAAGTGAAGCCGAGCTGATCCGAAACCCTTGCAAGCATATTGATGGCAAGTACGGGATCCTGCTCGGATTTGGAAAGGTTGAGAGAAGAATAAGCGCGGAGCGTATTCACCTCCAAAAGAGTGTCCCTGTTCTGGTGGGAGGTATAGAGAACGGATTTGTATATTTCCTCGGCGGAATCATAATCTCCGAGATTGAAATAAGCCTGACCCGTCTGAAGAAGAGCCATTCCGCTTTCGTCCGTATACCCGGCCTTCGCGAAATATTCAGCCGCCTTCTTCATATATGAGGCCTCATCCGCATTGTTCATTAGATAATTGAAGGTCTTGGCTATTTCCCTGCATATTCTGCCGCTCTGATAATCATCCTTTGAAAGATTTTCAGCCTTTGACAGAGAAACGAGGGCACCTCCGGGATTACCGGATTCCAACTGCATCTTGCCAAGGTGATAATACGCCTTTGTAGCCTTGTCTTCCGGTCCTTTGCTGCCGAAAAATTCAGCCGCTTTCCTCAGAGAAGGCTCGTCAGCGAGAGGAATGTTGCCGTACGCTTCACTGAGAGCGATCGTATTGAGGAGTATATAATCCGCCTGAAGCCTTTGCGAAGAGAGTTTTCCCTTGTCCATCTTACCCAATACGGACAACACACTGTCCGGGGAAGTTTCCACAACTTGCCCCAATTCGTCCATAATCGCTCTTTGGGAGCGGTTTGAACATGAATACAGGGAAAGTGTCAATGACAAAGGAAAAAGTAGCAACAGAGCCGTTTTTCTCATAACCTTCATTAGTTGGAACGAGCACAAAGATAACACTTAAAAAACAAAAAAGGGCCCCCTCATTGAAAGGACCCTTCAGATGTTGATGGTGAACCGCTACAGGTTCCTCAGGAGATTGACCATATTGACCTTCTTGTCAATCAGGTCACGAAGCTCAGCGATGGGAACCCTCTGCTGCTGCATGGTGTCGCGGTCACGGACGGTGACGCAATTGTCCTGCATTGTCTCGTTGTCGATGGTGACGCAGAAAGGAGTTCCGATGGCATCCTGACGACGATAACGCTTTCCTATGGAATCTTTCTCATCATACTGATAAGCGAAGTCGTACTTCAGAAGATTGACGACCTCCTGTGCCTTCTCGGGAAGACCGTCCTTCTTCACGAGGGGAAGAACAGCGACCTTGACAGGAGCCAAAGGAGCGGGAATGCTGAGAACAACCCTTGATTCTCCGTTTTCAAGCTGCTCCACATTGTATGAATGTGAGAGAACGGCAAGGAACATCCTGTCCACTCCGATTGAAGTCTCGACGCAATAAGGAACATAGCTTTCCTGAGTCTCGGGATCGTAGTACTGGATCTTCTTTCCGCTGAGTTTCTGATGATTTCCAAGATCGAAGTCGGTCCTTGAATGAATACCCTCAAGTTCCTTGAATCCGAACGGGAAATTGAACTCTATATCGGTAGCCGCATTCGCATAGTGGGCAAGTTTCTCGTGATCGTGGAAACGGTAGTTCTCCGCTCCCATACCGAGGTTGACATGCCACTTCATACGGTTTTCCTTCCATGCCTTGAACCATTCCATTTCGGTTCCGGGCTTGCAGAAGAATTCCATTTCCATCTGCTCGAATTCCCTCATACGGAATATGAACTGACGGGCAACGATCTCATTGCGGAAAGCCTTACCGATCTGGGCTATTCCGAAAGGAATCTTCATACGGCCGGTCTTCTGCACATTGAGGTACTCGACAAAGATACCCTGGGCAGTTTCAGGACGGAGATATATCTTGTCATCGTTGGCTCCGGTATTGCTGATGGAAGTGCTGAACATGAGGTTGAACTGACGGACTTCAGTCCAGTTCGCTGTTCCGGAAATGGGGCAGACGATACCGCAATCAACTATGATGTCACGATAAGCCTTGAGGTCATTGGCATTCTCTGCTGCGAGATAACGCTCATGAACTTCATCGTATTTCTTCTTCTCACGGAGAATGTTGGGATTGGTCTCACGGAATTTGGCCTCATCGAAATTCTCACCGAACTTGCGGCGACCTTTTTCGACTTCCTTGTTCATCTTCTCCTCGATCTTTCCGAGGTAATCCTCAATGAGATTGTCGGCTCTGTACCTCTTCTTTGAATCCTTGTTGTCGATGAGAGGATCATTGAAAGCGGCCACATGACCTGAAGCTACCCATGTTTTGGGATGCATGAAAACGCAGGAATCGATTCCGACAACGTTCTCATGGAGACGTGTCATGGCTTCCCACCAATATCTCTTTATGTTGTTTTTGAGTTCAACACCCATCTGACCATAATCATAAACGGCAGCCAGACCGTCATAGATTTCGCTGGAAGGGAATATGAAACCATACTCCTTGCAATGGGCAACCAGAATCTTGAAAAGTTCTTCCTGTGTCATCTTACTTCTTTTATTTTATTGAGGATGCAAAAATAATCATTTTGAGGAAAATATGCGGGGAAATCTGTCCTTTATGCCTTCTTTTGCCACCTCGGCAAGCGGAATCAATACGAAATCCCTTTCTCCGGCAAGAGGATGAGGAACCTTCAGATCCGGCAGATCAACCTCCTCGTTTCCATAAAAAATTATGTCAATATCAATGGGTCTTGAATGATAAACTCTTTTCCCCTGGCTGTCGAATTCCACATTCTGTTCCCTTCCCAACGAAGACTCAATCTCCTTGCATACCGACAAAATCCTATGACAATGAAGGTAGGGATTCTGATCGGCGGAAGGAATGTCGAAACGGACCACGCAATTGATGAAATTGTTTTCACATTCGAATCCCCAAGGTTCCGTTTCCAAAAATGAAGAAACGACTGCTCCGCAGAGAAAGTATTCTTCCAATCTGGATATCGCCGCACGGAGATACTTCTCCCTGTCTCCGATATTCGAACCCAATGAAAGATATACTCCGAGTTTATCCATCGTATCAGTCAAAACCCAATTCCACCCTTGCTTCTTCCGAAAGCATGCTCTGATCCCATACGGGTTCGAAGGTGAGGTCGATCGTACAGGACTTGATACCGGGTACGTCTTCAACCGAAGTCTTGACATCCATCATCACATCATCGGCCATCGGACAGTTAGGAGCTGTGAAGGTCATCTTGATGTAAACATCATGAGCCTTGTTTATGTTCAGCTCATAGATAAGACCCAGGTCATATATGTTGACGGGAATCTCCGGATCATAAACCTGCTTCAGAGCAAGGACCACGTCAGAATAAAGCGGGGCCAGATTCTTGACATCTTCGGGAGTCAGAACTTCAGAAGTGGAAGCCTCGACAGCCCCTTCAGAATCCGTTTTTCCCGATGAGGGGTCCACAGTTTTTCCGGAAACGGGATTCTCAGAGGCCTCATCTGTCGGTTTATTATCTTCAAAAACCGCCTTAGAAGCATCTGTAGGGGTGTTTTCTACAGTATTATCGGACTTTGAAAAAAGGTCTTTCAAACTCATCAGAAAATCAATTAAACGTTACTTTTTTCCAATGCAAGGGCTTTTATGGTCGAAATCATCGAAACCAGACCGTTTGAGCGTGTGGGGGACAGATTTTCCTTCAGACCGATCTTGTCTATGAATGAAAAGTCGGAAGAAAGGATCTCCTGGGGAGTTCTTCCTGAATACACACTTATCAGAAGAGAGATGATGCCTTTTGTTATGATGGCGTCACTGTCGGCAGCGAAGTACAACTTACCGTCTTCAAACTTGGAGTCGAGCCAAACACGGGACTGGCAACCTTTGATGAGCCTGTCCTCTGTTCTTGCCGACTCAGGATAAGGTTCGAGGTTCTTTCCCAAATCGATGAGATATTCGTACTTGTCAAGCCATTCTTCATACATAGAGAAGTCCTCGATGATTCCGTTCTCTACTTCGGCCAAAGATTTATTGCTATTGATTCCTTCCATTTCAATTCAAAATTAAGACAGCATAGCTATCGCCTTGTCCAGGCACTTTATGAAATACTGAGCTTCTTCCATCGTATTGTAAGGGGCCAAAGATATTCTCAACATTCCAGTGACTCCGAAACGGTCCATAAGGGGTTCAGCGCACATCTGACCGGATCTTGTAGCTATTCCCATTTTATCCAAAAGAAGCGCAAGGTCTTCATGATGAACACCTTTCACCGTAATCGAATATAGCGGTATCTTGGAAACTGTTCCACATGGAACACCATACAGCTTGATTCTGGAGTCAGATGTCAATGCGTCGTACATGAAAGAGGAGACTTTATCGCAATAAAGTTTCAACTCATTATCTTGTAGCAATTTAAATAACTCAATAGAGTCTTTTAAAGTAGGGATGGAATTGAAATTCTGGGTACCTGCTTCAAATTTTCCGGGAAGAGGAGCATAAGTAGTTCCGGAAAAACTTACATGATCTATCATTTCACCCCCACCCATATAAGGTATCATCGCTTCCAACCACTTCTTTTTGCCATATAGTACTCCAGTACCGGTTGAAGCGTAAATCTTGTGACCCGAAAAAGCGTAAAAATCACAATCAAGTTCCTGAACATCAACCCTTTGATGTACTATACCCTGGGCACCGTCAATAAGAACTGGAATTCCTTTTGAATGGCAAATCGAAATGATTTCTCTTACCGGATTGACCAATCCAAGGACATTGGATATGTGTGTTACCGCAACAATCCTTGTCCTTTCGGAAAGCGCTGAAGTCAGAGAATCTATATCCAGAATTCCGTTGTCATCTACCTTTATGACCTTGAGGACGGCATTCTTGCGCGAACATAGCATCTGCCAGGGTACTATATCGGAATGATGCTCCGCTTCGGAAACCACTATTTCATCACCTTCGTGGATGAACGTTTCACCGAAAGAGAAAGCGACCAAATTGATGGAATTTGTGGTGCCGGAAGTGAACACTATCTCTTCCCTGGAGGAAGCGTTCAAAAAATCTTTTACAGCATTTCTGGTAGACTCATATTCCTCAGTCGCATCTGCAGAAAGCTTATGTACTGCGCGATGAATATTGGCGTTACAATGAAGAGAAAGATCTTCCTGGCGCTTTACGGCACGAATATACCTCTGGGAAGAAGCCGCGTTATCGAAATAAACCAACTTCTTTCCGAAGATTTCCGTTTCAAGAGCCGGGAAAAAATTTCTTAACTCATTAACATTCATTTCTCAAATTCTAAAGGGAGACAAATTTACAAACTTTCTTGGACTTGAAGGTTATTTGGCATATTTTTGTGTAAAATAAATCATAAACTGATGTACGATTACATAAAGGGCAAAATTGAAGAAATCAATCCCGCTGAATTGATTCTGGAATGCGGAGGTATAGGATACAGCATCAACATATCTTTGCAGACATACGAAACCTTGCAGGGCAAAGAATCCGCCAAAATATATGTATTCCATTACATAAGGGAAGACGAAGAATCTTTCTTTGGATTCGCCACAAAAGATGAGAGAGAACTGTTCAAACTGCTCATCAGCGTGAATGGAGTTGGTGTAGGATCAGCCAGAATGATGCTTTCCTCACTCAGTGATGAAGAAATCAGGAACGCTATCATCGGAGAAAACGTAGCAAGAATCAAATCAGTCAAAGGAATCGGTCTTAAAACTGCCCAGAGAATAATCCTGGATCTGAAAGACAAGATTGTGAAGGGTGGCGGAACAGCTGCTACTTTACCGACTATGACAACAAATAACGCAAACATAGAAGAAGCTACGATAGCACTCACAATGCTTGGATTCAGCAAAGTCAACATCAATAAAGTAATACCGGATATCATCAAGAAAAATCCTGACGCTAAGGTTGAAGATATAATAAAAGAAGCTCTCAAGAAGCTTTAGGCAATATAATGCTGAGATATAAAAAAGATGTTCCACGTGGAACATCTTTTTTTATATTATCCGTAATTCAAATGTGGAAAGAAGAAAACTATCTTCCGAAATATACCAGTAGAACTGAAATATCTGAGGGTGATACTCCGGATATTCTTGAAGCCTGAGCAATCGTTCTTGGATTGTATCTGGCCAATTTCTGCCTACATTCAATTGACAGACCATTCAATTTGTCAAAATCGAAATTCTCAGGAATGATAAGGTTCTCCAATCTTGAAATCTTATCAGCGGCCAATTGTTCCCTCTCGATGTATCCTTTATACTTGATAGATACCTCAGCTGAATCCAAAACCTCTTCTTTGTAGTAAGAAACTGTTTGATCATCGAGTGACTGATCGGAAACAAAAGGAGTGATGGAATCAATTCCGAACTTATTTAATGTTCCACGTGGAACAATATCGTAGAGATTTTTAAGATGAACGTCTGGTCTGGAGACAATATCCGAGATACGCTTGGATTCATCAACCACCTTGGATCCGACGGATTCGAGATAAGGATTGACAATATTTGGTTTGATTGAGAAGCTATCCGCGAAACTCAATATGGAGTTCACGTGAGAGTACTTTTTCTCTGTATACTCATATCTGTAATCGGAAGCCAATCCGATAGAATGAGATTTGGACGTCAATCTGAAATCCGCATTATCCTGACGAAGGATGATCCTATACTCGGCCCTGGAAGTGAACATACGATAAGGTTCATCGACACCCTTCGTTATAAGGTCATCGATAAGAACTCCTATATAAGCTTCATCACGTCTAAGGATGAACGGATCCTTTCCGTTTATCTTGAGATGAGCGTTGATACCTGCCATTATACCCTGGGCGGCAGCCTCTTCATAACCCGTTGTGCCGTTGATCTGACCGGCGAAGAACAGATTTTCGAAATTCTTGACTTCAAGTGATTGCTTTAATTGAGTTGGATCAAAATAATCATACTCAACGGCATAAGCAGGTCGTAAAAGCTGAACTTTTTCGAATCCTGGAATGGCCCTAAGAGCATCAATTTGAACTTTTAGAGGTAAAGAGGAAGAAAATCCCTGCAAATAGTACTCAAAAATGTTCCTTCCTTCCGGTTCCAGGAAAAGTTGATGAGAATCCTTGTCAGAGAAAGTCCGAAGCTTGTCCTCTATGCTAGGGCAGTATCTTGGACCTTTTCCATGAATGAGTCCAGTGAAGAGAGGAGACTGTTCGAAGCCCGACTTGAGAATGTCATGAACCTCGGTGTTGGTATGGAAAATGAAACAGGGCATCTGTTCATTCTTGCCTTGGATGGAAGAAGAAACAGGAAGGAAAGAAAATCTCGCCGGAGAAGGATCCCCCACCTGAACGATGGACTTGGATACATCGACGGATTTGATGTCGATCCTGGGAGGGGTACCGGTTTTCATTCGGGATGAAACCAGTCCCATTGAAACAAGCTGTTCAGTTATTCCATAAGAAGACAACTCCCCTATCCTTCCGCCTTCGAAAGAAGTAAGACCGATGAACAATTTCCCACTTAGAAAAGTACCGGCTGTAAGAACGACGGCTTTGGCTTTGAAAGAAGCACCGGTCTGTGTATTGACTCCGGTTACCCTGTTACCGTCAAAGGAAAAAGAAGTGACAGTATCGACGTATACGGAAACATTCGGCTGTTTCTCGATAATGCTTCTCCAATTAAGGGAAAAGGCCATCTTGTCACATTGGGCCCTTGGACTCCACATGGCGGGACCCTTGGACTTGTTGAGCATCCTGAACTGGAGAGTGGACATATCGGTAACTATTCCTGTATATCCGCCGAGAGCGTCGATTTCCCTTACTATTTGTCCTTTCGCGATGCCGCCGACCGCAGGATTGCAGGACATTTTGGCCAGAGCGTTGAAATCCATGGTTACAAGCAAAACCCTGGATCCCATATTGGCGGCAGCCATGGTAGCTTCACAGCCGGCATGACCTCCACCCACTACAATAACGTCAAAATCAAAAAGCATATGCCTAGGCCAGTTTGGTCCTTATATCGAGATAATAGTTCTCCTTTCCACGCATGACCTTGATGTCGTCTTCGGTGTGATCATCATAACCGATAAGATGAAGAAGACCATGGACAATGACTCTATTGAGTTCTGTTTCGAAGTCAACGTTATAGAAGATACTGTTCTCCCTGACGGAATCAACGCTGATGAAAAGATCACCGGAAAGAGTATTCCCTTCACAATAATCGAATGTTATTATATCGGTGAAATAGTCATGCTGCAGATATCTCTGATTGATGTCAAGTATATAATTGTCGGAACAAAAGATTATACTCAAAGCACCGAGTTTCTTTATTTCACTCTCGGCAACCATCTTGAGCCACATATTGTTTAACCTGCGGTTTTTGAATTTGAAATCAGTGTCTTCAAAAAAATAACTTACCATTACAATACCGTTTGAAAGAAACCTCAATTGACGGCAAAATTATCTATAATCAGCATATTTTACAAAAATCGCCCGCAAAAGGAGCGACCAAAACACATTTGAAATGGAAAAAATTTGATTAAAGGATAATAATTCATAACTTTGAACCGCAAACCGCTACAAAAACAACTGATATGGAGATCAAAAAATCAGAAAAAGCCAGCTTGGAGAACAAGAAACTCTTGTTCACTGAGATTGGTTTTGTGTTCGCTCTGCTCGTTGTGTTGGGTGCTTTCGAGTACACAACCAAGGAGAAGAAAGTATCCATGTTTGAGCAGGAAGAAGCAGTCGTGGAGATCGAGGACATGGTTCCTATTACCGAGGAAACCCCTCCCCCGCCCGAGGCTGCTCCCAAGATCCCTGTCCTTTCAGACCAGATCGACATCGTCGACGATGACATCAAACTTGAGGATGATACTTTCCTCAACCTCGAGGATGATGCCAACATGGGTGTTGAAATCATGGACTACGTAGAGGAGGTAGAAGAAGAGGTTGTTGAAGAGGAGGCAATTCCTTTCCAGCTCGTTGAGGAGAAACCTTCATTCAATGGAGGAGACGCCAACGAGTTCTCAAAGTGGGTCAACCAGAGACTCGTTTATCCTGAAATCGCAAAGGAGAACGGTGTACAGGGTCGTGTAACGCTCCAGTTCACCGTGAACGCCGACGGTTCAGTTTCAAACGTGAAAGTTCTCCGTGGTGTTGATCCCGCTCTTGACAAGGAGGCTGTCCGCGTTGTTTCCAGCTCTCCCAAGTGGAAACCTGGCAAACAGAGGGACCGTGCCGTAAAGGTAACCTACACCTTCCCTGTTATCTTCCAGCTCCGATAAACGAACGGACCTATCAGAACATCAGGCTGACCTTAGGGCCAGCCTTTTTTCAATTGAAAACCAATTCATATATATGTCCAATAACGAAGAGAATATAGAAAAGGCAGTATTCGTAGGAATAATAAAAGACGGAGATGATGAAAGAAAGGTCATGGAATATCTGGATGAACTGGAATTCCTGGCCGAAACTGCCGGTGCCACCGGAGACAGGAAGTTTGTCCAGAGAGTGGATAAACCGGACAACGCTACCTACATCAGAAGCGGAAAACTGGAGGAAATAGCCCAATACTGTGAGGAAAATTGCATCAGGTATGTAATATTCGATGATGAACTTACCGGTATGCAGCAGAGGAATATAGAAAAGATCATAAAAACGAGTTCAGTCATAGACAGGACAAGCCTGATTTTGGAAATATTCGCCCAAAGGGCCAAAACATCCTATGCGAAAATGCAGGTTGAACTCGCGAGATACAACTATATGCTGCCGAGACTGGCAGGTATGTGGACCCACCTTGAGAGGCAGAGAGGAGGTAGAGGAACCAGAGGAGGTATGGGTGAAACCCAGATAGAGGTAGACCGAAGAATCGTCAAGGAAAGAATCACGAGACTTAAGGAACAGCTGAAGAAAGTCGACAAGCAAATGGCCACCCAGAGAAGCAATAGAGGCTCTCTGGTGAGACTTTCATTGGTCGGATATACAAATGTAGGCAAGAGCACTCTGATGAATATCCTGGCCAAAAGTGACGTGTTCGCGGAAAACAAACTCTTCGCTACACTCGACACTACGGTAAGGAAAGTAGTCATCGAAAATGTACCTTTCCTTCTCAGCGATACTGTAGGTTTCATAAGAAAACTCCCTACCCAACTGGTGGAAGCGTTCAAAAGCACATTGGACGAGGTAAGGGAAGCTGACATTCTGGTGCACGTGGTTGATATATCTGCACCTGACTTCGAAGAACAGATGAAGGTTGTCGAACAGACCCTCATGGATATAGGCGCCAACAACAAACCTGTCTATGTCGTGTTCAACAAGATCGACGCCTATACCTACGAAGAGTATGACGAATTCTCGCTCGAACCCAAAAACAAGGACAATGTATCGCTTGAGGAATTGAAAAACAGTTGGATAGCACAGGAGAAGACTCCATGCATATTCATTTCAGCGAAGGAGAAAATCGGCATTCCTAAACTCAGAAATGACATATACAAAATGGTCGCTGAAATACATGCCGGAAGATATCCGTTCAACAATTTTCTTTGGTAAAAGCCGTACGATATATCAAAAAAGGAGCCCAAAAGGACTCCTTTTTTTGATGCTGCCGCAGACTTTACTGACGGAATTTCGCTTTGAGGAATTCCCTGTTGAGCCTTGCGATGTGATCGACGGAAATACCCTTGGGGCATTCCATCTCACAAGCTCTGGTGTTGGTACAGTTACCGAAGCCGAGTTCATCCATCTTCGCGACCATGGCGCGGGCACGACGGGCTGCTTCAGGACGTCCCTGAGGAAGAAGAGCAAGTGAGCTTACCCTTGCACCTACGAACAGCATAGCTGAACCGTTCTTGCAAGTAGCTACACAAGCACCGCAACCTACGCAAGCTGCCGCATCCATACTCTTCTCAGCATTCTCATGTGAGATGAGAATATTGTTGGCATCCTGAGCCGCACCGGTACGGACGGAAATGAATCCGCCTGCCTGGAGAATCTTGTCAAACGCCGTACGGTCGACAACGAGGTCCTTGATTACAGGGAAACCGCTGCTCCTCCAAGGTTCGACTGTAATGGTAGCGCCGTCCTTGAAATGACGCATGAAGAGCTGGCATGTGGTGACGTGATCATCCGGACCATGTGCCCTACCGTCGATGTAAAGGGAGCAAGCTCCGCAAATACCTTCACGGCAATCGTGATCGAAAGATACGGGACCGCTGCTCTTGCATCCTTTGTCAACTGCAACAGGATCCATACCTTCCCTTATAAGCTGCTCATTCAGAATATCGAGCATCTCGAGGAAGGATGCATCCTCTTCGATACCAGAAATATGATAAGTCTCGAAATGTCCCTGAGCCTTGGCGTTTTTCTGACGCCATATCTTTAAATTGAATTCCATACTTCCTTAGTCTTTATAGTTTCTGGTAGCGACATGAATGTACTCATACTTGAGAGGTTCCTTGTGGAGAACAGGCTCCTCATCCTCTCCCTTGTACTCCCAAGCGGCGACGTACATGTAGTTTTCGTCGTCACGTTTGGCCTCACCTTCTTCGGTCTGGCTCTCGATACGGAAGTGACCGCCACAGGACTCGTTACGGTTGAGGGCGTCACGTGCCATGAGTTCACCGATCTCGAGGAAATCAGCAAGGCGGAGAGCCTTCTCAAGTTCCTGGTTGAACTCGAACTGTGTTCCGGGAACACATACGTCAGACCAGAATTCCTTCTTGAGTTCCTTGATTTCCTTGATGGCGGTCTTCAGACCTTCAGCGCTTCTGGCCATACCGACATATTCCCACATGATGTTGCCGAGTCTCTTGTGGAGAGAGTCAACAGTCTTCTTACCCTTGATGGAGAAGAGCTTGTCGATGCGCTCCTGGACAGCTTTCTGGGCAACCTCGAATTCAGGAGAGTTGGTGTCGGTCTTGGGCTCCGCGAACTTGTGTGAGAGATAATCACCGATGGTGACAGGAAGAACGAAGTAACCGTCGGCGAGACCCTGCATAAGGGCGGAAGCACCGAGGCGGTTTCCACCGTGATCTGAGAAGTTGGCTTCACCGATAGCATAAAGACCGGGGATGGTGGTCTGCAGATCGTAATCAACCCAGATACCTCCCATGGTATAGTGGATAGCGGGATAGATCATCATAGGCTCTTCCCAAGGAGAAGAAGCGGTGATCTTCTCATACATCTCGAAGAGGTTTCCGTAACGCTCAGCGACCCTCTGATGACCGAGACGCTTGATAGCGTCAGCGAAGTCGAGGTAAACGGCGAGTCCTGTTTCATTCACACCGAAACCGGCATCGCATCTCTCCTTGGCTGCCCTTGAAGCGACGTCACGGGGAACGAGGTTACCGAAAGCGGGATAACGGCGCTCGAGATAGTAATCCCTGTCTTCCTCGGGAATCTGGGAAGCCTTGATCTGATGCTTGCGGAGTTTCTCCACATCCTCTTTCTTCTTGGGAACCCAGATACGTCCGTCGTTACGGAGGGATTCTGACATGAGGGTAAGCTTGCACTGCTGGTCACCGTGTACAGGAATACAAGTGGGGTGGATCTGCGCAAAGCAAGGATTGGCGAAGAAAGCACCCTTCTTGTAGCACTGCCATGCAGCTGAACCGTTGCTGTTCATAGCGTTGGTGGAAAGGAAATAGGTATTTCCATATCCTCCGGTAGCGATGACGACAGCGTGGGCACCGAATCTTTCGAGCTCACCGGTAACGAGGTTACGTGCGATTATACCCTTTGCCTCACCGTTGATGATGACAAGGTCGAGCATCTCATGACGAGGATAGCTCTTTACGGTACCGGCGGCGATTTCCTTGTTGAGTGAAGCGTAAGCACCCAAGAGGAGCTGCTGTCCGGTTTGTCCCCTGGCGTAGAATGTACGGCTTACCTGTACACCACCGAAGGAACGGTTCGCGAGATAACCACCGTACTCACGTGCGAAAGGAATTCCCTGCGCTACGCACTGGTCGATGATGGCTGCACTGACCTCGGCAAGACGGTAGACGTTAGCCTCACGTGCACGATAATCACCTCCCTTGATGGTATCGTAAAAGAGACGGTAAACGGAATCGTTGTCATTCTGGTAATTCTTGGCTGCATTGATACCACCCTGTGCGGCGATAGAGTGAGCACGACGGGGTGAATCACTGATGCAGAACACCTTCACATTGTAACCGAGTTCACCCAGAGAAGCTGCTGCGGAAGCTCCTCCGAGACCGGTTCCCACTACGATGACTTCGAGTTTCCTTTTGTTGTTAGGACTTACAAGACGAATTTCTGACTTTCTTTTGGTCCACTTTTCAGCCAAAGGTCCATCAGGAATCTTGGAAATTAATTTATCGGCCATTGTATAGTTGTTAATGAATATTTTTATGGGAGTTCCAATTTAACTGCAATTTTAGTCATTTTTAAGCAAAACCGCAATTGTAGAGACCTGCAATGATTAATAATCATTCAATTTTTCTTCGTAAACCTCAAAATACTTACGGCAGATGCTGTCATAGAGACGACAAAAGCGTTCATACGGCAGAAAACCTCTGGTCCATCTCAGATATATGCTTTCGAACCTGCGGTCGATTATCTTCTCCACCTCACGGCATTGTTCAGTGACGTTCTTTCCCGTCAAACGGATCGCATTGTCGCACAAAATGGCATTTTCCGAGGTTTCAGAAGACTTCAGATACGACGGTATGTGATCCTCCTTCATAACCAGAAGGGGAACATAAACCGTTGATGCGGGACTTCCTAGAGCGGTCCACATAACAGTTTGCGAAGGATTGCCTCCATCCTTTACTCCTTCGATGACGATACAGGCTGATGTGATGTCCCTGAGAATGGGGCTTCCGCTTCTTGAAATACGGTTGATGAGGTCCTTGTGGGTGATTCTCCTCTTCATGTCCTTGGCTCCGATGTGGGAAGTATTCACGTACGTCCCTATCGTCTTCATGATGACACTCGCCTTTTCGTACCTGTCAACTCCTTTACGGTCTTCAGGACGGCCGGTCTGGGTAAAATTGGTGACAACCCTGTAACCGGAAGGCTCATCATTGACGTCGAACTTCACCCACTTGGTGTTGTTGACTTCATAATAAGCTGCACCGCCATGCGCGTCAATGACTCCGAAATTGGCCTCCACTCCCATAGGCCTGGGAAGAGAATTGAGGAGATTCTCGAAATCCTCCAGGGTCTCGCAAATTCCGAGAGCACGGAACATGACAATGCCTTCCCTGTCCATCTCTTCGGCTGGGACGTCATCGTCCTTGAGATCGTAAGTGGCGGTATTCATTATGCTGAAACCGGCGGAATTCACCCCGGTCCAGGCTTCTCCGGAAAAGCCGTACTTGCTCAGAGGCTTGGTTCTCCAATCGGAATTCACCAGGGCGATGAAGTCGAACTTGTCTCCCTTGAATCTTTCTATACGGTTGTTGAGCTGACCCGTATCACGATGCTTCATCATGACGGGTTTGCCGTCATAAGTGACTCTTCCTGAAATAATGACAGAAGTGCAGCAAAAGGCCGGAAAGGATGCTGCAAGAGTAATAAGAATGATAAGAAGCCTTTTCATGACCTGTATATTTTTGCTGTACTGATTCAATTGAATGAGAGGAATACTTTGCCCTTCTATCCGAAAAGTCCGTTGGGGATTATCTCAGGATCATCGAACAGTCCCGGTTCCTGGGAAGTCATGTACTTCTGGAGTCCCAGATGCTCATACGCCAGCTGTGTGGCCATCCTTCCTCTGGGGGTTCTCTGGATGAATCCTTCCTTTATGAGGAAAGGTTCGTATACCTCCTCCAGAGTTCCTGAGTCTTCTCCTACGGCCGTAGCGATCGTTCCTATTCCGACGGGGCCACCACGGAATTTCGTGATGATCGTATGGAGGATATTGTTGTCGATCTTGTCGAGTCCCCTCTTGTCTATGTTGAGAGCATCGAGGGCATAGCGTGAAATGGCGATATCGATATGTCCGTCGCCTTTTACCTGGGCGAAATCCCTGACTCTTTTGAGAAGGGCGTTCGCTATACGGGGAGTTCCGCGGCTCCTCAAAGCTATTTCCCTGGCCGCATTGTCCTCTATACCTATATTTAGTATCCTGGCACTCCTTTTCACTATCTTTTCAAGGTCGGGAGTGTCGTAGTATTCCATGGCGCAAGTGATGCCGAATCTGGCGCGAAGAGGTGCCGTGAGAAGACCGCTTCTTGTGGTCGCTCCGACAAGAGTGAAAGGATTGAGGGAAATGCGGACAGAACGGGCACCGGGACCTTTGTCGATCATGATGTCAATCACGTAATCCTCCATCGCGGAATAAAGGTATTCCTCAACTTCCGGGGAAAGGCGGTGGATCTCATCGATGAAAAGGACATCACCGGTTTCCAGGGACGTGAGAAGGCCTGCAAGATCACCCGGCTTGTCAAGGACGGGGCCGGAAGTTATCTTCATGTTTACCCCCAACTCATTTGCTATGATATGGGCGAGGGTAGTCTTTCCAAGACCGGGAGGACCGTGAAAGAGGACGTGGTCCAATGACTCGCCCCTCATCTTCGCCGCTTGGATGAAAATCTTCAGATTGGATATTATCTTAGCCTGTCCCGTGAAATCTTCTATTTCCTGGGGGCGAATTTTTTCTTCCAAATCCTTATCTTTGTCCTTTCCCGAATTGTGCGGGTTGAAGTCATCTGCCATGGCATCATTTTTAACATTACAAATATAGTCTTTTTTAATTTAAGAAAGTGATGATGATGTTATAGCTGTGAGTTTGTTGATTAAGTTTGTAATTTACTGAGCAGTAATATTTTGATATATTGATAAATTGTTGAAAACCTCCTTTTTATCTTTTTGAAAACTTTTTGGAATTTGATTTGTTTTTGAAAAATCAGTTTTGCTTATAAAAAAGATACGTTCCGGAAAAATTTAGTTTTGTAATTTTTCGAACAGGGTTATCAACAGGTTTTCAACAGATTTTTTACCGTAAATGTTGATAAGTTCGGGTTCAACCTCAATCCTGGCAAAAAGAGTTTCCCTTTCCCGGGAAACCTTCTGCAGCGGATTGTTTTTGTCAGCGCGGTGGTTCGTTGTCAGCAATGTGGCTGACAGCGGGGTTCATCTTGTCCTGTTGCCCAACAGGGAGGCCGCCGAATATTGTGCTTCAGACCTTTATTATCTGTATAAAGGTGACTGCATTTTCTTTCTTCCGGATTCGGGAAGGAGTGTGGAAAAGAGCAACTACAAGGCTACTCTCGAAGTACAGAGGACTTCCGCCATCGGAAAACTGATGTCGAATGATGGAGAACTTCTCATCATAGTGACCTATCCTGAAGCTCTTGAAGAAAAAGTTCCTGACAAAAGAACCATAGAGGGATCCATTCTAACCATAAAAACAGGTGATGAGATAGATCACGAGACCCTCAAGAAGTCCCTTTATGAAAAAGGATTCGAAAAGGTTGATTTCGTATCGGCTCCGGGGCAGTATGCCATCAGGGGTTCGATAGTGGATATTTTCTCTTATTCTTACAATAATCCCTACAGGGTATCCTTTTTCGGGAATGAGGTGGAGAAGATAAACGTATTCGATTGCAATACCCAGCTTTCAAAAGAGGTAGTGACATCTATAGATATAGTGTCCGACCTCGTTTCCGACCAGGAAGCGGGTGAAACGAGCATTCTCGAAATGCTTCCCTCAGATACGCTTGTGTGGCTCGATTCATCCGACATGTACAGCGGAAGGGATTTTTTCAGCGAAGTGGATAAGTTCAGGAAAGTGTTCCTTGAGGTCCCTCTTTCCAGACAGGGAGACAATGCCGTGCAGAATGCGGTCCAGTTCCATATTTCACCCCAACCCGTCTTCAACAAGAACTTCGAACTCCTCACTGAAGATATAAGGGCTAAAATTGAGCATGGGTACAAGGTGAAGATTTTCGGGGAAAAGGAATCCCAACTTGAACGTCTGAGGAATATCCTCGCCCAGAACGGCGGTCTTTTTCCCGAATTCATCCCGGGACACAATGTCCACAGCGGATTCATCGATTCGGATGATTTCATTTGTTGTTACTCCGATCATGAAATATTCGACCGTTTCCATAGGGTTTCGCTCCGAAGAACTGTCGAGAAGAGCGAGCAATTGACCCTCAACGACCTGAGTTCTTTCAATATAGGTGACTATATCGTGCATATAGACCATGGAGTGGGAATATTCGGTGGTCTTGTCAGGATGAGGGACGACAAAGGAAGGATGCATGAAGTTGTGAAACTCATGTACAAGGACGGAGACGTGGTATTCGTATCCGTACACAACCTTCACAAGATATCCAGATTCAAGTCAAAGGATTCGGTTCCTCCGAGAATAAACAAACTGGGATCCAAGACTTGGCAGAATCTCAAATCCACGGCCAAGTCAAAGGTAAAAGACATCGCCAAGGAACTTATCAAGCTTTATGCTGAGAGGAAGGCTTCCAGGGGATTCGCGTATTCGGCCGACACTTATCTTCAGGAAGAGCTTGAATCTTCTTTCATGTATGAAGATACACCCGATCAGATGACAGCTTCCCAAGCCGTCAAAAGAGATATGGAAGACAAGAGTCCGATGGATCGTCTTGTGTGCGGAGATGTGGGATTCGGAAAGACCGAAATAGCGGTCAGGGCAGCGTTCAAGGCCGTTTGTGACAGTAAACAGGTGGCTGTGCTGGTTCCAACTACGATATTGGCCCTTCAGCATTACAAGACTTTCTCTTCAAGATTGTCCGGTTTTCCTTGCAATATAGAATATGTCAGCCGCTTGAGGACGGCAAAGGAAATAAGTGCGATAAAGAAAAACTTGTCTGAAGGGAAAACGGATATAGTGATAGGAACCCATAAAATCTTGGGAAAGGATTTCGTTTTCAAGGATTTGGGACTTCTCATAATAGATGAGGAACAGAAATTCGGCGTAAGCGCCAAGGAGAAACTCCGCCAGTTGAAGAGTTCGGTCGACACCTTGACTCTGACGGCTACTCCTATCCCCAGAACCCTTCAATTCTCTCTACTCGGAGCGCGGGACCTTTCTATAATCAATACTCCTCCTCCGAACAGGATTCCGGTCCAGACAGAGATAATGCTCTTTGACGAAAACGAGATAAAGAGCATCATAAATTATGAACTGTCGAGAGGAGGTCAGATATTTTTCCTCCACAACAGGGTCGAAGAACTGGATGGAATACATGATATTCTGCATCGTCTTGTCCCCGACATGAAGATTTGCGTAGCGCATGGACAGATGGAACCAAAGGTCTTGGAGAACAAGATGCTTGATTTCATGCAGGGTGATTATGACATGTTGCTCTGCACGACGATAGTGGAAAACGGATTGGATATACCCAATGCCAACACTATAATAATAAATCAGGCTCAGAACTTCGGACTCAGTGACCTTCATCAATTGAGGGGAAGAGTAGGACGTTCCAACAAGAAGGCTTTCTGTTATCTGATTGTTCCTCCCCTTACCACTCTTACCGATGACGCCAGAAGAAGATTGAAGGCCATAGAAGAATTCTCTGACCTCGGCAGCGGTTTCAATATAGCGATGCAGGATCTTGACATCAGGGGTGCCGGCAATCTTCTGGGTGCTGAGCAGAGCGGTTTCATATCCGATATGGGATACGAAACATATCAGAAGATCCTTTCTGAAGCCATGGAGGAACTCGGTGTCGAAACGGGTCTCACTTCGAAGAATGTCAGGGACACCTATGTTGAGGACTGTACCATAGAAACCGATCAGCTGGCTTTCATACCGGACAGCTATATTGACATTTCAGCGGAGAAGATAAGGATATACAAGGAACTTGACTCCATTTCAAAAGACAAGGAACTCGATATATTCGCTTCGAGGCTGGAGGACAGATTCGGTCAGATGCCGCAGGAACTGAAGAGCCTTTTCGATATAGTGAGGATAAGGCATCTGGGAGAAAAACTCGGTTTCGAAAAAATAATAATAAAGAACGGAATCCTCATCGCCTTCTTCATTTCCAATCCGATGTCCCAGTACTACAGGACCGATACGTTCACTTCCATAATGGAGAAAGTTTCGACTGGCAATCTTTTTGAAATGAAGCAGAAGGACGGTAAACTCAGGATCGTTTGCCGAAGCGTGGAGTCGATAAAGAAGGCGTATGATTTATTGAAAAAACTTGATTCTTCATCCGATAAAAAACGATAAGCAAGATGTCTAATCTCATAGTGGATATTGGAAATACCGCGGTCAAGGCATCATGGTCAGACATGATGACTCTAGGAAAAACATTCCGTTACCAGGGAGAGAAAGTTCAGGAATTCATCCTTTCGCTCACTACAAAGGAAAAACCGGATGTGATGGTCATATCATCGGTATATACCATTTCCGGTCGGGATGCGGAATTGTTCAAAGGCGAGTGCGGCAAACTGCTGATTCTGGATAGTGAGCACACTGATATTCTGAAGGAAAAAGGTTTACCCGAATATCTGTCTTACGACAGGGCTGCATCCATTCTTGCCGCCAGATATCTTTTCAAAGGGAAAGGATGTTCAGTCGTTGATTTCGGGACCACCCTCACTGTCGATTTCACGGACAAGGAAGGGAAGTACTTGGGCGGAAACATATCTCTCGGTTGCCGTACCAGATTCAAAGCCATCAACAGATATTCAAGGGCACTTCCCCGTCTCGATACCCCTTCCGATACTCCTGTAATAGGCGATTCATTCAATACTTCGATAACATCCGGAGTCGTGTCGGGCATAATGTTTGAAATAGAGGGATACCTGGGAGTATACCCGGACAATATAGTTGTGTTCACCGGAGGTGACGCGAATTATTTTGCAAAAAGGATTAAAACATCGATATTTGTAGTTTGTAACCTCGTTTTGATGGGGTTGGCATTAATTGCTGACGAATATTTGCGGAATGAAAATTAGGAATGCTATTATACTTTGTATGTCGCTGATAACATTGGCGGCATTTTCTTCCCATGCACAGGATGGGGCTTACAATACATATTCCCCCTATTCTGTTTTTGGTGTGGGTGACATCATAAAGGACGGTCCTGCATACAGCCGTTCCATGGGAGGAGTAGGTATAGCTTCCAGAAGCCACAGATTCGTGAATTACATGAATCCTGCCGCCGTTACGGCAAGGGATACCCTCTCGTTCATGATGGACGTCGGTCTGAACTCAGAAAACAAACTTTTCCGTCAGGGAAATTATTCCTCGGCCAGCAACGTTTTCAACCTCAATGACATTGTCTTCAGTTTCCCCATATACAGGAAATCCGCAATGATGTTAGGAATCACTCCTTTCAGCAATGTAGGATATGATTTCTCACACCGGGTCACAGATCCTTCAATTATAGGAAAGACCGGAAACATCCTTTATTCTTCATCCGGAAACGGTGGACTTTATCAGCTGTTTTTGGGTGGAGGAGTCACGCTTTGGGACCATCTGTCCCTCGGTGCACAGGGTATCTATTACTTCGGTAATATAGACAAGACTACCACCATGTCGTTCTCCAATACGAGTTACAGGGAAATTTCCAGCGGTAATGTTCTTGAATTGAAGGCACTGACCGGAAAGTTCGGTGTCCAGTATGACAGGAATTTGGGAAACGACGTAAGCATGACCCTTGGAGCCACCTATAGATTGGGAGCCGACATCAAGGGTTATTCCACCGAATATCAGTTCGCGACCATCTCCAGTGTGAGGGATACACTCAACTACAGTCTCGACACACTCGGAAAATCAACCAAGGCCCGTCTGGGAGATGAACTGGGAGTAGGCATTTCTTTCCGTAAGGGAGACAAGTGGGTACTTGAATTCGATTATATAAGATCCGATTGGACAGGTTCCCATTTCGAAAATACGAGAGGTTTCTCCAATGTGGGAACGACTGTATTCTCCCCCGCAGTATCCCAATCTTTCCGTGCCGGTTTCGAAATTGTTCCCAACAGGAATGATATCCGATATTATTTGCGACGGTGGGCCTACAGATTCGGAGCGTATTACGACACTTCTTATTATAAATTGGACGGAAACAACGTCAATGCGATGGGTGTGACCTTCGGTGTGACGTTGCCCGTATTCAGATGGTACAACGGTATTTCACTTGGTGTCGATTTGGGCCAGAAGGGCAGTACGAAGGGTACTTTGACACGTGAAAGATATGCCATGTTCGTGATAGGATTCAACATTCACGACATATGGTTCCAGAAATTCCATTACAATTAATATTGCCGAAGAATACCGAAATTCACTATATTTGCGGACCTAGTTCACTGAGGAGTTGCCCGAAGTGGTATGATTATTGAATTGCAACAATTAAAAAAGCATTGATACGATGAAAAGGTTGACTATTTTACTTGCTACAATTGCAGTCGTTCTGGGCGGAAACATCATGCGCGCCCAGAGTAAGTATGGCGCTGACAGTGCTGAGTGCATCAAATATCTGTCATACTACGACCAGTACTACAAGCAGAAGAACTACAACGACGCAATTCCCAACTGGAGGAAGGCCTATAAACTTTGCCCCCCTCAGGCTCGTCAGAGTATCTTTACTGACGGAACAGTACTTGTTCGTAGACTTATTGCTGAGAACGCTTCAAATGCATCTTACAGGAGGGCTCTCATCGACACTCTCATAACCCTTCACAACACAAGGGCTGAGTATTATCCCAAATATGCTGTAACAGCTATCAACAACCTGGGAACCGACCTCGTAAATTATATAAAGGACGATCCTCAGGATCTGTACAACCGCCTCAACAAGATCATCGAGACCAACAAGGAGGAGACCAAGGCAAGCATTCTGATCAACGACCTCAATGCAGCCATCGCTCTTTATCAGGATGGTAAGATTGACGCTGAAAAGGTTATCTCCACTTATCAGAATAACCTTGACATCCTTTCCAAGGCTACTCCCGCCAATGATTCAGAGGCAGAGCAGAACAGCAAGGTGAAATCCGATATGGAAGGTCTCTTCATCACCAGCAAGGTCGCCAGCTGCGACAACCTCATCTCCCTGTTCACTCCCAGGTATGAGGCTGCTCCCAACGACGCTGATCTCGCCACCAACATCGTCAAGATGATGTCGATGACTGATGATTGTACTGACAACGACCTTTATCTCAAGGCTGTTACCACCATGTACAACACCAATCCTACCGCTCAGTCAGCTTACTATCTGTACAGGCTCTATGCATCCCGCGACAACGTCGAGCTTGCAAGCAAGTACATCGAGGAAGCTGTCAGCAGCCCCGATCTTGAAACCGCACAGGCCGCTGAATACAATATGCAGTATGCTACATTCTGCGTAAAGAACGGTCTCAGCGCAAAGGGTTTCGAGGCAGCTCAGAAAGCTCTTGAGCTCGATCCCAACAACGCAGGTAAGGCTTACTACCTGATCGGAACCATCTGGGCTTCCACTTCCTGCGGCGGTGATGAAATCTCAAGGCGTTCCCCTTACTGGGTAGCTTGCGACTACATGAACAAGGCCAAGGCAGCCGATCCTTCCCTCACTGAGGATTGCAACCGCATGATCAGCTCCTACAGCGTTTACTTCCCCAAGACCGCTGACGCTTTCATGTATGACCTTACAAACGGACAGTCCTACACTGTTTCCTGCGGAGGCATGAGGGCTACCACAACAGTCAGGACCCAGAAGTAAAATTTTGGACAAATTATTGAATATTATGAGGATAATGGCAACCGCAATTGCGGTTGCTATTATCGTATATTCTTGTAAATCCAAACTTTCGGAAGCCGAAGAACTCAATTTGGCTTCCACCCCTCTCCAGACAGTGGACAGCATGTATATTGTCCAGACCGAGAACGGAAAGATTCAGATGAGGGTATTCGCTCCAATAATGGAAAGATACAATACGGATACTCTTTCATATGAACTTTTCCCGGAAGGGATCAACGTATATGCCTATACCGATGACGAAGTCCTGGAATCCACCATCCGTGCAAATGAAGCCAGACACAACAAGGCCAACGGCAGCACGGAAGAAATATGGATGGCGTACGGCAATGTGGTCATAAAGAATATAGTCAATCAGCAGACTATGGAAACCGATACCATCTATTGGGACCGCAAGGCCGGAGAAATATATACTGACTGCTATATCAGGATGTATTCCCCTTCAGGATTCATGCAGGGCTACGGTATGAGATCCGACGAAAGGGCCCGCAATGCGGAATTGCTGGTGCCTTTCAACAATACTTTCGTCGTTGTTCAGGACACGACCGAAGTCATAATAGACACGGTCAATTTCATAGGTCCGATGCCCGGAAAAAGGTAGCGCAACCATACTGTCGGAGTAAAATTTGGATTTCATATGAAGAGGGTCATGGAGATATATCCAGGGCCCTCTTTTCAGTATCTTTTGGGCCATAATAAATGAATGATTCTCAAAAAATAGTGATGAATTGACGGAAAATTGTTATCTTCGCGGTCCATATCTATTTTCCGGTATGGAAATAGACTAAAAACACGATAATAATAAAATCAAAATAAAATGGCGGTTCTTGAAAAAATTCGCGTAAAATTCGGTTTGGCGGCATCCATAATAATTGCCCTGGGTCTGCTTTCATTCATCGTATCACCTAGTGATATCGCTTCAGCATTCCAGTCAATGTCTTCCAAGTACGATGTAGGAGAAATCGGCAACAAGTCAATTTCCTATACCGATTTCCAGGAGGATGTCCAGCGCATGACCTCAGTCAATGAAATCATTTCCGGAACTTCTGCTTCCAGCGCAGCTCAGCAGGAGCAGATCAGGAATGCCGCATGGCAGAACCTCGTTTACAAGCATCTCTTCATTCCCGAGGCAAATGCTGCCGGTATCACCGTAGGAGAAGATGAACTTGTTGACCTCTCCACCGGAAATTACATTTCCCCCCTCATTTCCCAGAATCCCCTTTTCGTTGACGAAAACGGAAGCTTCTCCAAGGATGCTGTCCTCACTTTCGTACGCAACATAAATGCTGACGAAACAGGTCAGCTCAAACTCTATTGGGATTATCTGCAGGAAAATGTTCTCAACGAGCAGTACTATGAGAAGTACGCTTCCCTCTTCACACAGAGCAACATCACCAACCCTCTTATGCTCCGCAGGAAGATCGCCGAGAACAACAACACTACAGATGTTGATTTCGTGATGGTTCCCTACAGCTATACCACCGACAGTTCTATCGTCGTTTCCGACAATGAGATCAAGGAATACTACAATTCCCACAAGAATCTCTTCCGTCAGCAGGCAAGCAGGGACATGGAATATGTCGTTTATGAGGTTGTTCCTTCAGCTACCGACATCGAGTCCACAAAGAACAGCGTTGCCGAGATGTACGAGGAGTTCGCGCAGTCAGACAATGTCCGCAACTTCCTTCTCAGGAACTCAGACAGGGCTTATTCCGAGTATTGGTACAAGCAGGGAGAGCTTTCAACGATTTCTTCAGACATCGACAACTTCGTATGGAGCAGCAATGACGCCGGTGTTTCAGATATCATCACTTCCGGAAATACCTTCTACGTAGCCAGGGTTATGGATTCCCAGATGATTCCTGACTCAGCTTACGTCAAGCATATCCTTCTCCAGTCAGCTGACGCTGATCACGTTGCGGACTCACTTCTCAATGTGATCAACAATGGAGAGAACTTCGCGAATCTCGCAGCTCTCTATTCCGATGACCAGGGTTCCACCGTTGACGGTGAAATGGGTAACATCGGTTGGATGACCCAGAATTATATGATCCCCGGCTTCGAGGGTGTCTTCACCGCAGCTCTCAACAAGCCTTATATCCTCAAGACCCAGTACGGTACCCATATCGTTGAGGTCACCAAGAAGACCGCTCCCGTAGCCAAGAAGCAGGTTGCCATCCTCGAGAAAGAGGCTCTTGCCAGCAAGGAAACCTTCAATGACTACTACAACAGGGCCAACACCTTCGCAACAGCCGCTGCAGGAAGCTATCAGAACTACCGCAAGGCAGTTGATACTCTCGGTGTTTACTCTCATCCTGTAAGCAACCTTCTTGAGAGCTCCAATCAGCTTGGTGCCATCGACAACACCAAGGAGGTTACCCGTTGGATCTTCGACAACAAGGCCGGAAAGGTTTCACCTATCATCACTGTAGACAACAATTACTTCTTCATAGCTACCGTCAAGGATATCCACAAAGAAGGATATGCTACAGTCAATGAGGCCGCTTCCGTAATCCGTGAGCAACTCTATTTCGACAAGATGTCCGAAAAGAAGGCCGCTGAAATCAAGGAGAAGATCTCCGGAATGAACGACCTTGAGCAGATCGCCGAGACTCTCGGTTCTACCGTCAGCAGCCAGAGCGGTATAGCTTTCTCTTCATTGACTTCCCAGAGCCTTGATCCCAAGTTCATCGGTGCGCTTTCAGCTGCTCCCGAAGGACAGGTTTGCGGTCCCGTCGCAGGTTCAGTAGGAGTATATGTCTTCAAGGTTACCGGTCGTGATACAGGCGCCTTCTTCACCGAAGAGGACTCCAAGAACCGTGACCTCCAGGAGGCTCAGTATCTTACACAGTATCTCCTTCCCGTCATGATGCAGGACAATGACGTGAAAGACAATAGGGCACGTTTCTATTAATAGAATACTGACCCAGTACCACCTTTAATAAGAATGACGCATCTCTTTCGGGAGGTGCGTTTTTCTTGTCATCGGCAGGAAGTACAAAGCAAAAAACCTCCCATGTGGGAGGCTTTCATTGTTGTATTCCGGATTCGGGTCTTCTTAGACGTTGAACAGGAAGTGCATTATGTCTCCATCCTGGACCACGTATTCCTTTCCTTCGGTGGAGAGTTTACCGACGGCCCTTACAGCGGATTCTGATTTGTATTTGACGAAGTCTTCGTATTTGATGACCTCCGCCCTTATGAATCCTTTTTCGAAATCACTGTGGATGACACCCGCCGCCTTGGGAGCTTTGTCTCCCTTTGATATGGTCCAGGCCCTGCACTCGTCGGCTCCGGCCGTGAAGAATGTCTGCAGGCCGAGAAGCCTGTACGCTCCCTGGATAAGCCTTACGACACCGGATTCCTCGAGACCCAGTTCCTCAAGGAACATCTGTCTGTCTTCGTATTCCTCTATCTCGGCTATTTCAGATTCTGTTTTGGCCGCGATGATGAGGATTTCAGCGTTCTCATCCTTTGTCGCTTCCCTCACTGCGTCAACATATGCGTTTCCTGAAGAAGCCGATGCTTCATCGACATTGCATATGTACATCACCGGTTTGTTGGTGAGAAGATAAAGGTCCTTCGCCATAGCGGCTTCCTCTTCATTGAGGAGTTCCACAGTACGGCAGGATTTTCCCTGGACGAGGGCTTCACGGTATCTTTCCAGAAGGTCAGTGAGTTTCTTTGCGTCTTTGTCTCCACCGACCTTCGCCTGCTTCTGGACCTTTGCCAGTCTTGATTCAACGGTTTCCAGATCCTTTATCTGAAGTTCAGCGTCGACGACTTCCTTGTCCCTCACCGGGTCAACGGATCCGTCCACATGCACGATGTTTCCGTCATCGAAGCACCTCAGAACGTGAAGTATAGCATCAGTTTCCCTGATGTTGGCGAGGAACTGGTTCCCGAGACCTTCTCCCTTGCTTGCTCCTTTTACAAGACCAGCGATGTCGACGATGTCCACGGTCGCCGGAATAGTTCTCTTCGGCTTGCAGATTTCAGTGAGGACATCAAGCCTTTTGTCCGGGACATTGGTCGATCCGAGATTCGGTTCTATGGTACAGAAAGGGAAGTTGGCACTCTGCGCCTTTCCTGAACTTATGCAATTGAAGAGAGTGGATTTTCCTACGTTGGGAAGGCCCACAATACCGCATTTTAAAGACATGTTATGTTTAAATCTTATTGTTTATGTGCAAAGGTACGGCTTTTTCCTGTTATTGCCCCTCAAGCGGATTCCCAAATTGAAAAATCTTGGTTATATTTGTGTTCGGTCACTTATAAACACGAATCAAAAACCAAACACATTCTATATTATGGATATGAAAGAAAGAATACAGGAAAAATTCAGAACCCTGTATGGAACGGATGGACAGCTCTTCGCTTCAGCCGGTCGTATCAATCTTATCGGTGAGCATACCGACTATAATGGCGGATACGTTTTCCCAGGAGCCATTGACTGCGGAATCGTAGCTGAAATCAAACTCAACGGAACTTCCAAAGTTCATGCTTATTCCCTTGATTATGATGAGTATGTGGAATTCGGACTTGAAGAATCCGACAAGCCTTCGCAGAGCTGGGCAAGTTACATCTTCGGAGTTTGCCGCGAGACCATCAAAAGGGGAGGTAAGGTAGAAGGATTCAATACGGTTTTTGCGGGAGACGTTCCTCTCGGCGCCGGCCTTTCTTCATCAGCCGCTCTCGAAAGCACCTTCGCTTTCGCTATCAACTATCTTTTTGATAACGGTATTGACAAGTTCGAACTCGCCAAGATCGGTCAGAGCACCGAGCACAATTACTGCGGAGTGAAGTGCGGTATCATGGACCAGTTCGCATCCGTATTCGGAAAGAAGGGAAGCCTTATCCGTCTCAATTGCAAGACTCTTGAATACAAGTATTTCCCCTTCAATCCCGAAGGATACAAACTAGTTCTCATCGATTCATGCGTGAAGCATGAACTCGCTTCCTCAGCGTACAACAAGAGAAGGGCTTCTTGCGAGAATGCCGCCGCAGCCATCCGTAAGAATCATCCTGAGGTTGAATTCCTGAGCGACGCCAAGAGGGTATGGCTCGACGAGGTAAGGGATCAGATTCCTGAAGAGGATTTCCTCCGCGCTGAGTATGTCATCGGTGAAGTCCAGAGGGTCCTTGATGTGTGCGACGCTTTGGAGAGAGGTGATTACGAGACCGTAGGAGAAATGATGTATCAGACTCATTTCGGACTCAGCCGTCTGTATGAAGTCAGCTGCGAAGAACTTGATTTCCTCAATAAACTCGCCCGCAAGTACGATGTTACCGGCTCCAGGGTTATGGGTGGAGGATTCGGCGGATGTACCATCAACCTCGTAAAGGATGAACTTTACGAAGGATTCATTTCCGCGGCAGTCGATCAGTTCACCGAGAAATTCGGACACGCTCCCAAGATTTACAATGTCGTGATCAGCGACGGAGCACGTCTTCTGCAGTAGAATATCCCGAAAAATCACACAAAGGGTGGCCTTGTCCTGAAAAGGAACTCGGTCACCCTTGTTTCGTCGTTATTTCGTCTGTAAAGGACATTCGTTCTTATCTGAAGAACTTGCCCAGCCATGCTGAATCGATGCGGGCAAAGCCGCTTTCCGGCTTTATGGTGGGGTTTCTCCGGAGTATTCCGGTGCAGTCCTCGTAGACGTTGAAGCCTATATTGACCCCGTGCATGTTTCCGTCCATCGGAAAGGACAGGGTTATTTCATTGTCCGCACCTCCCATTCTGTAGAATTTGAACGGGGCGGCCATGATTTCCGCCCTCTTTTGGGGAGTTTTCTCGACAAGTTCCATCTTTGTGACATACTTGCACATTTCGATGATGATGTCATCGAGACCCGCGTCGAAAATGTTCACTTTTTCGATGAGTGATCCTATGTCGTCAACTCTTCTGAGGGTATAATCATCCAGTTCTTCGGCTATATTCGCCATACCGTTCTCTGTCCCCGGATCAAGGGATTCTCCCAGAGGAAGAAGCCATACCATGAGTTTACCGTCTGGATCATGGTACAGGGTGGTGTATTTGGCGAGGTTCAGTTGGCCGCAGTGCGGGCATTCCCATACAAAAAGAGAACCGTCTTTCACCTTTTCCTTGAGAAGGGGATCCTCGGAAACATTGATGCTGCCGTATGTGCTTATGGTGTGATTTTCACCACAGGAGGAGCATCGGGCTTGAATTTCTTTAATGAAGGCCATCGTATCACAAGAGCCAGGTCAAAAGGCCTGGCTCATATAAGGTATTCAGTTATTCTTCAACTTTCTTGCGGATATCGATCTGCAGCTCATCAAGCTGGATCTGGTCGATTTCTGAAGGAGAATCTATCATGACGTCACGTCCCTGGTTGTTCTTCGGGAAGGCGATGTAGTCACGGATGGAATCGGAACCTCCGAACAGGGCGCATACCCTGTCGAATCCGAACGCCAGACCTCCGTGAGGCGGTGCACCGAAGCGGAATGCGTTGATGATGAATCCGAACTTGTATTCGGCTTCTTCGGGACCTATGCCGAGAACTTCGAACATCCTCTTCTGGACATCGGCATTGTGGATACGGATTGATCCACCTCCGAGTTCACTTCCGTTGAGGACGAAGTCATATGCGTTGGCGCAAACTTTCTCGAGATCTTCCTTCTTGTCGCTGTAGAAGTATTTCTCGTGCTCGGGCTTGGGAGCGGTAAAGGGGTGGTGCATCGCATAGAATCTCTGTGTCTCGTCATCCCACTCGAGAAGAGGGAAGTCCACGATCCAAAGAGGTGCGAATTCTTTGGGATTCCTCAGGCCCAAGCGGTTACCCATCTCAAGACGGAGAACACCGAGCATGGTCTGAACCTTTCGGCAGTTATCTCCGCTCATTATGAGGATAAGGTCTCCCTTGGAAGCTTCTGCTGCTGCTGCGATCTTTTCCAGATCCTCCGGAGAGTAGAATTTGTCGATGGAAGATTTGAAGGAACCGTCCTGGTTCACCTTTATATAGATAAGACCCTTAGCTCCTACCTGAGGGCGTTTTACCCACTCGGTAAGTTCGTCTATCTGCTTTCTGGTGTATTCAGCGGCTCCAGGAACGGCGATAGCTCCGATGTATGCGGCTCCGTCCAGCACTCCGAATCCTTTACCTTTGGCAACCGCTGTCAACTCGTGGATGGTCATACCGAAGCGGATATCGGGCTTGTCGGAACCGTACTTGTCCATAGCGTCGAACCAGCTCATTCTGGGAATGGGGTTGGCGATTTCGACACCTATCACGTTCTTGAACAGGGTCCTCATCATCTCTTCAAAGGTATTGAGAACGTCTTCCTGCTCAACGAAGGACATTTCACAGTCGATCTGGGTGAATTCCGGCTGACGGTCGGCCCTGAGGTCTTCGTCACGGAAGCAACGCACGATCTGGAAATATCTGTCGTAACCGGCGACCATCAGAAGCTGCTTGAATGTCTGGGGGGACTGGGGAAGGGCGTAGAACTGTCCGGGATTCATTCTTGAAGGAACCACGAAATCCCTTGCTCCTTCCGGAGTGGATTTGATGAGATAAGGAGTCTCAATCTCCATGAATCCTTTTGAATCCAAGAAGTTGCGTACTTCATGGGCAATCTTGTGCCTGAGCATGAGAGCTTCACGGAGAGGGTTTCTCCTAAGGTCGAGATAACGGTATTTCGCCCTGAGGTCTTCACCGCCGTCGCTGTTGTCTTCGATCGTGAAAGGAGGAACGGCAGATTTGTTCAGTATAGTGATAGCGTCCAGTTTTATCTCAATGTCGCCGGTCGCCATTTTCGGGTTCTTGCTCTGGCGCTCGACGACCTCTCCTTTTGCCTGGATTACGAATTCACGTCCGAGAGATGTGGCGGTATCGACAAGTTCCGCGGGAGCGTCGGCTTCAACGACGAGCTGTGTGATGCCATAGCGGTCGCGGAGGTCAATGAATGTCATTCCTCCGAGTTTTCTTGATTTCTGCACCCAACCGGCCAAAGTTACATTTTGTCCACAGTTGGCGAGGCGGAGTTCTCCGCAAGTGTGAGTTCTGTACATATTGTTTTTGATTCTTTTGTTCGATCTGTATGCCCTATGCGGGTTCAAGACCACAAAATTAGTAATTTTGAAGTGATTTGCGTTATCTTTGCGCTACAATTGAGTTTTTATGGAAGTTCGTGCAAAAAAATCCCTCGGTCAGCATTTTCTCACTGATCAGACCATTGCCAAAAATATCGTCTCCGCTCTTCAACATCCCGGTGATGTACTTGAAGTCGGTCCGGGCATGGGTGTCCTTACCCAGTATCTTCTTCAGAGAGACGATATTTCTTTGAAGTTGGTCGAGATAGACGGGGAATCGGTCGATTATCTGATGCGGCATTTCCCCGACATGCAGGGAAAGCTTCTTCAGGATGACTTCCTGAAGATGAACCTTCCAAAAACTTTCGGAGGAGAATTTTCCGTAATCGGCAATTTTCCGTACAATATCTCATCCCAGATTTTCTTCAAAATCATCGATTTCAAGGACAGGATCCCCGAAGTTGTATGTATGATTCAGAAGGAAGTCGCCGAGAGGATCGCCGAAAAGCCCGGAACCAAAACATACGGCATTCTTTCAGTCCTCCTTCAGGCTTGGTATGATATAGAGTATCTTTTCACCGTGGGTCAAGGCGCTTTCGCACCTCCGCCCAAGGTCCAGTCAGCCGTCATCCGTCTTCGGAGGAATTCCCGCGAGGATCTGGGTGTCCAGTATTCCCTTTTCAAGGCCGTTGTGAAGACTTCTTTCGGTCAAAGGAGAAAGACAATGCGCAATTCTCTCAAACCGCTTATCAATGCAAAAGCCGAGAGGGAAGGATGGTCGGAAGAGAGGTTGAAGGAGTTCGCAGCCGATCCCGTATTTGATCTTAGGCCAGAAAGGCTGGGGGTTGAGGAGTTCATTTCATTGACAAGAATGTTGGAGTAAAAAGCCCTGCAGACACTGGAGATATTTCGTCGGAGGAATTTTTCTTCCGGCGATTATTTTTATAATATACTGATTATAAGCTATTAATCAAATATAATCAGCACCATCAGAAAAATTAATGACAAAAAAAATTAAAAATATCGCTTGCGATATAAACTATTGTTTCTATATTTGTGTCGTGAACGATATAATTTATAAGTCAAACAATAAAAAATACAATATCATGAACGCACAAGTTTCAATAGACATCCTCCAGCTTTTCGCAACAGGTCTTTCAGCACAGTCATATGCCCACAAGGTTCAGGGCAAGGTTTTCGCTTCCCAGGGTTTATCCGTTCTCGGAGACAAGTATTCTGAGCATTCTTCCGAGGAAATGGGTTATGTCGAGAAGTTCATCGACAGGATCCTTGATCTGGGAGGCTCCCCCAAGGTTCAGGCCGCTCCCGAGGCTAAGATCTTTTCCAATCCGGTCGATTTCCTGAAAGAGGACTACAAGGTATCAGTCAACGGAATCGAGCTTCTCAGGAAGAGCATGGATGCGGTCAAAGAGGACGTCACCACTTACGATATCCTCAAAGAGTATCTCAAGGACGAAGAGCAGGACATGTACTGGAGTGAACAGCAGCTCTCTCTCATCGATATGATAGGTCTCCAGAATTGGCTGGTCAAGCAGCTGTAGGAATGGAAACTATCGCAAAAAGAACTTCTACTGAACAAATGCATCGCAACAATTCTGCATTTTTTCATAATCGATTGGAATATTGAGCTTCTGAGCCGTGGCTAAAAACTTGGCCAGCTTGCGTTTTTCTGAATTCTCTTTTCGCAATTGTTCCCCCTTCTTGACGTAGGCGACGCCATATGATAGTGCCATGTAATATTGGATGGCCAACTTTCTTGCTACCGCGGTTATGGCTTTTCCTGTCCCGCTTCTTCCCCTGACGGAGTGATAGAAAGATGCCAATGGAGCATCGGTCAGCGAGAGCGATGGCACCACCGACTTCAGGGCTATCGCGGCTGGATGCTTATTCCTGTCCGTTTTCGACGACAGGAGCACTCCGCCGGTGATCTTGTTCCGTGGTGCCAGCCCAAGGTAAGCCACGAAGTGTGCGGCGTCCGGGAACCTGCTCAGATCCCTCCCGACCTCGCACAGCAGCGTGAGCACGGTTGACACACCGAACCCGTCGAGATCCGTGATCCTCGTGCCGGTTTTCCTTGCGAGCAGGTCCTCCATGTTCACATCTGTTCGGAGCGAGTTTTTCCCCGCCCTCCTGCGGTCGGTCTTCTTCTTTTGGGCCTCATCGCCGCCCTTGGGATCGGGGTCCACGTCCTCGTCCAGGGGCTTGGCGTCGGGGAGCGACTCCACCATCTTGACGATTTCCTTGTCGAGAATTTCCAGGCACGCCATCTGGTGCTCGTAATTTTCCTTGGCGAACGCCAGCTCAAACATGAGGTCCTTGCGGCCGTTCCCGTTTAGCGCCTCGGCGATTTCGGCCTCGCTGCGTTTGCACCTCCCGTCCCGGAGCTCCGCCAGCTTGAAAGGGTCGCGTTCGCCGTCGAGGATGGCGCAGATGATGGCCATGCCGGTCTTACCCGTGACGTCGCTGACGACGTTCCCGAGCATGATGTTCATCCCCACGAGAGCCTTCTGCATGCGGTTCACCTGCTTGGTGATCTCTTCGATGATCTTGCGCCGCATCCGGTTCAGGGTGCGCAGCATCTGGATCTCCTCATCTGGGATGAATGAACCCTTCAGGAGACCGTACATGTGCAGCAGCTGCAGCCACTGGCAGTCCTGGACGTCGGTCTTCTTCCCCGGCACCATCCTGAAGTGACGGGGGTTCACCACCTCCACTTCTATTCCGTGCTGCTCGAGGGCGTTGCGGAGCGTCTGCCAGTAGTGTCCCGTCGACTCCATCGCCACGTGGGTCACCCCGCAGTCGACGAGGTACTCCACGCATTCGTAGTGGCCGGAACTGGTCGTGGGGAAGGTCCTCACCACGCTGACTCCGAGTTCTTTGGCGACCGAAGGAGGTATCGCAACGTAATTCTCCCTGGAGCCGATGTCGATGCCCGCGCTGTTGGGGTGACAGATGCTGAGCTTGTAAGATTCCACGTCTTCCACCGTGTTGACGAGACCCTTCCGCAGAGCCTCGTCGAATTTTTTGATTTTACCGTCTCTTTGCATAACTTTGGAACGCTTAAATTGTGGAAGGCTGGAAGGATGCCCCGGGGGAGACTCTTCATTGAATTTTTCTACTCGCGGACCGGATGCTATGCATCTTCGCCTGCACTATCGGGGACTCGACCCCAGGAGCCATCTTATATTCGAGGGATTAGACCGCTAATTCAAATTCGGCTTCACTGCACCTTTCCAGCCTTCCTTTTTTGCAAGATAGGAATTTCCGAAGAGAAGACATTCAACACCCACCAAAAGCGACATCGAAGGCCCCGTCTCGCCAGACCTTCCCTTAGCGACAATGCTGCACGGGGGCCCTTTTGTTCAACTCTTTCGGGGAAGCGAATTGCAAAAGTCGCTTGTGGTCCTTATATTTGTAAACGCAACACAATAAAACGGACATTATGGCGACGATATACGATTACAACGCTCTCGACAACAAAGGTCGTGAAGTTGATTTCAGCCAGTATAAAGGTAAAGTGCTTCTTGTCGTGAATACGGCGAGCAAGTGCGGTTTCACTCCCCAATACAAAGGTCTTGAAGCTCTTTATCAGAAGTACAAGGACCAGGGCCTGGTAATAGTGGGTTTCCCTTGCGACCAGTTCGCTCATCAGGAGCCCGGTTCGGATTCCGAAATCGCCCAGTTCTGTGAACTCAATTTCGGAGTCACATTCCCTTTGATGAAGAAGATAAATGTAAATGGCGATGATGCTCATCCCATCTACAAATATCTCAAATCAGCCACCAAGGGATTCCTCGGAAATGCCATCAAATGGAACTTCACCAAGTTCCTCATCTCGAAGGACGGCTCTAAAGTTGAGAGATTCGCGCCCGTGACGACTCCCGAGGCTCTCGAGAAGAGAATAGCGGATCTTCTTGCCGAGTAACGGCAGAGTGTTGTACTGAAAACCATTAAACCTCATTTGTCATGTACGAGCAGTTGAAATTGGACAATCAATTATGTTTCCGGTTTTATACCGTATCCAGACTCATAACCCAAGCATACGGCCCCATGCTTGAAAAGCTTGGTGTGACGTATCCCCAATATCTGGTTCTGCTCGTTCTGTGGGAAAAGGATTCCCAGCCGGTAAACGATATAGCGAAGAGGCTTCTTCTCAACACGAATACCGTTACTCCGCTCCTCAAAAGGATGGAGGACGAAGGGCTTCTTTCCAGGAAAAAGGGTACCGAAGATGCGAGGCAGGTGATAGTCTCCTTGACTGACAAGGGTAAGGAATTGGAGGAGCAAGCCATGAACATCCCGTTTCAGCTGCTTCAGAAATTCTCCTGCACGAATCTGGACCAGGACCAGGTGGCTTTTCTCGCACCGACTCTTGATTCACTTATAGACACGCTCAAATGAGTCAAATGACATCAGTACATCATATGAACTTTTTTATGAGGACCATTTCATCGATGGTCCTCTTTTCCCTTTTTGCCTTCTCTTCGTCGGCCGGTATATTCAAAAGCCGGTTTTCGATTAACCGAAGCGCCTCGATGATAGAGGTTTCCAGGACGAATTTCGTTGATACGGTGGCTATCGATGTCACTCCCGGAGGATACCTTATATTCGAAGCCGAAGTTGAGGGACGGATTCTGCGCCTGGCGTTGGATACCGGATCCGCGATAGGATTTTTCTACGGAGAGTTGGATACAGGCGACATTCCTTTCGATGTGACGACAACGGGTGTAAATCTCCCTGTCAATGACATCAATCGTGTGGAGATGCAGCTCCCTGTGGTGATAGCTCCCCCCATCACGATAGGGGGAACCACTTACGGAAACTATCCGATGTTCGTTGCTCCGAAGTCCTCTTTCCAGGCATCTGCGGTTCTTGAATCCTATGGGGTTGACGCCATGGTGGGATTCAATTTCATAAGAAGGGGCTTGAACGTGAAGATAGATGTGGAACAGGGCATAATGGTAATCACGGACATAAGGGATTTCTTCGCCACGGAAAAAGCCTCATTCAGAATGCTCAGTGAAGACGGCGGCGTTTCGCGGGGGGCCATTTCCTTCAGATATGACGGATATCTTACGCCTTCCATCCCCGTTTCAATAGGAGGTTTCAAGTTCAAGCCGACGTTCGATACCGGTGCAAGCAGAACCCTTCTTTCCATGGGAGAGAAGTACTATAGGCGAATGGCATCCTCTCCGGTATACAGGGATTATGTCGCCGGAATAACCGTTGCCGGAGAAAGACCTTCTTCAGGAATAGGAATTTATGGACCGGGAGAATTCTCCCAGACTCATTCGCTGAAGGTGCCCACCGTCAATGTCTCCGGCCTCAAACTGAAGAACGTTTCCATGCAGACGGTTCCCTCGGACGGAACGATCGGTCTACCCTTTTTGGACTATACCGCCGTCATCATTGAGCCGTACAATTACCACATAACGTTCGAACCTTATGGAGGATTCGATACTTTTGTGGCCGAGAGAAGGATTCTTTCGATAAGGCTGTCCGAATCCGAGGTACTTGTCAACAGCAACGGAAAGATTTATCTGGCGACGGAAGGGATGCGAGCGGATCCTTACCTTGATGAGGATGTCCGTCTAAGGGTGATCAGCGTCCTCAAGGATAGCGGCCTCTATGAGAAAGGAGTAAGAAGCGGAGATTTTCTTCTTTCCGTGGACGGCGTCCAGATTCATTCAGTGGAGGATTTTGAAGCTCTGAAACTTGGAAACAACTTCATGGTGTTCCAGTCTCCGGAAGGGAAAACGAAGAGCATAAGAGCGACTCGCGAAGACCTCTATTCGGAATAGGGTTCACCTTTTCCTACAAAACGGACGTACGGGAAGAAAGCGAATATCCCCGGGTGGAAGTTCCGCCCGGGGATATATTGTATAGTGCGGGTACTATCCCTTATTTGATCTGAGGAAGACCCAGGTCAGGGAATGTTCTGGGAGCGGGAACTCCGGGCAGAGGCTTACGGTCCTTGAGCTGCTCCATGGCGACCTCAATTGCCTTGAGGAGCTGCTGGTCCTCGCCTTCGAATTCCTTGATGGGATCATTGTCGAGGAGGATGTCAGGATCAACACCATGGTTTTCAACGATCCACTGTCCGGTCTTGGCGTCATAGTTCGTGAAGAAAGGAACTCTGACGTCGGTACCGTCCATGTAAGGGAGTGATCCGCTGATACCTACGATACCTCCCCATGTCCTGGTTCCGATTACGGTTCCGAGGTTGTTGGCCTTGAAGCTCCAAGGGAACAGGTCTCCGTCGGAAGCGGAGTACTTGTTGATAAGGAGAACCTTCGGACCTGTATGTGTTCCTTCGGGAACGGTTCCTGTCATTGTGGAATTCCTGCTCATTGTCATACGGTAAACCTGCCTCATGAGACGTTCGATGATCATAGGGGATACATTTCCGCCACCGTTGGCGCGGTCATCGATGATGAGAGCTTCCTTGTCAAGCTGAGGATAGTAGTATCTCGCGAATTCGCTCAGACCTTCCTGGCTCATATCGGGAATGTAGATGTAGCCGATCTTTCCGCCGGACTTTTCTTCAACGGTCCTGATGTTGTTCTGAACCCACTCATAATGGTAGAGAGGATACTCGTTTGCGATGGGCTTCACGACAACCTTCTTTCCGCCCTCAGCGGCTTTGGTGTTGACGGTAAGTTCGGTGAGAACACCGGCCTTTCCGATGAGAAGTTTATAGATGTTGTCAACATCCTTTACAGGGATTCCGTCGATCGCTGTGATGAAATTGCCCGCTTCAACACCGAGTCCCGGTTCTCTGAGAGGGGACCTCAGGCTTTCGCTGTAGGGTGCACCTTCAAGGATGCGGTCAATCTTGTAGTATCCGCTCTTGTCACGGCTGATTTCAGCTCCGAGAAGACCCATGTCGATTCTGGGGGCCTTGGGATATTCTCCGGGGTTGACGTATGCGTGTCCGCTGGCGACCTCTCCGATCATTTCACCGATGACGTAGTTCAGATCGAGGCGGGTCTTCACGTAAGGGAGAAGGACTGCATATTTTTCCTTGACACCCTTCCAGTCACGTCCGTGCATGTTTTCGAGGTAGTATCCGTCACGGAAAGCTCTCCAGACCTCGTCGAAGATTTCAGGCCACTCCTGGGCGTAATCGATGGTAGCGACCATGTCACCGGTTTCCACTTTGTCCCTCAGGGCAACCTTGGGAGCGACAGCGGCTACATATGTTCCGCCCCTTCCGGAGAAGATGGCCTTCTTGTTGCCGAAGCGGTAAGACATGGATGCCTCAACGCAATCCTCTGTCTTTCCGGTGGCGAAGTCAAACACGCTGGTACCTCTCTGGGATCCGAAATAGAGGCGCTTTCCGTCGCAGTAGAATCCTCTTGCCATTCCGCCCTGGATAGGGAGCTTTATGATGCGGGCGAAGATGCCGTCAGGGTCGACCTTCACTTCCGCCGGGCCTTTTGCTTCGGCATTGCCTCCCGCTGCGGGGCCCTTGGGGGCTTCAGCCTTTTCGGGTGCGGATGCGCCATCCTTGGCAAGGAGAGGAGAAGGGGTGTCCTTTGCGAGCATGGCCATGTATACGGCGCTCATGTTTCCGAGGGTGAAGTTCCATTCTACCCTTCCGTAGGTGGGGTTGATGTCACGGTCTGAGGTGAAGATGAGGTATTTTCCGTCCTCGCTGAATACGGGAGAACCGGAATTGTACCATCTTTCGGTTATTTCATACTCCTTGCCGGAAGCGATATTGTAGACGTAAACGACGTTCATTTCGTTCTTTGCGGGCTTGGTGTACGTGAGCCACTTGCTGTCAGCGGAGTACTGGACACCCGAGAATCCGGATTCGGGGTTCTGCATGAGGACTCTCTTCGATCCGCTGGGATCGAGTTCAACCAGGCGGTTCTTGCGGTCCGTGTAGAGGATCTTCTTTCCGTCGGGGCTCCATTGGAGGGATGAAATGTAGGTGTCGTTGCCGGAGGTGATGGCTTTTGCCTCTCCGCCTTTTTCCACATCGTAGAGGTACACTTCTGTTTCACCGGTTGCGTCACCGATCCAAGCGATGTATTTGCCGTCAGGGCTCCATGCGGCACCGCGGTCGTTTGATCCGGGAGAACGGCTGATGTTCTTCGTTACGCCTTTCTCAACGGGAACGTCGAAGACTTCACCCCTGGCGGTAATGACCATGCGGTTTCCGTCGGGAGAAACGCTCATCGAGCCTCTGGTGTTTCCGAGGTTGCGGGTCTCTGTCCTGGAGTAGACGACGTCGGAAGCGAGGGTTACGGTGATCTTTTCTGACCTGCGGGTAGAAGGGTCGAACTTGTAGATGTAACCACCGTTTTCGAAGACGATGATCTTTCCGTCAGTGCTGGGGAATTTTACATCATAGGTGTCGAAATCGGTGACCTTCGAGGTCTGCTTCGTCTTTGTGTTGTAGCAGAAAAGGTTCATGATCATGTCCCTGTCCGAAGCGAAGAATATCTCATCTCCGATCCACATGGGGAAAATGTCCTGGGCATCGTTGGAGGTTATGTTCTCCACTTTCTTTGCCTTGGGGTCATAGATCCATACGTCATCGGCCATACCTCCGCGGTAGTACTTCCAAGTACGGAACTCCCTCATTACGCGGTTGTATGCGAGCCTCTTTCCGTCGGGGGAATAAGAGCAGAAGCCGCCTTCAGGAAGGGGGATTTGTTCGCTCATTCCGCCTTCCGGTGAGACGGTCCAGAGTTTTCCCTCGAAGCCGTCACCGATACGGTTACGATATACGATGGATTTTCCGTCGGGAGACCATGTGAGGACCATGTTGTTGGGACCCATCCTGTCTCCGAGGTCGTCCCTGCTGTTCGTGGAAGTGTAAGTCAGCCTTACCGGTTCTCCTCCGGTTGAAGGGATGCGGTAGACTTCACGGTTGCCGTCGTATTCTCCGGTGAATGCGATGGTCTTTCCGTCAGGAGAATACCTGGCGAACATTTCGTAACCCACATGGGATGTGAGTCGTTTGGCTTCGCCACCGTTGATGGGAACGGTCCAAAGATCTCCGGCGTAGGAGAATGCAACCTCCTTACCGTTGGTTGCGGGGAATCTCAGAAGGCGGGCTTCGCCGCTTTCCTGTGCGCTGGCGGAAATGGCCAGTGAGGCCGAAATCGCCACGAGAGAGATTACTTTCTTTAGCATGATTGACAGTTCGTTGATTTATGTTAGTTATTACAGTTTCACGATGGTTCCCTGCATCTGGTCACCGATTCCGATCGTGTATCCCTGCGAGAGGAAATAGATCTTGTTGAAGGTGTCCCCTATTATGAACAGAGGCAGGTTGTCATTTGAAAGTTTCATATTGTCTTTGATTTGTGACGCGATAGCGCCATCAGTGTCGATTCCGAGCATGACCGTTGAGGGCAATTCTCCGTAACGGCCTTCGTCAATTTCCTTAATAAGTCTAGAGAGAGCCGTTTCATCCTGGCACAGGAGAATGATGGGTCTTCCCCATTTCTCGAATGCCGCCTTCGCCGCCGCTATATCGCGGAGAGTGTGATTGGTCGGTTCTTTTCCCACTTCAAGAACCCCAAGGACGAAGAATCCCCTTCCTGTCTTGGAAAGGATGGTCGCATTTTCTTTTTCGAGGTTGCCTTTGTTGTCGGAAGGTCTGAAGGTGGACTCTGAGTTGAACTCTCCGAGAACGGATACTCCGGCGGTGCTTTCACGGATTGTAAGGTCCACATGGGTGGTCTTCCCTTCTTCGATTGTGAAAAGCTGTGCTGTCACGGGAACGGATCCGTCAGAGAGGCGGTTACCCATGGCGATGATGTATGTCCCGACGTCCATCTTCGCACCCTGTCTGAAGATATCTTTCCAGCCTACACCGCCACCCATGTCCACCTGACCTTCATCGAAGGAAAGGAGACTGGTGCTTCCGTCTATGATTTTGCTGATCGAGAAATGACTGTAGTACTGGGGATCGCTGATGAGAGGAGTGGGATTGTAATCCAGAACCAAAGTCCCCTGTGGAGCCGAAGTCTGTACGGAGGCCTCGAAGTCGACGTCTGTCCAAGAAGACGCGGTGGAGCCGGGCTTGACATATTGGACTTTTCCGGTGACCGGATCGATTCTGGCGTTTATGCCTAGGGTTCTTGCGATCGAAACGAAGAACACGTCTCTTGACGAAGCGAACGCAGCACGGTTTTCGAAGACACCCTTCGGTGACATGGGAATCATCCATGCCGTCGGTTCGTCAAGGACCTTGATGTTGTCCCTTGTCCAGGCTATGAGGTTGTCCGGGTTGCTGAGGTTCTTTTTCTGCTCATCCGAAAGAGTTTCAAGGAAATATGACTTGTAAGGAGTGAGGAACTCATTCGCCACCCTCGGCCCGAGGATTGAGGAGGTGTTGTCATAGCTGTCAAGAAGGTTCTCCATCGTTATGTCCCGAAGGTCTTTTTGGCTCAATGTACCAAGAAGGTCCGTAGCCCTTTTGTCAGGATGTGCCGACAAGAAGCCCATGATGGTCTCATGGTTTCCCATGGAACCTGTTATGAATCTTTCGGAACCCTTTTCAAGACCTTTCTCCTTGACGAAGGCCGCAGCCTCTTCGGCATTCTTGAAGGTGTCCATGTACGCACGGCGTAGGGAATCCTCATACTGTGTCCTGCGGTTGTTCTCCGCCCTCATTTCATCACTGACGAAAGGAAGGTCAGCATTCTCCGGAGGGGGTACGATATCGATTTCTTGGGGATCAAAAGAATGTTTGTCCGAGATGGCTATCATCACGACATCGTCCTTGCCGAAAGATATCTTTCCGTATCCGAATTTCCCGTCTTTTACTGCCCAAGCCAGCATGTCTCCCTTTCCGGCGGTAAGGAAGGTGTTGCCTTTCGAGTCGGTATATTTGGTGACGGCAGGGTAGAATTCCGCATAGTTGTATATCATGAAATACACCTTGGCGTTGTCTACTCCGCTTCCGTCTTCATAAACCACCTTCACGTCAGCCCGGGCTGTCGATCCGTAGTTGTCGATGAGATTTATTTCGGTGTAGTTCGGTCCTTCGAGCATGACTTCTTCCGGTCCCTCATAGTGACCGAACACCTTAGTATGCATAAGAAGACCGCGGCTTGCCGGAGCGTTGAACCATCCAAGGTTCAGTACTGCCTCGGGTTCGCAGGCTCCGAGGAAATACCATTCTCCGTCCGCCCATGCTTCAACCCAGGCGTGGTTGTCGTCGGTGTGTGCCCACCTGGGAGTATATACCTGCCTTGCCGGAATACCGACGGAACGCAGGGCGGCGACAGTAAAAGTGGACTCTTCTCCGCATCTTCCCAACGATGTTTTCACAGATGCGAGAGGTGAACTTGTACGTGCGTCCGAAGGTTGGTATGTCACTTTTTCGTGGCACCAATGATTGACTTCAAGAATGGCTTCTTTCATTGAGAGGTTCTCGACCCTCGGTTTGAGCTCCTCATAGAATACCGTTCGGGAAGTGTCGAGATTCTCGTTGTTGACCCTTATCGGAAGCACAAAATGACGGAAAATTATCTCCGGAACTGACATTCCCCAGGGCATTTCTTCCCTTGCCTTGAATGATGCTCTGACGTTCTGCAGAAAGTAGTCGGTCGGGTAGTCAGTGAAGTCCGCAAGTGGCATATAGGCGTACAGGAACTCGATTGCCTCAATTTCAGGATCGGTTAATTTACTATCGTTAATATAACCGTTGTTAACTTGAATAGTTTTATTATCATAATTGACCCCGAAAAACCCTTTCAGGTTGCCTTCCCTCCCGTCAAGACGTTCCGAGAGGGTGTTCCGCATTGTTTTGAGGTAGGATTTGTCCGTGATGAAGTGGTCTCCGTCCGAGCATGAACAAAGTACCGCCGATGCGAGGAACAGATATGCCAAAAGCCTTTTCATGTGATGTGATTTTGAGCCACGTCAAATATAACGATTTTTCGGGAGAGGGGGAAGCCTTGGAAAGTTTCGCTATATTTGTAATCGGCGATTCAAAATCAAATGTCATGAAGTTTTCCGTAATAGTTCCCGTATACAACAGACCCGATGAGGTCAAAGAGTTGCTCGGAAGTCTGTCTTCCCAGGGGTACAGGGATTTCGAAGTCATAATAGTGGAGGACGGTTCCAAAGTGCCGTGCGGAGATGTCGTTTCCGCATTCACAGACGACCTTGACATACGGTACTTCATAAAGGACAATTCCGGACCGGGGCAGTCAAGGAACTTCGGAGCCGAGAGGGCGAAAGGCGAATATCTCATAATTCTGGATTCGGACGTGATCGTACCTCCGGGATATTTCTTCGAGATCGAGAAGGAACTCTCCCGTGCCGGTACCGATGCTTTCGGCGGTCCTGACAGGGCCCACGACAGCTTCACTCCCGTGCAGAAGGCCATCAGCTATTCCATGACATCTTTCTTCACGACAGGTGGAATACGCGGCGGGAAAGTCAAAATGGACAAGTTCTATCCACGTAGTTTCAACATGGGGGTCAGGCGGGACGTGTACGCCGCACTGGGAGGATTCTCCGCAATGCGGTTCGGCGAGGACATAGATTTCAGCATAAGGATTTTCAAGGGAGGATACAAATGCCGGCTTTTCCCTCAGGCTTGGGTTTATCACAAGAGAAGGACCGATTTCCGGAAATTCTTCAAGCAGGTACACAATTCCGGAATAGCGAGGATCAATCTTTTCAAGAAGTATCCAGAATCCCTGAAACTCGTCCATCTTCTTCCCGCCGTTTTCACCGTCGGAGTAATCCTTCTCATTCTCCTTTCTTTCTTCCGGTGGTGGTTCCTTCTTCCGCTCGCCCTTTATGCCCTGCTGGTCTTCGCTGATTCTTTCGCGAAGTACATTCTCCATGAGAATTCCTTCAAGGATTCCCTCAAAATCGGTGGCCTCAGCATCATTGCCGCCTTTGTCCAGCTGATAGGTTACGGAACCGGATTCCTCAGAGCTTGGTTCGAAAGATGTGTCCTGGGTAAAGGGGAAGTGGAAGCGTTCAAGAAGAATTTCTACAAATAGCGGTTTACGCTTCGGAATAAATATGGCCGTGTTGAACAATATGGCAGATTTGCTATGAGGTTCATTTTTCGTATATCATGCACCGTGATGGATATCCCGCATCTGCCAAGCCATTCCTTCAAGAGAATGTTCTTCTCCTCCGACGCCTCTTGGGCGTAGTTCAGTTAGGTTGTTCCATGTCGGGTAGCCGTTGAGGTACTGGATGTGCAGGATGTTGTAGACACCTACGGAAGTTCCGCCACCTGTCAGACGGATTCAGTTTCAGGCCTTCCTTCTGTGCTAATTCCAGAAAGGCGCCTTTCTTGTCCGTGCAGATGATGGACTCATCTGCGAGCGTCCCTCCTAGGACGCTGTCTATGGACTCGGCGTCGTAGCAGCACCGAGATTCTTCACCGAGGAGATCGATCTTCGCGTTCATTCCATCTTGTGCGGAACCATTCCCGTTTTATCTCTGAGGAAAACTTGAGGTCGCCCATGAAATAAAGTGGAAATAGGTTTCATCGCGCTTGGGTATGCCCGCGGAGGGCCATTCCGCCAACCGTGTGCCTTATGCATGATACAGCGGCCAAAAGACTCTTGTCCGTGCCGGAGTAAATACAATTCCTATATCTCAGCATATGCGGAATTGATGAATTCTAGATTAAAGTTTCCTTGATTTGAGATGAGCCTAAAAATGTTAACTCTCTCTTGGATAATTGATGTGTGAGCATGAGAAAGCCCATTACCATTGATCCACGATGTGACCTTGTCGACAGCTTCGGGGTCATCAGTAGTGATGGCTCCTGATGATGAAACAATGAGAATGTATGATAGAGAGGAGGATGTTGCATATAGGGTGTAGCTTGGAGTTGGTTCTTCCTCCAAATAGGATTCAACGAGATAGAGTTCGGGAACGTTGTAAAAATCTTCATGGAGCAGCGGCAGAGTATTATGTCGTGATTTGACAACATCATTTAACGAATGCTGCGGTACTATACCATGATTTTCATTTTGATCAAACAACCGTTTTATTTCTTTTTCTTTTTTTTTGAGATACTGGGATGGAATGATTGTGATACCGTCGCTGAGCGTTGTTCGTTGTGATTGATAATCATATGTTTCCGCAAAAGATCTGATACTTTTCGTCAAAGATTGACCATACTTTTTCCATAAGTATTTGTGATTCTTTTTTCTTATATGATCGGCGGAATCATATGTATATACCTTGCCTCCTTTTTTTATGATAATTCTTATTACATCTGTTGAGTGTATTTCCTTGGTTTTGTAGTTTTCGTTGGTAGGTTGGGGAGGATATTTATAAAACACTTCCACGTATGTTTGCAAGTAATATTTCTTATTAATTATACCGTCTTCTTTAGTGCTCAGTGGATTTGATCCAAGTAGTAAAAACGTTGCGAGGATGAATAAGTGACGTGTCATGGTGTAGGGTAATAATTATAGAGTAAATATTTTTTTTTGTGTTTTCTCGAATTAACGGGAATCCATTATAGATGCCTGTAGCATTTTTCTGCTAGCCCCTCTTGAAAGATTGTACGGCATTTATCATGCTTGTTTTAAGCGCCCTCGAGGGGCTGACGCCGCGGGTGAAGGGCCCCCTGTATGCGAGCCCATGTCCGTTCCCGTCCGTGGATTCCGTCTTCATGCCGTCCGCAAGATAGTGATAATCTGCGCAAGTTGTTCCGGAAGAGGAGGATATTGTCGCGGGAAGATCCTGATGGTTGTATGACAAGGCCGTTCCTGCCGCCCCGTCGATGGTCATCCTGCCGAAGTCGTCGTACGTGAAGGCAGCGGTGCCCTCTCCGGTCCCGGTCTTCACCAGGGACATGGCCATGTCGCCGGAGTGGGAGAACGTTTCCGTGGAGTTGATGGTCCTCCCGGGCAGAGTTCTCATTACGAGTCCGCCCCGTCCCCGAAAGAGTACGACTCAGTATGGGTGACGTTTCCCCTTGCGTCATAGGAAAAGCCCGTCCCTCCCTGCTGGTTGAAGGCCCCCGTTACCCTTCCATCGTACGACAGTTCTTCGGTGAGCACGTCTGACGAAGGCGTCCCCGGCTTGGAGAGGAAGGACACCGTGGATGTCACTTCCACCGCGAAGCCGTAAGAATACACGGTGAGCAGCGTGATCCCGTCCGGATATGAGGCGGAGACCCTCGCCGGTCTCGCCTTGGAGTCGTAGAGGGTGAGCGAGCAGATTTGTCATATTGTTCAACACGACCATAAAAGAAAGGGCGACTCTCTTTTGAGCCGCCCTTATCATCTGGTCGCAAACGAAAAATCAGTTCTTTTCCACTTCTTCGACCAGTTTTCTTGCAAGGTCGATGAATGCCAGGGAATCAGGCCTGCTGGAAAGCGCTACGGGCTCTCCGGCATCTCCGCATTCACGGATGCTCTGGACAAGAGGAATCTGTCCGAGAACGGGGATTCCGAAGGATGCCGCCATCTTCAGACCTCCATCCTTTCCGAAGATGTAGTAGCGGTTGTCAGGCAGTTCTTCCGGAGTGAACCAGGCCATGTTTTCTACCAGCCCGAAAATCTTCCGGTTGATCTTTTCGTTCCTGAACATGTCCACACCTTTTTCCACATCGGCGAGAGCTACGGGCTGAGGAGTGGTTACGATAACCGCTCCTTCCATCGGAATATCTCCGACCAGACTTATGTGAATGTCGCCTGTTCCCGGAGGCATATCTATCAGAAGATAGTCGAGAGCACCCCACCTTACCTGAAGAATCATCTGCTTGAGGGCATTGCAGGCCATGGGGCCTCTCCAGATGAGAGCCTGCCCGGGCTGTGCGAAGTACCCGATGGACATCCATTTGACACCGTACTTCTCGATGGGAAGGATAATCTCCTTTCCGTTTTCCTCCATTGCGTCCGGAATCTGCCCTTCGGTGGAGGTCATGATCGGAACGGAGGGGCCATAAACGTCGGCATCGGCCAGTCCGACCCTGAAACCGAGTCTCGCCAAGGCGATGGCAAGGTTTACGGCAACGGTTGATTTTCCGACACCGCCTTTTCCGGAAGCGATGCCGATTATGTGCCTTACGGAGTTTACCTCTTCGAGTGTAAGGTCATTCACGTTCTGTTTCTTCTGCGGTTTTTCCTCGTCTCGGACAACGGTTTTCAACTCGATTTCAGTGCCTTCGGGGCAATTCCTGATGAGAGCGGCTTTCGCGCTTCCTATGAGATACTCCTGGAGAGGGTCACGGTGTTTACCGAAGACGAGGGTGACAGTGACGTTGTTTCCGGATACCTTCACGGAATCCACCATGCCGAGTTCCACGATGTCCTTCTCCCCTTTGCCGGGGTGAAGGACTTCGCGGAGATAAGTCAGAATCTGATTTTCGTTCATTATCGAAAGTTTTATTTCACGAGAGTGAGCTCGTCAATGAGATGTTTGGCGCCGCCGAACTTGTCCACAACAAAGAGGACATAGCGGATATCGACGCAGATGCACCTCTGGAGGTCAGGCTCGAACATGACATCACTTGACATTGACTCCCAGTTTCCGTCGAACGCGAGACCGATCAGTTCACCGTCAGCGTTGAGGACAGGGCTTCCGGAGTTACCTCCGGTGATGTCGTTGTTGGTGAGGAAGCATACGGGGAGATCTCCGGCAGCGTTGGCGTACTGACCGAAATCCTTCGCCTCATAGAGTTCTTTCAGACGTGCAGGAACCTTGAACTCATAGTCATCCGGGTTCTCTTTTTCCATGACGCCTCCGAGGGTTGTGTAGTGCCAGTAGGTAACTCCGTCTTTCGGGGAGTAGGACTTGACATTGCCGTAGGTAAGCCTCATGGTTGAGTTCGCGTCAGGATATGAAGGCTCGCCCTTCTTCCACTCCATAAGTCCGGCGGTGAATTCCTTCGATCCTTCGGCGAGAAGGTCGCTGGAACCGTATACGGCGGGATAGAAGGAGGATACCTTGGTGACAACGGCATTGTAGAGGATGACGGCGGGGTCATCGGAAAGGTCTGCGGAAGACTTGCCTACGGTTCCCTTGCGGAGTTTCTCCTCGGAAGAGAAAACGCTGTTGTCGAACAGGTCGTCGACATATTTCTGGAAGTCCATGTGGGCGAAGTCGCCTATTTCGTTGATGTAGTTCTCGGGCTTGGCGTTCTCCCTGTAGAAGTTGAGAAGGGCTACGGCCATCTTCCTCTCGAGAGGCTCATTGAAATCACGGAACTGCGCCGCGGCGGAATTCACGGCCTGGGCCATGACACCGGTAGTGTCACCGCCGGCTTGGATTCTTCTGGAGAAGGGCTGCACGAAAGCGGAAACGTTGGAAAGAAGGCCGATCCTGTAGACGGATTCCGTGAGAAGGGTCATGTCCTGCTGCGCCTGGTCGGAAGCTTTCACGGCCTGGGATATCTTCTGGAGAGCCTTTCCGTATTTCTCGTTCCTCTTCTTGTCCTGGGAAACCCAGTTCATGAAGTCGGCTTCCTTCTGGAGTTCCCTGCCGATGATGTTGAGTTTCTGGAAGGCGAGTTCCTCACCCTGCCATTTCTTCCAACCGTTTGCGGAGTTAGCGTATTTGTTGGCGTACTGAAGGCGGACAACGGGGTCTTCCTCCATTCCCTGCCACATGACGTCCTGGCGGACGGTGCGGGCCTTCACGGCGATGCCGTTCTGTGCCATCATCGAGTTGAGCTGGTCAGCGGTCTGGAACCTCTGGGTCCTTCCGGGGTATCCCATGATCATTGCGAAGTCTCCGTCCTGAACACCCTTCAGGGAAACCTTGAGGGCCTGCTTGGGAACGTAAGGGACATTGTCGGGAGAATATGCGGCGGGCATGTTGTCCTTTCCTGCATAGACCCTGAACATCGAGAAATCACAGGTATGACGGGGCCACATCCAGTTGTCGGTTTCACCGCCGAATTTACCCATCGATGCGGGAGGTGCTCCGACGAAGCGGACATCGGTGTATGTCCTGTATACGATCATGTAATAGACGTTCTCGTTGTAGAAGCTCGTGATTCCGATCCTGCAGCCGGGGTAGTCTGCCTGTGCCTTGGTGGTAAGTTCAGTAGCGGCGTCCTGGCGTGCTTTCTGAGCGAGTTCTTCTCTCTCAGCGGCGTCCTTGACCTTCTTGTTGTCCTTAAGGCCCTTTTCGTAAGCCTTGTTGAGGATTTCAGTGACGTCGGTCATGTTTTCGAGGAAGGTGACGGAAAGTCCCCTTACGGGAAGTTCCTTGTCGCGGGTCATAGCCCAGTAACCGTCTTCAAGATAGTTGTGCTCAGGAGTGGAAAGGCCCTGGATGCTGCTGTATCCGCAGTGGTGGTTGGTTACCAGAAGGCCTTCGGATGATATCATCTCTCCGGTGCAGCCGCCGCCGAAACTGACGATGGCGTCCTTGAGGGAAGAGTGGTTGATGCTGTAGATCTGGTCCGGGGAAAGACGGCATCCCAGTTCAGCCATTGCATTGCTGTTCATCTGCTGGAGGAGCGGAAGTAGCCACATTCCTTCATCAGCACGTGCCCCCGCGGTCAAAAGGGAAAGCGCGAGGATTGAGCAAAGGATTTTTTTCATGATGTGATTTGTTATTTTGAAACGTAATATGTTCTGCAAAGTACAAAGATAGTCAAAAGAGCGATATGTGCGCCAGAATAAAAGCATACTGAATGTAGAGTGTGTAGGACTGACGCATCAAATACCTATTGCAAAAGTGAGATTTTTGATTTCCGAGCACTCCCTAGTCATCTGTGACGCAGACACACGATTATCCCATGGCCTTCCAGTCCGAAAGGACTGCTGAACGCCATGGTTGGAAGATATGCTTTTGAGTATTGTCCCTTACGGCAGTCGAGTTACGTGTCTATTCCAGAGTCTAGTAGACAGAGCTTGTAGAGGTTTATGTTGCAGTAGAGGGTATAGCTTTCGGAGAACGAGAACGATCAGTCGTATCGCTCTCTCAGCAACTGTCTTTTTAGGATACTTATCCAACAACGGCAGTTGATAATCTCACCTCTGTGTATTGCAGGGGCAAAGCCATCATTGCATACAGATAATGCTACACGTTCAATCTCCTGATCCAGTTTAGTATTTCCTGTCGATTCTACGTTCAACTGTGAAGTTTTCCCTTGCCTGTTTACCAAAAAACTGAATGTAATAGTCGAACCAAGCTCTAAATGAAAATCTTCCTCCGTTAAATGTGATAACCGACGCATTAAAGTGTCAGTCAGGCAACTTGTCCCCGGCAAATATTCCGGGGCATGATCAACCTCAAAATCCCTGAAGATGTATGACTGAATCCATTCCTCTTCGATAGAGGAATCTGCCTTTGGGAAGATTGACTCTATATCACTTATGTCAGCTGAAAAGTTTGTTTTGTAAGATAAATATTTATTGATGGAGCCATCTCTGAAGAAGGCTACTTGCCAATTGTCTACATCGTCAACTGGCAAAGAAGAGTTATTTAAGCTATTTCTGAAAAATGAATTTGGAGGTCCTATAAGGCGAATGTAGTAGCCCTGGTAACAATAATCGTATTTGATCCTTGTAGACTTCTTGCGAAGTTTGAGTTTATGTCTGCGGATCTCATCGTCATCGCTGAGGAATAATGGCATATCTTGCAGTACAGGCTTGCCCCGTTTATAGTCCCACCAAGGAGCGTCTGTCAAATCTAAGAATATCAGGTCATCGGATTCTGAGTATGAGACGTCAATAAAATGCATTTTTACTTCATCCGAATTATGATGAAGCTGCTGAATAAACAGAGTAAGCAATTCATTCAGTTCTTTACTTGTGAAGTAATCACCGGAAGCTAACAATAATAAACAGCAAACAATTGTTTTCATATGTATTTTCAATAGTACCATTCAAACCAAGAGGAACTTGATTTAATAATAATTTGCACATCATCGCAACATAACGAGGTATTCTTCTCTCGGAAGATATACATAATGGTCAACAGGGAATCCATGTGAAAAGGACAAAAGTGATGCTAGTGAAGTTCGTCAGTGTCATGTTGTTTGTAAATGTATGCATTATTTCTCGAATTATCCCAAGTATTTCCAATAATATATCGATTAGCGATGGCGTGGCCGCATTTTACTCCACCGGAAGGTCGAAAATCGTCGGTTCCAGTTCTTTCGGGTGGAAACTTTTCCTGTGCCAAGGTGTATATCCGAACTCCCTTATGGCCTCGATGTGTTCCTTGGTCGGATATCCCATGTTCCTTTCCCAGCCATATTGCGGGTACTGCCGGGACAATTTGACCATGAACTCGTCATGGTAAGTTTTCGCGAGAACCGAAGCCGCGGCTATTGATGCGTATGTGGCGTCCCCGTGTACCACGGTTCTGTATTTGTATCCGTCAAAGGGCTTGAATTTGTTGCCGTCTATGAGGAGAAACTCGGGTTTGACGGAAAGCTTTCTTACAGCCCGTTGCATTCCGGTAATCGATGCGAACAAGATATTGAGTTCGTCTATTTCTTCCGGCTGTACGGCTTCCACGGCCCAAGAGAGGGCCTCTTTCTCTATTACGGGACGGAGTTCTTCTCTATGGGCTGCCGTCATCTTCTTCGAATCATTCAAAAGAGGATGGAAGAAGTCGGGGGGAAGGATCACAGCTGCGGCATAAACGGGACCGGCCAGAGGACCTCTTCCGGCTTCGTCACAACCGGCTTCAATGACCCCCTCGTTCATGTAGGGAAGCAATCCGGGAACTTTGTGTGCTTTCGGCATGTGTTGCTGTCTGTTCGTTTTTTCAAAAAGGAATCGGCGAAGGTTTCCGCTTTCGGGCGGTACCGATACGCAAAGGTAAAAAGAATGCCCGAATCCTGTTTTCAGGTAAGCCAAAACCGATGAAATAGGCTCCCAAAATGGGTGTTTCCGAGTTCTTTCACGCCCTTTATAAAACAGTTTATGCGCTCAGGTGTTTCTAATCTTGCTTTGCCGATTATTTTTCATTACATTTGCAAGACTATGCCGAAACCGCCGATGCAGGCAGTTTTCAATGATTTTTATCACATAAAATTATACGACACAAATGAAATCTTATCTCACTAAAGACATCCGCAATGTTGTCCTTATCGGAGGTTCCAAATCCGGAAAGACCACATTGGCGGAGGCGATGCTTTATGAAGGAAAGGTTATCGACAGGCGTGGAACCGTCGAGGCCAAGAACACCGTCTCCGACAATACCGAGTTCGAGCAGACGAACCAGAAGTCCGTTTATGCGACTCCCCTCTATGCTGAGGTTCTGAACACCAAGTTCAATATCATCGATGCCCCCGGTTCCGATGATTTCAGCGGAGGCGCTATTGCCGCTTTCAAGGTTTGCGAGAATTCAATCCTCGTGGTAAACGGAGCCCAGGGTGTTGAGGTCGGTACTGAAATCTTCGCCCGTTACGCCAAGCAGTACGGTATCCCCATGATCGTGGCCGTCAACCAGCTTGATGCTGAGAAGGCTGACTGGGATCACACCATCGCTTCTCTCAAAGAGGCTTTCGGAAGCAAGATCATCCTCGTCCAGTTCCCTGTCAACGTAGGTCCCGATTTCAACGGTATCGTTGATGTCCTTACCCAGAAGTTCTACAAGTTCAAGGATGAGAACGGCAACTACGAAGAGCTCGAAATCCCTGCAGAGTACGCTGATCAGGCCGAAGAACTCCGTTCCGAACTCATGGAGAAGGCAGCTGAAGGTGACGATGACCTCATGATGAAGTTCTTCGACACCATGGAACTCACCACCGATGAAATCCGTGCCGGTCTCCGTGCAGGATATTCCAAGGGTGAGATCATGCCGGTGTTCGCCGTTTCCGGAAAGAAGGATGTCGGTGTCAAGAGGCTCATGGAATTCACCATCAATGTCGCCGCTTCTCCTCTCGGAACAGTCGCCAAGACGAAGGAAGGTGGTGAAATCACTTGTGATCCCAACGCTCCCGTCAGCCTGTTCATTTACAAGACCGCTGTCGAGCAGCACCTCGGTGATGTCGCTTACTTCAAGGTTATGAGCGGTGTCCTCAATGAAGGCGCTGACCTCACCAACCCCGAGACCGGAAACAACGAGCGTCTTTCCGCAATCTACGCTGTCGCCGGAGCGAAGAAGGAGAAGGTTTCTTCAATCAACGCCGGAGATATCGGTTGCGTCATGAAACTCAAGAACGGTAAGACCGATGTCACTCTCGCTGCTCCCGGAGTTGATGCGATCGAGCACATGGTATTCCCTGATGCCAAGTACCGTTGCGCTGTCAAGGCTGTCGACAAGAACGACGAGGCAAAGGTCGGAGAGGCCCTCAACAAGATCGCCGCTCAGGATCCCACCATCATCGTGGAATATTCCAAGGAACTCCGTCAGACCATCCTCAGTGGCCAGGGTGAGCAGCACATCAACCTCGTCAAGTGGAGAGTCAAGAATGAGTTCAAGCTCGATATCGAACTCTTCGCCCCGAAGGTGCCCTATCGTGAGACCATCACAAAGGTCGCTACCGCCCAGTACCGTCACAAGAAACAGTCCGGTGGTGCCGGTCAGTTCGGTGAGGTCCATCTGCTCGTTTGCCCTTACGTTGAGGGTGAGCCCGCTCCCACCAAGTTCAAGATTGACGGAAAGGATACCATCCTCAACCTCAAGACTTCCGAGTCCTTCGACCTCGAATGGGGCGGAAAACTCGAATTCTACAACTGCGTTGTCGGTGGTGCGATCGATCTTGGCTTCATGCCCGCTATCCTCAAGGGTATCAACGACAAGATGACCGAAGGTCCTCTTACCGGTTCATATGCACGTGACATCCGCGTCTATGTTTACGATGGTAAGATGCACCCCGTTGATTCCAAGGAAATCGCCTTCATCATCGCTGGTCGTAATGCCTTCAAGGAGGCCTTCCGTATCGCAGGACCTAAGATCCTCGAGCCTATCTACAATGTTGATATCCTCACCCCGAATGACTATGTAGGACCTTGTATGTCCGACCTCAACGGCCGTCGCGGTATGATCATCAACCAGGATATGGACGGAAACTTCACAATCCTCCATGCAAGGGTTCCTCTCGCAGAGCTCTACAGGTATTCAACAACCCTCAGCTCCCTGACCGGCGGTGCTGCGACATTCACGATGAAGTTCGCTGAGTACCAGCCTGTTCCCGCTGACGTGCAGACAAAACTCCTTGCCGAGTACGCAGCTCAGGAGAAGGAAGACGAGTAAGTCAAGAATCATCAACCTGATGAACATGAAGAAACGGCGGGCCATCGGTCCGCCGTTTTGCATGACGCTTTTCATCCGGAGAGAAAAGGACAGAAAAACTGAAAAAGGAGGCCGTTGTTCAGAAGAACGATCGGTCTCCTTTCAGGATTGATTTATGATGCCGTTATTCTTTTTTCCTGCCGATACCGGTGGGAAGATACATTCCCGCTATGCTCAGTATGAGAAGCAGGAGAAGTCCGGCCGACGATGCCCTTGAAATGTTCGAGCTGACCTTGTATGACTTGGGATCGAAACTCATTTCGACATCATGTTCTCCAGCCGGAAGGATGGCTCCTCTCAAAGTCCAGTTGGCCCTGAATATATCAACAGGATTGCCGTCTACCGTCGCTGTCCATCCGTTGGGATAGTAGATTTCGCTGAAAATGGCGGCACGATCGGATTTTGCGGAGTAGTGGTACTTCAGCCTGTTAGGGGCATAAGAAGTAAGAGAAATCGTATCCAGAGAGTCTCCGGGTTGGATTTTCTCAGCAAATGAGCTGAAGTCATTTCCGATGATGGCGCTGCTGTGAAGGTCAGCATTTCCGAGGAGAGCGATCTCTTCATTGGGGGAAGATGCTCTAACGGCTTTGTCCACGAACCAGCATGCTCCCATCGCATTTTTGTTCTGCAGGTATGCCTCCTCTCCCAAAATGATGTATTTGTCATTGAGCATGGAGAGAACAGGGAGTGCAGGAAGAGCGTCTTCCGCTTCTCCGATTGTAGTAGCGTTTTGGATTGAGGAGTAGATGGAATTGATTTCCGGCGTGAGGTATTGGTCAATCAGATCCTGGTATCTTTGGAGCTTCACGGGGCTGTATCCTCCGATATTCTTGTGGAAATAACTCGGATGGGAATCGTTGAAGACGCTAACCGACAGATCAAGCACCCTGTAATCCAGTTCGGGGTCTTCCAAGATTTCCTTGTCGACCGCTCTTGCGACGAACTGTCTGTCGAACTGGTTAGGGGTCACGAAGTGGTCACCGTTGAGATACCTTTTTCCCATGGCGAACATATTGACCAGAACCATCACACAAATGGCGAGCGCGGCAAGAACCTTCCTGTTTCTGCTTTCCGCCTCTTCCTTTGGAAGATATGACCACCACAGAAGTGCGAATGAGAGGGCGATAAGGAAAAGGGAGGTGAGCGCATCCTGACGGAATATCATCACCCTGTCCACCATCAGTGCGGATACGATCTCTTCCTGCATTTGGGAGTCACTTGCTCCGGAGAACGAGCCGGCTATTCCGGGGAAGAGCCAGCACAGCAGGCAGAATCCTCCCGTCAATCCGAGGGCGATGAGCCCTTTCTTTGTGAACTCCTTTTTGTCGTATCTCTGTTTGACGATCCTGTCAAGGACAAGGAATCCCAGCACCGGAAGGGTGATCTGAAGAATCACGAGAGCCATCGAAACCGTCCTGAACTTGCTGTAGAACGGGACATGGTAGTACCAGAATTTCGTGAAGCCCATGAAGTTGTGGCCCAGAGCGAGGAATATTCCTATTATCGTAGGGACCAGCAACCACCATTTCTCCTTTCCCTTGTACAGCAGCAGTCCCAGAACGAACAGGAAAACGGTTATGGCTCCCATATACATCGGACCGGCTGTGAAGGGCTGGGGTCCCCAATACATCGGAAGAGCCTTAGCCGTCTGGCGGACATTAGTTTGGCCTGCGCTCTTGAGGAGCTTTATTGTGGCAGACTTGTCGGGATTGACGGCTCCGGAAGAGGAACCTCCGTTGAAGTTCGCGATCATCATGTTCGGAAGTTCTTCCCAACCGTAGGACCACGATGTGGCGTATTCCAGATCCAGTCCCTTGGACTTGCTGTCTCCGTCCTGGCTGAGTTCGCTTCCTCCTCTCATTGTCTGCTGGGTGTAGATGTATGTCGGGATGAGGCGGTTCGCGTTCGATGCGATTCCGATGATTCCCACAACCAGAAGAAGGGCGGACGCAGTGAAGAATTTGCCGGCGAGATGACGGTTTTCCTTATGGGCGAATATCCATATGATCAGCGTTACGGCATAGCAAAGTATGATGATGGCGAGATAATACGTTATTTGCACATGGTTGGCTTTGATCTGGAAGCCGAGCGCGAGGGCGAAAAGGACAGCTCCGAGGACGGTTTTCGGCAGCCATGCTTTGATGCCGTCTTCATTCTCGTGGTCTTCCGCCTTCTTCCGGTACATTCCGAAAGCGCTCCTGTACGTGAAGACGACTCCCGCCAGTACCCAAGGGGCATATGCCAATGCCAACATCTTGGCGTTGTGCCCCACCTGGATGATCTGCATGTTGTACGAGCAGAAGGTTATCGCAACGGCTCCACCGGCGGCAAGGAGAGGGTTTATGCCGAAGGCCAACATCAGGAGGAAGGCGCCCAGAAGGGAAATCAGGAGGTAACTGGCCGGCCTTTTCCCTATGAGAAGCAGATTGTACAGGGGCTGGGTCCAGTCTCCTTTGGTGTTTCCGTTGAGCATCGTTGTCGGCATTCCACCGAACATGGAGTTCGTCCACTCCGTCCTGTCATCCGGGTGGGCGTCATTCCAGGTGTTGGATTCATTCGCCATTCCGACGTATCCCGAAATGTCGCTCTGGTTTACGATCTTTCCGGTAAGCACCTGCGGAACGAATCCGTATGCGAGGAAAATGAAGAAGAGGACTATTCCCGCATATGTCGCGATAGTTTTTGCCTTGTTGCTCATATAATGAATAAAGGTGGTTTAGTGTTGTTTGTTTTCTGTCAAAGAGTCCAGCAATGCCGCCATCTGGTGTGCGGTAGATTTCCTGGAATATGGGAGGATGTTGCCCGGTTCCACTCCGGATTCTTCGTCGACGAACCGTTGCCACTGTTCTTTTATGAAATCTTTGATCTTGTCCTTTTCGTCCCAGTCGATGCATTTGCCGGCTCCGGTTGAGGAGAGGATTCCGGCCATGGCACCGTCGCTTTGTCCGATTCCCAAAATCGGGTTGAGGCTTCCAAGATATTCGAACAGCTTTCCGGGAAGGGTGGCCCGGTATTCGGGTTCCTTTCTCAGAGGAAGAAGCAGTACGCTGGCGTTCATCTGTTCCCGGGTGGCGATGTTGTGGGGCTGATATCCCAAATCAATGAGATGGCCTTCAAGTCCGGCCGCTTTGATGGAATCCGTAATCTGGGGGTCTGTTTTTCCGCAGAGGCGGATGCGCAGGAATTTCTTCAGAAGAGGGATTTCTCCGCAAAGCTCGGAGAGAGCTTCCCATAACATGGTGGGATTGCCGTCGGAGGCGAAAAGCCCGGTATGCGTGAGGTTGAACATCCCGTCCTTCTCTTCCACATCCTTGAAATCATCCGGGTCGAAACCGTTCGTTATGAGCTGAACGGGGGTTGAGGTCATTTGACGGAACTCTTCCTGTACAAAAGGGGATACCGCTACGACGGTATCTGCCTGATCAAGAACAGACTTCTCAAGTTTCTCGTGCTTTTTCCTGGAACTGGAGGAGAGGTGGAGATGCTTGAAGTAGAACAGCTTTGTCCACGGGTCCCTGAAATCAGCGACCCATGGAATGCCGGTAGCCTTTGCGACACCTTTTGCGATAAGGTGCATGGAATGCGGGGGACCGGTGCTCACGATAACATCCACCGGATGCTCATTCAGGTATTCCTTGAGGAATTTTATCGACGGTTTTACCCAGCTGACTCTCGGATCGGGAATGAACATGTTTCCTCGGATCCACATCATTATCCTTCCGACGAGGGATTTCTTCTGGTGGTTCACGACGTTGACTTCGCTTTTGGAAGCCTCTTTGCCGGTCAGGTTCCTGTATACGGAATAGATTTCGGTGATGGGGCGTTTGACAATTTCCGCACACGAAGGAACGTCAGCCTCAAGACTCCTGTCAAAGGATTGGCGTTCGGGATTTTCCGGAGTATAGATGACGGGTTGCCATCCTTCGGCGGGAAGATACTTGGAGAACTTCACCCACCTCTGGACGCCGGAACCTCCGGAAGGAGGCCAATAATATGATATGACGAGAACCCTTTTCATTTTATTGTCGGAATTACAAAGGTAAGAATAATCCAAAACTTTTATGCAGTCATCGTTCTCACCTGTGTTTTCGGTTTCTTCGGGAAACGGTTGACAGCCTTTCTGACAAGGGGACGCCACGGGCGCGTAACCCCGAAATGCTGAATCCGGTATTCGAATTATTCGTGAAATCCGCCGGTTTTTTTCTAACTTTGAAAACTTGCCTTATGGCAAATGAATGGCCGGCATATTGCCAGGTTGAAAGAGATATGGCGAAAACAACAGCATCGGAGGATACTCCACTCATAAAGCAATTCTTCGCGACAAAAGCTCTGTATCCGGAGGCGGTCCTCCTTTACAGGGTAGGCGATTTCTATGAAACATATTCTGATGACGCGGTCCTTGCGAGCAAGGTCCTGGGCATTGTTCTGACAAAGCGTTCCAACGGGGACAAGGGAAACCTTCCTATGGCGGGCTTCCCCCATCATGCCATTGATGTGTACCTCCCGAAGCTTGTCAGAGCGGGTTACAAGGTTGCGGTATGTGATCAGTTGGAAGATCCTAAGCTTGTATCCGGCAAAAAACTCGTGAAGAGAGGTGTCACGGAACTTGTCACTCCGGGAGTCGCTTTCAGTGATGAGATGCTTTCCCAGAAGGAGCACAATTATCTGGCCGGGCTTTCGTTCGAAAAGGACAAGTGCGGAGCTGCTTTCCTCGATGTGTCCACGGGTACTTTCCAGATTGCCCAAGGCTCTCTGGACTATATCAATACTCTTCTTTCTTCACTTGCTCCAAAGGAAGTCGTTGTACCCCGCAGCTACAAAAAGTTCGTCCAGGAGCAGTTCGGAGACTCGTGGTACATCTCGACGGTGGACGAATGGGCATTCGTTTACGATGCCGCCGCGGAGAAGCTGAGAAAGCAGCTCGGAGTGGATACTTTGAAAGGCTATGCGGTGGATTCATATCCGCTCGGATTGTCTTCGGCCGGGGCGCTGCTTGTCTATCTCGAGCAGACGCAACATGAGCACCTGGGGAACATCTGTTCCCTCTCGAGGATAGACGAAGGCAAGTTCGTATGGATGGACAAGTTCACGATCAGGAATCTTGAAGTCTTCCAGAGTTCAGCCGGAGGTGAGGGCGTTCCCCTGGTCGATGTCATTGACCGGTGTTCTTCACCGATGGGGGCCAGGCTTCTGAGAACCTGGCTCGCGATGCCGGTCCTCGATACGGATGAACTCAATTCCCGCTATTCGGTTGTGGGACACTTCAGCGAAAGGCCGGAAGACCTGGATACCGTCCAGAGGAATATCGGGGATATAGGGGATCTCGAAAGGATAATCGCAAGGGCGGCGACGGGAAAGATCGTCCCCCGTGAAATTCTCCAACTCGGAAGGGGTCTTTCAAGATTGGAACCGATCAAGGAAGTCTGCTCCGGAAAGGGTAATGCCGATCTTGAATCACTCGTCTCTAACCTCGTCGATTGCGGCGAACTTCTCCAAATGATAGGCAAAACCCTTGCTCCCGACTGCGCGGCCGCAATAGGAAAGGGGCCGGTCATCGCCAGTGGCGTTGATGAGGAACTTGATCATCTTCGGAGCATATCATCCGGAGGCAAGGACTATCTGCAGGACCTTCAGCAGCGTGAAAGCGAACGTTCAGGAATCCCATCCCTCAAAATCGGCTACAACAACGTTTTCGGCTACTATATAGAAGTACGCAACACCTACAAGGACAAGGTTCTTCCGGAATGGATCCGCAAGCAGACCCTGGTCAATGCCGAAAGGTATATAACCGAAGAACTCAAACAGTACGAGCAGCAGATTCTCGGGGCGGAAGAGAGGATATATGCCATAGAGACCCGGATTTACGGGGAACTTGTCGCCGCGATCCAGCGGAAGATATCCGTAATCCAACTCAATGCCAGAATCATCTCCAGACTGGACGTGCTGTGCGGATTCGCGCAGATCGCTTCCGAGAGGAATTATTGCCGTCCTCAGGTCGATTCATCGCTTTCTCTGGAGATCAAGCAGGGACGTCATCCGGTCATCGAGACCCTGATGAAACCCGGCGAGGAATATGTTCCGAATGACATCTTCCTTGACAACAAGACCCAGCAGATAATAATCCTTACCGGTCCCAACATGGCCGGAAAGTCAGCGCTTCTGCGTCAGACCGCCCTCATCGTACTGATGGCACAGATCGGCTCTTTCGTTCCGGCGAAGGAGGTGAAGATGGGATTTTTCGACAAGATCTTCACAAGGGTCGGGGCCTCGGACAACATTTCCCGCGGAGAATCCACTTTCATGGTGGAGATGCTCGAAACGTCCATGATCCTCCATAACCTTTCCGAAAGGTCTCTTGTCCTTCTGGATGAGATCGGCCGAGGTACTTCGACTTATGACGGAATGTCCATCGCCAGGGCTATTGTCGAATATATCCATGAATACGGTCAGGGTGCCAAGACACTCTTCGCCACGCATTATCATGAACTCAATGACCTTGAGGGGATTTATGGCCGGGTGAAGAACTTCCATATAGAAGTGAAGGAAAAGGGGAAGCAGGTCATTTTCCTGAGGAAACTCGCCCCCGGAGGGGTGGCCCACAGTTTCGGAATACACGTGGCCAGACTGGCCGGTATGCCGAAGGAAGTTCTTGAATCCGCCGAGAAAACGCTCTCCGCCCTTGAAAAGGGACAGGAAGCGGGTATCGGAAAGGTTAAGAAGGCGGACTTCGGAAAGATCAAAAAGCCTTATTACACATCCGAGGGGAAGGTCGAAAGCGACGGCACCCTCCAACTCACTCTCTTCCAACTTGATGATCCGACGCTTTCCTCCTTGAGGGATACCCTCAACAAGGCGGATCTCAACAATATGACTCCTCTTCAGGCTTTTGACCTTCTTCGTGACATGAAGAAGGAGTTGGGTCTGAACTGACGTTGTACGTGAACCACATAAATACACTGCATATGGACTTTACAGGAAAACTTGCGGCGGTTCTTGCCGCCCTCATCGTTCCGGTCATGGCCTTTTCGGCCACCCCATCCTACGAACTGAAATCCCCTGACGGGAAAACCATCGTGAAGGTAAACAACGATGGAGCGTTGACATATTCGGTGTCCCGCTCCGGGATCGAGCTTTTGAGGCCTTCCCTCATCGGAATGGAACTCTCCGGTGGCGTTGAATTCGGAGGAGGGGACAAGGTGAAGAAAGTACAGCGCAGGAGTGTTGACGAGACTCTGCGCCCCGTAATCTACAAGAAGGCTGAGGTGAGGGACAATTTCAATGAAATGAAACTTTCCTTCAAACAGTATGATGTCATCTTCAGGGCGTATGACGACGGTGTGGCCTACAGGTTCGTTTCACGCCTTGACGGGGATTATACCGTAGAGAAAGAAGCGGCCAACTTTTCTTTCGGCGGGGACTGGAACGCGTATGTGCCTTACGTTTCCAAGACGACCCTTCCCCTGGAGACGCAGTTCTACTCCTCTTTCGAGAATACCTATGCCCATATTCCCGTCAGCGGCTGGAACAGGGACCGGCTCGCTTTCCTTCCCCTTACCGTCGAAGCCCCGGCCGGAATGAAGATATGCATCACCGAGTCGGATCTTCTGGATTATCCCGGAATGTACCTGTACGGTGAAGGCGATGCGGCCCTGAAGGGGGTGTTCGCCCCGTATCCGAAGGAGGTTAAGCAGGGAGGACACAATATGCTTCAGGGTGAAGTCCAGACCCGTGAGAATTATATCGCCAAGGCAAGCGGGGTGACATCTTTCCCCTGGAGAACCCTCATAATAACGGATGAGGACCGTCAGCTGTCTGTAAACGATATGGTATGGCGTCTTGCTACGCCGTCAACTGGGGATTTTTCATGGGTGAAGCCCGGAAAGGTCGCTTGGGACTGGTGGAATGACTGGAATATCTACGGAGTGGATTTCCGTGCCGGAATCAACAACGAGACCTATAAGTATTATATAGACTTCGCGTCGAGCCACGGAATAGAGTACGTCATTCTCGATGAAGGCTGGGCAGTCAATCTGAAAGCTGACCTGATGCAGGTCGTTCCGGAAATCAATCTGGAGGAACTTTCGGCCTATGCCGAGAAGAAAGGCGTCGGCCTGATCCTTTGGGCCGGATACTGGGCCTTCAACAGGGATATGGAAGGAATCTGCAGCCATTATTCCAAAATGGGAATCAAGGGATTCAAGATCGACTTCATGGACCGCGATGACCAGCAGATGCTCCAGTTTTACGTCAATGCCGCAAAGACTGCCGCCAAATATCACATGATGTGCGACTTCCACGGAGCGTTCAAGCCGGCCGGTCTTCAGAGGACCTATCCCAACGTCGTTAACTTCGAAGGGGTCCACGGATTGGAGAACATGAAATGGGAATCCGGTGTCGATCAGGTCGTGTATGACCTCACCATTCCTTTCACCAGGATGGTAGCCGGACCGATGGACTACACCCAGGGTGCGATGCGCAATGCCAACAGGGGCAATTACCGCCCGGTGAATTCGGAACCGATGAGCCAGGGTACAAGATGCCGCCAGTTGGCCGAATACGTGATTTTCGAATCCCCTCTCAATATGCTCTGCGACTCCCCGTCCAACTACATGGCGGAACCTGAATGCACGGAGTTCATCGCTGAAATTCCCACCACTTGGGACGAGTCCGTCGCCCTTGACGCCAAAATCGCTGAATATGCCGTTACGGCCAGAAGGAAAGGCAACACCTGGTACGTCGGTGCCATGACGGATTGGAATGCAAGGGAAATGACTCTCGACTTGTCTTTCCTCGGGAACGGTTCCTGGAAAATGGTGGTCTTCAGGGACGGCCCCAACGCCGACAGGGCCGCGAGGGACTTCGTGAAAGAACAGGTTTCCCTGCCTTCCGACGGGAAAGTGACCATCCATATGGCACCGGGAGGCGGATGGGCAGCCAAGATAGTGAAACAGTAAACGGACAAAACAAATTTCCCCATCATGAAAATAGCCTTAGTCCAGACGGATCCCGTATGGTCGGATCCTGCCAAGAACCGTTCACGGGCAAGTGAACTCATCGCCCCGTTGGAGGGCGTAGACCTCATCGTGCTTCCCGAGATGTTTTCCACAGGTTTCGTTACGGAACCCGCGGGAGTTGCGGAAGTCAATCCTCCGGAAAGCCTTCAGTTTCTTAAGAGGGTAGCAGCGGAGAAGAATTGCGCCATCGCCGGCAGCGTTGCGGTGGAGTTGCCTTCGGAGAACGGTCCGGAATACCGCAACCGGTTCTATTTCGTCAAGCCCGACGGCGAAGTGGAATATTACGACAAACACCACCTTTTCACTTACAGCGGGGAACACCTCCGCTTTACCCCCGGAGAGAAAAGGGTCGTTGTGGAGTTCCGCGGAGTGAAGATACTCCTCCAGGTATGTTATGACCTCCGTTTTCCGGTTTTCAGCCGTAACCGCATCGTTGACGGAAATCCCGAATACGACCTAATCCTGTATGTCGCAAGCTGGCCCGTCAGGAGAATTGACGCCTGGGATTCGCTGCTCAAGGCGAGGGCGATCGAGAACCTCTGCTACGTGGTCGGAGTGAATCGCGTCGGCAATGACCCCGGTAACAATTATTGCGGCCACTCCCGAATGTTCGACCCCATGGGAAAATGCCTTGCCGAGTGTGAAGAAGGCAAGGAAGACGTCGTGGTCTGTGAACTTGAAATGGGGCTTCTGGAGATTTTCAGGAAGAATTTCCCCGCACTTTCGGACGCAGACGTCTTCTGAAAGGAAAACTGCAATTGACACTTGTTGGCCTTGTCGGACCTCAAAGTCGTGACGGGGCCAACTTTTTTTGTCATCCCGATGAGATTATTTCTCTATTCCGATTCGTAAAAATCCGGGTCGAATTATTTAAAGATTGAAAGTCTAAAAACGATTTGTTTCCATCGTTTGGTCGATAAACCAAGTTTTTTCGGACTATCCGAAAGAAAAGATAAACTATGGTAGGTGCTGATATCTAATAAAATAATTGCCAAAAATCTTGTTTTTTGCAAAACGGATTTTTATCTTCGCACCCGGTTACAAATTAAAAGCAAATGTTCAGCTCAAGCATTCTCGTACTTTCCCTTATTGTCCTCGTACTTGCGTGACGCGGACTGGGAAGGTGTTGATGCCAAAGCAAAAGTATACGGCCCCTTCTCAGAAAACTGAGGAGGGGTTTTTTGAAAGACAAAACAAAGGATCATGAAGAATCAGCTCAGAAGTGCGGTCACCATGGACGGAAGGCGGATGGCGGGAGCCAGAGCCCTGTGGGTCGCGACGGGAATGAAGCCTTCACAGATGGGTAAGCCTGTCATCGCCGTAGTAAATTCTTTCACGCAGTTCGTGCCCGGCCACACCCACCTGCACGAAATCGGTCAGATGGTGAAGGCGGAGATAGAATCTCTTGGATGTTATGCCGCGGAATTCAACACCATCGCCGTGGACGACGGTATAGCGATGGGTCACGACGGCATGCTTTACTCCCTTCCTTCAAGGGAGGTTATCGCCGACAGCGTCGAATATATGGTGAACGCCCACAAGGCTGACGCGATGGTCTGCATCAGCAACTGCGACAAGATCACTCCCGGTATGATGATGGCCGCCATGAGGCTGAATATCCCGACTGTGTTCGTCTCGGGAGGCCCTATGGAAGCCGGGGTACTCGGGGACAGGAAACTTGATCTCATTGATGCCATGGTCCAGTCGGCCGACCCTTCACTCGATGATGAGGCCGTGTCCAGAATAGAGAACAGCGCTTGTCCCGGTTGCGGGTGTTGCTCCGGAATGTTCACCGCGAATTCCATGAACTGCCTTACCGAGGCTATCGGAATGTCTCTTCCCGGCAACGGAACGGTAGTGGCGACCCATGTGGGCAGGACGGAACTTTTCCGGAAGGCCGCACACCTGATCGTCGAAAACGCTTACAAATATTATAGGAACGGAGACGAGAGTGTCCTTCCCCGTTCAATAGCGACCCGCCAGGCGTTCCTCAACGCCATGGCTCTCGATATAGCTATGGGCGGTTCGACGAATACAGTTCTCCATCTCCTGGCGATAGCGCATGAGGCCGGGGTTGATTTCACTATGGACGACATTGACGCCCTTTCAAGGAAGGTCCCCTGCATCTGCAAAGTGGCCCCCAATACCGCCAAATACCATGTCCAAGACGTGAACCGTGCGGGCGGAGTAGTCGCCATCATGTACGAATTGGCGAAGGCCGGTCTGGTCGATTCCTCTTTGAAGAGAGTGGACGGCATGACCCTCGCTGAAGAAATCAAATACTACTGTATCCTCAGCGGAAGCGTCACCGAAGAAGCGATGGCTATTTATTCAAGCGCCCCGGCTTGCAGATTCTCTACGCAGATGGGTTCCCAGAAAACGTATTATCCTTCGTTTGATACTGATCGTGAAAACGGTTGCATAAGGGATGTCGAGCATGCTTATTCCAAAGAGGGGGGCCTTGCCGTCCTCAAAGGAAATATCGCCCTTGACGGCTGCGTGATCAAGACCGCGGGAGTGGACGAGTCCATCTGGAAGTTCACCGGCCCGGCAAAGGTCTTCGATTCCCAGGAGGAGGCCTGTGACGGAATTCTCGGCGGAAAGGTCAAAAGCGGAGACGTTGTCGTGATCACCCACGAAGGCCCGAAAGGCGGCCCGGGAATGCAGGAGATGCTGTATCCCACGTCCTACATAAAGTCCATGCATCTCGGCAAGGAATGCGCCCTCATAACGGACGGAAGGTTCAGCGGCGGAACGTCAGGCCTCAGCATCGGCCACATCTCCCCGGAAGCGGCGGCAGGCGGCAATATCGGACTACTGAGGGACGGAGACATGATCTCGATAGATATTCCCGCAAGGTCAATAAACGTAGCCCTTTCCGAGGAGCAGCTGGCGGAAAGGAGACAGGAGGAACTCTCGCGGGGTAAACTTGCCTTCACTCCTCCCAGGCGTAACCGCGAAGTGTCAAAAAGCCTCAAGGCATATGCCTCATTGGTCAGCTCCGCCGATAAGGGGGCGGTCAGGATCTTAGATTGATCTCGAAAAGAAACGGACAACAATTAGATATGGGAACTGATAATAACAAAAAGGCCATTACGGGGTCTGAAGCACTCTGGAGAAGCCTCGAAGCAGAAGGCGTGAATACCGTTTTCGGGTATCCCGGGGGACAGATTATGCCCGTATATGACAGTTTCTACTCATGCGGAACCCCGATCCGCCATGTTCTTGTAAGGCATGAGCAGGGGGCGATCCATGCGGCTCAGGGGTATGCCAGGGTCAAAGGTGAGCCGGGCGTTGTCATTGTGACTTCCGGTCCCGGTGCCACCAATGTGATTACTGGCGTGGTTGACGCGATGACGGACTCAACCCCGGTTGTGGTCATTACCGGGCAAGTCGCCAATGCGGCCCTTGGAACAGACGCTTTCCAGGAAGCGGACGTCACAGGTCTTACCGGTCCTATCTGTAAGTGGAACTACCAGATAAGAAGGGCGGAGGACATCGCTTGGGCTGTCTCAAGAGCTTTCTTCATCGCCAAAACCGGACGCCCCGGTCCGGTGGTGCTGGATTTTACGAAGGATGCTCAGAATGGGACGGTCGAATTTGAATACAAGAAGTGCACTTTCATCAGGAGTTATGTCCATATACCCAAGCCCTCTGACCAGGCCATAGAGAAGGCTGTTGAGTTGATTGACAAAGCACAGAAGCCTTTCGTCGTGTTCGGCCAGGGAGTGACGATAAGCAATGCGGAGCCCGAGCTCATGGAATTCCTCAAGAAAGGGGACATTCCTGCCGGTGCGACCCTTCTTGGCCTAAGTGCGCTCCCCTCGGATTTCCCCCTGTATATGGGAATGATCGGCATGCACGGAAATGTGGCTCCCAATGTGAAGACCAATGAATGTGATGTTCTGATCGCCGTCGGGATGAGGTTTGACGACAGGGTGACGGGTACAGTGTCGACATATGCGAAACAGGCCAAGGTCATACATATTGACATAGACCCTTCCGAAATCGGCAAGATAATACCTGTCGAAGTCGGAATCAAGGGAGATGCGAAGCAGGTCCTTTCCGCAATCACCTCGAAGATGAAGGAGAGTAAGCACACGGAATGGGTGGACAGCTTCGCCGCTTGTCAGGAGGTTGAACAGGTGAAGGTGATCACTCCTGAGGTCGCTCCCGGAGAAGGTCATATAAAGATGGGTGAAGTCGTGGATTGCGTATCAAGGGTTTCCGGAGGTAAGGCCATCGTTGTGACGGATGTCGGACAGAACCAGATGATGGGAGCCCGCTATTCCAGATTCGCCCAAAAGAGAAGTTTCATCTCGTCAGGCGGACTGGGAACGATGGGCTTCGGCATACCCGCTGCGATTGGAGCCAAAATTGCCGCTCCTGACCGTCAGGTCTGTCTTTTCGTCGGTGACGGCGGTCTTCAGATGACAGTCCAGGAATACGGAACCATCATGCAGGAGGGCACAGGGGTCAAGATTGTCCTTCTGAACAACAACTGGCTCGGCAACGTCCGTCAGTGGCAGGAACTCTTCTTCGGGGAGAGATATTCACAGACAAGGATGGTGAACCCGGACTTCTCTTTGATCGCGAAAGCTTATGGGATCAAGACACGTTTCGTCGAGAACAGGAAAGATCTGGAGGATGCCGTAAGCGAAATGCTTTCCGACGACTCCCCGTTCATTCTTGAAGTCCATGTGGAAGAGAACGGAATGGTCATGCCTATGGTTCCTCCAGGAAAGGGGATCAACCAGATCATGTTGACTGATAAAGAATGGTTTGAAAACGTCTAGAGTATGGAAAACGAAGTCAGGACATATACCGTAACTATATATACGGAGAACCAGATCGGTCTTCTTGCGCAGATATCCAATATTTTCACAAGGCGCAGTCTCAGCATCTGGAGCCTTTCCGCCGGAGCGTCATCGATGGAAGGCATACACAACATAACGATAGTGACCGATGCAACCGAAAAGAAGATCAAGGAAGTGGTCCAGCAGATCGAGAAGAGGGTAGACGTAGTGAAGGCGTTCTTCTATACCGCTGAAAAGATTGTGTACAGGGAGCTTGCCCTGTATAAGATACTGACGGAAGACCTTCTCAAGTGTGATGATATCGAGGGACTTCTCAACCGGTACCACGCAAGGATAGTTGAAATGAACAAGACCTTCACCGTCATCCAGAAGACGGGCCACACGACAGAGACCGCCGCCCTTTATGATGAGCTCAAGGAGTATGGCGTGAGGCAATTCGTCCGTTCGGGAAGGATCGCGGTATCAAGGGCGATGCAGGAGCCGGTCTTCAAGTTCCTCCAGAAGAGGGAGAGGGAGGCGGAAAAATACAGGAAACAAACAAATAAACAATAAACGAACAATGGCAAAGATTGATTTTGGCGGAGTGATCGAGAATGTAGTCACCCGCGAGGAATTCACCCTCGAAAAAGCACAGCAGGTACTCAAGGACGAGGTCATAGCTGTTATCGGTTATGGCGTACAGGGTCCCGGACAGTCTCTGAACCTCAAGGACAACGGTTTCAAAGTCATTGTCGGACAGCGGAAGGGAAAAACCTATGATAAGGCTGTCGCCGACGGTTGGGTACCCGGAGAGACTCTCTTCGATATCGAGGAGGCTTGCGAAAAGGGAACCATCATCGAGTTCCTCGTCTCCGATGCCGCACAGATAGCCGTATGGCCTACGGTCAAGAAACATCTCACCCCCGGCAAGGCGCTGTATTTCTCACACGGTTTCGGAATCACCTACAACGACCGCACAGGTATCGTCCCTCCCAAGGACGTGGATGTCATCATGGTCGCCCCGAAGGGCTCAGGAACATCCCTCCGCCGTCTTTTCCTGGAAGGAAGGGGAATCAACTCTTCCTATGCCGTCTATCAGGACGCCACCGGAAAGGCTCTTGACCGCACACTCGCCCTTGGTATCGGAGTAGGTTCAGGATATCTCTTCGAGACCGATTTCAAGAGGGAAGTGTACTCAGACCTTACTGGAGAAAGGGGAACCCTCATGGGTGCGATCCAGGGAATCCTCCTTGCCCAGTACGAGACTCTCCGTGAGCACGGACACTCCCCTTCCGAGGCTTTCAACGAGACTGTGGAGGAACTCACCCAGTCCCTTATGCCGCTTTTCGCCGAGAAGGGAATGGATTGGATGTACGCCAACTGCTCAACTACGGCACAGAGAGGCGCCCTTGATTGGATGGGACCTTTCCACGACGCCACAAAACCCGTTTTCGAGAAACTCTACGAAAGTGTCGCCAGCGGAAACGAGGCCCAGATTTCCATCGACTCCAACTCCAAGCCCGGTTACCGTGAAGGACTGGAGAAGGAACTCAAGGCTCTGCGTGACAGCGAACTCTGGAGAACCGGTGCCGCGGTACGCAAGCTCCGTCCTGAGAACGACTAGTTTTTGAAGAACAAGAAAAGAACTCCATCCAATGAGCGACAGGGTTTATATTTTCGACACCACCTTGAGGGACGGGGAGCAAGTCCCCGGATGCCAACTCAACACTGTTGAGAAGATCGAGGTGGCCAAAGCGCTTGAGCAGCTGGGAGTCGATGTCATAGAGGCGGGTTTCCCGGTATCCAGTCCGGGAGACTTCAACTCTGTGGTAGAGATTTCCAAGGCAGTCACATGGCCTACGATCTGCGCCCTTACGAGGGCCGTGGAAAAGGACATCGATGTGGCCGCCGAAGCCCTCAAATATGCCAAGCGCGGAAGGATCCATACCGGTATCGGGACTTCGGATTACCATATCCGCTACAAGTTCGGATCGAACCGGGATGAGATTCTGGAGAGGGCTGTCCGTGCCGTGAAATACGCCAAGAAGTATGTTGAGGATGTGGAGTTCTACGCCGAGGACGCAGGCCGGACCGACAATGAGTATCTGGCGAAGGTGGTAGAGGCCGTCATAAAGGCAGGCGCCACCGTCGTCAACATACCCGACACGACCGGATACTGTCTTCCGGCCGAATACGGAGCGAAGATTAAATACCTCTGTGACCACGTCGCCGGAATAGAGAATGCGATAATCTCAACGCATTGCCACAACGATCTCGGAATGGCTACGGCCAACACGATGTCGGGACTTCTCAACGGAGCCAGACAGTGCGAAGTGACAATCAACGGAATCGGTGAAAGAGCCGGTAATACCGCTCTTGAGGAGGTGGCGATGATCCTGCGTTCGCACAGGGACATAGACCTCTCCACCAATATCAACACCACCAGGATCTATCCGGTCAGCCGAATGGTTTCCTCCCTTATGAATATGCCGGTCCAGCCGAACAAGGCCATCGTCGGCAAGAACGCCTTCGCCCATTCTTCCGGTATCCACCAGGACGGAGTGCTGAAGAATACCAGCACCTATGAAATCATAGACCCCAAGGACGTCGGAATCGACAACAACTCCATCGTGCTTACGGCCAGGAGCGGTCATGCCGCCCTCAAATACCGTCTCGAGGTTCTGGGAGTTTCGCTCAGTGACGAAAAACTGGACAAGGTCTACGAGGAGTTCCTGAAGCTCGCCGACCGCAAGAAGGAGATCCATGATGACGATATCCTGATGCTCGCAGGAGCGGACCGCGCCCACAACCATCACATCAAGGTTGATTGGCTCCAGGCTACAAGCGGCATCGGAATGAAACCGGTAGCATCGATCGGTCTTGACATCGCCGGGGAGAAGTTCGAAGCCGCAGCTACCGGCAATGGCCCCGTGGATGCGGCGATCAACGCTCTCAGGCAGATAGTGAGACGCCAAATCACCATCAACGAGTTCACCATCCAGGGTGTGTCCAAGGGTTCGGATGACTGCTGCAAGGTTCACATGCAGGTGGAGAACGAAGGGAAACTGTATTACGGCTTCGGTGCCAACACGGATATCGTATCGGCCTCCATCGAAGCATATGTCGATTGTATCAACAAGTTCGCAGACTAGCAATGAACACACTTTTTGACAAGATTTGGGATTCGCACGTGGTGGACATCATCAAGGACGGACCTACACAGCTTTATATTGACCGCCTTTATTGCCATGAGGTGACCAGCCCGCAGGCTTTTGAAGGGATGAAGTCCAGAGGCTTGAAATGTCTCCGCCCGGAGAAGATCTTCTGCATGCCGGACCACAACACCCCGACCCATGACCAGGACAAACCTATCGAGGATCCCATTTCCAAGAAGCAGGTTGACACTCTTGCCGCCAATGCGAAGGAATTCGGTCTGACTCATTTCGGGATGATGGACCCCCGCAACGGAATCATCCATGTCGTGGGACCGGAGAGGGGTCTTTCGCTGCCCGGAATGACTATCGTTTGCGGAGATTCCCACACGTCGACACATGGCGCAATGGGTGCTGTCGCTTTCGGTATCGGTACCAGCGAAGTTGAGATGGTCATGGCTTCACAGTGCATCCTTCAGCAGAAACCCAAATCCATGAGGATAAGGGTGGAAGGCAAACTCGGCAAATGCGTTACCCCTAAGGATATCGCCCTTTATATCATGAAGCGTCTCACAACGAGCGGCGCAACGGGGTATTTCATCGAATACGCCGGAAATGTCATCAGGGAGATGTCCATGGAAGGAAGGCTTTCGCTTTGCAATCTTTCCATCGAGATGGGTGCAAGAGGAGGCTTCATCGCCCCGGACAAAACGACGTTCGAGTACCTCAAGGGCAGAGAATACGCACCCAAGGGCGAAGCTTGGGACAAGGCTGTCGCTTACTGGGAGACCCTTAAGAGCGGAGAAGATGCGGTTTTCGACAAGGAGATCGTCTTCGCCGCCGAAGATATAGCCCCGATGATAACGTACGGAACGAATCCAGGGATGGGTATGGCCATAGACGGGAATATCCCTTCACTTGACAGCATCCCGGAAGAAGGTCACGCCTCTTTCAAGAAGTCACTCTCCTATATGGGATTCGCTCCTGGAGAGAAACTTCTCGGCCATAAGATAGATTACGTTTTCCTCGGAGCCTGCACCAACGGAAGGATAGAGGACTTCAGGGCCTTCGCCTCCATTGCGAAAGGACGCAAAAAGGCGGAAGGAGTCACCGCATGGTTGGTTCCCGGTTCTTGGGAGGTGTGGAAACAGATAGAGGCGGAAGGGCTTGACAAGGTGCTTGAAGATGCCGGTTTCGAAATCCGTCAACCCGGATGCTCCGCATGTCTGGCCATGAACGACGACAAGATCCCTTCCGGGAAATACAGCGTTTCGACGTCGAACAGGAACTTCGAGGGCCGTCAGGGCCCCGGTTCGAGAACCCTTCTCGCCAGTCCCCTTGTCGCCGCTGCGGCTGCAGTTACCGGCTGTATCACCGATCCACGTACACTTTTATAGAAGATACCGTCATGAAGCAGAAATTCAACATAATAGAGAGCACCTGCGTTCCCCTTCCGCTTGAGAACGTCGATACCGACCAGATAATCCCGGCACGTTTCCTCAAGGCAACGACAAGGGATGAGAGTTTCTTCGGTGAGAACCTTTTCCGTGATTGGCGCTATCATCCTGACGGGACCGTCAACGAGGACTTCGTTCTGAACAATCCCGCATACGGTGGGGAAATCCTTGTCGCCGGAAAGAACTTCGGCAGCGGTTCAAGCCGCGAGCATGCCGCTTGGGCGATTGCCGGGTATGGCTTCAAAGTGGTCATTTCCAGCTTCTTCGCTGATATCCACAAGAATAATGAACTCAACAACTTCGTGCTGCCCGTTGTGGTGTCCCCCGATTTCCTGTCGGAGATTCTGTCAGCTGTGCAGGCGGATCCGAAGACAAAGGTGAGGGTAGACGTCCCTGCACAGACCGTAACCCTTCTTTCATCCGGAAGGAGCGAAGAGTTCGAACTCAACGCCTACAAGAAATATTGTCTGATGAACGGGCTCGACGACATAGATTATCTCGTTCTCCAGAAAGAAAAGATCGAACAGTACGAAAAGAAAGCGCTATGATAGAGGTGATGGACACCACTCTCCGTGACGGGGAGCAGACTGCCGGAGTATCATTCAACGCCGACGAGAAGCTTGCGATCGCGAGACTTCTGCTCGAGGAGCTGAAGGTAAACCGTATAGAGGTCTGTTCCGCCCGAGTGTCACAAGGAGAGAAGCAGGCTTTCTCGAAGATATGCTCATGGGCTGAAGGAGCCGGCTGTCTTGATAAGGTGGAGGCCCTAGGATTTGTAGATGACGGCCTTTCGATAGACTGGATCGTTTCTTCAGGAGGGAAAGTGATGAACCTTCTGATGAAAGGGTCCCTCCGTCATGTCACCGGACAACTCCGCAAGACCCCCGAGCAGCATCTGGAAGATGTGCGGAGGAATATCCGGATGGCCACCGACCGGGGCCTTTCTGTCAACGTGTATCTCGAGGATTGGTCCGGTGGGATGGTGGATTCTCCGGAGTATGTATATTTCATCCTGGACGGACTGAAAGATTCTCCGGTCAGAAGGTTCATGCTTCCCGACACCCTCGGTATCCTCAATCCTTCACAGACGGTCGCATTCTGCGCCGATATGGTCTCAAGGTATCCGGACCGTCATCTGGATTTTCATGCGCACAATGATTACGACCTTGCTGCGGCCAATACTTTCGAGGCGGTGAAGGCCGGATTCTCCGGAATCCATACGACCGTGAACGGCCTTGGGGAAAGAACCGGAAACCTTGCGGTCGCCAGCGCTATCGGTATCCTCAATGATCACCTCAAGGTCGAAAACACCTTGAACGAGAAGGCCCTAATGAGAGTCTGCCGGTACGTGGAGACAATTTCGGGAGTGAGGATTCCCTCGAACAGACCTCTTGTGGGGGAATTCGCTTTCACGCAGACAAGCGGAGTACATGCGGACGGGGACAAGAAGGGCGGACTGTACCAGAATGCCCTAATGCCGGAGCGTTTCGGCCGACATCGTCACTATGCCCTCGGAAAGACCAGCGGAAAGGCCAATATCGTGAAGAATCTCGAAGAATTGGGAATCAATCTCTCCCCCGAGCAGATGAAGGCCGTTACCGAGAGGGTCGTGGAACTTGGTGACAAGAAAGAATCCCTTTCTCCGGAGGATCTCCCTTACATCGTCGCGGACGTGCTGAAAAGGGAGAATACCCAGGACCTCATCAAGATCGTGAATTACACACTCCAGCTTACCCGAGGAATGCGGCCTGTAGCGAATCTCAGGATAGACATAAGGGGAGAACAGTATGAAGACTCTTCGGCCGGAGACGGCCAGTATGATGCCTTTATGAAGGCCCTTTGGAAGATATACGACAGCCTCGGCAAAAAGCACCCCAGACTAACGGATTACGTGGTGAAGATACCGCCGGGAGGAAAGACCGACGCTCTTGTCGAGACCACGATCACCTGGGATATGGAAGGAAGAGGATTCAAGACAAGAGGTATCGACTCCGACCAGGCGGAGGCCGCCATCAAGGCTACCGTAAAAATGTTGAACATCATAGAAAATTTCAATAAAGATGAAACTCAAGATAGCTAAATTGCCCGGTGATGGAATCGGACCGGAAGTCATAGAACAGGCTGCGAAAGCGGTTGACGCCGTTTGCAAGAAGTTCTCCCATGAGGCAGAATATACTTTTGGATATGTAGGCGCTTGTGCTATAGACCGTTATGGCGATGCATACCCCGAAGAAACACACAATATCTGCATGCAGAGCGATGCAGTGCTTTTCGGGGCCGTAGGAGACCCCAAGTATGACAATGATCCCACAGCGAAGGTGCGCCCCGAGCAGGGGCTTCTTGCCATAAGGAAAAAGCTGGGTCTTTATGCCAACCTCCGTCCGGTGGAGACCTTCAAGTCCCTTGCCCATAAGTCTCCCCTCAAAACAGAACTCGTTGACGGAGCTGATTTCATGTGCATAAGGGAACTTACCGGAGGTATGTATTTCGGAGAGAAGGGAAGAAAGGATGACGGCAATACTGCATATGACACCTGTATCTACAGCCGTTATGAGATTGAGAGGATCCTGAAACTCTCTTTCGAATATGCCATGCGCCGTCGCAAACATCTCACTGTAGTGGATAAGGCCAATGTGCTGGAATCTTCCAGGCTTTGGAGGCAGGTTGCACAGGAAATGGAACCCTCTTATCCCGAGGTCAAGGTGGATTACATGTTCGTCGACAATGCCGCGATGCAGCTTATCCGCTGCCCCAAGTTCTTCGATGTGATTGTGACCGAGAACACTTTCGGAGATATCCTGACCGATGAGGCCAGCTGCATATCCGGATCGATGGGACTTCTGGCATCCGCATCGGTAGGTGAGCATACCAGTCTTTTCGAACCTATACACGGATCTTATCCTCAGGCTGCAGGAAAGAATATAGCGAACCCGGTTGCTGCCATTCTTTCGGCTGCTATGATGTTCGAATATGCTTTCGGCCTCATGGAAGAAGGTGCGGCTATAAGGAAGGCTGTAGCATCATCAATCGACGAAGGGGTAGTTACCGAGGATCTGGCGAATGGAGGAAAGGCTTATTCCACATCGGAGGTCGGAGATTGGATTGCGGCGCACATTTAACGGCGGAATAAATAACGGATTTGACAAACAAAAAACATTAAGATATGGCAGCAATTGATTGGGATTCCCTGGGATTCGACGCATACAGGACCCGTACACTTATTCTTTCCCACTATGTCAACGGGGAATGGTCACCCATTAAAGTGACCGAGGACTTCTTCTTCACGCTTGACCCTTTCGCACAGATGAACCATTATGCGATATCTTGTTTCGAAGGATTGAAGGCGTTCAGACAGAAAGACGGCAGAGTCGCCATCTTCAGGCCGGATCAGAATGCAGCCCGTCTCCAGAGGACGGCTGACTATCTCGGTATGCCTTGCCCCGACAAGGAGATGTTCTTCAAAATGTGTGAAGAATGCATTCGCAACAATATGGAGTTCCTTCCTCCTTACGGACATAAGGCGTCCATGTACCTTCGTCCCCTTCTGATAGGAGTCCATCCTCAGATGCAGCTGGTTCCGTATCCCGAGGCCATATTCGCCGTCATGTGTGCTCCTGTGGGGTCATATTACGGAGAGCACCTCAAGTCTTTCGCGGGAGTCGTCCCCGGGAACTATGACAGAGCGGCGCCGAAGGGGTCAGGAAGCTACAAGATTGGAGCTAACTATGCCTGTACTTTCAAACCCTACAAGATAGCCCATGAGCAGGGGTACACCGAGCTCCTGTATCTCAACTCCGCAACGAGGGAATATGTCGATGAGTTCGGTTCCTCGAATTTCTTTGGAATCAAGGGCAATAAGTATGTGACACCTCTTTCGGACAGTGTACTTCCCTCGATCACGAATAAGACCTTGCAGGAGGTTGCGGCTGACTTCGGAATGGAAGTGGAAAAGCGTCCTATTCCGGTTGATGAGCTGGATGAGTTCGAAGAGGCCGGAGCTTGCGGAACAGCCGTTGTAATTACGCCCATGTCACATATTGATATGAAGCCGGTACTCGAAGAGGACAAGGTGGACAGGACATTCCGTTTCATGCCGGACGGTGTTGTCGGCCCTGTATGTACCAAGTTGTACAACAGAATCACAGGAATCCAGTTCGGAGAATTGGAAGACACGCACGGCTGGTGCCATTATGTTGAAGGGCTCTGATTTCTCGCAGGTCGGCATCTTCCTTATCGTCACGAACAAGGAAGGGTCTAAACGGCGGTCGTAGCCGAAGAACTCCCTTCCCGCGAGATACTGGTAGTAAGGATTGCGCTGTTTCTCCTTTATCGTGTTCTCGTCCGACAGGCCGATTATGTGCTTCACCATGGCGGAGGCCAGAATCGCCCGCGAACTGACGTTGCCGGCTCCCTCCTTGTAGTTCTTCAGGGACTTCTCGTATTCGGCGGACAACTCCTCTCACGGGCAGTTGTCCGCTAGGAGTATCCCTTCTGGGCTTCCCTGGATGCCGGATGAAGAAGACCGACAATGAGTGGACGTCCAAGAGATTCGGGTACTTCGTCCTCCTGGCCACACGGGATGGCGGAGGGGTGCAGCAAGTGTAGGGCAGGTATTTCGGGAGGACCGAGATAGAATCGGTCATCAAGACCTCGAAAGAGTACCTGCAGCTGCTCCCGCTCAGGAAATGGACCGACGAGGCCGTGAGGGGGAAGATCCTTTCTGACATCATCGCGACCATCAACTCCTAATGATGAGGAAGGGCATACGGGACGTAAGCATGGCGCTTACGAAGGTCTTCGGTTATACGCAGTCGCTGATGAGCGCTAACCCACATTGCATGAGGGGTAAGCTAGTTGTTGTCAAAAGGAGGGAAAACCTCTTGATAATTGCCGTTTGGGAAAGAATCTTTGTTCCAAACGAGACCAATTCGAGAAGAGGATCCCAAATCCCGATCTTGTGGGACCCACCCGGCGCTTGTCGTTTTTGGAAGTGTTTGCGAACTTTGTGTCATGCATATCAAACCCACCAGACATGCCTGGCAATCGGAGGACGACAGGAATGTCCTGCTGCCCTATTACACTTATCGTCTGATCGAATCGTACCGTGACGAGAATGGCGAGACCCAGAAACGTCCGGTCATGTACCTGGGCGAGCTCCCCTCCTGTGCTGACCTGAAGTACCGCAGGCATCTCGCATCCGCATTGACCAGCCTCCAGAAGGGCGAGCCCTTCGAGATGTTCATTCCGCAGGAGATAATCGACGAGGCTTACCGTTTGTACGAGGAATGGCTGGCCTCGAAGCAGGTCGAGGAAGCGGCCTCGCAGGCGAAGAAGGCGTCGCTTGCCGCCGAGAGGGCGAAGCGCGTCGAACAGGCGAGGGAGGTCCGGGCGGATTTGAAGCTTCGTTCCAAAAACGCCGAGAAGGTGAGGTCCGAGAGGGCCGAGCATGTTTGCCACGAGGTGACGAAGAAACTCGGTATCCGCGACGTCCTCGTAAGAAGTATGGGCTGGGAAGAGAGGTACGCCGACATTGCGGTCATGCAGATCATAGCGAGGGCTGTCGCCCCCGGATCGGAACTAGCCACCTCGAAATATTTTCTGAGGGAATCCTCGCTCAATGAGATGTTCAATTTCGCCGACGGAGAGATCACCAAGGACGACCTCTACGAAAGCGCCCTGCGCCTGTACGCCTGTACGGATGCCACGAGGAGATGGGGGACTACCTCCACGAGAGGGTATCCATCCTGTTCGGCCTCAAGGACGCCGTCGTCATCATCAACTTGACGAACAGCCATTTCGAGGGGAAGATGTCCTCATCCAAGATATGCAAGCGGGGCCGAGGAAAGGGCGATGTATGACCAGGCCATCGAGAGATACGAGATCGAGCCCCTCAAAATAAAGAAGGGAATCGAGACCAAGGGCGGCGTGAAGAACGCCGAGGCCGTGAACCGCCGGCTCGGACGGGTGAGGTCCAAATACGCCTCCGTGGCCAAGTGCCTCACCGTGACCATAGGATACGATGACGGCAAGGGGGCCAAACGCAGCGCTGTGACCATGACAATAGAAAGGAACGCCGAAGTCGAAGAAGAGGAGGTCAAGAGCCACGGCAAATACTTCCTCGGGACCGATCTGGACATAAGTGACCTCAGCGCCGTCTGGGCGTACTACAACGTGGTCAGTGTCGTAGAGGAAGCGTTCTCGGTGCTGAAGGGGGATCTTGACTTCAGACCGATCTTCCACAAGACCGACAATGGGATAAAGGCGCACATCAATCTGACGCTGCTGGCATATTGGATAGTATCCTACGTAAGGCACGAACTGAAGAAGGGCGGGATAAACTACAGCTGGACCGAACTCCTCAGGATAATGAACACCCAGCACAGGGTGACGATAACCGGTGAACCCGTTGACGGACGGATGCACGCAATAAGGAAATCTTCTGTACCGGAGAAAGAACTGGAAGTCATCCAGGATATCCTCGACATCCCCAGGGCATCAAGGTGCTATATAAAATCCGTGGGGCCCAAAACCGAGAAGTCACCACGAAGTGTAAAACTTCCGTGCCGTGACGGCGTCCATGCGTGCAACCTCAGCGCAGTCGTCGCAGACGAACTCGCCTATATGGTCAACGAGGTGAGAAACGAGCAGAAAATTGATTCTCCCTTCGGCATGTGCCAGGCATATATCGCGGATCCTCCCATGGCTGATGAAATGCTGCCGGAATGCAGAATCGGAGGATTGCCGGAGTTCCCCAGAAGAGCTTTTTTCCATGCTCTCAATTCAAGAGCGACCGTAAAGCAGTATCTCAGGAAGCATGGTCACGAAGAAAATGACGTCACGGTCATCGTGGCTCACCTGGGCAACGGAATCACCGTCACTCTCCACAAAAACGGTGAAGTCATCGACACCAACAACGGTCTTGGCGGTGATGGACCCTTCACCCAGGAAAGGGCCGGTACATGCCCCGCCTTCCCTCTCATAGAGATGTGTTTCAGTGGCAAATACTCCGAGTCTGACATCAAAAAGAAGATCCTTGGAGGAGGCGGAGCCGTAGCTTATTTCGGCACGAACGACATGGAGGAGCTTTCACGCAGAGCGGCCGAAGGTGAGGAAGACTGCCAGGTATTCCTGAAGGCCTTCTGCCTTAATGTGGCCAAATACATCGCAGGAATTTCTGCGACGGTGGGAGGCAAGGTTGACGCCATCCTCCTGACCGGAAACAACGCTTTCATTCCCGACATCTGTTCCGGTATCGCGGAAAGGGTTTCCTTCATCGCCCCTGTCGAAGTGTTCGCCGGAGAGCATGCCCTCGCCAGCCTCGCCGAAAACGGATACAACATTCTGTCAGGGTCGGTCAAGATCCACAAGTACGACAAGAACGCAATAGTTCCCGACGGGGAATAGCGCACACCGAAGGAAAACTTCGGCATTCGCTTATGGGGAGGAGGACAATACGACAGAGTCCTTCTCCCTAAAATTCTATCTTATACCCTATGCTCGGCATAATCGGGAGCAGGGATATCTTCTTCCACTCCCTCGTTCTGTCGTCATAGGTGACGGAAAAAGGATTGTGCCTGTTCAAGGCATTGTATATGCCTAGATTGAGAGATTGGGGGTGCTTGCCGAAAAAGTTGATGAAGCATCCAAGGTCGAGACGTATATATGGAGGCATGGAATAATTGTTGACCGAGGAGAAATAACCGAGCTTCCAATCAGCCGTGTCCCAGATCGTCATTGCTTCATATTCACCGGCTGCTACCGTAGTCCAATGACCGGACTGGTAGGTGAAGAACGAACTGAGTCCGATTTCTTTCCTGTCGTCTTTTTTCAGAACAAGGCTCATCCGGGCGTTGAAGATATGCCTCCGGTCGAATTCTGAAGGGAAAGTGAGGCCCTTGTTGACTTCCGGGAAAGTACGGTCGGTCTTGGAAAGAGTATATGAAAGGAGCCACTGCAGCCTTTCCCCCTCCTTCTCAAACAACAATTCGATTCCCTTGGAAGTCCCGTTGCCGTTTTTGATGTTATTCTCCCAACCTGCAAGTGAAGGGCTGAAAAGATTGCCCGCATCCAGGAAGTACACCAAATTGTACATTTTTTTGGTGTATGCTCCGACGGTAAACCTGAACTTGCCGAATGCGGAATAAATCCCGGCATAATACTGTTCAGCTTTTTCCGGAGGCCTATTGCCGTCAGTTGGGACTATCATGTCCATTGACCATCCCAGAGGAAGTCCTTCCAAGGTATGATAATATTGGACTGTCCAGTCAGCAGTCCCTTCGACGGAGAGCCATTTCGCGATCTTGAGCCTGAGCAAGAAACTCGCCTCCGGATCGAAACGGAATTTCCACTTTCCGGATATGTCGGAATCCCACGCATTGATATTGGCCTTCCCCGAGAACATGAAGTCGTAAATCTTGTCCGTGATATCAAGTTGAAAGTGCGCATTCCCGCTGATGGTTCTGCTCGTATTGTCGGTCATCGGGGAATTTGGCTTGGTCCATAGAGTATTTCCGGAAAAGGTGGAGGACGTTCCGGGGTTGAACCATGCCATCTTGGAATTGAATCCCATCCTGACAGACGTCTTGCCGCTTATGGTCTTATTGAACGTGGAACTGGCGGAAAGTTCCTTCAAAGAACTCAATATCGCCAAATTGTTCTCTGTCCCGGACATATCCCTTACTATACCCTGCCTTGATGCGAAGTCATTGTAGGCTATCCTGTTCTTCACAGTCCAGTCATTGCCCACGGAAGCGGCATGTAACAGATTCAGAATGAGATTATTCCAGGACATGCTCTCATCCGAATATCCGCAATAACGGTACCGATAGCCGTCCATACTGTTGAAGACACTCAAGGAAAGCTCATTTGAAGGATTGACCAAATATTTGACCTTGGCGAAAGCATCGTAAACCAAAGCCCCCACATTCTTCAGGCTGTCAAGCACCCCGCCCGCAATTGAACGCGCCAAATTATATTGGGGCCCTAGCGGTGAAACTCTCAAGGATCCGATGAATGAGATTTTGTTTTCCACAATAGGAACCGACACCTTCCCACCGACAAGGAAATTGCTCGCTGAAACCGCATACTGAGGATGGGAAAAATCACCATCCGCAGTAGACAAATCAATATGCGACGCCGTCAAATTGCTCTCACTTCCCTGGAAGCCTCCAAGACGGAAAACGGCAGATGAAATGATGTCTTCGGGATAAACGCTGCTCAAGCCCAGAAGATGTGAACCGCCATAAAGCGGCACTCCATCAAGGGTGACAAGGTTGGAGCCAAGATTTCCTCCCCTCACATACATCGCCGAAGACCCTTCAGCACCTGTCGACACACCGGGCAACATCTGAAGAAATTTGACTGGATCGGGTGAGCCGGTCGCCGAAACTATATTCCTCAAATCCGCAAGAGGAACTATCCGTGTCCCGACATTTCTTTCAGCCGGAGCATCAGTAACAATCCTTGATGCACGAATCGTGTCCTGCGGCATCGCACATGAAAGAGCGGAAACATCGGCCACGGGCAAAAAGAGAGTCAAGAAAAGAATGGTTGTCATCTGCACCAGAATCAACAAATAATGCTTTCGAAATCAGTTGGACTTTATTGACTTTGAAAAAGCCGAACTGTAAACATCCGACACCAGACATGGTCGAATTGCCGGAATAATCCTCGGATATGTCTGCGGATAGGATATAGAACTGCGCTACTCACCGAGAGGATACCAATACTCAAGATTTTTGGAAAGATTACGGTCCCACTTCACTATGGCACATCCTCCTACCATCATTTTCTTGTACCTTCCTGTCTTGGCATGGACAAAAAAATGAGGGTGATCAGAAGTGATTCTTGGATAATTCATGTTATCCTGAACCGTGATCAGCCATGACTCATATCCCGGAGATTTGAACTGCCCTGAATAAATGTCCGTTTGTCCAGCTACAATTTCAATCCCGGATTCATTATATCTCAATTTTGTATTCGGCTTTACCGTCTCTTCGCTGATCAGCACGACGTCAAAAGCAGCCAGATAAGTCTTCAACTCGCTTTCGAGAAGCTCCAAAGCTTCTTCTTTTGTAATTCTTTCATTCTCAGAAACCAATTCTCCTTTCGAACACGAAAGGGTAAATGCAAGAACGATAAGGAACAAAGTGAATTTCTTTAAATATTTCATAGCATCATCTTTTAGCAAGCAACCATCCAATTTAACCTCTTCAATAACATAAACAGAATCATCATGAATGCCTTCTAGGGCCAATAATCATTTTCGACAGTTGACTCGACCAGATTCCGGCAAGCCCCGAAGATTCCTGTACCACCTTCTATGTTGGAATACAGATTATCATGAGAATATACGTATGACAGGTCATGCGTCAGTCTTCCGAAATGGGCGTATACGCTCCTCAGATACTCATCATATTCATCCGAAAGACACAGAACGTGCATATGGTCTTCGGTATTTCCGTCCCCAAAAACAAAAGGACCGGAAAAAATACTCACCGGAATTTCCATTCTGTTGTCCTTCTCTCTGGTATCAAAAGAATCCGTGGTCGGAACTTCAAGTCTGAGAAAGCCATCATGCAAAGGGAAATCAGGATATTTTTCTATAAAATTCCTCAAACTAATAGCTGCTCCGGGATTGACCGGAATATTGCCCACAATCTCAACTCCAAAATCCTTGACTGTCATCCCATTGGCATTGAAATCATCCGCAAGAGGTGCATCACAGGCATAATAATCGTAGAAGACTTTATGTTCCTTGTCCCGATGCGAAACTATCCACAGTTTACATGGTCTCGGCAAGGTAGAAAGCAGGATTGATCCCGACGGGGCACCCGAAATATTCCCAGTGGTTTGATAAGTACCTACATATGCACCCGCAATTGATGTTCGCGCATGGATAAGATCATGACCAGGTATTGATACCTCAAGATCAAAGGCTCCGTTTTCGAAATAGCAATCAATTTCAGACACCCATCTTGTACCTTCGGAATACCTGAAAAAAAGGGTATCCAACTCCCGCCCCCCGGAATCCATAAAACGGGATACCGGAGAAGGAATAATGTACACCTTGGCATCCGTTATGGGGATGAAGTCCTCCTCAGACGGACCTTTGGCATAATACAGGTCCAATTCCTGATATAAAGAAAAATACTTCAGACCGCTGCCGGACACTGACGGAATCTCATATCTTTGTACACCCCTTAGCAGGCAATTGACCACAACAGGAAGATCCTTCTCTCCCGGATCCATGACAAAAGTCTCCACGCATGAACTGGACAAGAGAAGAACCGCCAGTGTAACTACTAATGGTATTCTTAACTTCATTTTCAATGGACCGTATCAGAAATCGCTATTGTTTCTCCAAGAGGATCGAAGAAACCGCAATTCAATACAACAGGACTGCTGGTAGAGCCTTCCAGAACATTGACGACAGGGGAACCCTGAGTCAAAACGGTCCATGCGGGATTATCACTCCACCAGTAATACCCATATGCTCCATCATATTGATCAACATTATAGACGCCATTCCCTCCCATAATAAGATTCATGCCATTATAGTATCCCGGCTTCCAAACATAATTCACATGCACTTTAGCCGTGAAAATTGTTCCGTAATAATAGAAACTGGCCTTTATATCTCCACCGGCTTGGCAAAAAACATTGGATCCAGGTATGGCACCGATGACTGTCGCTGAGGAATTAGTGCTGGATGATATTGAAAAATAACCACCTGTATGGCTCCAAGTAAAAGTATACCCAGATAAAATTGAAGGAATCGACAAAGTATAGCTCGTTGCTTGATTCGTAGATGCATGATTAGGACCGGTCATCACAGGATAATAATTCTGGCCATATAAATCATGTCCCATTCTATAAGGATCCGGATTGGAACCGCATGAAGCTACTTGTGTCAAACTTGGATAGTATGATGGCAAAACCGTAATCGCTCTTTTATAAATCTCATAAATAGAATGACTCCCATCACCATTCAAATCAGTATTGGAGTCTGTAACAGAATCCGTCCATGCTTTAGAAAAGATTCCATATAGATATGTATATACTAATGCCTCTTGATCAGCGGCGCATGAAACAGTCAGACTTCTTTCGGAAGTCATCAGCACGAAGGGCATAAAAGCACCGCTATAACATTGAGACATTACGACGTCAACGGTGACACCAGATCCCAGCTTACTGAGTTCGGAATTCAGTTCGTAACCGGTAAGCACACCTTCCCCCCACATCATATATTTTGCATTCTGGTCTTGATCTCCATGACCGGTCATAAAAACAAAGACTTCATCTCCCGATGAGACTAGGGTACTGAGAGTATTGAACACTGTGCTCAAGTTTGACTCGGTAGCCGAGTACTGGATATCGTTATCACCGTCTCCATCCAAATCGAGCGGAGAGCTATCATACGAACTGGGTCCTATTCTTCTGTCAATACCTGAACTGGGGCCGTCGGAAACAAGGCAGAATATATGGTCTTCATCATAACCAAGATCATCTGTCAATGTTAAATAAATATTCCTGCAATCGTTCCAAAAACAGATATAGTTCTTTTGCTTGTTGATTCCCCCGTTGACTATAACAGCCCATTTGTCGGGAGTAGTACGAGACATCGATTCTCTCTCGCTCTCCTGTGCTGAATCACCAATTAGAATAGGATCTTCTGCAGAATCATCAGAAGAGACGAAATCATATCTGGATTCATCCCAATCCATTATAACCCTACCTTCAATCCACTCCTGATGGACCTTGCCGTCTTTCACACCGACAAAGATATGGAGCTGTTCTTGGAGACCTATGATACTGTTATCCGGGTCTACGACAAGAAGCCAGGAATCGTAAGGGGGCGACTTGATTTCTTTATAATTTTCTGTTTCTTCTGATGCTCCGTATGTGTTGTATTGGAGAACAGATGATGCAGGTACCGGATTTTGACTGATTTCCACCCAATTATCGGAGAACTGAGTGGTAATTGGTTTTATCAGGACCAATGCTGAATCTTTTGATACCGAGGGCTCGGAATCGTTGGATTTTGTGAGAAACGACGTTGTAGCAACATCATCCTGACAATCAAGTTTTTCTCCTATTTCCTTATCGCAGGAAAAGAAAACAAATGCGGACAACAATAATACAGTGTATATCTTATTCATAATACAGGTTTGGAATAAAGGTTTGGAATAAAGGTTTGGAATAAAGGTTTTCACAAAGTTACTGCAATTCCGGAAATAAACAAATCATCTTTCACCGCCCCATAAAATGACTCCGGCTCTCCGGGAGCTACCAACCTGATTCCGAACCAGCAAAAAGGAAAAGCCACCACCATCAATATGCCGATAGGCACAAAATGGCAGCTGCTTTACATTTGATTCTCGGAAGTTTTACACTTCGCTCCCCTAAAATAAATCTTTAATTTTTGTGTGACATTGTTTCGCAGTGTCAATTTTTATTCCTATCTTTGTAGCACATAGTAGCACATTGAATCATGACGATACGCGAAGAGACCACGAAGAACGGCACGACGCTTTGGATAAGGGAGTCGTACCGCAAGGAAGACGGGACAGTCACGTCCCGGATCATAGAGCGCCTGGGGACCCTGGAGGAGATAATGGCGATGGACGACTGCGACGGCGACCCCTACGAATGGGCCAGGCGCCGTCTGGAGGAATACAGGATGGCGGCGAAGGAGGGCCGCAGGCTGGTGAAACTGGCCCTGGACCCGAACAAGCTCATGGCGCGCAACGAGCAGCGCAGCTTCAACGGGGGGTACCTGTTCCTGCAGCAGCAGTACTGTCTGTTCGGCCTCGACAGGATCTTCAAGGCCATCAACAGGAAAAGGGCGTTCAACTACGACCTCGACGCCGTGATGAGGATGCTCGTGTTCGCCAGGGTGATAGGCCCGTCCTCCAAGAGCGCCTCGGTGGAGCTGTCGAAGACGTTCATCGAGCAGCCGGACCTGGAGCTGCACCAGGTGTACAGGGCGCTGGGGGTCCTGGAGGAGGAGGGGCCGTACATACAGAGGCGCCTGTTCAAGAACACGAGCAAGGTGCGCGGCCGCGACACCTCCCTGCTGTACTACGACGGGACGAACGTATTCTACGAGTGCATGGGCGGTGACGGCTTCCGCGAGACCGGCCCCAGCAAGGAGAACAGGCCGAACCCGATAACGCAGATCGGGATGTTCACGGACAGGGACGGGATGCCCCTCGCGATAAAGGTGTGCTCCGGGGACACGGCCGAGCAGACGATGATGATACCGCTCGAAGACGAGATGGAGGGATGGTTCGAGGAGGACGCGCACGTCATATACTGCACGGACGCCGCCATGGCCTCCTACGCGTGCAGGGACCACAACAGGATGGCGGAAAGGGACTTCATCTGCGTCCAGCCGATAAGGAAGCTGGAGCACCACCTGCAGGCGTGGTGCCTCGAGACGAAGGGATGGAGGAGGAAGTTCCCGTCCGAGGCGGAGGCGGAGCTGTCCAGGACGGAGGAAGGGAGGCGCGAGATCGCCAGGGAGTACGACCTCGAGGAGCTCGCTCGCGAGGACGAGGGGAAGGAGAACGGCCAGAAGAAGTACCGCAACTGGACCCTGTACAGGGAGAGGCCGATAAAGACGATGGCGGAGTACGACAAGGAGGAGGAAACCGTCGCGCAGGACGGGACGAGAACCAGGACCACCGTCAAGAAAAAGGTGGAGCTCACGCAGAGGCTCATCGCCACCTTCTCCTTCAAGTTCAGGGACTTCCTGCGCGCCAAGAGGGAGGTGCAGCTGGACAAGGCCGGACAGCTCCTCAGCAAGGGGAAGTCGGCGGTCGAGAGGAAGAGCGGGGCCAACCCGAGGAAATACATAAAGGGGCTGAACTACACCGACGACGGCGAGGTGGCGACAAACACCTCATACGCCATCGACGAGGAGTACGTGAAGCAGCAGGAGAAGTACGACGGGTTCTACGCCGTGTGCACCAGCATCGAGGAGGACACGAGCACGGCATCCGAGGTCCTCGCCTCCAACTCCGGCAGGTGGGTCATCGAGGACTGCTTCAGGATACTCAAGCACGACCTGCAGATAAGGCCGGTGTACGTCAGCAGGAAGGAGCACATCATCGGCCACGTGATCTCATGCTTCATCGCAGTCGTGCTGCTGCTCTACCTCCTTAGGAGGGTGAACACGGGAAGGAACGAGGACAACAGGTTCTCGGTGCACCAGCTCGTGGATACGCTCAGGGACATGAACTTCCTCTACTTCAACGGAGAGGGGTACATACCGGAATACACGAGGACGGACATCACCGACAGGCTGCACGGGTCCGCCGGCTTCAGGACCGACACCGAGGTCGTCACGAAAAAGAAGATGCGTGAAATCATCGCAATTACCAACAAGAACTCCGAACTGCTCTCAAGGGGCAAATCCGGGGAAACGTCATAAATCTTTCATATAACATGTAGGAACAACAAATCCGTGCTACAATCTCGGGAACGGACCGAGATGCGAAAAACGCCCCTAGAGCATCCTCTAAGGGCGATTTGTCGCATATATGGGGCTACCTAAGTGTAAAACTTGAGTAGTATCGCTCCACATTCCGCATCGTCGGGCATATGACAACTGACAATCATCATGAAAAACAATCACAAGGACATCGATACATGTGTCCGGAACTTCCGTGACGCGCTGCTCGCTTCCGCAACGAATCCTGAAGACGAAGATTACCGGATATGGGAATCTTGTGCCCAGAATGAACTGGAAGCAGCTATTGAGGAAAAGGTCAAGGCCCAGATCCTAGCCGACATTGCCGCGTGGCTTAGGAACGAGTTGCCCTTCTAACAAATAGCTGCTGGCGCCTTCTGAAGGCGAGGAGATATAAACTCCCCGCTAGTTCCCGTATTGCTCCTGGGGGTAGCCGCGCGGCAAGGGGGCGCCATGCCCCCTTGCCGCGCAGCAAATATCCACAACTAGACGGCTGAATCGGAGGTATGATCTTTCCTGTTCACTTTTTCTCAAAAAGGCTTGGAAAAGTCTTAGAATACTAAATATCGGCATAAATCATATTATTGCGCCAAAATTTAGCCATATAAACCATATAATAATGGTGAGACCAACGTCAACCTATCCCAGTAGTAACGATAAAACAGAGTCAACATCTTTTTTGAGAGAGACACGTTCTGAGTCAACCCGGCATCCGGAAATGACAAGTCAAATCGTAATTGGCATAGCCTAGGAGATAATAATTGCGGCGGTGCGCCACAACGGCCTGGTATAGGGCAATGTCTTCCAGCGCGGCTTTGCCATAATTTGTGTTCATCAATTTTTTGAGTTTGTATAGACGTATGGACTATTTTAAATAGTTGCATAAATGAATTATTGTAGTTATATTTGTGGAAAATTAGATGCATCATGGAAAAACTCACAAAAAAAGAAGAAAGAATCATGCAGCTATATTGGGAACATGGTCCAATGTTCGTCAAGGATCTTCAGGAACTCTATCCGGATCCACGGCCAGAAAGGACGACATTGTCGACTCAGGTTCGTATCCTTGAGTCAAAAGGTTACCTCGCTCACAAAAGTTATGGAGGCTCCTTTCAATATTATCCTGCATTGACTCAAGAGCAGTATCAAAAGGATACATTGTCAAGCCTTATAGACAAGTGGTTCGGAAACTCATATGAGAGAGTGGTAACCACTTTCGTGAAGGAAGAAAAATTATCTATTGAGGACATGAAGAGAATCATTAAGAATTTGGAAAATTCTGATTAAATGTACGACTTGCTATCATATTCTTTGGAGGTTTTCCTCATGATGTCATTTCTCTATATGGCTTACTACCTGTTTCTGAGAAATGAGAATATGCATGCATTAAATCGTGGATTCCTTCTTTTTATTCTGTTGTTCTCATTTGTACTTCCATTTATTCATCTTTCATTTCATAGGACAATAGAAACGCCCTATCTAATGGAGTCTCAAGTAGTCGAACGAGAGACAGATATCTCGCCTCTTCCAGGAGCAGAAGAATTGATTGCTCGTTCCATATCTACGATAGTCTATAGATCGATATGCCTGCTATATATTTTTGGGTGTATCATTTCATTCTTTTTATATGTTCATGCTTATTTAGGAACACTGCATGTTGTAAAGAAATGCAACTGCAAGTACGGGCGCTGGGGCATACGGATATGCTCCACTGACAGAGATATATCGCCGTTCTGTTGGTTCAATCGGATAGTAGTCCGCACGCAGGACTTGTCAGACAAGATGATTGTTCGCCATGAACTTGCCCATTTGAAGAAGCTCCACTCCATCGATAGGTTGCTTGCCGACCTATGCGTCTCTCTTCAGTGGTTCAACCCCGTAGTGTGGTCAATCAGAAACGACCTCATCCGCATTCATGAGTATCAAGCGGATGAAGAGGTCCTCCGAAATAATGTCAAGAAGAAGGATTATAAACTCCTTATTTTCAACAGGATGACAGAGTCTATAGGGTCGGGAGCCAAATTTGGCAGTTCATTTCTGGAGGAAAGATACAGAATGATGGACAATAGAAAGGCGGGGTACTGGCGAAAACAAAAAGTCTGGTCGGTGGTCATTGTCGCAATGGTGGCATTATTGTTTCAATCTCAGATGACAAGACTGTATGTTCTATCTCCACAGTCATATATCTCAGATGCGGATTTGAGAGAAGCTGTCAGATCATTTGAGTATTCATATATCGAGTCACTTCGCTCTAACGGGAATACCAGTCTTAGTGAACTCTACATTGGCTATACCGAAGAAAGGCTGAAGAAAGGCGACATTAATAGAACCGAGGAACATAAGTCTGACTCTGAGACGGAAACAAGTTCTACATTTGTATTTTACGACGGAGACGAAGTTATTTTGAGGCAATACTATCCTCTATCAAATGCTACTATTGCTGATCATTATTACATGAGAGAAACTGGTGGACAAGGGGTCGTACGTAGTATCAGACAGCTCCGAAAGAATAAGGATGCAGCAAATAATTTATATAGTATTCGAAGCCACTACCTCACACTTAATACTACAGTTGTGGAGAAAAAGCTATAGAGGCGGGCATTTCAGTGACCATATAATAGAATCTATATGGAAGGGAATAATAAGGTGATATCCTATCTTGTCAAGGAAATTGTAACATCGAATATATTGCAGTTACCTTGTTCACTATTCCATGGGCAGATGGGAATATGCATAGCTTTATATTACATTTCAGAATATCTTCAAGATGAGTCGGTAGGAAATAGCGCTGAGATAATACTTGATAGTATTAGCCAAACATTACAGAGAAAGAGAGATGCCTTTGAGATAGGTTTTGAACATGGTTATACAGGAATTGCTTCAGGAACTTTACTTCTCGCATCAAGAGGATTCATCCTTATAGACAATGATTATCTGGATTTTCTTGACGAGAAAATACTTTCATTTATTCTCTCCAACGAACGATCTTTCTTGTCAAATGATTTATCAGTTATTTTAGGACTTTGGGTCTATCTGATTATAAGAATTAGTTTTGAAAAAGGTAAGTATCGGGATTTGATTGAAGATTCATTAAAGACTGTTATCAACTCAGTGGACTTTAATAATGAACAAACATCCTATAGCACAATGCTATACGAGCCAATTAAAGAGGATCCTCTTCATTTTTATCTTCCCTCGTTTTTAATACTATTGGGTAAGACTTATAGCTTAGGTGTTCACAAAGTTAAGATTGAGCGGATAATTGAAAGACTAAACTATCTCCTTAGAAGGGTACGACCTCAATACCCATTAAGTGATTTTTATCTCCGATATTCATTGGAATTCTTTGAACAAAAAATAGGGTATCATGGCTGGAAAGACTATTTGTCTACCTTGAGAAGCAATGATCTTGGTCTATTAAACGAATTCTCAAATAAGATTTATATCAATAATGGATTAAGCGGCTTGATTCTATTTTCAAAGCTTTGTGGGATTGACATAGACTCAACGGTGAAAGCTGAGCTGATGCAGCATATAACAGCTTTGTATAAGGAACAGCATGAACTAGCATACTTGCGAAACTTTAGTCTATATCGTGGTATTCCGGGTATATTACTGGCAGTTTCCCTATAGAACATCACTTCAAATTAACTCAATCATTCATTAATAATGAAACACCAGTTGAAAGATACGTCCTTTTTGATCCCTGTCAGACAAGATTCTCTAGAAAGAGTGGAGAATCTCCTTTCTACAACAGCTTTCATACAAGATAATTTCGACACTAATATCATTGTTTGTGAGACGGATAGATCAAACAATCATATCTTGGAAAAACTATTGAGAAAAGTGAAATATTTCTTCGTGAAAGATGATGACATCATCTTTCATAGAACACGCTTCTTGAACATGATGGTTGCTGCAACATCAACGCCTGTCATTGCTATTTGGGATACTGATGCTATAGCCTTTCCTGATGCTATATTAGAATCGGTTGAACACATTAGGTCATCGAAAGCAAAGGTAGCATACCCATATGACGGACGTATCTTTGAAGCCACTTCTTTCCTTCGAGAAAAGTTCATTGAGACAGGAAAAATTGAGGTCCTTGTAAAGAATTTGAATCTGATGTCTATGCTCTATGGAAGAGTTGACATGGTTGGGGCTGCTATATTTTTCGATAGGGAAGCATATGTGGTAGGAGGTGGAGAGAATGAGAAGTATTATGGTTGGGGCAATGAAGATTATGACCGTGCTGAAAGATGGCGAGCGCTCAAATATCCCATATATAGATATGAATCCCCTTTATTTCATCTTTCACATCCAAGAGGGAACAATAGTACCTTCACCTCAGAGTTTGCCACTCAAGTAAATGCATACCTCATCGAACAGGTTCGTGGAGTCTTCTATACAGATAATCTTGGAAAATCCTCTGAGAAAAGTACAGATATGTAAGAGCCAGCTACTCCGCCGGTGTCTTGGCCAACTATCACTTAATGGAGAATAATTAATCATGATGATAACATCTTTTGGTCAGCTAATTGTAAGATCTCCGTTATTCCCAATATGTTATATGGAGGAGATTGACTATGAGAATCCTATATTTAGGGAAGCTCTAATGGTTGCTTCTCCTCAATTGTACAAACAGATATCTGTGGATGAAAAGTATTCATCCAAAATTGAAATATCATTATACAAGTATTGGTCGAGGATGTGCTGGCGAAGTACGCCGTTCGGGCTTTTCTCAAGTTGTTCCATTGCCGAAATTGGAGATAAGACTGATATTGAACTTGTTCCTCTAAATTTCATCGAAAGGAAGTGCCGGTTGGATATGTCATGTTTTTTCGAATTGGTGGAAAAACTGGAAAACGATGAAAGAGTGAGGCAACAATTGCGATATTTCCCCAATGATACGCTCTATAGAATTTGGGACAAGGCTAGATATATTGACTATAAGCATAGACGAACAAGAAGAGAGCATCGAATTGTTGAGATTGAGTGTAGTGAGGAACTAGACAAAATCCTGTACTTATCTGAGAACGGATGCAGAATTGATATTTTGGCTCAGGCAATTTGTTCCAAGGAGATTGAATATGAGGAAGCATTTTCATATGTACAGCAGCTTGTCAAAGAAAAAATTCTAGTTAGTGAAATATCCGTCTCCATGACAGGTGATGATCCACTTGAACGTTTGTATCACTGGATATCAGGTAGTAGGGATATAGGTGATTTGAAAACCAGAATAGAGAAATTGAGAGAAGAAGTGCAAAGTATCGAGACTCATGGTCTTACGGAGCAGAGTATTCAAGTGATCCAATCAAACCTTTCATGCTTCGGTATAGAGCCCCCCTTTAATACAGTACAGATAGACACATATAGAGACTGCAGTAATGCTTCGTTTAGCAGTGAGAATATAAAAGAAATCCAAAGATTGCTAGAGTGTTTATGGCGGTTAGGTCAGTATGGTCAAAAGCAGAATGATGCCATCGATTCTTTTGCAAAATCATTTTATGAAAGATATGATACGCAACCTATCTCATTCCTTTTGGTAATGGATGAAGATTTAGGGATGGGATATCCCTTAAAGAAGAATAATGTTCAAAGACCTGGCCTCGGAAACTCACCCATGATTGTTCTTTCTGAAGTGGAGAGGATTGTTTTGAAAAAATATGTGGATGCTCTTGAGAATAAACAGGAGTGTAAAGTAATTGAGTTGTCCGAATCTGACTTTGTAAAGTTGGTCAGTCCGAAGACATCCTCTACTATTGATACAGTTGCCGTGCTTTGCTCTCTTTGTGAAGATAGGGGAGATGTCTGGATCGAAATCAAATCTGTAGTACCAGGTGCTGCACGACTTATGGGGCGTTTTTGTCATCTTAACTCCAAAGTAATGAATCTTGCTGGTGATATTGCCATGTGTGAAGAAAAGAAAATGGCCCCCGACACGCTACAGGCTGAAATAGTTCACACGCCGGATACTCGTGTCGGAAACATTGTCCACAGGCCAGTTCTTCGATCAGCAGAGATTACGTATCTTTCATCGTCTGGAGCAGCTAGGAATAGGCAGATTCCATCCTCTGATTTGATACTGCAAATGGATAAAGGAAAACTTAGAATACGTTCAAAAAAACTAGAGAAATACATTGAACCAGTTCTCACCAATGCCCACAATTATACACTGCATAGTACACCAACATATAAATTCCTTTGTGACTATCAATCATATGGTAAGACTACGATTCGCCTTCCCTCGTTTGATAATCTGCTTGGCATTTGCAAACATCTACCGCGTATTGTCTATGGACGGTGTATTCTCTTACCAGAAAGCTGGATACTTGAAATTGAAGATGAAAGGACAGCCAGAGTATCATTCGACAAGGTCCTTATGAAGAACACCCTTCCCAAAGAAATCTTTATAATAGAAGGAGACAACAAATTATTCTTGAATCTGGGGACAAAGGAGGGATGCACCATTCTTGAAAAGTCATTGCATACCAAAAGAAGAATTACTGTGCAGGAAGTACTTCATCCGAGCGTTATTCAAGGAGTTCACTCAAATGATGGTTATCATAATGCAGAATACCTCATTCCTTTCCGAATAAGATAAATGTTAGTGAATCGTCATTATACTCTAGGCTCAGAGTGGGTCTATCTTAAAATGTATGGTGGGCAAATCTTTCTTGAAGATTTGCTGCTTAAGAATATATATGACATTTCGGTGACTCTATTGGATGATGGGATAATTGATAAGTGGTTCTTTCTTCGATATCACGACGAGAAGGGATATCATCTAAGAGTTCGCTTCCACGTTTGCAACAATAGAAGTGAAGCGATATTGGAGATACTGCGCAGCCGATTGGAAAGATACGTAGTAGCAAACACTTTACGATATGTGTATGATATTTATGTACGAGAATTGGAAAGATATGGAGCATCTTCATATGATGATACTGAGACTCTATTCGGTGTTGATAGTATTTATATTGTTAAAATGCTGAGAGCATTATTCGAAGAAGAAATATTAATAAAGGATATTCGGCTTCTTGTGGCGCTTCGCCTGACACACGATGTGATGCTGATATTTGGTTTAGATTATGACGATATGAGACTATTCTCTCTGTCTCAAAGAGAGTCTTTCCGCAGCGAATTCGATATAAACACTGTTGAACAATTCAAGGTTTGTGGGAGTCGATATAGGACTTTGAGAAAAGAGATAGAAACGGTTATGGATGATGATTCCAATTTCTTTTCACTAACGGTTCAGGAATTGATGATGTGTAGAAAGGAGGCGCTATTAAAGATTATTTCTGGAATCGAATGGGAGGTTGATAGGATTTCCTATATGGCCAGCATAATTCACATGTCAATTAACAGATTGGCTTTGTCAGATAATAGAAGAATTGAGATGGAGACATATGAACTTCTATCAAGGTATTATGAGAGTAAAAAATACATTCAATCATGACTTTGCGAACGACAGATCGTCTACGTTGCCTCTTGGCAATAGGTATATTCAGTAGTCCTATGACATTGAAGAATGAACATCTTCTTCCTAAGTGGGTTGATGCGGTTGTCTTTATCCTTGGAAATCAAGCCTTGAATAGTCATGATAATGATTGGGCTTCAGTCGATGAGTATGATGGGTGTCCGGTACTAGAAAAGTTCTTATGCGATGATAATAACACTCTGGAAAAGACCTTGCAGATTATTGCTTCAAAATATCAGAGCCTCACATATTATTTTGGGTATCTCGATATTAAAGAACGATTTGAAATCTCGCTGTCAACATCTTCTGTTGAGGAGGGTTTAACACAGGTGTCAAGAATTCCGTTGTTTTCCGTAGAATCCCCAGATGGTAATATATGCTATAGCTCAGGTCCTAATACCGGAATATCTTTATGCCGATATCTGCATAATATAGGGATGAAGGGTCTTGATAATTGCAATTTTCTGGCAGATAAGTACAACGTTGACCCAGATGACCGAAATAATCAATGTATGATAGTCCGGCATTGTGATTTAGATACTTCCAGACTATCATTCAGACTGGGGTCTGTGTATAGATTGGGCAAGGGCTATTCTTCTTACGAAGAAAAATATCTTGGCGTCAATTTGAAGGAGATGGCAAAGAATCGTCTTGAGAAAATATCAAGGGTTCTCATGAATTGTTTGCCATCAACAAATATGTCACTCTATTCTGGAAGTTCCGGTCTGGTTTTATTCTTTGCGAATAGATATCTCAATACGGGTGAAGATTCTTTTCTTGATAAGGCCTTTGATCTTTTAGATCTGGTTCAGCTTAATAACGTAGGAAGCTACTCTTTCAGTTCTGGGTATGCAGGATTCCTTTGGCTGATTGGATTCCTTCAGAGAAAAGGATTGGTCGAATTGGAAGATGGTTATTTTGATAGCATAGATCACATCTTGAAAGATGAGATGAAACGCCAATTACGAAGAAAAGAAATTGACCAGCTTCATGGTGCAATAAGTGTTGGTAGATATTTTCTATCGAGAGGGATGGCAGAAGAGTGCGGAATCCTAGTAAACAATCTCTATGAAATGATGGAAAAAGAGAAGCAAGAGTTCAAACTGATTTCAGTTAATCCTGTGACAGGAGTTAGAAAATACGATTTCGGCCTTGCCCATGGTATGGCTGGTATTCTCTATTATGTGATTAGATGTCTCGAGTCCGGGATTGAAGTTGAAATCTGTGATACGATGATTCGGAACATCATTTCTTTCTATAGACACAACACACAAAACTTTGAGTCAGTAGGATGTTATTATCCAAGCCAGATAAGAGAGAAAGACTATGGATCAGCAATACAGACGAAATCCAGAATGGCGTGGTGTTATGGAGACCTCTCGATTTTGTTCATTATTCTTCGAGCTGCCCTTGCTATCAATGATGTTAGTCTCTACCGTGATGTTTTGGAAAAACTTGTTAAGACTGGGGAGAGGATTTCTTTTAATGATACTGGTGTTATTGATGCACGGCTATGTCATGGGTCTGCAGGAGTGATGCATATCTTTCATCGCCTCTATACGATGACTAATGACGATGTTTTTAGGCGAGCTCAAGATTATTGGTTGAAGGTAACTCTTGTGATGGGAAATGTAACCACAAATCAAAGTGGATATTTGTTTCAGATGGACAACAATGGGACCTGGGCTGAGGATCTATCTTTATTAGATGGTATTGCAGGAGTTGGAGTCGCCTTAGAGAGTTATCTGTCGAGTTGTGATGAAGACTGGGATGAATGTATAATGCTTACATAATTTGATTACCCATATCGTCTCTATTATGGAGATTACAATCCTAAGAATGATGAGAGAATCGCTATTATCAATATTATTACAATATGAAAGGTTGTTCTAAAGCCATCTCTTTTATAGCAGGATGGTTACTAATTGCTTCATCATCCATGTCACATGGACAAACACGTTCTATTATTGTCCTATTAGAGGATGATCCGTTAGAATACGCTTTCGTCTATCATGGAGAAGACTACTTGGGTTGTACGGACTCCACAGGAATGGTAATTCTTCCAGACGACAAGGAAATAACAGGCGGCTTCTTCCGGGCTACGTATGCTGGTATGGAATCTTCACATGAGAGTGTCGGGGAAAATCAAACAGTACTTCAATTTACGGTGAATGAACTTCAGGGGGCGTCCATCATTTCAGATTATGAAGAAATCTGGGACAGGTATCTCTTCCTTCTGAAAGATATGCCCAAGTTTAAGGTTGACAATTGTTATAAGCTAAAAACAGAGATACAGGTAAAGAGGGGAATAAAAAAGGGGACGCATTTGAAATATGAAGAGACGGTGTTATTCAAGCGACATGATATCTTACGTGCCAATAATGGTATCAGCAGATTACTTGAACCCATCAATGGCGATATAATGAACAATCTTGATATCCAGTGCTATTCTCACTTTACTTTCCGTACAATGTTACAACATTATGAGACCTATACAGACAAAGGATATCTACAAGTTGCAAGAAATAGACTGAATCTCTTGGTTTTAGCATGGAATGATTTGGATGGGAATGTTGTATTCGATTTCATTGAAGGGAAGAGAAGAGACATCAAGACAAGTGTTACAATTTCGCCATCTAAAAAACAAATTATCAAAATAGAAAAAGATAATGCTTTGGACCCATATGAGCAAAAATTTGTGATATACCCAACATACGAAAAAGGGGTTCCTAAAATAGCTCTGATAAAAACAGTATCGGAAATTATCGATATCAATGAGGAAGTCGTCAATAGCTGGTCTATAAATGCAAAGGAAGTGGAAAAGATATTTGAAAATACCGAAAACCAACATCCATGGACAAACAATATGCTCTATGATTCTCATACGAGAACACTTCAGCTTAATTCAGATCTGAAAAATATATTTATGATATTTATGGAAGATAATTGATGCTTTGCGATATTCCTCTGTAATACGTCTTCCATAAATGTATACTTATTCTATTGATATGTGATAGCACTTGTGTAAATCACATGTAAATTAATGTTCAACCAACTTTTTTTTGTAAATGAAAAAAAAACTAAAGAAACTGTCTTTAAATAAGACAGAGATTTGCCTCATTGATGATGAGAGCAAAGAAAAAATCGTTGGCGGATGGACAACATCCTTCAACGAGTGTACTCAAGGACCAGAGATGCTGTGCTGTGATAGCGAGTATTCTCTCCCTAAGTCTTGTGTTCCTGGGAACTGTGAGACAGATATGACTTGCCCTTCTTGGGTTAATTGTTAAAAGCATGACTGATTTCCTACGAGGAAGGATGTGGCTTCCTCGTAGGAAATTATTTTGCGCACAAACAGAGAAATTGGGGGTCATACTTATGTGGTTAGGCTGTTTTATTTGGGTAAAGTATATTCCTAGTATCAAATGTTATTAGAACTCAACAACATCTATAAGACCTATTCTGGTGTTCGGTCGACTTCGGTTCTTCGTGGCATTTCGCTATCTGTTGATAAAGGCGAGTTTATCTCCATTATGGGAGAATCTGGATCCGGGAAGACCACGCTTCTAAACATAATAGGTTTGATGGATTCATTTGATTCAGGAGCATACCTATTCGAGGGCAATGACGTTGGACGTCTATCTTCTGCAGATTCAGCTTGTATAAGAAACAAATCGATAGGCTTTGTCTTTCAGTCCTTCAACTTGATACCCCATAAGAGCGTAGTAGAGAATGTCGCCCTCCCACTTATGTATGCCGGCTATCGCAGAAAGGATGCAATACGAAAAGCATCAGAGATTATGGATCGACTCGGTATAGAGTTCCTTTCTCACAAAATGCCATCCATTATCTCAGGTGGTGAGAGACAAAGAGTAGCCGTTGCGAGAGCCATAGTGATGTCTCCGTCATTGATTCTTGCCGATGAACCAACAGGTGCCCTAGACACTGTAAGTGCAGAAATCCTGTTCTCCCTCATGTCAGATATCAATAAAGACTTCAGAACGACGATAATCCTAGTTACCCATAACAGGATTATCGCAGAAAGGACACAACGAATCTTCTGCATTGAAGATGGCATTATTACCAAAGTACAATGAGCATTAGTTACAGACTACATGACATCATAGAAAACATTATGTCGCAAGGGGGGAAAATCTTTGTGGTTGGGCTTGCTATAAGTTGGAGCTTTTTTCTTTTAGTCCTCTTGACAGGCATAAGCCTATCTTTCATGAAGTCATACGAGGAAGAATTGTACAAGTATCTTCCGGAAATGAGGATCTCGGCTAGGAACGACAAACAAGAGTCTTCCTTCCTATTTGAAGAAGAAGATGATTTCATCGCAGGGATAGAGGTGGCCGCTCCGATTGTTGAAAGTGTTGAAACTTCAAAATCCAGATCTTGTGTATTGGAAAGCGATGGAAAAAAACTTAACATCGAGCTAATAGGTGTCTCTGACAAGTCTCCTAGTATTCTAAGGGCAGAGATAGTCAGAGGCCGACTCTTCACCGGTAATGAGGGAATATCAATGCAAAAGTTGGCGGTTGTAAATATCACAGCCGATAATGATAACAATGTGAAAGGTCTTCTGGGAAGGTATGTCTCAATAGAAGGAAATAGCTTCCTGGTCGTTGGAGTCGTCGATGATTATGTGGACAAATCTCAGGTTTACATTCCTTCATCTGTTTATGGAGTTTTGTTTGATTCACATGAAAGCGAAGGACTTGTCATTACTTTAGCATCTAAGATCAGAGTATCTGATATACCAGTGCTAAAGAACAGTGTTGCAAATGCTTTGGTTCACAAGCATGGATTAAGAGGAGAAGGTGGAAATTATCTGAAAATTGATGACTATTATTCTGACATTATGCAGATAAGGCAAGTTGGAGGAACTGTCACGCTTGTTCTGACTGTGTTGATTCTTCTTTCCTTGGTGAGCGCATGTGTGGGCTTGTCCAATATTACATCCATCTCCCTTCTCGAGAGAAGTCGTGAAATCGGAATCAGAAAGGCCCTTGGTGCGACGGACAGGAACTTGATAACTATGGCTTTGTCAGAAAGTGTAATCGTTGCCTTAGTGTTTGCATTTATCGGAGGTATAATAGGACTTTTAAGCAACTTGCTTGTCGACAGATACATTCCATTATTCATTCCTCAAATCTCCGGAATATCACTTTTTTCGTTCGATGCTTCGTTTATTGTCACTTTAATGACGCTCATAATATCTGTAATTGCAGGAATAACTTCTGGTTTAGTACCAGTTCGAAGAATGATTAAAAAAACTGCCAGAGAAATTGTTTCCGGATAAGATGATGACAGTATCAATACATAATAATCTGAGAAAGCGTTCATTGTTCGGGATATTTTGGGGGCTTCTATTCATTTTGGTTATGTATGGAGGGGCTACTATCATATCGGGTATGCTCCATAAAGGGATAAGTGGATTCAGCAAGGATTCTGTTTTTATTCTTCCAGGTAAACCATCTGAGCACAAAGAAGGATATCCATATGAAGAAGCATGGAACATTACGGATATGGACCTCAAGAGAATAAAGGCACGTTTTGGAACAAGTCTTAACATCTGCCCTGCATCTTCCATATATTCTCTTCCAGTATCCACTTTTTCGGGCTCTTTCTCAGCGACCTTACGGGCAGTGCCTCCTGACTATGCTCAAATTGAACAGCCTTCGATTGTGGCTGGACGATATATAAACCGAGATGATAACGAACGAGCTGCCAAAGTTTGTGTTATCGGAACTGAAGTCTATCGTTCTCTTTTCCCGGAAGGAGGTTGTTGTTTGGGAAGCACTGTGATTATCGCCGGTAACTCTTTTACTGTTGTAGGCGTAGATTCTGGTGGGGGAAACTTTTCTGTCAATGGGAAGACAGACATGTCCATAGCAATTCCGCTAAAAACGTGGGGAATGCTGACTAACAGAATGGGGAGCTATGATTTTCTATGTCTTTCCCCCGCAAGTGACAAGATTTGTGAAGAAGTGATCTCGCTTCTTGCTGAGGAACACGATTTTCAGTCAACTGATGCTCTGGCGTGTTCTATTATCAGTGTAAGCAGGATGACTAAGGCGATTGATCAGATTATTGCCCTTGTGAACATCCTTATCTGGGTGATTGGAATTGGAACCCTTTTCTCCGGGATAGTCGGAGCTATATCCTTTACAATAATAAACTTGAAGGAGAGGGCACGCGAGATAGGCATCAGGAGGGCTATTGGAGCCGGGAAGGCGCAAATACTGATGATGATCATTCTGGAAACCCTTGGAGAAGAATCGTACAGATGTATTCTCGCTGTCTTTGTATCAGCCATGATTCTTTTCATGGCAGAAAGGCTACTCGGCTTCACGGGAATGCTGGTCAACCAATCGTTCCTCATGCTCTCAGGCATATCATATTTAACTATCGTGTCAATAACAATGATCATTTGTATTGTCATAGTGAACCGACTCTGCGAAAACGTTCCTATTCAAGTATTAAACAATTATGAATAAGAGATATATTAAAATAGTCTTTGGTTGCATACTACTGAGTCTTGTATGCTTTATTGCCTTATATCGGCATTCCGAAGATAGGTCGATGCAAACGACTTCTCCAATACGAAGGGACCTGGTTGTTTTTTGTAAGATATATGGACAGGTTAAGCCTGCTACTGAGATTCAAATCAAATCAACAGTCAATGGGATTCTGGTAGATTTATACAAGAATGCCGGAGACATCGTAGAAGAGGGAGAGGCAATAGCAATGCTTAAAGTGCTACCCGAAATAGGGGCTGTGAATTCTACCCGGAACAGATTGGAGGTGGCGAAAGTCAAAAGGGAATATGCCACCAAGCAGTACGAGAGAGATTCAGCACTGTTCGCTTCAAATTCGATTTCTAGGAGTGATTTGGAAGATGCTGAGGAGGCACTCTCATTAGCGGAACTGGAATATGAGTCCGCAAAATCTGCTTTGGATATATTGTTGACAGGGGAGAATCCAAAAACAAAGGATCGCCCAACACTCATAAAATCGACAATATCAGGTATGATAATGGACACCCCAGCACAGGTCGGAGAAACAGTTATAGCAGCGACTAATTACTCAGACGGAACATGCATCGCAAAGATATCTGATTTGGATTCGTGGATTTTCGAGGGTTATGCTGACCAGATAGATGTGGGAAAATTGAAACAGGGGCAAGAACTGGAAGTGGAAGTTGGCGCAATTGGAAGACGTCTAAGTGGAATGATCTCATTTGTGTCTCCAAAGAGCGAGAATAGGGGAGGTGTGAACCAGTACCTCATTAGATCGGTGGTTTTTGTGCCTGAAGGAATTGAGCTGAGATCAGGATATGGAGCGATTGCTAGTATGGAAATCAATCGGAAAAATAATGTCATTTGTGTCCCCGAAGCGGCAATAACGTATTCAGACACTTTGTCCTTCGTAACGATTCTCGGTGAGAAAGGAGAGAGCACATCTCTTCGGATTGATACAGGATTAAGTGATGGAATCTATACGGAGATACTAACTCCTATTGATCTGGATTGCAAAGTATTACTACCAATATTAGGAAAAGGCTCAGATTATGATAAGTAGATTTCCATTTCATGCACAACATGACTATACTTCTTGTGGCCCTGCTTGTCTTCAAATGATAAGTGAATACCATGGAATAAGTCTTGACCAAAGCCTTTTACATGAAAAATGCTCTTGCTCAAAAGGCGGCTCATCTTTTCTTGACCTCTGTGATGCTGCCGAAGATCTAGGATTTCGGACGGTCG
>JAFUFP010000040.1 GCA_017469845.1 Bacteroidales bacterium | reverse complement strand
TTCTCGTTTGTTAAGCCTGTGCACCTGCCCCGCTTCCTTTGTCCTTTGTCACAAAAATGCTAAATTTAAAACTCAAACCAAAGATTTCTTCATGAGGGAAAAATCGGACACTTTTTTTCCATGGGCAAATCTAAGGTTTGTTTGTAGACGACGCCGACGGTCGGATCATTCATCTGCAGACTGGTGCTTTTGTGATTACTCCCTTTGTCTAAAGAAAAACTGCCTAATTGTCGTTCAACGCAAACCTTATCGATATGGGCATATTCATCAATACCGGCAACTATAGTTTTTCGGAATGCCGAAACGGTCTATATGTGGACAAATCGGGTATGATATCTTTCGTCAACTCAAAGTTGTTCACGAAAGACAAGTTCTTGTGCGTCACCCGCGCACGCCGCTTCGGCAAATCATTTGCCGCAAATATGCTTTGTGCTTACTATGACATCTCTTGCGACTCTCATAATCTGTTTGATGACCTTGAGATTGCAAAGGAGAGCTCTTATACTGAACATCTTAATAAGTATCCTACCATTTACGTGGATATGACCAATTTCGTTTCACGAAAGAAACAATTGGGCAAAGATATAGTTGATGCAGTTGAAAAGCAGCTTATTAAAGATCTTGCAAAAGAATATCCTTCATTGGATTTCGCGGAGATGCCATTGGGCGATGCACTTCTTGCCGTTTATCACGAAATCGGTGAACAGTTCATTTTCATTATTGATGAATGGGATGCTATCCTCAGGGAGTTCGCTGATGAAAAAACTATAGTCAAGGACTGGATAGATTTCCTCCGGTCCCTTTTCAAGAACGAAACAGTCTCCAGAGTCTTTGCCGGTGTATATATGACCGGTATCCTCCCGATCATCAAAGATGACAGCCAGTCCGCTTTGAACAACTTCAGGGAATACAATATGATTGATCCCGGTGGAATCGGGCAGTATTTCGGTTTCACGGAAGAGGAGGTCCAGTCACTGTGCAAGGATGCCGGAATGGATTACGGTGAGATGAAAAGCTGGTACGACGGATACAGTGTCGGAAACGTGCAGGGAATCTTCAACCCCAATTCTGTCATGGAGGCCATATCTTGTGGAGAGTGCGGACTTTACTGGAAGACAACTGGTGCCGGAGATGAACTCAAGCCTTATCTCAAGAACGAGATGAAGGCGGATGTGGAGAAGTTGCTGGGCGGCGAAGGGATTCCCGTCGATACGACATCCTTTGACAACAGCATAAAGGACGTCGACACGAAAGACAAAGTCTTCACCGTACTGATTCATCTTGGGTATCTTTCTTTTGACGGGCGCAAAGCAAGTATTCCCAATCGTGAGCTTCTTCTGTATTTCGCATCATGTGTAAAGAATGCTGATTTGGGCGGTCTGACAAGAGTTCTGTCACGCTCTCAGGAGGTTCTCAACTTCTTGCTTGAGGATGACGAAGAAAATCTTTCCCGTCTTATAGGATTATCCCACGACGATGTTTGCGGAGCTACGGAATACAACAAGGAACAGCTTCTTTATACGACACTCCGGGAATCGCTCATCTTTGCCCACCGTGACTACATATTCCATCGGGAATATCCCACCGGAAAGGGCTTCGCGGACCTTGTACTCATCCCGTTTTCGGGAAGAGATCTTCCTGCCATCGTGATAGAGCTTAAGTGGGACAAGACGGCCGAAGGTCCCATCGCCCAGATAAAGGAGAGGAACTATCCCCAGAAACTCTTCGATTATACCGGAGAGGTGAAACTTGTCGGAATCAATTACGACAAGACCACCAAAGAGCACGAGTGCACCATAGAAACGGTTTCAAGATGACCGGCTGACGTCGAAAAGTAGCCTTTTTCACCCCGATAGTGATATCGGGGTTATTTTTGCCTTGCCTTATCCATCGTTCATCCCGATTTTTTCGTAATTTTGTACGATTATGCCCTTTAGGGCAAGGAAGGCAACCATCCATCCGGAAAAGGGCTATGCCCCCAAACGGGTGAAACATCGGAAATAGGACAGAATGGACAGAAAAAGCGCACTTGCAAGAATAGAATACCTGAAGACCTCCCTTTGGGAGAACAGTCGCAGGTATTATGTCGACAACGCCCCCGTCATCAGCGACTACGAGTACGACATGATGATGAGGGAACTGTCCGACCTGGAGAAGGAGTACCCCGAATTCCTCACCCCGGACTCCCCCACCCAGAGGGTCGGATCTGACCTTGAGAGTCAGGCCGCGGCCGAAGCTCCCCATGAAATGAGGGCCGGCGCCGAGAAGGCTTCCAGGAAGGAATTCGCCCAATATCCCCACCAGTATCCGATGCTCTCGCTTTCCAACACCTACAGTATCGGAGAGGTCGAGGAATTCGCCCAGAGGGCTTCGAAGTCCATCGACGTTCCGTTCACCTACTGCTGCGAGCTGAAGTTCGACGGAACGGCCATATGTCTCACCTACAGGGGCGGCAAACTCTTCCGCGCCCTCACAAGGGGTGACGGCGTCATCGGGGACGATGTCACAGAAAATGCCCGCCATATCTCCAACATCCCCCAGACCCTTCACGGGGTCGGATACCCGGATGAGTTCGAGATTAGGGGTGAAGTTCTGATGCCCTATTCCTCGTTCAGGGCCTTGAACGAAGAAAGGGAAGAAATCGGCGAGCAGCCTTTCGCCAATCCCCGCAACGCCGCGAGCGGTTCCCTCAAACTTCTGGACAGCGAGGAAGTCGGACGGAGGGGACTCTACTGCACTCTCTACCATATTCCCGGAGACACGGTTAAGGCTGACACCCATGACCACGCCCTTTCCATGGCGGCGTCCTGGGGCCTTCCGATATCCGACAAAAGGAAAATCTGCAAGACAATATCCGAGATCGAGGATTACATATCGGAGTGGGACACCGGACGCAAGTCGCTCCCCTACGCCACCGACGGAATCGTCATCAAGATCAACGAAACCGCCGTTCAGCAATCCCTCGGCTATACCGCCAAGTTCCCCCGCTGGGCCGTCGCGTACAAGTTCAAGGCCGAGGAGGCCCTCACCCGCCTGCTTTCTATAGATTACCAGGTCGGAAGGACCGGAGCGGTCACGCCGGTAGCCAACCTCGAGCCCGTGCATCTTTCCGGAACCGTCGTCAAGAGGGCGACCCTCAACAACGCCGACCAGATGGCTCTTATGGACATAAGGGTCGGGGACTGGGTCTATGTGGAAAAGGGCGGAGAGATCATCCCGAAGATAACTTCAGTGGAACTCAAGCGCCGCGAACCGGGTACGGTTCCGCCCGAGTTCCCCAAGGTCTGTCCCGACTGCGGCACTCCCCTCGTGAAGATGGAAGGAGAAGCCAAGTACTTCTGCCCCAATTCCGACGGCTGTCCTACCCAGATAAAGGGACGCCTCGTGCACTTCATGGGACGGAAGGCCATGAACATCCTGGCCGGTGACGCCACTGTCGATCAGCTCTATGACCTGGACCTCGTCAGGACTCCCGCTGACCTATATGACCTCCATAAGGCGGACCTTCTCCGTCTCGAAGGATGGAAGGACCGCTCGGCCGAGAGGTTCCTCTCCAGCATCCGGGATTCCAAGGTAGTCACCTTCGACCACGTTCTCTTCGCCATCGGCATCCGCTATGTCGGAGAAACCACCGCCAAGGCGATAGCGGAACATTTCGGGAACATAGACGCCATCATGGCAGCCTCGGAGGAGGAACTCCTCTCCGTTCCGGACATCGGCGAGGTCATAGCCAAGAGCATCTACTCCTTCTTCCGTAAACCCGAGCATCAGGTGGAGATCCAGCGTCTCCGTGCTTCGGGGCTCAATTTCTCCATGACGAAGGAGGAAGCCGCCTCTGACGTCCTCTCGGGGCTCACGTTCGTTGTTTCGGGCAACTTCTCGATTTCGAGGGACGACCTCAAGAAAATGATCACATCCAACGGAGGCAAGTGCTCCTCCTCCGTGAGCGGAAAGACTTCCTTCCTCATCTCCGGAGAGAAGAGCGGCCCCGAGAAACTCAAGAAAGCCGCCGAACTCGGAGTGAAGGTCATTTCCGAGCAGGAGTTTTACGCGATGCTCCCTGCAGCCTCGGAGACGCCCTCCGAAAGTGTGGACCAGGACGAGGAGGAACCCACCCTCTTCCCAGGACTCTTTTAGAACAATGCTGACGGACAAAGGAAGATGACGAAGACGATTTCAGGAAGGTTCCGCCGCTTGAAGGCTCTGGTGAAGTGGTTCAACCACTTCATCAAGGACGACCTGTGGGAACTCAACGTCCAGGCCCTCTCCAAGACCAAGGCGCGGCTGGTCCGTGACCTCATGGTGACGGTCGACGCCGTCCGTGGCATGAACGAGAAGAACCTCGGCCTCCTTTCGGTGTCGCTTTGCTACTTCTGCACCCTCGCCCTCGTTCCCTTCCTGGCCGTATGCTTCGCCGTCACCGGTGGACTCGGCCTTTCGGACAGCCTCACCGACATGCTCTATGCGAATTTCGCGGACAATCCCCGGATAATCGACATGGTCGTAGGAGCGGCCGACAATATCCTCAAGACTGCACGGAGCGGAGGCTTCGGACTTCTTTCGGCGCTTCTTTTCGTCTGGCTCGTCATCTGGATGATGGACCGTATCGAGAAGGTGTTCAACGTCATATGGGACGTTCCCCAGCCCAAGAAGGACCGTAAGGTCCTCAAAAGCTACAGCATAGACATAGCGATTATGATCCTGGCGCCGTTCATCATCCTGGTGTTCTTCGCCGGATCGGTCATCTACTCCAACGTCCTTGACTACTTCCTTCCCCAGAAGGAGGCCTTCTCGGCCAGCATAAGGACATTCCTCGGGTGGGTGATATTCGGAGCTTCGATAGTCATGATCATTTCGGCGATGTACAAGTTCATCCCCACGGCAAAGGTCGAATACAGGCATGCCCTGAGGGCGGCGATGATATCGGGAACGGCTTTCACCCTCCTCCAGTACCTGTACCTGGAGACCCAGGTCCTCGTCTTCAGGGTGAACTCCGTCTACGGAGCGATAGCGGCCATCCCCCTCTTCCTCCTGTGGCTGAGGTTCGGATGGCTGATAATAGTCATAGGAGTGCAGATTTCGCGTTCCTTCCAGAATATAGAAAGCAACATAAAGGCGTCCGACCTCTCCTACATCGGCGAGGACACCGTCGCCATCGGGGAATCCTCCCTCAACAGCGGTGACGAACCGCTCTCGGGTGTGGGATCCACCGTTCAGGAAACACTCAACACAGACAACGGATGAGTTATTCGCAGTTCAAGGCAAAGGATTACGATGTCATAGCGAGGGAGTACGCCGAACTCAAGGAAGCCTCGCGCAAGAGGTGCTCTTCATCGGAAGAACTTGACGTCATCCAGAAGGCGTTCGAGTTCGCCAACGAGGCGCACAAGAACGTGCGCAGGCGTTCCGGAGAACCGTACATCCTCCATCCGATCGCCGTCGGCAAGATAGTCGTCAAGGAGATAGGCCTGGGATACAAGTCCATAACGGCCGCCCTCCTTCATGACGTCGTCGAGGACACCGACTACACGGTGGACGACATAAGGCAGCTTTTCGGAGACAAGGTGGCCTCCCTCGTGGAAGGTCTCACCAAGATAAAGACCGTTCTCGACGACCAGGACCGTCATGACCATGAGGGGCAGTTCAAGAACCTGCAGAGCATGCAGGCTGAGAACCTCAAGAGGATCCTCCTCACGCTCAATGATGACGTCAGGGTCGTCCTCATCAAGCTCGCGGACCGTCTTCACAACTGCCGCACCATCGAGTACATGCCCGAATACAAGAGGGACAAGATCCTCTCGGAAACGAGGTTCATCTTCATCCCCCTCGCCCACCGGTTGGGACTGTACGGGATCAAGAGCGAAATGGAGAACATATGGCTGAGGTTCAAGGAGCCTGAGGCATACAATACGATAACGGCCAAGGTCAACCGCGACATGACCGACAAGGGCCGGGAAATCGACAAGTTCATCCGCCCCATCGAGGAGGCCCTGGACCAGGCCGGGTTCGAGTTCGAGGTGAGGAAGAGGGTGAAGACCCCCTACTCCATCTGGAACAAGATGAACACCAAGAACGTCACCTTCGAGCAGGTCTACGACCTTTACGCCGTGAGGATCATCTTCGACCCCGACAAGGACTCCAAGGAGACGGAAAGGGACCAGTGCTACCATATATTCTCCATCATTACGGGAATCTACCGCTACAAGCCGGACCGCATGCGTGACTGGGTGAAGCACCCCAAGAGCAACGGCTACGAGGCCCTTCACTGTACCCTGATGAGCGACCGCGGAATGTGGGTCGAAGTCCAGATCCGTTCCCGGAGGATGGACGACATAGCCGAAAAGGGCATCGCCGCCCACTGGGCGTACAAGAAGGACGGATACACTTCGGAGAACTCCTCCGAGATGGACAAGTGGCTCGACAAGGTCAAGGACATCCTCGTGAGCCCGGACGTGAACGCCCTGGAGCTTCTCGACATAATCCACAAGGACCTCACCTCCTCCGACATAGTGGTCTTCACCCCCAAGGGTGAGCAGAAGTCGATACAGAAGGGAGCGACGGCGCTGGATTTCGCGTACATGATCCATACGCACATCGGCAACCAGGCGATAGCCGCCAAGGCGAACCTCCGTCTCGTCCCACTTTCGTACGTGCTCAAGACCGGTGACACCATAGAGATAATAACGGCGCAGACGGCCAAACCGAAGAAGGAGTGGCTCCAGTTCATCCAGACCCGCTATGCGCGCAACAAGGTGATGGACTTCTTCCGCTCCGACAAGGCCGGAGTGGCCGAAGGCGGAAAGGCCGCCCTCGCCCTGAAGCTCGAATCGATGGACGTCCCTCTGACCGATTACCTGGCGAAGGTGATTTCCCAGGAGATGGAGCTCAACAACGTCGATGAACTTTTCTTCCGCTACGGAATCGGAGTGCTCAACTTCGAAAGCATCGTCCAGACCGTGAACCTGGAGCCCTTCAAGGGGAAGGACCAGTCCACGACCCAGAGGCTCCTATCGTACCTTCCCTGGAGAAGGAGGAGCATGTCGAAGTTCTCTTCCGAGAAGCAGCCCGAGCAGAAGTTCGAGATGCCCAAGGGGAAATTCGACCGCAACGCTTTCGTCATCAACTCACCTTCGGACCCGCACAAGTACGTTCTGGCGACCTGCTGCAAGCCCATACACGGAGATACCGTCATCGGGTTCCTTTCCCCGGACGGAAGCGTCTTAGTCCATAAGAAGTCCTGCCAGGTGGCCGAGGAGATCGCCTCCAAGCACGGTGACTGGATCGTGATGCCACGCTGGGACGACGGATCGACCGAATCGTTCGCGGCGAGGATTTCGATGAGGGGAATAGACAGGATAGGGCTCCTCAGCGACATAACCCGTGAAGTCTCCATCGAGATGGTGATGAACATGAAGGCCATATCGCTTTCCACGAAGGACGGCATTTTCGAGGGGCAGATTGACCTCAACGTTGCCGACAAGGACATCCTATACAAACTCATCGGAAGACTCAGGCAGATAGACGGAATACAGGAAGTGGGAAGGGTCGACATCCGCTAAGGCACGGAAAATGCATCCCCGCTTCCATGAACAGAAGAAGATGAACAAATTTTTCAGGAAATATTTCCCGGCCCTGCCGGTGGCTCTGGTCCTCGGATCGGTGATGTTCTCGCACTCCTGCGCCAACACCACCACTCCCCCTTCGGGCGGAAAGAAGGACACTATCCCTCCGGTCATCGTCGGTCTCAATCCCCTGCCGGGTTCGACAAACGTACCCACGCACGGGACAACCATAAGCATAACTTTCGACGAATACATCACCGTCAAGGACCCCAAGGCGATTTACCTTTCGCCGCCCCTTGACAAGATGCCCAAATACAGGATGAGGGGAAAGACCCTCCAGGTCTACTTCGAGTCTGACCTCAGGGAAAACACCACCTACACCCTCGACCTTACCGGAGCGCTCGCGGACAACAACGAGGGCAATATGTACCCCGGGTACACGCTGCATTTCTCGACGGGAGACGCCATCGACTCGATGATGGTGACCGGAACAGTCATGGACTGCAACACCCTGCAGCCGATAAAGGGAGCCACGGTGATGCTGTACAAGGACCATGCGGACTCCGCTGTCGTGAAAAGAAGGCCCGACGCGTCGGTGAAGACCGACGACTGGGGCTACTTCTCGATAAGGAACATCAGCGACACCCTCTACAGGCTCTACGCCATCGTCGACGAATCCGGAAACAACCTCTATGACTTCGAGAGCGACAAGATCGCTTTCGCGGATTCTGTGATAAGGCCTACGATGGTTGTTAGGGATACCCTTCCCGAACTTCTGAAGTACGACATGAAGGATACCGTCCACTGCATGGCCCGAAAGAGCGAATACGACCTTCTGGTCTTCAAGGAAAGACCCTCCAAGCAGCTTGTCAAGGACCGCAAGAGAATAGACGACCGCAGCGCGTACATTTCCTTCATGGCTCCGGACGTCATGATAGACTCCCTCTGGGTCAGGGGCATACCTTCGGACAGGCTCATCGCGCAGATGAACACGAGGCGTGATTCCCTGGAGCTGTGGATCAATGACCGCCGGAGAATGCCGGACACTCTCCATGTCTTCGTGGATTATCTCAAGACCGACGACAGCACGGGAACCCTCAAGCCCTTCACTGAGCATCTGAGGCTCGTCCAGGAGAACAAGGGATCGACTTCGGCGAGAAGTTCAAGACGTAATCTCCGCAAGGAGGACACCACCTGCGTCATAACGACATCGGTAAGCGGCGAGACGGTCGAGCAGTACGGATTCGGTCTCGAGTTCAAATACCCGATAATAAACGAGGGATTCTCGGAAGTGACTCTCCGGAGCGTCAACCCCCGTCAGCAGGAGGAACAGATGAAGTTCTCGGTGACGAGGGACTCACTCAATCTCCGCAAATACACCATCATGCCGGAAGGGAAGCTCCAGAGCGGATACGAGTACTTCCTTAAGATTCCCCACAGGAGGTTCCGGGACATAAACGGATCCTGGAACGACTCCACCGAAGTAAAGGTCTCACTTCCCAATGACGACAAGCTTTCGACTCTCACCCTGAACCTTTCGGGAGTGCACCATAAGTACATAGTCGACCTTCTCAACGAAAAGAGGGACAATACCCTCCGTACGTACATAGTGGAGAATGACCAGGCTCTTCTCTTCCCTTACCTCAAGGGCGGGAAATATTCCATCAGGATAACCGAGGACGTCAACCGTAACGGTATCGTCGATACGGGCGACCTTTTCTCCCACCGTCAGCCGGAGAAGGTCCTCTTCTATAAACTCCGTGACGGTAGCTTCGTCATCGACATCCCTGAGTCCACCGAAATGGACCAGAGCATCGACGTCGCGGCTTTGTTCTCTTCCCCCGTTTCCTCCAACTGATAAGATATGCGAAAGTATATATATATAATAGGTAAGGCGGTCTTCCTTCTTGTCATGCTTCTTCCTCTCGGAATGGGCGGAGCGTATGCCCAGGAGAAGGCTTCCAAGGACTCCCTCGGAAAAGTCGTCCTCACCGAATACACTGACGAGTACCTCGACACGGTGAAGGTGAACAAGAAGTTCCTCATCAACGACTACACAACGATAGGATTCCAGTACGGTGTCGGAATGAACGCCATGTCCTTCAATCCCCCGAAGAAGCAGGGCAGCCTCATCACTCCTGTGAACTTCGGAGTGACTTTCACCAACTACGGCAAGATGTTCGGTTTCCTGCCGTACTTCGGACTTCAGGCCGGCATCTATTACGGACAGGACGGATACCTTTTCAAGAAGAACAAGGACGACGAGTTCGCTTATGACGTGGACGGAGCGACTAAAGCCATCTACGACGTACTTGAAGGCAATCTCCTAACGCTCTTCCATGCCGACATCTGGAGAGTGAGGCTCATGGCCACCGCCGGAATCTACGGCGGATACAGGATGAAGATCCAGCGCTGGGGTGACCGTATGGATCCCGAGTACGCCACTTCGTTCAGGGATTATGAAAGAAGGGTTGATTACGGAGCGAAATTCGGTGCGGGACTGGGATTTCTCATAGACCCCATTGAAATATACTTCAAGGCCGACTACAAGTGGGGCTGGTCCTCTCTATATGAACCCGACTACATGAGCGAATACTACTACCGTTTCGCCTACCCTTCGGACTTCCTCTTCTCTGTGGGAGTTCATTTCCAGATAACGAAGAGAACCGGAAAGACACAGTCGCAGCTCCGCCGTGAGGCCCGTCAGATCGTCTACAATCCGGAGAAGCAATAATCCGGTCAACAACCAGAAGAACAATCATTTATGGAAACTCTTTCAGTCAAAGTGGGAGACGTGATGATAGGAAGCCGCTTCCCCATCGTCCCCCAGACAATGTGCAATACCCACACCTCCGATGTCGAAGCGACCGTCGGGCAGTGCCGCAGGATGGCCGCGGCCGGATCGGGACTCATAAGGATAACCTGCCCCGGTCTTCAGGACGTACCCCATATGAAGGAGATAAGGGACCGCCTCCGCGCTGAAGGCATCACCACTCCCCTCGTTGCGGACATCCATTTCTCTTCCGAGACCGCCATAGCCGTCGCCCCTTACGTGGAGAAAGTGAGGATCAATCCCGGAAACTTCGCAAAGGAGCACGAGAAGGCCTGTTCGCAGCTCAGTAGGCTTCTTGAAGTATGCAAGGAAAACGGCACGGCCATAAGGATCGGCCTCAACCACGGATCCCTCGGCGAAAGGATAACTTCCCTTTACGGAAACACTCCCCTCGCCATGGCTGAAGCCGCCATGGAATGGCTCCGCCTCTGTGACGGGAACGGTTTCGACAACGTGGTCGTTTCCCTGAAATCCTCGAACACCCTCGTGATGGTGGAAGCGTACCGCATCCTCGCCTCCAAGATGAAGGAATGGGGCAAAGTCTATCCGGTGCACGTGGGCGTCACCGAAGCGGGAAACGGTGACAGCGGAAGGATCAAATCCTGCGTCGGCATATCCACCCTTCTGGAGGAAGGCATCGGAAACACCATCCGCGTCTCCCTCACCGAAGATCCGGTGAACGAAATTCCCGTGGCGAAGTACCTCGCCGACCGCTATGACGGGAAGATAACTTCCTCGATAGTTTCCAAACAGTACTCTGAAGACGGAAAGAAGGTCATAGCCACTTACGAAGCTCCTTCACGTGAAAGGCTCATCGAGGACCTCAGCTGTGACTTCGGGAAGGCCCTTCTGGACCGGACGATCGATGAAGTCGAGTTCAGAGGAAGCTACCTTGACGAAAAGGGAGAAAAGACCGACATCGCGGCGGAAGGCTTCGGGGAATATCTCGCCGATGAGCTCCTTCAGGCCTGCAGAAGGCGTTTCTACAAGCCCGAATACATCGCATGCCCGGGTTGCGGAAGGACGATGTACGATCTCCAGGAAGCGTTCGAAGCCGTCAAGAAGAGGACTTCGCACCTGAAGGACGTCGTCATTGCCGTTATGGGGTGCATAGTGAACGGCCCCGGAGAAATGGCCGACGCCGACTGGGGATACGTCGGTGAAGGAGGACACAAGGTGTCGATATACAAGGGAAAGACCCCCGTTCTCAGGCACGTTCCTGACACTGAAGCCGTGGACCGTCTCGTGGAACTTATCGACGCGGACAGTAAGTAAGCCTTTCACTTTTACGGAATAGAAAACGGGCGCATGGGAAATACTCATGTGCCCGTCATAATATTTATAATATTATAGGTAATGGAGTGCTTACGGAACATCATTACATTGCATGGAAATACCGGAAAACAGTGAAACGGACCAAAGGAAAAGGGTGCAAGACCTTTCTCAAAGTCATGCACCCCGTTTTCAGTAATGCTTTGTTATTGTTCCACGATTACTAAATGGAAGTATTCGTGGTGAAGAAGGTTCTCAGAACTGTTGTGGGAAGATCCTTGATCGGGCTGAATTCTACCCAAGCTTTGGCATAAGCAGTGGCAACGGTATCACTCTTAAGGACGACGTACCTCGGACAACAGTTGCTGAACGTGTTGTCAGAAATTGTCGGAGGTGTCTTCGGTGCCATGAAAAGCCTTATCTCAGGTTTCTTGTCATCTTCGAGGTAATTGAAAAGACTGTTCGTCATGGATGTTATCGACGTACCGATGGTGATATGGGTTATCTCCATTCCGGCTCCGAGGGCTCCTGTGCCTATTGACGTAACTGAAGGAAGCTTTAGCGTAACGATCTTGTGGTATCCGCCGAAGGCGTAATTCCCGAGCGTAGTGACCTTGGGGACGGAAACGGTGGCGAGAGATGTACAACCGGAGAATGAATAGGATGACAGTGTTGTAGCCACAGGAAGATTAATTTCGGCAAGTGATGTGCAAGAGCGGAAAGCATAGCTTCCGACGCTCTTTACTTTAGGCACAATAACGCTACTGAGAGAAGTGCATCCATCGAAAGCATGGCTGGCCAAGGTTGTTGCATTGGAAAGGGAAGCCGTAGTGAGCAAAGTGCAGCCCATGAATCCATATGTGCTTACTGAAGTCACTCCATCAAGAATGACTCCATTGTTGGTTCCGGTTCCGGCTACCACCGTAAGAGCGGAACAATTGCGGAAGGCATACGCTCCGACAGTTTTTACGGATAAGGGGCTCTTCAGCACTACTTTACGGAGCAACGTGCAACCGTCTGCCATGTAAGAGGGGATAGAGGTGATTTCACCAAAATACAGCAAGCCTATCTTTGCACATCCTTGGAAGGCATTCTGGCCGATGGAGGTAGCATTGTTTAGACGGACACTTCCTGACATTGCCGAGCAATTGAGGAATGCGGATTCCGATACGGTAGTTATATTATTATTGGAACCGAACGGAGCCGTGTACAGAGCGGTACATCCGCTGAAGGCTGAAGCACCGATCGTTTCAACAGTGTTGGGCAGCGACACGTATGTCAAGGTAGTGCGATCCTTGAAGGCTTCTTCTCCGACAGTCTTGAGCGGGGCCCTGTATTTGTATACGATAAGTCTTCCGTTTACATTGAATGATGTGGTGATTGAACTGCCTGCAGGAATCAGGTTGGCTCCACCTCCGAATGTGGCGGGAGTAACCATTCCCCAAAGAACTGCCGCATCTCCATTCTCATCAGTCACTGTACTGAACAAGGTGGGGATGGAAGAATCCGAATAATAGCTCTGGGAACTGGTGACGTACCAGAATTCGTCGTCAGCCTGGTAGATCCTTATCAAATTCCTATTCCTGTATCCATTCCAGACCTCGTCGGTTGTCATGAAGTTATGGTATTTCATATTGCTTGAAATCCATCCGGGAATATGGAATTTTGTGCTGATTTCACTGGCAGCTCCGAATGCGTCTTGCCCGAGATCGGGAAGAATTTCAGAAGCGAGGAATTTCACTTGAGTGAAGTTAGTGTTGAGGAAAGCGTATTCTCCGATCTTTGTGACCTCGGAAGGGATTTCAATTGAACCGCCAAGATTGAAGCAATCGGAGAAAGCCAGATCACCGATTTTCTTCAAGGTGGCGGGAAGAGTCACAGAGCTGAATTGTCCGCCGTTGAATGCGTAGGAGGCGATATTCACGATACCATCGGGTACAACGCACGTAGAAGTAAGTGATCCCAAAGCTCCCGCAATAAGGGTGTTGTTCCCTTTGAATTCGCATGTGAGGAACATTCCGTCATCTGACGCAAAAGCCCCGCTGAACGATTTGATGTTCTGGCAGCCGATGAAAGGATTGCCCAATTCTGTCTCACTTTCAGGTGAAAACTCTATTCCGATATGCTGCATGCCTGAAGGAAGAGAAACGCTTTCAAGGCTGCTGCAATATGCGAATGCTCTATAGGAGATGCTGGTAAGCGTTGAGGGGAATTTGATTTTGGACAAAGAAAGACACCCTGTGAAAGCGGATGGCAATATTCCCTCAAGGCTGTTGCCCAGTTTTACTGACACGAGGTTCTCAAGATTCAGGAAGGAGGCTACACCGACGTATTTGACGGAATTCGGGAGGATTACTTCAGTCAGGTTCTGCTTGTTGTATGAGCTTTCAGTATTTGTCGCCGGATCGCGGTTGAACATCATATCACCGACATAAATGACGTCATCGCTGAAAACCATTCTTCTGACGCCGAGCTCAGAGTCATAGTAGTCGTTGACCAATGTATTTGATCCCGTTCCTCCATAGATGCTCGAATCCCATGCCGTGCTGTAGAAAGTAGCCTTACCATTGTCTTTGGTCTTGTACCAGATTTCGTTGCTGGAAGGGATGTCCGTACGTTCAACCCAGGTTGTTTCGGTGGCTATGTCCTTGTTGTTTGCGGGAAGCCATTTGCCCATATTGAAAGTAGTCGCGGCAGTTCTTACCCATGTGCCTTTCTGAGAGTCCGTGTACATTTCAACCGTAAGACCACCGGCGAGAGATCCCGGAATCATA
>JAFUFP010000039.1 GCA_017469845.1 Bacteroidales bacterium | reverse complement strand
TCGAAAGGGCTGCCGAACGCCATGGGACAATCCTGTGTCTGCGTCACAGATTGCTTCGGAAATGCTCCGAAATCAAAAATCTCTCTTTTGCAATAGGTATTTGATGCGTCAGTCCTAATTTTTTGCAAAAATGAGCACAAAAAGTTTGGAGGGAATCAAAAAATACCTATCTTTGCAATCCCAATCGGGAAAATCCGGTTCGGAAAATAAAGATGGTGCTGTAGCTCAGATGGTAGAGCAATGGACTGAAAATCCATGTGTCGGCAGTTCGATTCTTCCCAGCACCACTGAAACCCGCTGAATCTCAGCGGGTTTTGTGTTTTTAGTCCCTTTCCAGTCCCACTTTTTGGCAATTTTTTCTTTTTTCAGAGCTGTTTAGGCGCTCAAAAGGGTAAAATTGTCGAAATTCAACAGGCTTACAGGGTAAAATTGTCGAAATCTAGAACTTTAGGATGTATTCCTGTTCATCCCGGAGGGCGTTGCATTGTTCCAGATAAACCTTGAGCGCATCATAATCAGAGCCATCCAGGCCGCTGCTCCAAAGGCGTACCCTTTCCATAGCGCGGATGATGATTGCCGGCTCTCCGTTTTGGGTAAGACGTTTCAAGGCGTCAATGTAGTCGATACGATACACTGTGGGGATGATAATCTTGGGCATACCTGCCGCCGTGAGTTCCGCATTCATCATGATGCGGGATATGCGGCCATTACCATCCATGAAAGGATGGACCTCACTGATCATGAACAGAATGAAGTATGCCTTTGCAACGGGGTCTTGGATGGCATTGTAAATCTCAAAACCTTTCTTCAATGTCCCGCGTACAAGACGATAATCGACAAAATGCGAGTTTCCCGCCTTGTTGTTCTGTTCCTTGAAAAGCCCGGGCGTTTTTGTGGGTCTTGCAGACAGAAGGATCGAATGGCGGCGCTGAAGAATATTGATGAGGTCATTAGGGTCTTTGGGCAAGATGGACATCTCTTTTCTATTAGAGGTGATATAGAAAGTACCCAGAACGTCATGACTGTCTTCATCTCGTGTAGGGAGTGCGACACCGGTATCAACTATCTGCTTAGCCTCCTCCACCTCGAACTCTGTTCCTTCAATATAGTTGGAGAAATAGCTTTCGAAGAAAGCGAAGTTCTTGTAGGCCGTCTCTGTAGTATTAATGTCAGTATAGTGCTTGAAATCCTTCTGGGAAAGATGCTCAAACAGCGTAGAGAACAGATTGATACGCTCCGGGTCATAAGGCTCTCCTGCCGCCCAGGCCTTGGCGGATTCTCCTTTCAGGGCCTTCGCTTCCCGAGTAGAAAGAATTGCGCCAATAATCTTATCAAGAAGCTTGAATTCGTTTTCTAATTGCAATTGCCTGGACATTCCACGAGCCTCATCACGAAGACGATTCAACTCGTTCTCTCCGTTTGCCAACAGCTTCTTTTCCAGTTTCTCTTCAAGTTGGACCTGAGGGATGCACTTGGAAACGCCGTTCCTGACATAGCCCAGCTGAAGATTTTCCATGTATGCTCGGGCGGGATTGGATATGAACAGACCGTCCAGATATGGTATGTCTTTCTCAATGGGTTTAGGGCCGGCAACGAGGTGCAGAGTAATACCTGGCAACGAGATGTTCTTGGTATATGTATAAGTTAGATAGAAGTGACCATCGGCGCACGGCCGGAGTTCAAAGGCTGACCGGTGGCTTATCAAGGCGCCGGGATACAGTTGGCCAATAATCTTGTAGAGGTTCCGGCGAACGATGTTCTCCGGCGTATCAGTCAGATTAGTAGTATATACTCGGGATGCTATTTTTTTTAACTTCTCCTCCTTTTTGAGACGTGTGATCATAGCCGACAATTTCTTGTCGGACGACGCAATCAAAATTTCTGGGAGCTGAGTATATTTTTCCATTTTTGAACGTGATTTACTACAAAGATGGGTAAAATTTTCTAAATTCAGGCGTATTTTAGGGTAAAATTGTCGAAATCTACTCTCCGGACGCTTTTTTCATGTCGGTTCTTCCCGAATTGAGTATACCCGCTTTGCGGTCGGGAAGGATTTCACAAAAGGAGGCCGACCGTGAAGTATCGACCTCCCGAGAGAAACGGATCAAGTTTCAGGTTATAAGAACGCTGTCAGGCCATCCCGAAAGGGAAGAGCTTCGTAAGCCACAGGAAACCGAGCACGTAGCCGACGACTCCGATTATCAATCCGACTTTGGCCATATCCTTTGTCTGGACAAGGCCGGTTGACGCCGCGATGGCGTTCGGAGGGGTCGATATGGGGAATATCATCGCTATTGATGCGCACACGGCGATGAAGGATATCATCGCATGCGTTCCGCCCAGGGCGAGGAACGAAGCGTTGTTGCCCGCTGACGGATCCGCCATGCCCTCCGCCACCACGATAAGGATAGGAATGAGGAGAGCCGCGGTCGCGGAGTTGCTGATGAAATTGGACAGGAAGTAGCATACGAGTCCCGCTATCAGGAAAACCCAAAGGACGCTCATCGATCCGAAGGGGATGGCGTTAATAAGGACTTTCGCCAACCCGGAACTCTGGAGGGCGGTACCCAGCGCGAATCCTCCCGCCACCAGCCAAAGGACCGTCCAGTTTATCTTTTCGATGCTCTTGCGGTTGAAGATTCCCGTCATTGACAGAACTCCCAGAGGAATGAGGGCCACGACGTTGGAGTTGATTCCGGTGAGGCTTTCGGTCGCCCAAAGGACGATGGTGCCGATGAACGTCACCCATACGACCCTTGTCTTCCAGTCGGTCGGTCGGGAGTTGGCGGGAATGTCAAGGACCAGTTTCTTGGTCTTGAAGGGGAAGAGGAACTGAAGAACGACCCAGGCGAAAAGGATCATGATGAGGACGAACGGAATCATCCTTGTCGACCACTCCATGAATGTCACTTCGTGTCCGGCTTCGGCGAGGAACCTCACCGCGGTGGCGTTCGGAGGAGTACCGATGGGGGTGCCGATTCCGCCGAGGTTGGCGGCTATCGGAATTGCCAGGGCCAGTCCGATCTTCCCTTTGTCATCTGACGGCAGAACCGAAAGTACAGGTGCGAGGAAGGCCAACATCATGGCGGCGGTCGCGGTGTTCGACATGAACATCGAGAAGACGGCGATCACGACGAGGAATCCCAGAAGCACCATCTTCGGCTTGGTTCCGAACGGCTTCAGTAGAAATCTCGCCAAAGTGACGTCGAGGCCGTACTCCTCGGCCACTATCGCAAGGACGAAACCTCCGAGGAACAGCATCACGACAGGGTCGGCGAAAGAAGCCATGAGGCTCTTGTAGCTGACAAGCTGGCCGTAGGCGGGGTCGCAGAAGATCCCTATTCCCTTGTCGGAAATTGTCAGCAGTGAAATCACGATCACGAGCAGGGACGTCGTCCAGTTCGGAATGATTTCGAACATCCACATCAGGGCCGCGAAGGCGAAAAGGGCGATCACCCTCTGCTGGACAACTGTCAGGCCTTCAATGCCGTAGAAGCTGACCGGAACGGCCCATAGAAACAGCGTAACCGCAAGCACTATCGGCAGCAGAACGCAAAACTTCACATTGATTTTCTTCCCGTTCATTTCTTTTTTGATTGGGCATCGATCTCCTTGAGACGTTCTTTCTTTTCAGGGGAGATCTCATGCAGTTCATATTCTTTTCCTTTCGCGAAATCGGCGTAATCGAAGTATCGTGCGAATATCTTTCCGCCCTTTCCGGTGAACACTTCAACCAGTGCTCCGCCTTCCTGGCGGGGACGGTGCTCAAGGGAGTCGCTTTCACCTTCGAGGAAGGAGAGGATGGAATCTTTGCACTCACGGGCGACGAGTATCTCTTCCTCCTTGAATTCACCCCTCTGTCCATTGATACGGAAGCCGTGCCTCCAGAAAGGGACCATGGAAAGAAGGCAAAGAAGTATCAGATAACCGGCTCCGCTCCAATCCTTGCCGAAAAGGATGATCGCGACCCCGAGGGCGGCGATGGCTGCGAGAAGGACGATGTCCGGCAGGGTGAATACCTGCCTGACCGTTTTGACCTTGCTTTCCATTACAGTTTGCTGATGAGTTTGCGGGCCCTTACACCCGAGATTCCGACCAGCTCCGTGGCCTTTTCGTATGTGTAGTTGGAGAAGTCGAAGAGCTGTGCGTAGACGATGTCCTCCTGACGGTTGAAGTATGCTTCCAGCCGGACCACTCCTCCTTTTGCGGGAGCTTCTACCTTGGGATCGACGTCCTTGCCGTCGAGGTAGTCCTTCACCGAATCCCTGCAGGAATGGTCAATGTCCAGCGCCACTTTGGTGAGAAGGGCCCCCTCTCCGTTCATTTTGACTCCGCTTTTGACGAAAAGCAGCATGAGGCAGCCGCAAACGGCTATGACGATGCCGAGGCCCGCATTCACGAAATACAGACCTATTCCAAGTACAAGAATCATTGAAGAAATTGCGAGGTCCTTTCCGGTGTGGACCCTTTTGATATTGTTTTCCATTGTGGATTATTCTTTTAGAGTTTGTTGAAAATGTATACGTAATATGCTATGAAGCAAAGAAGCATCACTCCTCCTTCCCATCTGTCTATCCTGTTCTTCTTCCCCGTGAATGTCCATATGAGAAGAAGCACCGCGCTCAGAATGAGCACACCAGCATCGACGGCGTCCATCGAACTGAACGACAGCGGGGTGACAACGGCTGCGGATCCCAGGATGAAGAGGGCGTTGAAGATGTTTGAGCCCATGATGTTCCCAAGGGCAAGCTGCTCCTGTTTTTTGAGAGCCGCGGCAATGCTGGTCGCAAGCTCAGGAAGGGATGTACCTCCGGCAAGGATCGTGACCGCGATGAATTTGTCGCTGACCCCCAGACTTTTCGCCAGAAGAACAGCGTTGTCTACAAGAAGATCTCCGCCGAAGATAAGGCAGGCCAGACCCGCCGCGATCATCGCGACGGATACTGCCGTGGAACGGTTCTCCTTGATTTGTGATGCCGCTCCGTCCGTTTCCTGGGCCGAGTCGGTCTTGAAGCAGAAGACCAGGTAGACGGCGAAGATAAGGAGCATGATTATCCCTTCACCTGTGGAGATGATGTCCTCTCCGTCAGCTTTGCCCAGAAGAAGCCCTCCCATCCCCATGTCAAGCACTATCGCGCAGGTGGCAAGGTATGCGGGAATGTCCCTGTTCCGGTTGATCTTCTTCATCGAGACCGGAAACAGGAGTGAGGTCACTCCCAGAATGAAGAGAGTGTTGAAGATGTTGGAACCTATGACATTCCCAACGGAAATGTCGGCGTTCCCTTCGAAGGCGCCCGTAAGGCTGACCACCAGTTCAGGGCAGGATGTCCCGAATCCTACGATCGTGAGCCCGATCACGAATTCGCTGACACCGGCTTTCCTGGCGAAAAACGATGCACCTTCGACCAACCAGTCGGCTCCCTTCACCAGAAGGACGAGCCCGACCAGCATCAGAATGATTGTCATATGTCGCTGATTGTCTGAATGAATGATATGGGATGAACGTGCGGGAACTTTTTGTCCCGTTACGCCTTCCCTATAGTCTCAGACAGCAGATCGAGAAAATGAACCTGTCAAAGTTGAAAGGTCCGGTCCTCTTCGAACCCGAAGATGGAAATAACGTATTGAAAGAATGAATGTCCAGAGTTTTTCCGCAGCTGAGGGTCCACCTTCCGCTCCTGTGGGCGGACGGTATTCTCCTCTCTCCGGGGAGGATTCTCACCGGGGCGGAATTCCCGTTTCCGTTCCCGGAGAATGTCCACCCCTGTGCGGCGGAAAGGCACATGTCATGGCTGAAAACGTCACAGCCCTCGTCCTGCGGGCCCTTCTGTTCCATAAGAAGGGAGTCCGTACCTCCGGAAGGGGAAGGTGCCGCCGCACTGCGTGGAGCATGTCCTCCTCCGTCAAGGGACAGAAGCAGAAAAAGGAATACTATGACGGAACGCAGAATGCTCATGACTGTCTTTTGAGATTCAGGATGACTATCTTGTCACCGGCATGGAGGACGGTGTTTCCGCTGGGGATGATGTTCTTGTCTTCACGGCGGATCATCACGATGAGTCCCTGTCCCGGGACATCGGCTATCCTCTGGCCGACGCGTCGGCTGTCCTTCTTTATGGTCTTTTCATACAGGAATATCGACGTGTCGTCGAACCCTCTGGTGAGGGTTATGATCTCGTCCCCTTTCTGGAGGACGGTGCTGCCGTGTGGCTGAATCCTTTCATCTCCCCTTATGACCAGGGCGATGAGGACATTGTCCGGAAGACCCAGTTCCTTGATGGATTTTCCGGCCCAGGTGCTTTCACCGGTGATGGAAATCTGTCCGAAATTCATCCCGGTGCCTTCGGTATAGTCGTTGAACGTCTTGAGGATATCGGTGTTCGGATCGACCATGTCGAGCTTCTTGGCAGCCCAGGGGATCAGAGAGCCCTGGAAGGCTATGGACAGGAGCACCACGACGAACACTATGTTGAAGATGTCGTTATGCAGGAAAGCCGGGTCCACCATCGCCATTATCGCGAACACGATCGAAGCGGCTCCCCTCAGACCGACGAACGAAATGAGCGCCTGCTGCTTGAATCCGTATTTGCGGAACGGGGTGAGGATTCCGAAGACGGCGACCGGACGGGCCACCAGCAGCATGAAGAGGAATATCGCCAAAGCCGGCAGAATCGCCTTGTGCATGAGGGTCGGCCTGGCGAGAAGTCCCAGGAGGAAGAATATGATCATCTGCATCAGGCCGGTCAATCCGTCGAAGAAGTTGACGAGGGATTTCTTGTCACGGAACTCCTCGTTGCCGAGGATTATGCCCACGATGTAGGCGCTCAGATATCCGTTGCCCCCGACGAGGGTCGGTATTGCGTATGAGGCAATGGCTGTGGCGAAGATGAAAAGCGAATCGAATCCCGCCGTGGGGAACTGCATTTTCCGGAAACACTTTGTCGCCGCATAGGCTATCGCCACTCCGAGGCCCGCACCGAAAAGGATCTGGGCGACAATGCTCCATGCGACGGATCCGCCGCTTGCAGTGCCGTTCATCGCGGAGAGGAACACCGCGGTCAGCATATAAGCCGCGGGGTCGTTGCTTCCGCTTTCCATCTCAAGCATCGGGGCGGTGTTGTTCTTGAGTCCGAGCCGCTTGCTTCTGAGGATCGAGAATACGGAAGCGGCGTCAGTAGAGGACATGACCGAGCCGAAGAGCATGCTCTCGAGCCATTCCCATCCGAGGGCATAGTGACAGAATACTCCGACCACTCCCGCCGTTATCACCACTCCCACCGACGCCAGCAGGACGGACTCCTTCACTACGGGTTTGATCGCGTCCCATCTTGTGCCGAATCCGCCGTAGAACATGATGAAAATGAGGGCGACCGTACAGGTTTCCTTGGCGAACTCATAATTGTCGAAGCGGACCGGCCACAGTCCGTTGTTGGCGAACAGCATTCCCAGCAGCATGAACGCGAGGAGTGTCGGAACGCCTATTCTTGAGGAAATGGTGTTGAGGAAAATGCTGGTCAGGATGACAACAGCTATAAGAATGAGAAACAGTGGTGTCATGATTGAGGTCGATTGATAGTTATCCTTTGGGCGGGACTATGCCCGAAATCTCCACCTTACTCAGGCGGAGGGGGAAACTTTTCTGAAAGACCGTCAATCTACAAGCGGAAAACACCGAGGGAAGGCTGGTTCCTCAGGCTGAGGACAACCTCCACGGGAACGGGGCGGACATGCCCACAGAATATGCAGTATCCTCCGGACAGTCCGATCGGGGAGATCGAAACGGAGGAGTATCTTCCTGAAGTGCGGGTGTTGCGGGGGGATCGGGTCAGTCTCGTGGGACTGTCCTCGGAACCGTTGTTGCTTGAAAGAGCGTTGCAGATTCCGCCGGCAAGAAGGGATGACCTTCCGGAAAAGGATTCTGCGGAGGAATGGCTTATGAAGGACGTCACAACCTCCGGGAACGCGGCGGAGCCATCACCCTTCGGGGCGTCAACCTTGGAGAAGACGATGCCGAGTCCCATCAGGAGGGAGAACACTATGACCGATATTGCCGCTATCCTTTTCACGTGTGCAAAAATACTCATTTTATTCCGTGAAATACAAAAAAACGGCGGAAGAAATGCCCTTTTGATTTCCGGAAAAAGAAGGAGCCGACGTTTCCGCCGGCTCCCTGTCGAAGGTCGTAAGCTGCAACCTATGCGGTTGCGGCCTCGAGTTTCTTGAGGAAGGAGAACATGACCACTCCGGAGATGATGCAAAGCGCCATGAGGACCGTCCAGTTGACCCAGAGCGGAACGTTGTCCCAAAGCATCGAAGGAATCGAACTGAGATAGTTTCCGATGGCGGTCGCGGCGAACCAGCAACCCATCATGAGGCCCTTGTACTTGGGAGGAGCCACCTTCGAGACGAAGGAGATTCCCATGGGGGAAAGGAGAAGCTCGGCGAAGGTGAGGATAAGGTATGTTCCGATGAGGTATGTTGGAACTACCGGATCAGGGGACACTCCACCGACTGCCTTGAGCTCGGAAGGAGCGGGCTGTCCGTTGGAAGCGGCGAGCATGATGAGATAACCTACGGCCGCGACGAACATGCCGAGCCCGATCTTCTTCGGGGCCGAAGGCTCTTTACCCTTCGATGCGAGAGCGCTGAAAAGCGCCATCGAAACTGGGGTGAGGGCTACGACGAAGAAGGGATTGAACTGCTGGAACTGCTGAGGCAGGATGTGGAGAACGGGATCCAAATTCGAATAAAGGCCTAAAGCTCCGCCCCAAAGGAGGAGGGTAGCCGCGATGCAGAACAGTTTTCCGAGGATCTTCTCCGACTGGAAAATTCCGAAGAGGGTGTATACCGAAACCGCGATGAGGAAGAGGGGCCAGATGTTGAACCCGATCCTGAGCAATCCCGATACGGAGTCCTGCGTGTAGTCACGTGCGAAGTAGGTGAGGGAAGATCCGTTCTGGTGGAAAGCCATCCAGAAGAAGATAACAACCGCGAACACGAAAATGAGGGCGACGATCCTGTCCTTGGTCTGCTTGGGAGTGAGCTCGACGACATTCTCGTTCGATGCGGCCGCCTGCTTGGCGTTGACGTCGGTATGCTTGAACCATGAACGGAAGCCGAAATACACCGCCATCGAGAAGATGAGCGATACGCATGCTACGGCGAATCCGAGGTTGTAAGCCGTCGAAAGGGAGTTGATGTAGTACTGGCTGAAGTCTCCGAGGCCCATCGACGCGATGTCAGCTCCGGGCATCATGCCCTGGAGGTCCTGGAGGGCGGTAGTGTCGGGAAGATTCCCGGCGAGATACTGGTGCGCCAGAGCGGGGATGTCCGCCTTGTAGATGAGGCCGGATTTCGCGAGATGGCTGTTCGTCAGTGCGGTGGCGGCTGAAGGGGCGAACATCGCACCGATGTTGATGGCCATGTAGAAGAGGCTGAATCCGGAGTCACGCTTGGCGCTGTACTTGGGATCGTCGTAGAGGTTTCCGGTCATGACCTGGAGGTTGCCCTTGAAAAGGCCGGTACCCACCGCGATCAGAAGGAGAGCGCCGATCATCATCACGAGGGCTATGCCCCTACCTGTGAAAGCGTCGGTCGGGATGGCCAGAAGGACGTATCCCAGGAACATGATGGATACGCCGGTGACGACGCACTTCCCGTATCCTATCTTGTCGGCGAGCCATCCGCCGATGACGGGCATGAAATATACCGCCGCCAGGAAAATGGCGTAGAACTGTCCCGCCGCAGCTGCGGTGAAGCCGAACTTCGCCTGCAGGAACAGCAGGAATATGGCGAGCATCGTGTAGTATCCGAAACGCTCACCGGTATTGGCGAGAGCCAGGGCGAAAAGACCCTTGGGCTGATTCTTGAACATATGAGTCCTGACTGTTTTGGTTTATGAATTCGTGACCCTTTCAAGCCATTTGACCATTCCGAACATCACGCCCATCGAGAGGATGCAGAGGAAGCAGAATACCGCCCAGCACCATCCCAGAGGAATCGCGTTGTACATCCTGGGGCCGAGGAAGAGGAAGAAGTTTCCGACGGCCGTAGCTCCGAGCCAAAGGCCCTGGCAAAGGCCCTGCATGCTCTTGGGCGCAACCTTCGACACGAATGAAAGTCCCAGAGGGGAGATGAAGAGTTCTGCCACAGTGAGGAAGAAGTAGGTCACGATGAGAACCCAAGGTCCGACCTTCATGGAAGCCTGTGTGGCGGAGTCAAGCTGGAGGAAATCGGTTGATGAAGGATAACCCATCTTGAAAGAGAACAGCGACAGGAACAGATATGCGAGAGAAGCGATACCCATACCGTATGCGATCTTTCTCGGAGTGGAAATCTGTTTTCCTTTGCGGCCGAGCATTCCGAAGAACCACATGATGACGGGAGTGAGCACGATGACGAAGAACGGGTTCACGGACTGGAGGATCTCCGGAGCTATCTTGCTGGTGTTGACGAAGTCACGGGCGAAATACGAAAGTGACTGTCCGTTCTGGTGGAACGAGAACCAGAAGAAGATCACGACGCCGAGAACGGCGAAAAGGGCGTACATGCGCTGCTTGATCTCCTTGGCCATCGCCTGCTTCTCTTCGGCGGTATATTCCTGTGAAGTGGCGGCCTCCCTCTTTCCGGGAGTGGGGAACATCTTCTTGGTGAGAAGGAATATCGTCAGTGAGATGAGCATCGCGGCAACTGAAGCGATGAATGAATAGTGTATACCGGTATTGAAATAATCCAGATAGTTGGTGCAGAACTGACCTACGGCGTCGAGATTGGTAGGGTCGATGACGGCTCCGGCGTTCGCGGCTTCGGTAACGAGGTTGCCGGGCACGACACCGGTGTTGATGAACTCATGGCAGAGCTTGGGGAGCTGTGCATTGTATGAGAGGTTATGCACACCGAGCCACCACTGGCGCAGCAAGGGAGCGACGAACGGGGCGATAAGACCTCCGATGTTGATGAACACGTAGAAGATCTGGAATCCGGAGTCCCTCTGTCCCTGGGCCCATTTGAGCTTTTCGGGACCTTCCTTTGCGGCTTCGGCCTCGAAGTTGTCGTACATCTGTCCGACGATGGCCTGGAGGTTGCCCTTGAAAAGGCCGTTACCGAAGGCGATGAGGAAAAGGGCGATGCAGGTTACCGCAAGCAGCCATGCCTTGTTCTGGGGTGTGGCCAGGATGGGGATTGCGAGGATCACGTAGCCGATGGCCATCGTGATGAGACCCTTCTGGATAGTGCCCTTGTAGTTGGACGTACGGTCAGCGATGATACCTCCGACGAGACTCAGGACGTAGATTCCGCTGTAGAAAATGGAGTAGATGATTCCGGCTTTGTCATCGGCAAGACCGAATTTCGAGCACAGGAACAAAGCGAGGACCGCATTCATGATGTAGTAGCCGAACCTTTCTCCCATGTTGCTGAGAGCGGCGGCAAGCAGTCCTTTCGGGTGGTTTTTGAACATATCGTCTTGAATTTTATAGTTTTTCAACCGAGTCTGGACAGAATGGCGGCGGTCTCCCTACCGGCATTCTTCGCCACGTCTACAAATATATAAATTATTTTGTGATTGCATTCCACTTTTTTCGGTGTACCTTTGCAGGGTATGGGAAACACTACGCTGCGCATATTCTACCTTTTCTTCCGCCCTTTGCAGAAGCTGCCCCTGGGGTTCCACTATTTCTGGGGTAAGGTTTTCGCATGGGTGGCACGCGATGTCATCCGCTACAGGCGTGATGTCATCCTCGCCAACCTGTCGAGAAGTTTCCCGGAGAAGAAGTACGGCGAAATCAAACAGCTCACCGGAGAATTCTACGACCATCTCGGGGAAGTGTTCGCCGAGGCGATGTGGTTCGGAGGATGTTTCCGAAACGGCGAGAAGCTTCACCGTCAGCAGCTGTGCCGCATAACCGATCCCGAAGTCCTCATTTCCGCATACGAGAACAGCCCCAGCATAATGGTGATGGATTCCCATTTCGGGAACTGGGAACTGATAGGCGGACTGTACCGCTATTTCTACGGAATCGCTCCGGAAAAGCAGACAATCCCCGAAGAGGCCGCCTGTGTAGTGTACAAGAAACTCTCCAGTCCGTTCTGGGAGAAGTTCTTCTCCGTCAACAGGACGGCGGTGATGAAGGACGATTTCGAAGGCTATGTCGAGTCGAGGAATGTCCTCCGTTGGGCGGTGGAGCACAAAAGCGAGAAGAAAATGTACATCTTCCCGACTGACCAGTTCCCTTACAAAGGCACCATACGCCACGAGATACCTTCCTTCATGGGCCAGAAGACAATGGCCATGGAAGGAGGAACCGCTCTCGCCAGGAAATTCAGGATGGCTGTCCTCTACATGTCTTTCGACAGGGTGGAGAAGGGCAAGTACGAAGTGAACTTCCGGGAAATCTGTCCCGACGCTTCGCAGGTGACGACCCAGGAGATCCTCGAAAAGTTCTACGCTTTTCTCGAGGAGGACGTCCGGCGCAATCCCGCCAATTATCTTTGGAGCCACAAGAGGTGGAAATGATCCTTCCCCTCCGCTTCCCTTTTACGATAGGAACGTTTATTCTTGCAATTTTTGCGGAATAAACGTATTTTTGACATCGCCCTTACTCAGAGGGCCCAATCGTTAACGCAAAAGACATGAAAAGAACCATGATCGCGGCCGCGGCCGCCCTTACGCTTATATCCCTTCAAGGAACGGTTTCCAGAGCCCAGGACCCTGTCGGATCAATCTCATACGCTCTCCCCAAAACTGTCATCACTCTCGAAGTCGAGGCGGTCCGTGAGGACTTCCATGCGGGACCCTATGCGAGGTTCGCCCAGAAATATCTCGGAGTCGAAGCCAGGCAGGAGGACCAGGTCAGCTGCACCGTCACGAGCATCACCATGATTCCCATGGCCGAAGCCGACAATGACCACCGCTATCTCCTTTCGGCGGGAAAAGGCACTCCGGCATTCCTCTCGTTGACCGCACAGGGACTGGTTTCGACCGGAGACGGCGTTTCCGGAGCCACGACGTGGAGGTTCGCGGCACCTTCGAAGGGGGACTTCTCTTCAAGGGGAGTTTCGTCCAATCTCACCAGCGAGTCAGCCGTCCTGTACCGTAACGTCAAAGCCGGCAACGAGTACCAGAGGGTAGCCGTCCAGCAGAACATGGTCGTCGAGAAAACTCCCGAGACAAGGGCCAAGGAAGCGGCTGACATGATCTTCAACCTCCGCAACAAGAGGGTCCAGATCGTCACCGGTGACACCGACGCCACCTACAGCGGCGAAGCCATGAGCGCCGCCATCGCGGAAATCTCCCGCCTCGAGCAGGAATACCTTTCGATGTTCCTCGGTTACAGCGAATACAGCGAGCAGAAGATGAATTATGAAGTCATCCCCACCAAGGAAAACTCCCGTGGAGTGTATGTCGCCTTCAGGGTCTCCGATACGGAAGGACTGGTAAGCGCCGATGACGTCTCCGGAAAACCTTATGTCCTCAACGTCCAGGCCCAGGAAGTCTCCCAGGCCCAGGGGAGCGGTTCCGGATCTAAGGGTCAGGTCGCGTATTACAGGATTCCGGCGATCTGCCAGGTCAAGCTCACCGACGGGGCGGATATCCTTCTTCAGAGCAGGATCCCCGTCTATCAGCTGGGAATTGAAAGCACTTTCCCCGTGGGCAACTAGCCTCTTTTTGAAAATAATATAACTGATTAAACCACATATTTTTATGACAATCAAAGATTTGCAGCCGAACGTAGTATGGAAGAATTTCTACGGGCTGACCCAGGTCCCCAGACCTTCAAAGCACGAAGCCAAAGTACAGGAATATCTCCTCAAGTGGGGAGAGGAACACGGAGTTGAGGTTTCCCGTGATGATACCGGAAACATCATCTTCCGCAAAGGGGCCACACCCGGAATGGAGAATAAGAGGGGAGTGATCCTCCAGGGCCATATGGACATGGTCCCCCAGAAGACCGGTGATTCTGACCACAATTTCCTGACGGACCCCATAAAGACAATCATCGACGGCGATTGGGTCACCGCTGACCGTACCACCCTCGGAGCCGACAACGGAATCGGAGTGGCCATGGGCCTTGCCGTTCTGGAGGATCCCACGGTGAAGCACGGACCGGTAGAGGTTCTCGTCACCTACGATGAGGAGACCGGAATGACCGGAGCGAATTCCCTCAAACCCGGCGTTCTGAAGGGTGACATCCTCATCAACCTCGATTCCGAGGAGGAGGGTGAACTCTGCGTCGGATGCGCCGGTGGACTCGACGTTACCGGAGACTTCAAATACAGGACTTACAAGACCCCCGAAGGATTTGAAGGTCTGACTATTCTCGTGAGCGGGCTTCAGGGCGGACACTCCGGAATGGACATCTCCCTTTACAGGGCAAACGCCAACAAGGTCGTTTCCAGGATGCTCCTTCCCCTTATCGAGAAATTCGGAGCCCTCGTCACCGAGTTCAACGGAGGATCACTCCGCAACGCCATCCCGTTCGAGGCAAGGGCCGTCGTCTCGGTTCCTTCGAAGAACCTCAAGAAGGCGAAAGCCTGCATCGATGAGGTATGGACAAATGTCGTGAACGAGTTCTCGAATTCAGATCCGGGAATGACCCTCGAAGTCAAGAAGACTGCCGCTCCCGAGCGCCACATCCAGCCCGGTGTCATGCTGAAGGCCGTCAAGGCCCTTCTCGCTTGCCCCGCCGGTGTTATCCGCATGAGCCGCACGATGGAAGGCCTTACCGAGACTTCCACCAACATGGCCATCGTCCGTACCGGTAACGGCCACCTCACCGTGCACTCTCTGATGAGAAGCGCCGTGGATTCATCGAAGGCTTACCTCGCCGAAAGGATGAGGTGCCTTTTCGAACTGGCCGGAGCCACCGTCACTTTCGCGGGCGGTTATTCAGGTTGGACACCCAAGCTCGACACTCCCATGAACAAGGTCATGATGGAGCAGTTCAAGAAGGTGTACGGATACGACATGAAGATCATGGCCACCCACGGAGGATTGGAGTGCGCCATCATGGGTGCCAAATATCCCAACTGGGAGATGGTCTCCGTAGGCCCTACCGTTAAGTTCCCCCACTCTCCGGACGAGAAGGTGAACATCCCTTCAGTGGCCCGCACATGGGATTATCTCAAGGCTGTTCTTGAGGCAGTTCCTGAAAAATAGTTGTTTGTTTTACAAATAATTGCTACATTTGCAGTCCTTTTTGGGCCCGAAAAGACCCATTAAGGACTGTAAATTATTTAGTAACAAACATTTATTGAACAAAACATGCTTAAGCAGTACGAGACCGTTTTCATTGCAACTCCCGTTTTGTCTGATGCTCAGATGAAGGAAGCGGTTGCCAAGTATGTCAACTTCATCAAAGACAATGGTGGTGAAGTTGTGTACGAAGAGGACTGGGGACTCAAGCAGCTCGCTTACCCCATCCAGCACAAGACTTCAGGTTTCTATTACCTGATCCAGTTCCAGTCTACTCCCGATTTCGTGGCATCTCTGGAGACCCAGTATCACCGTGACGAGCGTATCCTTCGCTACATCACCGTCGCCCTCGACAAGCACGCTGTCGCTTATGCGGAGCGCAGAAGGGCCAACCGTCAGGCTAAATCAGCAGAATAATAAGGAGGAATAAGATTATGGCACAGACAAACAACGCTCAGCAGAAGAACGAGATCCGCTATCTCAACCCTCCTACCGTAGAGGTCCGCAAGAAGAAATACTGCCGTTTCAAGAAGGCAGGCATCAAATATGTCGACTACAAGGATCCCGAGTTCCTCAAGAAGTTCCTCAACGAGCAGGGTAAGATCCTTCCCCGTCGCATCACCGGTACTTCCCTCAAATTCCAGAGGAAGGTTGCCCAGGCAGTCAAGAGGGCCCGCTCCCTTGCACTTCTCCCTTACGTAACAGACCTTCTTAAATAATCAGGAGACATAGCTATGCAGATCATATTGAAGAAAGATGTGGCCAACCTCGGTCACGCAGACGACGTGGTAAACGTAAAGTCCGGTTACGCACGCAACTATCTCATCCCTCAGGGCTATGCAACTCTCGCAACAGCTTCCGCTCTCAAGCAGCACGCTGAGACTATCCGTCAGCGCGCCCACAAGGAGGCCAAGTTCGTCGCCGACGCTGAGGCTCTCGCAGCCAAGATCGCCGCTACTTCCGTAAAGGTTTCCGCAAAGGTCGGAGAGAACGGCAAGATCTACGGTTCCATCACCCCCGCTCAGCTTTCAGAGGCTCTCGCCGCTGCAGGTGTTGAGGTTGACAAGAAGGACATCACCATCGTATCCCCCGAGGTCAAGGAACCCGGAACATACGAGGCTGAGGTCAAGTGCTACAAGGCTGTCAAGGGTACCTTCAACTTCGAGGTCGTAGCCGAGTAGTTTTCCAAAAGCAACTTACTTATTCAGTAATGCTATATTTTCTTGGGCCGGTCCTTAGGGATCGGCTCTTTCCGTTTACCCTTACGTGCGGAGACAAAAAATGCCCCGGACTGTCCGGGGCTGGAAAGAAGGAAACTTGTGGTCAAGTCTCCGGTCAGAACTTATGGTACAGGCTGATCAAAACATTCCTTGGTCTTATGTTATATGACGTGAAAGATTTCGTGAAATCCTCGCTGTCGACGAGGGTGTAGTTGTACGTCTTCTGGTTGAGGATGTTCGTGACGGCGGCCATTATCACCCATTTGGGGTTTATGGTGTACTCCGCCTTGAAATCCGTCAGCACCAGGTGCTTGGCCATGTCGTCGGTGAACTCGGTGTAGTAGTGCTCCCCGAGAAGGCTGAAGTTGAACTTCTGCCAGGGGGAGAATATTATTTCGAGATTCTGGGTGTAGCCCTTTGAACTGGACGAAGTCTCATCCTTGTCCATCTTCATGGAGTCCCAGTCGATGTCTATGGAATAGATGACGTTGCACCAGGGGAAGATCCTTCCGTTGATGTTGGGACGGAGTCCGATCGAACGGAACTTGTAGGGGATGACGGCTCCGTTCCTGATCATCGATGAAGTCGAACTCGTTCCGAAGATTCCGAGACCGATCTTTCCTTTCAGCGCGTTGATTCCCTTGCTGATGTCGGCGTTCATCATGGTCATCACGTCCTTGTATTTTTCGGGCGCTTCCTCGAATCCGCTGATTATGTAGTTTTCCGAGAAATCCATGACATCGATGAAGGCGGGCTGGCTCCAGGTCCTTCCGATGCTGCCGCTCAGGAACAGGGAGCTTTTCGCCCTCCTGTAGGTGAATCCCAGTTCGGCTTCCTGTGATTTGTCGCCTCTTATCGAGGGTATGCCCCTTGTGGCGGACCTGAAATCCTTGAATATGACTCCGGGATACATGTCACCCCTGTTGACTTCGTCCTGGTTGGAGTTGAGTCTCGCCGTCAGGGCGAATTCGTCGCTGAGCTGGTATTTGGCCGAGAGGGAAGGGGAAAAGTATAATTTCGTTCCCTTCTTGTTGTCCTCGCCGACGAGGTCACGAAGGTTGTAGCTTCCCCACCTGAGGGGAACCGACGCCTCGATCTGGAGATCGTCCGTGATGTAGGTGAGGGTCCCTTCAACCTGAGCCATGAAAGAATTGAGCACGGACTCGTTCTGGGAGTCCTCCATCTCGGCGGCTCCGCTCATTTTTGTCGCGATTTTCCTTGAATATCCGGCTCCGCCCGCTTTTATGGCGGCGTTGAGATTGCCGAAGTTCATGCTGTAGGTGGCGTAGAGGTCAACATCAGCCGCACGGCTGTCGATATTCTGCGCGAACTGGTATTCCTCCCTTGAGATGTTGAGATGCTCGGGCCGGGTCCTCAGCTCCACTTCGGAATCTATGCTGAGTATGTTCCTGCCAAGGGGAAGTTTGAACTCCAATTCGTTCTGGAATTCCATAGGAGTGGTCCTTATACCCTGGTCGGAGGGGAATGAACCCGTAATGTCCTTGTCCACATCCCTCCATGTTGAGGAGAACTGGGTCGTGTTCTGGAGGAACTTTTTCTCTGTGTTGGAAAGGAGGGTGACTACGGCTTCGAGTTTCCTCTGCTTGGATACCGCGTCCTCTCCGGTGACGTCGACAACGCTTTCACCGCCGTCCAGATAGTAGGTTGTCTCATCGAGGGAGGAGGCCTTTATCTTGTCGGTGTCGTAGGATACCTTGACATTGAGGCTGTAGTCATCCGAAAGACGGATGTTGCTTCCCAGTGTCCCGAGAAGGGAATTGTTGAATCTCACCCTCTGGTCTGAAAGCGGGGCGAGTGAAGGGGAAACGTTGAGGAACTGGGGAAGACCCCAGTTTCCGCCTCCGCCCCAGCCTCCGGAATCTTCACCGGTCAGGTTGAGTCCGGTGTTGTCGGCCTTCAGGAGCACCGAGTTCGTGATGTCGCTCCCGAGGTTGAGGGCGTTGAAATCGAGGTTGTACAGCGTAGGGAGGATTCCGGCGCCGGCTTTCACGGAACCGGCCCATCCGGTTTTGGCGTTGTTCTTGAGGACGACGTTCATCGCGGCGTCGTTGCTGTATTGGATTCCCTTCATGACCTTCTGGGTCACGTGGTTCTCGATGATTTCAACATATTCGACGTCTTCGGGCTTCATGTTGTAGACGATGGCGTAGTTGTCGCCCAGGATGTCCTGTCCGTTGACGTAGATTTTTTCGACGTCCATTCCGTTGTAGGAGAACTCCGAACCCCATTCATTGGAAAGACCGGGCATCTTCTTGAGGACGTCTTCGAGTTTACGGTCCCTGGTGTCGGTGAACATTTCCACCGTGTAACGTACGCTCTTCTCCAGTCCCTTCTGCGCCTCGGCACTTACCATGTCCTGGGCGAAAGCGGCTGAAGAAAGCAGCAATGAAAGTGAGATGGTTGTGATTGTCTTTTTCAACTTCATCAGAATCAATATCGGTTGGTCATTGTATTGACTGCAAAAGACTTTCCATAATGGCGCCTTCGGAAGGCAAAATCGGTGAAGTGGACATTTATGGGGTTGAATCGGACGGTGTGGGAGGATATCTTGCATTCTTTATCGTTATCTTTGCGACATGTCGATAAACATTTTCGCTACACAGGGAACCGACCCGAAGATCGCAAGGTGGCGTCACGTGATGACGCTGGTCGCCGCCGTCGTGATCAACGTCGTCCTTTGGATTCTCCAGGATATAGAATTCATATCTTCGGCCGATCCTTCCTTCCGCAGGGAGGTCATCCTGACGATCATGTGGCAGGGGGCTCTGGAGGCTCTTGTGCTGATGGAAATCACTCTCCTTTTCAGCCGTCTGGTGATATGGCTTTTCAGGGGAACGAAGCATACATTCTGGAACATCTTCCTCCAGTGCTTCATTCTTTGGGTGTTTGTGGTCGCGATATCCTTCATGATAGGCATCTTCTATATGAAGATGGTATGGCCGGATGATGACATGTACGTCAGGTCACTGGCCACCGACGGTCTTACGGCGTATTTCCTGGTGTCGATATATTTCATATCGTATCTGATGAACAGATACCGTGACCAGGCCGACCTCGCTCTCAAGGCGGAAATGCAAGCTCTCCGCCAAAAGACTGACAACCACTTTATTTTCAATACTTTCACAACGCTTTGCGGTCTCATAGAAACGGATTCTCCGAAGGCGTTGGACTTTACCGAAAGGATGTCCCATACATATAGATATATAGTGGCCAACGGTGACAAGACTCTGGTCCCGCTTCGGCAGGAACTGGAATATCTCGAGGATTACAGGCAGCTTATGGCGATCCGCTACGACGCCGTCAGCATAAATGTCGGGGAGGGCGTGAAGGGTGAAGGGTATCTCATACCTCCGCTTTCACTGCAGGGGCTTCTGGAAAACGCCATCAAGCACAACGCCCATTCGAAAGGGAATCCTCTGGTTGTGGACATCACGATGGAGGGAGGATATCTCGTCATCACGAACAACCGGAATCCTCTCTCGGCTAATGTGCCCTCAACCGGCAAGGGGCTGGAAAACCTCTCGGAGCGTTTCCGCCTGGTCCAGGACAGGGAAGTGGTCATAAAGGAAAGCGATGACCGGTTCACGGTGCAGCTTCCCCTGATAAGAAAAGAAGACGTTTATGAAGGTATTGATTATTGAAGATGAGGCGGTGATAGCCGCGAGACTCCAGAAGCAGATCGGCAGGATACGCCCGGATGCTCAGGTCGTCGGCATTGCGAATGACATTCCGGAAGGGAGACTCCTTCTTTCCGGGAATCCGGACGTCGATATCGTCTTTTCGGACATAAGGCTCTCCGACGGGTTCAGCTTCTCCATCTTCGACTCCGTCGAAAGCGACGCGTTCATAGTGTTCACGACGGCATATGACGAATACGCCCTGAAGGCCTTCGACTACAATTGCCTCGATTATCTGGTGAAGCCGGTCAGGGACAAGGATCTCGAGGACGCTTTCCTCCGGTTCGAGCACAATCTTCTTTCGACAAGGGCGAGGCAGATCACTTCGCCCCTCCCCGGGGAATCAGCCGAGGAGATGTACCGCCGCCGCCTCAAGATAAAATGCGGGAAGACGTCCATCATCGTGCCCGTCGGTGAGATATGCTACATCGAGTACAGCTACGAGATGACCAACGTGCATCTTGCGGACGGAACGAGGGGTATCGTGGAAATGTCCCTCGGTTCTTTGGCCGCTTCATTGGATCCGCGTGAGTTCTTCAGGGCGAACAGGCAGTATGTCGTCGGAATCAACATGGTCAAGAGCCTCTCCAGTACGATCGGCAGGGGAAAAATCCTCTCCCTGAGGGAGCCTTACCCCGATGTGAGAATAAAAATGAGTTCCTCCTCGGCGAAGGAACTCATGAAAATTCTCGGACTGTAAGGGTGGGGGACTAGAAGGTCTTCGCAAGGCGGATACCCTCTATGACGCATCCGGATATCTTTTCCTCGATCTTTTCCGGGGAGATGTAATCCATGTTCCATGCGGCGATGGTCTCCACTTCTCCCAATCCCCACAGATACGACAGCGCTTTTATGTAGGGGGTGCCCTGTTCTCTGGGGTCTCCCGTCGGAATGTCCATTCCTCTTGTCGTGACGTAGAGGACCTTTTTGCATTTGCACAGCCCTACGCATTTCTTGCCGTTGTCCTCGAAAGTGATTCCGAAAAGGGACACCTGTTCGAAGAAGGCCTTCAGGACGGCTGGGAAACTCATGTCCCAGAACGGTGCTGCTATGACGATCCTGTCGGCGTCGGCTATCTTCCTTGCTGCCTTTTCGGCCCATTCGGGGGTGTTCCCCTTGCCTCTTTCGGCATACGAAGAGGGAGTGAGAGGGGAGATGTCCATTGATGTGAGGTCGATCTTCTCCACTTCATACCTCGTTGAAAGGGCGGCGACGATGGGGACGGCTATGCCCCTGGTTCTGGATTCGTCACCCCTTACGCAGGCGTCGATGAAGAGGAGTTTGCCCTCTTTCGGCTTCTGGGGTTCATTTTTCAGCGGTCCCATCTTCTTTCTCTTCTTGGGTGTTGTCCTTCGCTTCTTCGGGATGTTCCTGCAGGTAGTCGTCACCGTGGGCGTCCTTGTATTTGAAGCGGCGTATCTTGTTGGTCGCGGTCTTTTCGAAGGGTTCCTTCATCACCTCGACGTCATTCACCTTTGACTGCTTGCTCACGTGCTTGTTGACGTATTCCATGATGGCTTCCTTCCTGGCCTGGAGGTTCTCGAAGAACTTGTCCTCGGAAGCCTGGTCCCAGTTGATGATGGCGTCATCGAACTTGATCAGGGCGACGAGTTTTCCGTCCCTTTCCATGACGAGGGATTCGTTCACGCCGTCAACTCCGTTGATGACCTCCTCGATCTCTTCGGGGTAGATGTTCTCTCCGGAGGCTCCGATGATCATGTTTCCGAGACGGCCCTTGATGTAGTACCTGCCCTTGTTGTCCTTGGAGGCGAGGTCATGGGTGTGGAACCATCCGTCGTATGTGAGGACTTCCCTTGTCCTCTCGGGATCCTTGTAGTATCCCAGCATGACGTTGTCACCGCGGACCACGATTTCACCTTCACCGGTTTCGGGATTGACGTTGTCGAGCTTCACTTCGACATTGTAGGCCGGAACTCCGCAGGAGCCGACAACCGTCTTGTGGACGCAGGCGTTGGTGATGAGGGGTGCGGTCTCCGTCAGGCCGTAGCCTATGGCGTAGGGGAAACGGCACTTCAGAAGGAACTCCTCGACAGTTGAGTCGAGCTTCGCTCCTCCGACCCCGAAGAACTTTAGCTTCCCGCCGAAACTCTTGTAGAGCCTTCTTCCGACGAGGAAGTAAAGAACCCTGGGTGTGTGTTCCTGCATCCAGGAAAGGACGCGGCTACGTTTTATTGTGGGGACGATGCTCGTCTTGTAAACTTTCTCGATGATGAGCGGAACCGAGCACATTATCTGGGGACGGACCTTCGCCATGGCGTCCATCAGGATCGATGGTGTCGGCGGTCTCTTGATGTAGTAGACGCATCCTCCCACGTAAAGGGGATAGAGGACGCTGAAGGCCATCTCGTAGGCATGGGACATGGGGAGGATGGAAAGCCACCTGTATCCCATGGAAGCCTTCTGTGCCCTTGATGCCGCTATGACGTTATGGCACAGGTTTCTGTGCGAGAGCATCACGCCTTTGGCTTTTCCGGAAGTTCCGGAGGTGTAGATGATCGCGGCCAGGTCGTCCGCCTGGGGGTTCTTGACCCATCCTTCGCAGGTGAAGGAAGAGTCGTCATGGTGGATTATCTCGAAAGTCTCGATGTCGATAACGAGGGTCAGGGACCCGATCATCTCCTGTGAGAGTTTCGGAAGCTGTCTTTTCGAAATGTAGATAACCTTCGTGTTCGAATGACGGAGGATGTTCTCAACCTCGGCGGCGGAGGAGTCGGGGAGTATCGGTACCACGACCCTTCCGAACGGTACGACCGAGAAGTATGCCACGGTCCAGTTGGGCATGTTCTGCGACAGGATGGCTACCTTGTCACCTGCCTTGATGCCGAAACGGGACATCCTGTGTGAGAGGTCGAGGCATATGCGGCGGAATTCCGCATAAGTGTAGGAGTTGCTGCCGTCAACGTAGCAGGACAACTTCTTGTTGGGAAATGCCGCTGTGGAATAATCGAAAAGGCGGGCGAGCGTCGTGACGTAGTTTTCCCTGTTTGTCGTCAGTCTCTTCAGGTTTCCGTGCATTTGTAAGTCCTTTAATTGTTGCCGTTTTTTCTAATGGGTGATGTAGTTCTCGGGATGCTTCCCTTTGAGGTGCATCTGTTCGTACATCATCTGGATCCTTTCGGTATCGGCTCTCGCGTCATCGGTGAGGGTGACGATTTCGCCTTTACCTACTCTCTTGGTACCCCAGTCAAAGAATCCCATGTATACGGGGCAACCGACCTCCTTGGCGATGAGGTGATAGCCCGTTTTCCATTTCTTGACCGGTTTCCTTGTTCCTTCGAGGGCGATGGCGAGAATGAACTCATCCTCCTTCTCCATCTCCTCGATGAGGCTCTTGACCATTGCAGCGGCACTTGAACGGTCGACAGGGATGCATCCGCAGCCGCGGAGGAACCATCCTATGGGGCCCCAGAAGAACTCCTTTTTGATCATTACATGAGCAGTCTTGTCGAACTGCGTGTAGAAAAGGTATGATATGACGAAGTCCCACACCGAAGTATGGGGAACTCCCAGAATGATAGCTTTCTTGTAGTCGGAAGGACCGCCGACGGTAGTCCATCCCATGGCTCTGAGGAGCCATCCGCAGAATTTAGCCCACATGGTTGAATCTTTTCTTTCTTTCCCGCCCGGGGAAACGTATCTCCGTTAATGCAAATCCAGGGCCGCATGTCACTCCGACCCCGGATTACCGGTTTTACTGAATGTTGATGTCCTCGAGTTCCTCTTCCGAGCGGAGGTTCTTCCTTATGAAGAGCTGGCGTTCTATGGTGTTGTCACCCATGTAGAATTCCATGATCTGCGGGATTGATTCCTCTTCGGAGAGCTTGACGAGGTCAAGTCTCATGTTCTCGCCGATGAAATCCACGAACTCGTTCGATGAAATTTCACCGAGGCCTTTGAAACGGGTGATTTCAACTCCGTTCTTGAGTTCCTTTATCGCGGCCTCCTTTTCTTCGGCGCTGTAGCAGTAGCGTGTCTCCTTCTTGTTTCTTACCCTGAAAAGGGGAGTCTGCAGTATGTGCACGTGGCCCCTTCGGATGAGGTCGGGGTAGTACTTCATTATGAAGGTGAGGACGAGCATCCTGATGTGCATTCCGTCATCATCGGCATCGGTCGCGACGATGATGTTGTTGTAGCGAAGATTCTCCAGGTCGTCCTCCACTCCGAGAGCTGAAATGAGGAGGTTCAGCTCCTCGTTCTCGGCGACTTTCTTGCGGCTTTCCTTGAAGCAGTTGATCGGTTTTCCGCGGAGCGAGAAGACCGCCTGAGAATTGGCGTTCCTTACCTTCGTGATGGTTCCCGATGCGGAATCACCCTCGGTAATGAATATGCTCGACTGCTCCTTGAAGATCTCCTTGTCCTTGGCCACCTTGTCGTTGTAGTGGTAGCGGCAGTCGCGGAGCTTCTTGTTGTAGACGTTCGCCCTCTTGTTCTTCTCCCTGGTCTTCTTCTGGATTCCGGAGATTTCCTCCCTTTCCTTCTGGGATTCCTTGATCTTGTCCTCGATCACGGGGACGATCTCCTTGTGGATGTGGAGGTAGTTGTCGAGATTCTTTGCGACGAAGTCGTTGATGAACGCCCTGATGGTGGGGCCGCGGTCGATGGTTATCGATCCGTCCTCGTTCTTCACGACATGGCCGTTCTCGTCCTTTTTCTGCTTTTCCCACATGTAGGTGGAGCCGAGCTTTGTCTTGGTCTGACCTTCGAAGTTCGGATCCTGGATCTGGATGCTGATGGCGCCGACGACTCCCTGACGGCAGTCGGCCGGGTCGTAGTTCTTCTTGTAGAATTCCTTCAGGGTCTTGGCGATGGCCTCACGGTAGGCGGCAAGGTGCGTTCCGCCGTCCCTTGTGTGCTGACCGTTGACGAAGGAGGAGATGTTCTCACCGTAGGAGTTGCCGTGGGTGAGGACTATTTCGATGTCGGTCCCTTCCAGATGGATGGGTTCATACAGGGGAGTCTCGGAGAGATTCTCCTTCACTAGATCCAGAAGACCGTTTTCGGATTTGTAGGGGGTGCCGTTGAGAACGAGGGTGAGCCCTTTCTTGAGGTAGGAGTAGTTCTTCACCATCGTCTCGACATATTCGAGATTGAAGTTGTACCTTCCGAACATCTCCTTGTCGGGACGGAACCTGACGAGGGTGCCGTTCTTCTCGCCGGTGCCGCTGCGCCTTCCGCTGTCTTCGAGTTCACCGTACGAGTATTTGGCCCAGGAACTCTCTCCGTCCCTGAACGATTCGACGTAGAACTCCGAGGAAAGTGCGTTGACGGCCTTGGTTCCGACTCCGTTCAGACCGACTGACTTCTTGAAAACCGAGTCGTCGAATTTTCCGCCGGTGTTCAGTTCGCTGGTAGCCTTTACGACGGAGTCCAGCGGAATGCCTCGACCGAAGTCACGGACCGTGACCTCGTTGTCCTGGATCGTGATCTGGACCTGCTTTCCGTATCCCATCGCGAATTCGTCGATGGAGTTGTCGACTATCTCCTTGAGGAGGACGTATATTCCGTCGCCGGGGTTGCTTCCGTCCCCGAGTCTTCCGATGTACATTCCCGGGCGAAGGCGGATGTGCTCCACGCCGACCAGGGTCCGGATCTTGTCATCAGAATATTCGTTGTTTGCCATAAGCTATATAGGGGTGCGGAACTTTTCCGCATTTTTGTGCATAGATAGGCAAATTTAACAATTTTTGCGCTCAATTCACAAAAAAGTGCGGTATAAGACTCTTGGAAGGGGATAAATCCAGTTCCCGGACCGGCGATATACATAAATATATGTACAAGGGTGAAGGTGTAAGCGGTTCCGCTTTTCGCACGGAAGTGTTATATTTGTCTTCTCGAACGGTGGGGAGAGCGGGCCGGAGGCGAAGCCAGGCCGATTTTGCACGAAAATTGCTGATACCTTCCCTTGGGGACTTTTGCGGCCCCGCCGGACAATGGTTTGAAATCAAATTTTTGAAGAATATGAAGAGAATTTTGAGCATGTTGGCGATTGCCGCCACAGTTGTTTTCCTCAGCGGATGTAAAGGAGACAAAGGTCCTTCCATAGCCGCTCCGTCATTCAACGCCAATTTTGACATGAACGCCGTTCAGGACATCAAGGAAGGTGTCGACGGTGTAATCAATATTACAGCCCTCGGAAAGGTGTCCGAACTTACGGTCACCCTCACTTACCCTGATGAGACATACCAGAAACTCGTCGCACAGCTTATCGGCATTCCCGCGAATCAGCCCGTCAAGGGACAGAAGAGCGGAACTTTCGACCTTATCAACGACGCTACCGCGATCAGGTCTCTTGCCGCGACCACAAGAGCCCACGGAGCCAATTCCTGCACCATGAATCTTATGAAGGCGGTAGAACATCTCGTAGCTACCGGCGCTTCCAACAATGACCAGTTCAAGTTCGCGATCAAGTGCGTCGACCAGGAAGGTCAGACTTCTTCCAAGACCGTGACTTACAAGTGGACCGCAGTCCCCACTTTCACCTGGGTTGAGCAGAAGGCCACTCCCGTCGAGTACAAGGAGGCTTCCAAGGGAACGGCGAACTTCAAGGTGTTCGCTCCCGCCGGAATAAAGGTCTTCAAGGTTAAGGTGACATCCAATGTGACCTCTTTCAGCAACTGGCTCAACAGCAACATCAAGATTACAGGAAACCAGAGCAATACGGCTCCTGTCCTCGATCTTATCGAAGACTCCTACGCCAAGAATTACATCGGAAGTTCCGTCAATGACCTCGCCGGAAAGAAGACTGAAGTGAAGCTTGATCTTTCGAAGATTCTTTCAGACTTTGTGGTAAGGGGTGCTGAGACCGGTTCCGAAATCACCATGAACTTCACCATCGGTGACGAATTCGGAAGGACCATCGAATCCCAGACCGTATCTTACAAGTATACGGGAGAACCTGAAAAATAGGATCCGTTCTCCGCGGATATCTGAAGCCGTTCCTTCGGGGACGGCTTTTTTGTGTCCATCGGTAAGGGGCGTATTTTCGGATGTGATTGTAACGCGGAAGTGGACACGTCTACCGTTATGCGGAAAAAATGATGCGATACAACGCGGACCTTACCTCTCGGAAAGAAAGGACGGCAGGGGAGCGAATGAATGGCCGGATGAACCGGACCAAAACAAGAAACACCCCGTTTTCCGATGTTTGACGAGGTGGCATCTGAACCAAGCGGTTCCTGGAAAACGGGATGTATGTGTTTGTCTTCGGATGGCGAAGCCGTCCTCCGGAAGTGGACTGCTTCTTGGCTCATCTATTCGATCGCTCCGGTAAGGAAGAGGTTCACGATCGGGCGGAGAGGGGAGTTGGTCGTCAGGGTTACGATTACGAGGGCTTCCCCTTTGGGCATCCCCTTGGTGTCGAGGTGGACGGTGACGGTACCTTTTCCTCCGGGTTTCACCGTAGCTATGGGGTCAGCGGTGGTAGCGTCCCAGTCGGCGTCGACCTTGTACACTTTGAAATCACTCTTGCCCCTGTTCGTGAAATTGAAGGTGGCATCGATCTTTTTGCCTTCCTTGACTACGTTGAAAGTGTAGTTGCTGGTTTCGAAAACGGGCTGTGCGCCTTTGTTCCTTTCCTCCTGGGTGAGTCCAGTGAAATCCTCCTTTGTGAACGCCCAGAAAGAGATCGGCTGTGACCCCTGGACCTTCCCTCCGACTACTGGTGTGGCATAAAACCAATTCTTCCCCCATCTTTGTCTGGAGGAAGAAATCGTGTAAGTGAGAGTCGCCGTTGAACCTGCCGGTATCGGATTCGGCGAGACCGATACCTTGAGGCCTTCCGATACGTCCTTGAACGTTACGTTTGCCGGTGAGGAAGACAAGTTCGCGATGAAGACCTGGTCACTGCGCTGGCTTCCCTGGTCCATGTTGCCGAGCTTTATCCCGTTTTCCTTGAGTCCGAGGTTCCCGAATTTGACGGGGTAGAGCTCTGAAAGCGCCAGTTTCTTGGCGTGGACCGTTCCGCGGAGCCTCAGGATGACTGGCTTCTTCAGTCCCGATATATAGACGGTGAGAGTCTTGTCGAAAGGATAAGGCCCCTGGTCATTGGAGAATGTGGCGTTGATCTTGCCTTTCTTGCCGGCGGCGAGGGGTTCCCTTGTCCACGTGACGTCGGTGCATCCGCAGGATGAGACCACGTTCACGATCGCGACGGGTGAGGATGAGATGTTTTCGACAGTGAATTCGCACTTGAGGGCTCCGTCACTTTCGAGCACATCCCCGAAATCGTGTACGACCTTGTCGAACCTGACCTTGCCGTCAACGGTGGAACTTTTGCCGTCTGTGGTCACTTGGGCGGAAGCGTTCTGCTGGATGAATGGGGTAGCCATCAGGAGAATCGCTATGACTGACAATATGATGTTGGCTTTTTTCATTTCAATGAGGATTAGTTCGTATGAAGAGTTGCTTTCTTCTCTTTGGTCCATGATTTGCAAATATCACTCCAAACCTTGATTTTCTGAAAAGGATTAGATATTTTTGCACATCCTTGACAGAAATGTAAAGGGAATGCAGACAACAACAATAATTTTAAAGGATACTGAAAATGGCTTACAAAATTTCTGAGGCCGACTGCGTAGCATGCGGCACATGTCAGGGTGAATGCCCTACCGGAGCAATCAAGGAAGGTGATGTTTACAGCATCGACCCTAACGTATGCATCGACTGCGGAACTTGCGCAGGCGTTTGCCCTATGGGTGCAATCTCCCCTGAAGAATAATCTTTGAATCTTTTTGTCCATCCGTTGGACAATGAAAATGAGGCTGTGTCCCAGTTGGGGTGCAGCCTTTTTTTCTGATATCATCTCCCGGACAATCTGACAGGGGAGTGTCACTGTCGCCAGTCTATTTCTTGACCTCAAAAAAACTCAAAAAAATTTCTTCCGAATCGGGCGAATCACCTATATTTGCCCTTGGAACGGCCGATTCTTTTTTTCATACACTGCCGTTCCGGCGGGAGGGTTCCTCCTCCCGAATTGACGCCTTTCAGTACACATACCCCCTTTCGGACCCGAGTGGTCGGATAGCGCATGCTCCTCCGCCGCATCTGCGTCCGCAGGAACGGATGCTGTGCCCGAAGCGCGCATTACAAATCATTCATTTTCAATTTTTTAACCATCAAAAACACAAGTATCATGTCTCAAAACAAAAACAATGGGCGGAAAAATGATTCCGCCGTAAAAGCAACTTTCGCCAATACCTTAAGAGACTCCGCATTCAAGAT